>LR778114.1:1927752-2570337 GCA_902809825.1 Candidatus Hydrogenisulfobacillus filiaventi
ATCCGGCAAAGATCTCGTCCGCACCCTCCCCGGAGATCATGACCGTGTGCCGTTCCGCCGCCGCCCGCGCCACGCCGTCCAGGGAGAGGGCGGTAGGGTCGGCCATGGGCTCGTCCAGGATGTAGGCCAGGTCCCGCACCCGCTCGGGGGTGATCAGGGGATCCACCTCCACCCGGTGGACCTCCAGCCCTAGCGCCTGCCCTACCCGGGACGCCCAGCCCGACTCGTCATAACCGGGGTACTGGGGGGAGAAGGCCGCCGACCACGCCTCCGGCTTGAGACCCCGCGTCCGCCCCACCAGGGCCGCCAGCAGCGAGGAGTCCAGGCCCCCGGAGAGGAAGAGGCCCATGGGAACCTCGCTGTCCAGGTGGCTGTCCACCACATCCAGCAGGGTGGCCTCCAGACGGTCGGCCCAGTAGGCCAGGTCGCCCCCGCTTTCCAGCGCGGCCAGTTCCGGGGTCCAGTAGCGCCAGCGGCGGGTATGCCCCGCCTCGACCAGCCAGGCCTCCCCCGGGAGCACCTTACGCACCCCCTTGAGCAGGGTGTGGGGCCCGGGCACAAAGCGGTGGGCCAGGTACGCAGGCAGGTGCTGCAGGTCCGGCTCCGCCCGGAAGTTGCGCAGGGCGAAGAAGGCCTTGATCTCAGAGGCGAAGGCCAGGCTGCCCCCGTCCTCCCACACATACAACGGCTTCTGCCCCACGGGATCCCGGGCCAGCAGCAGCCGCCGGCGGCGGCGGTCATACAGCGCCAGGGCGAACATGCCCGTCAGGCGGCCGACAAAGGCGGGCCCGAAAAGCTCGTAGAGGTGCACCAGCACCTCCCCGTCAGCGCGGCTGGCCAGCACGTGACCGCGGGCGCGAACCAGCTCGGCCAGGCTACGGTGGTTGTAGATCTCGCCGTTGAAGACCGCCACCACCGAACCGTCCTCGCTGCGGTAGGGCTGCCGGCCCCCGGCCACATCCAGGATGGCCAGCCGGCGCATGCCGAGCGCCAGGGGGCCCTCGCCGAAATGCCCCACGTCATCCGGCCCGCGGTGAGCCAGGCTGTCCAGCATCCCTCGCAATTCGCCGCGCCCTGGGGGTTCCCCGGGCCGCCATACCCCTGCAATCCCGCACACCTGCCAGCCACCTCCTGTCCCTATCATGGGGACCCTTCTTGAGAAAACCCTGAAAAGCCGGCAACCCGGTTTAGGCTGGGCAGGGATGCGGCAAAATATGCCCGGGACGGCGCGCGGCCCCTTCCCGGAGGAAGGGGCCGCAGGCGGTCAGTCGAGATAATCCTTCAATTTCTTGCTGCGGGTGGGATGGCGGAGCTTGCGCAGGGCCTTGGCCTCAATTTGACGGATGCGCTCCCGGGTGACCCCGAAGACCTGCCCCACCTCCTCCAGGGTGCGGGCGCGGCCGTCGCTGAGCCCGAAGCGCAGGCGCAGGACCTTCTCCTCCCGGGTGGTGAGGGTGTCCAACACCTCCTCCAGCTGCTCCTTGAGCAGCTGGTAGCCGGCCGCCTCGGCCGGAGCCGGGGCGTCCTCATCCTCAATGAAGTCCCCCAGGTGAGAGTCCTCCTCCTCCCCGATGGGGGTCTCCAAGGAGACCGGCTCCTGGGCCACCTTCAGGATTTCGCGCACCCGCTCCTCGGTGATGCCCATCTCCTTGGCAATCTCCTCCGGGGTCGGCTCCCGGCCCAGCTCCTGCAGGAGCTGGCGCTGCACCCGGATCAGCTTGTTGATGGTCTCGACCATGTGCACCGGGATGCGGATGGTACGAGCCTGGTCCGCAATGGCACGGGTAATGGCCTGCCGGATCCACCAGGTGGCGTAGGTGCTGAACTTGTAGCCCTTGCGGTAGTCAAACTTCTCTACCGCCTTGATCAGCCCCAGGTTGCCCTCCTGGATGAGGTCCAGGAACAGCATGCCCCGGCCCACATACCGCTTGGCGATGGAGACCACCAGCCGCAGGTTGGCCTCCGCCAGCTTCCGCTTGGCCTCCTCATCCCCGGCCTCAATGCGCTTGGCCAGCTCCACCTCCTCCTCGGCGGTCAGGAGGGGCACCCGGCCGATCTCCTTCAGGTACATGCGCACGGGGTCGTCAATAGCCACCCCATCCGGCACCGAGAGGTCGGCCTCCTCCTCCGCCGCCTCGCCGGCCTCGGGCTCCGCCACCGGCTCCTCGCCAGTGCCTTCGTCCTCGACGTCCTCCTCCAGCGCGTAGGGCTCCGGCTGCTCGCCCACCAGTTCGATGCCCATCTCGTGAAACAGCTCGTAAATGGTGTCGATCTGTTCCGGAGGAAGGTCAATGGACTGCAGGGCATCCATGATTTCGCCGTAGGAGAGCTTACCCCGCTCCCGTCCGCGCCGGATGAGGTCCTTGACCGCGTCCAGCTGCTGGACGTCCACTTTTTCCTTGGCCATCGCTATCCCTCCCCCCGTCGGCGACCGATGCCCGCTTCCAGCTCCAGCTTGCGATCGAGCCACTGCTTACCTTCCTGCTCCCATCCGGCGCCGGCCCCGGCCGCCAGCCGCCGCACCGTCTCCTGGTGCCGGGCCCGTACATACTCCAGCAAGGCCGCCTGCAGATACTGCCGGGCCAAATCCGGGAGGGTCATCCCCGCCGGCAGCGGCGGCAGCGTCACGGTGGTTGCCGCCACCAGCAGGTTGCGGACCTCCTCCTCCGCCGTCTCCAGGCCGCCGGCCCCGGCGTCCGCGGCCAGGGCCTCCACCGCCCGGGCCAGGGGCGACCCGGCGCTCCAGCCGGGCAGGGCGGCCTGGACAACCCCTATCTGATCGGGAAAACGCATCAATAACGCCAAGAGTTGCACCAGCTGCGGCGGAACCCCCCCGGCCGCGCGGGGCACCCGCTCCATAGTATGCCTAAATTTTCCGGAGGTATGCCGCCCTCCCCCTTGCGCACGTCCAAAAGTGTGTGCTAGCATAGGAATTTCGATGCGGAAGGCTTCCGCCGCCCGCTGCAGGGCCAGGTCCCGGCGGACCGGGTCCTGCTCCACCTGCCACAGGGTGCGCACCTCCGCCAACGCCTGCGTCCGTTCGGCCAGGCCTGCCCGCACCCGCGCTGCCAGCCGCCGCACCTCCCCCTCCAGGAAGGACTCCCGCGCCTCCACTGCCGCCGCCAGGGCCGCATCCCCCGCCTCCCGCCGGCACTCGTCGGCATCCTTGCCGGCGGGCAGGGTGACCCGGTTGACCTTGAGCCCCGCCCCGGCCAGGATGGGGAACGCCCGCCGCATGGCATCCTGCCCGGCGGCGTCGGCGTCGTAGAGCAGGTCGACCTCGGTGGCATGGCGGGCCAGGATGCGGGCCTGTTCGGCGGTGAGGGCGGTGCCCAGCGAGGCCACCGCCTGCTCCAGCCCGGCCGCGTGACAGGCCACCACGTCAAAATAGCCCTCCACCAGCAGCGGCCGCCGCCCCTGCCGCCAGGCCGCCCGGGCCAGGTCCAGCCCGAACAGGATCTGCCCCTTGCGGAAGACGGGAGTCTCGGGCGAGTTCAGGTACTTGGGCTCCTGCCCCTCCCGCAGGGCCCGGCCGCCAAAGCCCACCACCCGCCCGGAGCTGTCCCGGATGGGGAACATAAGGCGGTCGCGCCAGCGGTCGTACACCCCGCGCTGACCGCGCACGGCCACCCCGGCGGTCACCATTTCCTCCGCCTCCACCCCCCGGCTGCTCAGGAAACGGACCAGCCCGTCCCAGCCCGGGGGGGCATAACCGAGCCCGAACCGCTCCGCCAGGCCGCCCTCCACGCCGCGCGCCGCCAGCGCGGCACGCGCGTCGGCCCCGCCCGCCTCCGCCAGGCGGGCGGTGAAGAACCGCCAGCTCCATTCCAGAATGTCCTCCAGACGCCCGCGCTCGCGCGCTGCCCGTTCCCGGACCGGACTGCGCCCCGGCTCCGGAATGGCGGCACGCTCCGCCAGTTCCCGCACTACCGTCAGGAAGTCCTTCCCCTCCACCCGTTCCAGGAAGGTGAAGACCGTCCCGCCGGTGTGGCATCCGAAACAGTAGAAGAGTTGCTTATCCGGGTCGACACTGAAGGAGGGCGTCTTTTCGACGTGAAACGGGCAGAGACCCCACCACTTGCGCCCCTTCCGTTTCAGCTGCACCGTCTGCCCGACCACGGCCACGATGTCGGTGGCTTCCCTGACCCGGTTTATCCATTCATTATAAACCTGATCGGGCATCCGGATCACTCCCGTCCTGTACGTATTCATTCGCCGCCGGCGCCTATTCTCCTGCCGCCTTCCCCCTCCGGCCGCAAAAGTGCGAACAATCCGCCGGTTCCGGACGCCAAAAAGGCGGGGCCGGCCCGGCCCCGCCTCCGCCCCGGCGGGCCTCAGCCGGCCAGCGCCGCCTGGGCCGCGGCCAGACGGGCGATGGGCACCCGGTAGGGGGAGCAGCTGACATAGTCGAGGCCGCTGCGGTGGCAGAAGGCGATGGAGGCAGGATCGCCACCGTGTTCGCCGCAAATCCCCACCTTGAGGTCCGGCCGCCGGGAGCGGCCCCGCGCGACCGCCAGGGTGATCAGCTGGCCCACCCCCTCCTGGTCCAGGGTGATGAAGGGGTTGTCGGGCAGGATATGCTCGGCGATGTAGGCGGGCAGGAACTTGCCCTCGGCGTCGTCGCGGCTGAAGCCGAAGGTGGTCTGGGTCAGGTCGTTGGTCCCGAAGGAGAAGAAGGTGGCGTACTCCGCCAGGCGGTCCGCCACCAGCGCAGCCCGCGGCACCTCGATCATGGTGCCGAGGCGGTAGGGCAGGGAGCGGTTGTGCTCCGCCTCCACCGCCCGGCAGGTCTCCGCCACTACCCCCGCCAGCCGCTCCAGCTCGGCCGGAACGGCCACCAGCGGGATCATCACCTCCACCACCGGGTGGCGGCCTTCGGCCAGCAGCCGCGCCTGGGCCTGAAAGATGGCGCGGGCCTGCATGGCGTAAATCTCGGGGTAGACCACCCCGAGCCGCACCCCGCGGAAGCCCAGCATGGGGTTGAATTCCGCCAGGGCGCGCGTGCGCCGCAGCACCGCCTCCAGGCGAGCCACCGCCGGCTCGTCCCCGCGGGCGAGGGCCTGCGCCAGCTCGCGTTCCGTCTCTTGGGCATCGGGCAGGAACTCGTGCAGGGGCGGGTCCAGCAGCCGGATGGTGACCGGGTAGCCGTCCATGGCCGCCAGGATGCCGTAAAAGTCCTCCTCCTGCATCGGCAGGAGCCGCTCCAGGGCCGCCGTCCGCTCCTCGGGGCTTTCGGCCAGGATCATCTCCTGCATCACCGGCAAGCGGTCCTGGCCCATGAACATGTGCTCGGTGCGGCAGAGACCGATGCCGGTGGCCCCGAACTCCCGGGCCTTCTGCGCATCCTCCGGGGTATCGGCATTGGCCTCCACCGTCAACCGTTTCATGCCGTCCGCCCATTCCAGCAGGGTAAGGAATTCGGGCGCCAAATCCGGCTCTACTGTCGGCACCTCGCCCAGGATAACCCGGCCGCTGGCCCCGTCGATGGTGAGGAAGGTCCCCTCCCGAAAGGCCCCCAGCTCCGGCCGGCCCGCCACCGTGAACTGCCGCGCCTCCAGGTCGATGACCACCGCCTCGCAGCCGGTGACGGCGGGCTTGCCCATGCCGCGGGCCACGATGGCGGCATGGGAGGTCATCCCCCCATGGCTGGTCAGCACCCCCTGAGCGGCCACGATGCCGTGGATATCATCGGGGGTGGTCTCCGGCCGGACCAGCAGCACCCGCTCCCCGGCGTTGCCCCGCCGTTCCGCCTCATCGGCATCAAACACCACCGCCCCGCCCGCTGCCCCCGGCGAGGCGGGCAGGCCGGTGGCCAGCACGGTCAGGGAGGCGGCAGGGTCCAGCTGCCGGTAGAGCAGGGTGCGCAGCTGTTCGGGGTCCTGGCGACGCACCGCCTCGGCCCGGTCGATGACCCCCTCCCGGGCCAGGTCGACGGCGATGCGCACCGCCGCCCGCGCGGTGCGCTTCCCGGTGCGGGTCTGCAGCACCCACAGCCGCCCCTCCTCGATGGTGAACTCCACATCCTGCATGTCACGGTAATGGGCCTCCAGGGCGGACGCCGCCCGTTCCAGGTCCGCGTAGGCCGCCGGCAGCTCCTGCGCCAGCTCGCCGATGGGCGCCGGCGTGCGCAATCCCGCCACCACGTCCTCCCCCTGGGCGTTGGTCAGGTACTCCCCGTAAAGGCCCGGCTCCCCGGTGTTGGGGTTGCGGGTGAAGAGCACCCCGGTGGCCGAGGTCGGCCCCCGGTTGCCGAAGACCATGGCCTGCACGTTCACCGCCGTCCCTAGGTCGTCGGGGATGCGGCGCAGCTTGCGGTAGACCACCGCCCGCGGGTTGTTCCAGGAGTCGAACACCGCCCGGATGGCCATCACCAGCTGCTGGAAGGGATCCTGGGGGAAGGCCTTGCCGGTGCGTTCCGCCACCAGGGCCAAGTAGTCGGCCACCAGGGCCTCCAGCTGAGGGGCGGGAATGGCGGCGTCGGTAGCCGCCCCCGCCTCCAGGCGGCGGGCGGCCAGCAGCTGCTCGAAACGGTCGTGCTCAATGTGCAGAACCACATTGCCGAACATCTGGATAAAGCGCCGGTAGCTGTCGAAGGCGAAGCGGCGGTCGCCGGTGACCCGCGCCAGCCCTTCCACAGCCGCGGGGTTGAGCCCCAGGTTGAGCACCGTGTCCATCATCCCGGGCATGGAGACCGGGGCGCCCGACCGAACCGAGACCAGCAGCGGGTCGCGAGCATCGCCCAGCCGGCGGCCCAGCCGGGCCTCCAGGCGCTCCAGCGCCGCCCACACCTGGTCCAGCAGCCCCAAGGGGAAATCCCCGGTCTGCTGGTAGCGGATGCAGGCCGCGGTGGTGATGGTGAACCCTGGCGGGACCGGCAGCCCCAGGCGGGTCATCTCGGCCAGGCCGGCCCCCTTCCCTCCCAGGCGGGCCCGGTCGGCGGCCGACCCCTCCGCGAAGTCGAACACGTAACGCTCCCCGCTCATGGCCCTACCTCCTCTGGCGCACGATCTCGAGCACCCGGCTGGCCGTCTCTTCGATGGCGTGGTTGCTGACGTCCACCACCGGGCAATCCAGCCGGTGGTAGATGTCCCAGGCGTAGGCGAGTTCATACAGGATGCGGTCGCGGTTGGCGTATTGGGCGGAGGCCCCCAGGCCCAAGGCCTTGAGGCGCTGGCGGCGGATGCCGACCAGGAGGTCGGGGTCGATGGTCAGCCCCACCGCCTTGGGGCGGCCCACGGTAAACAGCTCGGGCGGAGGGGCCACCTCCGGCACCAGGGGGATATTGGCCACCTTGAGGCCGTGGTTGGCCAGATACAGGCTGACCGGGGTCTTGGTGGTGCGCGACACCCCCAACAGCAGCACATCGGCCCGGCGGATGCCATGCGCGTCCTTGCCGTCGTCATAGCGGACGGCGAACTCCACCGCCTCTACCCGCGCGAAGTAGTCGCGGTCCAGGCGGTGGGACAGGCCCGGCACCAGCCGGGGCGGCACCTCCAACACCCCTTCCAGGGCAGTCAGCACCGGCCCCAGCACGTCCACCGCCGCCACCCCCGCCCCCTGAGCGCGGGCCGCCAGGTAGCCGCGCAGCTCCGGCTGCACCAGGGTGTAGACGATGACGGCCGGTGCGGCCTCCCCGCCGTCCATGGCACGGGCAATGACGGCGTCGATGCCGGCGGTGTCGGAGACGTGGGACACCCGCTCAATCTCGATGCGGCTCTTCTCAGCAAACTGAATGGCGGCCCCCCGCACCACCCGCTCCGCCGTCTCCCCCAGGGAATCGGAGACGATAAACACGCGGGCGGCGGGCAGGGGGGTCTCCGGGCTATCGACCATGGCCGTCCCTCCCTCCGTGCGGTGTGGCCGCCGGCAGCTACAGCCGGCTCCAGTCCACCGGCTCCAGCAGCGCGGCCCGGGCGGCCCCCACCAGGTCCATGCGGCGGGCGCGGACGGCGGGGTCGGGGTCGTTGACCAGCACCGCCTCAAAGAAGGCGTCCACCACCGGCACCAGCACCTGGGCCCAGCGCCACCAGCCTCCGAGGTCGTCGTCCGCCTCCCCCCGGGGGGCGGCCAGGGCCGCCGCCAGCTCCTGCTCCGCCGCCGGGGCGTCGGCCGGCACCTCCGGCAGCTCGGCACCGCTGCGGTCCCAGACCCGGTCCAGGCGCTTGAAGATGCGCTGCACCTCGGCCCAGGCCGGGGAGGCGGCGGCCTCCGCCGCCCAGGCCAGCCGGCGGCGGTAGCTGCCCCAGGGCGCCGGCGCGGCCAGCAGGGCCGCCACCAGGGCAGGGTCGGTGCCTCCCCGCTCCGCCAGGTAGCCCTCCAGGCGCGCCTGCACGAAGGCGGTCACCGCCCGCGCCACCTCCCGGCCTTCCGGCCCGCCCACCCCGAAGCCCTCGGCCGCCCAGGCCGCCAGCTCCAGGATGGCCGCCTCCGGGTCCAGGTCCCCTTCCACCAGCACGCGGCCGGCCGCCAGGGCCGCCCGGCGCAGGCCGAAGGGGTCCTCCGAACCGCTGACCCGGATGCCCCGGATCTGGGCCCCGGCCAGGGTGTCGAGGCGGTCCAGCAGCACCAGGGCCTGGCCCACGCGCCCGTCGGGGATAGCATCCTCCGGCCCCGCCGGCCGGTACTGTTCCTCCAGGGCCCGCGCCACCGCCTCCGCCTCCCCGTCCATCCGGGCGTAGATGCCGCCCATGACGCCCTGCAACTCGGGGAACTCCTCCACCACATGCGTCAGCAGGTCGCATTTCGCTAGCCGCACCGCCCGGCCCAGGTCCACCGCCTCCTGCCGGTCCAGACCCAGGGCGGCCCGGCTGCGCCCGGCCAGGGTAAGCAGGCGGCGCAGCTTGTCCCCCAGGGTACCCAGCTCGGCGTGGAACACCACCCGGTCCAGTTCCGGTTCCCGGTCCGCCAGGGGCCGACGGCGGTCGGCAGTGAAGAAGAAGGCGGCATCCTCCAGCCGCGCCCGCAGCACCTTCTCGTTGCCGCGCCGCACCAGCTCCAGGTCCTCCCCCACCCCGTTGCGCACGCCTACAAAACCGGGGTAGAGGCTGCCGTCGGCGTTGCGGAGGGGGAAGTAGCGCTGATGCCCCTTCATGGAGGCCACCAGCACCGGCTCCGGCACCGCCAGGTAGCGCTCCTCGAAGCGGCCCAGGAAGGGCGTCGGCCATTCCACCAGCGCCGCCACCTCGGTCAGCAGGGCCGGGTCGGCCTCCATCACCGCCCCCTCCGCCTCCGCCAGCCGGCGCCCGCCGGCGGCGATGGCGGCTTCCCGCCCGGCCTGGCTCAGCATCACCATCCCCTGCGCCAGGGCGTCCGCATAAGCGCCGGCCGAGGCCACGGTCAGGGGACCGGGATGGTCGGTGCGGTTGCCGTAGGTCGCCCGCCCGGCCCGCACCCCCGCCACCGTCCAGGGCAGGGCCTGGTCCTCCAGCAGCAGCAACGCCCAGCGGATCGGGCGCAGGAAGCGTGCCTCCCCCGCCCCCCAGCGCATGCTGCGGGGCAGGGGCAGGGCAGCCAGGGCGGCGCTAAGCGCCTCCGGCAGCACCCGTTCCGCCGGCTCCCGCGGGGCCTCCACCTCCGCCACCAGGTAGCCGTCCACCACCCGCACCGCCTCCGGGCCGACCCCCAGCCGGCGCAGGAAGCCATGATAGGCGGCGGTGGGCTGCCCATGCCGGTAGGCGGCCTCCACCCCCGGCCCCTTCACCTGGCGGGTGAGGGGCGTCTGGCGGGGGGACACCGTGCCCTGCGCCACCAGGCGCCGGGGACTGGCCGCCACCGTCACCTCGGCCTCGAGGCGCGCCTCCTCCAACGCCCGCCGCACCGCCGTTCCCCAATCGGCGGTCAGTCCGGGCAGGTAGCGCGCCGGCAGTTCCTCCACCCCGATCTCCGCCACCCAGGTGAGACCGGCCATCACCGCACCTCCTCCGCCGCGGTCCCGGCCGCCAGCCAGCTGCGGGCAGCCTTACGGGCCAGGGCCCGGAGCCGGCCCAGATACGCCTGGCGCTCGGTGACGGCGATGGCCCCGCGGGCATCCAGCAGGTTGAACACGTGGGAGGCCTTCAGCAGGTACTCGTAACCGGGGCGTAGCACCCCCGCCTCGATCAGGCGCCGGCTCTCCGCCTCATAGGTGGTAAAGAGGTCCATCAGCACCCGGGGCTCGGCCGCCTCGAAGCTGTAGGTAGCCTGCTCCCACTCCACCCGCTGGAACAGGTCGCGGTAGCTCACCTCCGGGTTCCACCACAGCGACCACACATCGTCCACCCCGGCCAGGTAGCTGGTCAGGCGCTCGAGCCCGTAGGTGATCTCCGCCGACACCGGCCGGCATTCCTCCCCGCCCACCTGCTGGAAGTAGGTGAACTGGGTAATCTCCATCCCGTCCAGCCACACCTCCCAGCCCAGGCCCCAGGCCCCCAGGCTGGGTGCCTCCCAGTTGTCCTCCACGAAGCGGACATCATGCCGCCGGCGGTCCAGGCCCAACGCCTCCAGGCTCTTCAGGTAGACCTCCAGCACGTCATCCGGGGCCGGCTTCAGCAGCACCTGGAACTGGTGATGCTGGTAGAGGCGGTTGGGGTTCTCCCCGTACCGCCCGTCCACCGGGCGCCGCGAGGGCTGCACGTAGGCCACCTTCCAGGGCTGCGGACCCAGGGCCCGGAAGAAGGTGAGGGGATGCATGGTGCCCGCCCCCATCTCCACATCATAGGGCTCGGCCAGAAGCGCCCCCTGCTGCCGCCAGAAATCCTTGAGGGCCCAGATCACGCCTTCCACCGTGACCGGGGCCGTATCCGTCTTGTCCGCCACCCCTAACCCTCCAACCGCGCGCCCGGGGCCGGCACCCGGCCGTCCAGGCGCGCCACCTGGTCCAGAAATTTCCACGCCCGCGGGGTCCGGCCCAGCTGCCAGGCGGCGTACTCCCGCGTCGCCTGCTCGATCTGCCGGGCCACCGCCCCGCCCGCCGCCACCCGGACTGCCTCCGCCCGCCGCCAGGCGGCCAGGGTCTGCACCGCCCCCGCCGAAAGCTCGAGACCGGCGCCCGGCACGGTGCGGGTCCGGCAGGCGGGGCAGAGCAGGCCGCCCTGCCCGTAGTCCAGGTAGAACGGCCCCGGCCGTCCGGCCGTCGCCTCCCCGCAGGCGCTGCAATGCTCCCACTCCAGACCGAAGCCGCCCGCCTCCAGCAGCCGCCAGAGCACCGCCAGGCCGATGCCGCCGGCAGCCGGGGCCCCCCCGTCCAGCGCGGCCAGACCGGCGTGCAGCGCGGCAAAGGCGTCGGGGGCGGGGTCGTGCTCGGAAAAGAGCTCCTCCGCCAGGCCGGTCCAGGCCGCCGCCCAGGCGGTGCGGTCCAGATCGGCGCGCACGCGCGGGAAGCCTTCCACCAGCTCCGCGCCCGTCACCGTCTCCAGGGCCGAACGCCCCCGGTAGAGCAGCACCACGCTGTGGGAGAAGGGGTAGAGCCCGGCGGCCAGCGTGCTCTTGGGGCGCCGCACCCCCCGGGCCACGGCCGCCACCCGTCCGTGCTCGCGGCAGAGCAGCCCCACCAGGCTGTCCGCCTCCCGGTAGGGGCGGGCCCGCAGCACGATGGCATGGTCCCGGTAGACCGCCAATGCCTACTCCTCCCCGTAGCCGAACCGGCGCAACCACCCGGCTTCATTGCGCCAATGCTTGCGCACCTTCACCCACAGGTCAAGGTAGACCCGGTGGCCGAAGTAGGCCTCCAGGTCCAGTCGGGCCGCCTGTCCGATGCTCTTCAGCATGCGGCCGCCCTCCCCGATGAGGATGGCCTTCTGCCCTTCCCGCTCCACATAGATGGCCGCCCGGATGTAGGTGAGGTCCGGCCCCTTGGCCGTTTTCTCCTCCACCGTCACCGCCACCGCGTGCGGAACCTCCTCCCGCACCGCCAGCAGCACCTTTTCGCGGATGACCTCCGCCACATAGAAGTCCTCGGCCTGGTCGGTCACCATGTCCTCGGGGAAGAAGGGCGGACCGGGCGGCAGGGCCTCCGCCAGCGCCGCCAGCAGCGCGTCCAGGCCCGCGCCGGTGAGAGCGGAAACGGTAAAGCGCCGGCGGTAGGCCATGAGGCCGGCGTAAGCCTGCTCCCGCGCCGCCAGCCGCGCCGGCTCCAGGGCATCCGCTTTGTTGGCCACCAGCCAGGCGGGCGTGGCCTGGCGGGCCAGCAGGGCCGCCACCCGCTGGTCCTCCTCGTTGGGATCGCGGGTGAGGTCGGCCACGTGCCAGACCAGGTCCGCCTCGCGCAGCGCCCGTTCTGCCTGGGCCACCATCCGCTCCCCCAGCTTGTGCAGCGGGCGGTGAATGCCGGGGGTGTCCACCAGCGCCGCCTGTAACCCGGGCCGGTGCAGGATGCCCCGGATGGCGTTGCGGGTGGTCTGGGCCTTGGGGGCCACGATGGCCACCTTGCTGCCGACCAGGGCGTTGAGGAGGGTGGACTTGCCTACGTTAGGCCGTCCCGCCAGCGCCACAAAGCCGGACCGGAACCCCTCCGCCGTCTCCGGTGTACCTGCCACCGCGCCTACTCCCCCTTGTCCTCGCCGGTCCCGTCGCCCGCCCCCGGCAGGGGCAGGCGCCGCCGCTCCGGCCCGGCGTCCCCCCCGCCGGCGCGGCGGACCACCGCCCGCACGATCCGGCGGCCGACCACCTTGGCGGCGGTGAACTCCAGCCCTTCCTCCCGCACGGTTTCCCCTTCCACCGGCGCCCGGCCCAGGAGGTGCAGGATGAGCCCGCCCACCGTGTCGAAGTCCTCGTGGGGCAGGTCCAGGTCCCAGTACTCATTGAGGTCATCGATGGGCAGGGTCCCGTCCACCTCCAGGGTGTCGGGGTCGATGACCTTCAAGGGCACCTCCTCGGTGTCGTACTCGTCGTGAATCTCGCCCACGATCTCCTCCAGCACGTCCTGCATGGTGACCATGCCGGCGGTGCCGCCGTACTCGTCCAGCACCACCGCAATCTGGGTGCGGGCCCGCCGGAAGTCGGCCAGGAGGTCGTTCACCCGCTTGGACTCCGGCACGTAGAGCACGGGGCGGATGAGCTCCTTGATGGGGGTGGCATGGTCCCGTTCCTTCAGGTAGGCCAGGATGTCGCGGGCGAAGATCACGCCGATCACGTTGTCGATGGTGCCCTCATACACCGGCAGACGGGAGTGGCCGTAATGGATGACCGCATCCCAGCTTTCCCCCAGGGTGGCGGTCTCGGGCACCGCATCGATATCGATGCGGGGCACCATCACCTCGCGCACCATGGTGTCACCGAGGTCGAAGATGCCCTGGATCATCTCCCGCTCGTTCTCCTCCAGCAGCCCTTGCTCCTCGCCCACCTCCACCATGTTGCGGATCTCCTCCTCGGTCAGCAGGCGGCCGCCCTCGGTCTTGCCCCCCAGCATCCGGACCAGCCCCACCCCGAACCAGGTCAGCACCTGCACCACCGGGTAGAAGAGCCGGGCCGAGATCTCCATGAAACGGGCCATGCGCAGGGCTACCATTTCCGGGCTGTGCGCGGCGTAGGTCTTGGGGGCGATCTCGGCCAGCACCAGCACGGCCACCGACATCACCACCGTGGCCAGCACCACCCCGTAGCGGGGGTCGAGGCCGATAAAAAAGGCGGTGGCCACTGTGGAGGCCATCACGTTACTGATATTGTTCCCGAACAATACGGTTCCCAGGATGCGGTTGGGGGAATGGGCCAACCGTTCCAGCCAGCGGGCATGGGGCCGTTCCTGATCCACCAGGGCCCGCACCTTGCCTCGCGAGAGCGCCATCATGGCGGTTTCCGACATCGAGTAGAGGGCGGAAAGGCCGAGCAGGACGGCCAGCAGGATCAGGGACCCCCACTCCGACCCGTTCACGGACTCTTACCGTCCTCCTCTCCGGTGGGGGGCTTGGGGTATCCAGAACATCAGCGCCGCCACCGCCACGAGCAGGCCCAGCCAGGCGAGTGTCGCCGCCGGTTGCCGTTCCCATCGTAACATAAGGAAGGCCGGCAAACGGCCCAGGCGGGGCAAAAACACCCATAAGCCCAGCACCACCGCCCCCGCCGCCGCCAGCAGCACCGCCGCCGCCGCCACGTCCTTGGCCGTCTTGGCCAGGCGCCGGATCTCGGGACTGATGAGGTCGACCACCGCCTCCAGGGCGGTGTTGAAGAGCTCCGCCACCATCACCACCACAATCGCCAGCAGCACCGCGATGAAGTCACGGATCGGCAGCTGTTCCACCCACGACAGCACCAGCACCAGGGCCGCGATGAGGACGTGCACCCGCAGGTTGCGCTGGGTGCGCAGGGCGTACCACAGGCCTTCAAACGCATACAGGAAGGAGGCCCACAGGTTCTCAGCCCGCATCACGCGACAATCCCAACGGGGCCAGGATGGCCTCCGTGCGGGCCATCATGCGCGCTTCGTCCTCGGGATCGGCGTGGTCCCAGCCCAGGAGGTGCAGCACCCCGTGCACCGCCAGGAAGCCCAGCTCACGCTCCAGGGAATGGCCGTACTCCTCCGCCTGCGCCCGCGCCCGCTCCACCGAAATCACAATGTCCCCCAACAGGGCGGCGCCTTCCTCCCCGCCGCCCAGGGTCTCGCCCTCCCGCTGAGGGAAGGAGAGCACGTCCGTGGGCCGGTCGATGCCGCGGTACTCCCGGTTCAAGGCCTGCACTGCCGCGTCATCGGTCAGCACCACGCTGACCTCGGCCTCCTCCTCCCCTTCCATGCGCAAGGCGGCTTCAACCGCCCGTCGGACCACGTCCGCCCAGCCGGCGGACCATCCGGGGGGGCTTTCCACCCACACCTCCACGCCCTTGGCTCCTTTCCATCTCCTTGAGGACCGGCTCGGGGTATTCGATGCGCTGGTGAAAGACCCCGGTCAGCACCCGGGTAAAGGTCCGGGCGATGATATCCAGCTCCTTCAAGGTGAGATTGGAATCGTCCAGCTGGCCGTCCTCCAGCCGGTCCTTGATGATGCGGCGCACCACCTGTTCGATGTTCTGGGCGGTGGGGTGCTTCAGGGTGCGGGCCGTAGCCTCACTGGCGTCGGCCAGCATGACGATGGCCGTCTCCTTGCTCTGCGGCCGCGGGCCCTCATACCGGAAGTCGTCCTCCACCACCCCCTCGCCCGTGTCCAGCTGCCGCGCCTTCTCGTAGAAGTATTTGATGAGGGTGGTGCCGTGGTGCTGGCGGATGAAGTCCACGATGGCATCGGGCAGATGGTGCTTTTTGGCCAGTTCCACCCCGTCCCGCACATGGGAGGCGATGATGAGGGCGGAAAGGCTGGGCGACAGCTTATCGTGCGGGTTTTCGGCCCCGAACTGGTTGTCGACGAAAAAGTAAGGACGCTTGGACTTGCCGATATCGTGGTAGTAGGCCCCCACCCGTGCCAGCAGGGAGTTGCCCCCCACCGCCTCCGTGGCCGCCTCGGCCAGGTTGCCCACCACCATGCTGTGATGATAGGTGCCGGGCGCCTCCACCAGCAGGTGGCGCAGCAGGGGCTGATTAGGGTTGGAGAGCTCGATCAGCTTGATGGAGGTGATGATGCCGAAGGGGGCCTCCAGGAAGGGGATGGACCCCATGGCCACCACCGCCGCCAGCACCCCGTCCACCAGGCCCCACACCAGCTCCTGCCAGACCTCCAGTTGGGCCAGCACCGCGCCCTCCATGATGTAGAGGCCGGCCAGGGTGACCAGGTTGACCAGCCCCACCACCAGCCCGGTCAGGATGATGTCGTTGCGGTGGGCGATGCGGCTGATCCCGATCACCCCCGCCACCCCGCCCACGAAGGAGACCAGGGCCACGTTGGCTTCGGCCCCGGTCAGCACCGCGATGCTGAGCGCCAGCACCCCCGCCAGGACCAGGCCCAGGCCGGTGTCCACCAGTTCCGCCACCATGATGGCCGCCGCCGGCACCACCAGGTCGCTCAAAGCCGGCACGCTGGACAGGGTCTGGGACCCGATCAGGGCCAGCACGGTGATAATGCCGGTGATGATGGTCAGCCCCCGCGTCTGCAGCACGTTACGGCGGAAGAACCAGAAGTAGCCGCCAAGAATGGCGGTCAGCACCCCGGCGAGCATGGCCGACCCCAGAAAGGGGGCGGGATCGAAGCCCTGGTCGAGCAGGCCCAGCTCCTTCAGCACCGCGATGTCGGCGGGGGTGACGCGCTGGCCCTGCACCAGTACCTGCTCGCCCTTCAAGATCTTGACCACCGGAACCGCCGCCGCCGCCCGCTCCCGCCGCTCCCGGGTCACCTGCCGGTTCAGGAACATGTTCGGGCGCACCAGCTGCCGGCTGAGGGCCGCCAGGAAGGCCCGCAGCCCGGGATCGGTCTCCTCCTGTCCCGCCAGCTGGCTGGCAAACGCCTGCGCCTCATCCCGGCCCAGCGGGGTGTTGCGCACCCCGTTACCGTTACCCATCACCGAGGCCAGCACCACCAGGGTGTCCTGCTGCAACCGCTTCAAGCCTGCCGGCGGCTGGGACAGCACCTGGCCCCACACCGCCGGGGGGATGCCGATGGGGATGAGACGGGCCAGGGCCGCCTCCCGCTCCGCCAGCGGCACCGCCGAATCCGCGGCCATAGCCCCGATGAGGGAGAAGTCGTCCGCCGCCTGCTGGTCGACCTGGGTCAGCACCCGCGGGTCGGTGGTGTAGACATCCGGCACCGCCCGCGCCGCCGCCGCCCGCGCCCGGGCGGTGGCCGCCCAGTCCACCACCCCGAAGGGGGCATAGACGTTGCGGGGAGCCAGGTCGCCCACCCGCACCTGCACCCGCTGGGCGTAAAGGGCAATCGAAAAGATGAGGGTGACCGCCAGCCAGACCGCCCCCGCCACCAGCAGCTGGCGGGCTTTCCAGGTTTCCAGCCAGCGGGGGGCCTGGCCGCGAACGGCCGTCCACCACGCCTGCCCGCGCTCGATGGGTTTCACCGGTCGTTCCCCTCCCGGTCCGCCGCCTCGGCCGCCTCATAGGCCGCGACGATGGCCGCCACCAGCGGGTGGCGCACCACGTCGCGATGGTCAAGGGTAACCACCGCGATCCCCGGCACCCGGGCCAGGATGCGGGAGGCGGTCGCCAGCCCGGAGGCCGTGCCCCGGGGCAGGTCCACCTGGGTCAGGTCCCCGGTCACCACCGCCCGGGACCCCTGCCCCAGGCGGGTCAGGAACATCTTCATCTGCTCATGGGTGGTGTTCTGGGCCTCGTCCAGGATGATGAAGCTCTGGGTGAGGCTGCGCCCCCGCATGTAGGCCAGGGGTGCCACCTCGATCTGCCCCCGCTCCCGATAGCGGAGGGCGGCTTCGCTGCCCAGCATCTCGAAGAGGGCATCGTACAGCGGCCGCAGGTAGGGATCCACCTTCTCCTCCAGCGCCCCCGGCAAGAAGCCCAGCTTCTCGCCGGCCTCCACCGCCGGCCGCGTCAGCACAATGCGGCTCACCTCATGGTTGCGCAGGGCCCGCACCGCCATGGCCACCGCCAGGTAGGTCTTACCTGTCCCGGCCGGGCCCACCCCGAATACGAGCTCATGGGTGCGGATGGCCTCGATGTACAGCTGCTGCCCCACCGTGCGCGGCCGCACCGGCTTGCCCTGCCCGGTGGTCAGGACCGTCTCCGTCAACAGGTGGCGGAACTCCCGCTGGGACCCCTCCTGGACCGCCGCCGCTGCTGCCCGGACCACTTCCGGCCGGACCGCCTCGCCGGCATATGCCCACTCCGCCAGGAGGTCAAGCGCCTCCCGCACCTGACTCTGGGCTTCGTCGCTGCCGGCGATGGCCACCATGTTGCCGCGGGCGGTCAGCCGCACCCCGAAGGCATCCTCCAGGATCTTCAAGGTCTCCTCGCCCCGCCCCAAAAGCGTGCTCGCGGCCCGGTTGTCCGCGATGACCCATTGTTGGGTAGGTGGCAATCCCCGCCCTCCTGTCCGTGCTTCCCTGCGCGCCCGTCCGGCCGGAAGCGGGCGCCGTTCCGCTATGGCGCGGGCCCTTCGCCGGGCCCGATGGCAATCTGCTCCTCCACCACCCAGGTCAGCCGGACCTCCACCGCCTCCCGACCCCGGAGGATACGGCGCTCGCGCGCCACCACCCGCGGGGAGGCGGGGGCCGCCTCCGCCAGGCGCCGGTTGAGCTCCGCCTCCGCCCGGGCCAGGGCCCGGGCCGCGGCCGCCTGGGGAGGAAGGCGGACGGTCTTCGGCACCATCTGTCTATATAATACCGTAATCCACGCCCCTGCGAGCGGCTGGCCCCGCCAGGACCAGGGCCGCACCACCGTCTCCGCCTGCCAGCGGACAAAAGGCACCGGGCCGGGAGCCGGCAAGGGGTAACGGTGCCCATCCCACTCCACCGCATAGCGCCGCACCAGGCCGGGCCCCGGCACCCATTCCGTGGCCCGGAGCGGCTGGCGCACCACCGCCCGCAGCGGCACCCGCGCCCACACCTCCCCGCGGGCGGGGGTCTCCTGCCCGCTGCCGATCCCGGTCGGCACCCCTTCAATCACGGTCTGCCCCCGGCGCACCGCCTCGCCGGGCCGGACCGCCGGCCGCCCCATGAACACCTCCACCCGGGTGACGGTGCCGCCGGTGCGCGCCACCAGCCGCGGCGGCAGCCCCGCCGCCGGTGCCGGTACCAGCGGCAGCACCCGTACCGTGGCCTCCACCCCGTGCAGTTCCACCCCTACCCAGGCCGCGCGCGGCAATGCCGCCAGCATGCGCCGCGCCACCCGGCGCGGCTCCACCGCCCCCGCCGGCACCCCCGGCCGCAAGCCGGCGGCGGCCGCAGCCGCCAGGACCTGCGCCCGTTCCCCGCCGCTCAGGCCGGGGGTGGCCACCACCCAGACGTGGCCGGCCAGCCACCAGCCCAGGACCGCCGCCGCCGCCGACCCCGCCGGCAGGAAGGGCCGGCGGCCGAGGTCCCGCAGCCGGAAGGGCAGGCCACCCCGGTCCCCGAACCGCACCGAAACCCGGTAGCGCCGGCGCAGCTCCGGCAGCAGCCGCACCGCCGCCAGGGGCAGGGTGAAGCTCAGGCCGTCCGGTTCCCGCAGCACGCGGTACAGGCGCAGGCCGCGGGCGGCCAGGGCACTGACCAGGGCCTCCGGCGCTGGGGGGCGCCCCCGCACCTGCACCCGCACCCAACCGCCCCAGTAGCGGCCCGCTGCCCCGCTCATCACCGCTTGCGCGCCTCCAGAAAGCGCACCGCCTGCACCTGGCCCGTCACCAGCACCTCGCCCCGGTCGATCCAGCCGATGGCGAGGTCCCGCCCTTCAATCAGCACCCGCCCCTCGTCGGTGGCCAGCACCAGGCGGGTAGGCAGGAAAAACTCCAGGCCCCGGTGGTTCTCCAGCCGCAGCTGGAGACGGCCCACCAGTTCCACGCGGGGCACGTTCAGGAACACCTCGGGGGGCACGTCCAGCACCCGGCTGAGACGGGCCCAGGTCCCGGTTCTGCCCGCCGTCGCCAATCGGCATCCCCTCCCCCCGGCCCCGCTTACCGCCGCCGGGATATGCTATGCGCCCCCCGATGCCGCCATGCCGGCGGCAGGAACCGGCGCCGCGACGGCGAATTGGCGCAAGGATGCAAAGGGAGGGGATGGGGGTGGACCCGCAGGCGATCCTGGAAGGGACCCTGGGCGGCAGGTGGGACTGGGAAGAGCTGGAGGCCCGGGCCGCGGCCCTGGTGCGCCCCCCCGTGGAGCGGCGGGTGGGGATCCTGCCGGTGCCGGCGCCGCGCCGGCGGGGTGCGCCCCCCGCCCCCGATGCGGCCGCGGCTGCCCTCCCTCCCGGGGCGGAGGTGGTAGAGCCGGGGGGCATCCCCGCCCCCGGCCTGGAGCCCGCCTACTGGGCGGCCTGGGCCCGCGCCGCCGGACAACGGGCGCTGGTGCGGGGCTTTCCGGTCCCCGCCTGGGCCACCTGGGCCGGGGCCGGAGGGGGGGCCCTGACCGACCTGGCCGCCCGCCTGCGCCAGGCCGGGGTGCGGGAGCTGGCGCCGGCACTCTTACAGCCGGCCCACCTGACCCTGGCCCGCCGCTTGACCGCCGCCGGCCTGGTCCCGGCCGTCGCCCTCCCCGTCGACGGCAGCCGGCCGGCGCGGGCCCTGGCCGACACCCTGCGCGAGCTGGCCGCCCCCGGCGCCCCCGCCTGGGTGCGCCTCCGCCTGGAACCCTGCCGGCAACCGGGCCGGGAACCGCCCCTGGCCCTGCTGGGCCGGGCGGTGCTGGCCGCCCGCCTGCTGCTGCCGGTCGCCGAGCTGGCGGTGCGGGCGGAGCACCTGGATGCCGACGCCCGCTGGGTGCTCAACCGCCTGGGCGCCCAGGCCTTTGAATCCCTGCCCGGCGGGGAAGGAGGGGAACCCCGGTGAGCCGTCCGCCGCTTTTCTGGCTGCCCACCTGCCGCGGGCTGCCGCCCGCTCCGCCGCCGGGCCGTCCGCCCCGCTGGCCTTATGCCTGGAGCGACGACCCCCGGGCAGCGGGGCGCGCCGCGGTGCTGGCCTGGGCCGGCCCCCCGGAAGCGGGGCCGGGCCCCGGTCCCTGGGTGCTGGCCATCCGCGGTCATGACCCCGCCGCCTTCGCCCGCTGGCGCTGGTCGCGACAGGCAGGGCGTCCCGCCGACTGGGAACTGCCCTGGCCACGCGGAGCCGGTGACTCCGGCTGGGCGGTTCTGGACCGCTTCCTGGCCGAAGCCGGCCCGGCCGACCGCCTCATCTGGTACCGGGACCCCGGCTGTCCCCTGGAGCCCCTGGCCCGCGCCCTGGGGGAGATCCTGGCCGTAACCCCCGCCGGCTGGACGCCCTGGCTCGCCCTTGAGACCCTGGGCCCCTCCGCGGCCGAGTACCTGACCGCCCGTTTCCCGCGCGTGCAGCTGGCCCATCCCGGCTGGGAGGACCTGCCTCTCTTCGCCCGTGCCGGCGCCGGGAGCGGGCGGCCGGTGCTGGTCTGGCCCCGCCTGGGCGGCCGCCCCCGGCCCCTGGACCTGGCTGTGCGGCCCTACCTGCCCCCCGCGCCGTAAGGCACCAGCGCCCGGCCCACCGCCCCCGGGGGCAGCGACCAGCGCAACTCGCCCCCGAAGGTCCCTGCGGCGGGGGCAAACCAGAACCCCTGGCTGAAGCCGTCCTGGATGAGCAGCCAGCCCCCGGCCTGCCCGGCCGGCCAGGGGGTCTGTGCCGGCGGGGCAGGCCAGGATAGGGCCGGGGCGGTGGCTCCCGGCCGCTCCAGCCCGGCGGCGGTCAGCACCCAACCCGGACGGCCCCCTACCGCCAGCGGCGTCAGGACCGGCGGCGCAGCCGGCCCCAGGTGCAGAGGCCCCCGCAGGGGAACCCGGGCCAGGCGGATATGGCCGGCCCCCGCCCACAAGGGCACTAGGAAGGCCCGGCCGTTCCAGATGGCGGTCCCCACCGGCGGGACCGGCAGACGCCGCCGCCAGCCCGCCCCGGCCCCGCCCAGCAGCAGTAGCACCCCGCTGCGCGGGCGGGTGAGGAGCGCGGCGGGATGCCCTCCGGGCCCGGCAAAAAGGTAGGGAATGCCGGACGGCAGGCGGCGGGGGGCCATCCCGCCGGCCTCCACCGTCTCCGTCCGCCGGGCCGGGCAGGCCTCCAGACGCCAGAGCCGGCGGCGGCCCCGCGCCACTCCCATGAGGGCGCAGCCGGAAGGGGCGGTTGCCAGGGTCCGCAGCCGGCCGGGCCGCCACCACAGCAGGCGGCGGCCGGTGGCCACCGCCACCCCGCCCCGCCAAGCCACCGCCAGGTTCCAGGGTCCGGCCAGGCCCAACCGTCCCAGCCGCACCGGCGCGCCCCGCGGACGCCCAGCCGCGCTCAAGGGCTGCAGCCACAAGCTGCCGCCCCGGCTGTAAAGGGCCGCCGCCCCGGGAGGAGCCGGCACCGGAGCCGACCCCGAGCAGGCCAGAAGCCCCACCACCGCGGCCCCCAGCGCCGCCAGCCGCCGCCAGGTCACACCCGTCCCTCCTGCCTGCGAACCGTCCCTCCTCCCGGTGTACCCGGGGCGGGGCGATCCTAAGCAGGGACAGCAAAAAACCGCCCGGCATTCAGCCGGGCGGCTGTCGGCGGCAGGGCTAGCCGCCGAGACGGGCCTTGACCAGATCGGCCACCGCCTTGCCGTCGGCCCGGCCGCGGGTGCGGGGCCGCAACCAGCCCATCACCTTGCCCATGTCCCGGGGCCCGCTGGCCCCGGTCTCCGCCACCGCCTCCTCCACCAGGGCCTCCAGTTCAGCGGGGGAAAGGGGGGCGGGCAGGTACTCCTCCAGGATGGCGATCTCGGCCTCCGCCTGCTCCACCAGGTCCGGCCGATTACCGCGCCGGAAGTCGGGGATGGCATCCCGCCGCTGTTTGATTTCCTTGCTCAATACGCCGACAATGCCGTCGTCGTCGAGGGAGGTTCGGGTGCCTTTGGTCTCCTCGGCCAGGATGGCGGCCTTGACGCCCCGGATTACCGCCAGCCGCCGCTGGTCCTTTGCCCTCAGCGCAGCCTTCAAGTCCTCGTCCAGGCGTTCCCGCAGTCCCAACCGACTCACTCCTGACCGTTGGCCTTTAGCGCGCCTTCTTGCGCCGCGCCGCTTCCGACTTCTTCTTGCGGCGGACGCTGGGCTTCTCGTAGTGCTCGTGCCGGCGCGCCTCTGCCAGCACCCCAGCACGCTGGATCTGCCGCTTGAACCGGCGCAGGGCGCTGTCCAAGCTTTCGTTCTTGCCTACCTTGACCTCGGCAGCCACGGGATTCCCTCCCCTCGCACCCGATCGGCTCGGGGTGAAAGTTCTTTTCATGATACTGGATACGCGAAGGGGTGTCAAAGGGCGCCACCGGGCGGAGGACCGGCTTAACCCGGCGGCCAGCGCATCGCCCGCCCGCCTAGCAGATGCCAGTGCATATGCGCCACCGTCTGTCCGCCCTCGCGGCCGGCGTTGGCGACCACGCGGTAGCCGCGCCGGTTCAGGCCCAGGTCGGCGGCCACGCGGTGCACCACCCGGACCAGATCGGCGATGAGGGCGGCCTCCTCCGGGCTGGCCGCCGCCAGGGAGACGATGTGGCTGCGGGGAATAACCAGCACATGCACGGGGGCTACGGGATGAATGTCGTAAAAAGCCAGCGCCTGCCCGTCCTCATAGAGGATGCGGGCGGGAGCACGCCCTTCCGCAATGGCGCAGAAGGGGCAGGCGTCCGCCACCATGGGCCACCCGCCTTTCCGGCGCGGGGACCCGGGCGGCCGGGCGCGCGGGTCCCCTTACCAGGGATGGTAGAGATGCCCGTACTTGGTGAGACACTCTTTGCACAAGATACTCTCAAAGGTCGCCGGCGGCGTCAGCGGCAGCGGAGGCCCCTTCTTGACCACCGGCTTATGGCAGATGTCGCAGAAGCGGAGTTCGACCACCTTGGCCACCCCTTGTCCCCTCCTTGCCCTTAGGATGGACAGGGAGCCGCCCCGGGACACCTGCCAATTTTAGCGCCGGCGGAATTCTACCGCCAGCCAGTCCCCCTCCTGCCGCCGGAACACCGGCTGCAACCCGGCCGCCTGCGCCCGTTCCGCCAGTTCGGCCTCCCGGGTGGCCAGAATGCCGGACAACAGCAGCCACCCGCCGGGGGCGAGCCGGGTTGGGAAGTCCTCCAGCAGGGGCGCCAGCACCTCCCAGATAATGTTAGCCACCACGCCATCCCACTGGGGCACCCGGTCCCGTTGCCCGGCCCAGGTCCCGGCCGCCGCCGTGACCGCCCGGCCGGCGGGGTTGCGGGCCAGGTTGGCCTCCAGCACCGCCAGGGCCACCGGGTCGGGCTCCACCGCCAGCACCCGCGCGCCCCGCAGGGCGGCGGCCAGGGCCAGGACGCCGGATCCCGCACCCAGGTCCATCACCTGCCGCCCCGCCAGCTCCTTCTCCAGCAGCCGTTCCAGGCACATGCGCGTGGTGGGATGCGTCCCGGTCCCGAAGGCCATGCCGGGATCCAGACGGATGACGCGCTCCGGCGCCGCCTCCGCCGGGAGGTCCTCCCAGGCGGGCACCACCCAGTAGCCGCCGGGAAGGGGCAGCGGCCGGTAGTACCGCTTCCAGGCTGCGGCCCAGTCCTCCTCCCGCACCGTGGTGATGCGGACGGTGGCACCCAGCGCCGCCAGCCGGGCGCGCACCTGCTCCCGGATCCGGGGCCAGGCGGCGTCATCGGGAAAGTACGCCCGCACGAAGGGGGTCCCAGCCCGGTCCAGGGGGATATCCGTAAAGGGGGCGGCCGCCGGCCGGCCGTCCTCCCATTCCACCCCGCCTGCGCCGGCGTCGCGGAAGCAGTCGGCCGCTGCCTCCAGCACCGCCCCATCCGCTCCCCCGGGCCAGTGCGCCGTCACCGCCCGGTAGATCCCCCGCCCCGGCGGGCTAGCGCCCCAGGGCATCCTTCACCCGCCGCAGGAAGCCCTTGTCGTCATGGCCGGCCACCGGCTCGTGGCGCAGCGCCGCCCACTGGTGGAGCAGCTCGCGCTCCCGGGCCGACAACCGGCGCGGCACCGCCACCTGCACCCGGACCTTAAGGTCTCCCCGCACCTGCGGCGAGCCCAGGTGCGGCAGCCCCTTGCCCCGTAGGGTGAGCACCTCCCCGCTCTGGGTGCCGGGCGGGATCGGCACCGACTCCTCCCCGGTAAGCCCCGCCAGCGGGATCTCGGCCCCCAGGGCCGCCTGGGCAAAGCTCACCGTGAGGTCGGTCCACAGGTCGTCGCCCTCACGCCGGAAGCGCTCATGCGGCTCCACATGCAGCACTACATAGAGGTCCCCGGGCGGGCCGCCCCGGCGCCCGGCCGCGCCCTCTCCGGCTACCCGCAGGGGGCGGTCCTCGTCGGCCCCGGGAGGGATGGTGATCACCAGCCGCCGTTCCGCCCGCACCCGCCCGCTGCCATGGCAGGCGTGGCAGGGATGGGCGATGATGCGGCCGGTCCCGTGACAACGGGGGCAGGTATGCACGGTCACCATGCGCCCGAAGAAGCTTTCCCGCACCTGCTGCACCTGGCCGCTGCCGTGGCACTGCGGGCAGCGCTCGGGCTGGGTGCCCGGCTGGGCCCCGGTCCCGCCGCAGGTGGGGCAGACCTCCTCGCGCACAATCCGGATCTCGCGTTCCGCCCCCTGCATCACATCCTCCAGGGTGATGGTGAGGTCGTAGCGGAGGTCGTCGCCGCGTTCGGGACCCGCCCGGCGCCCGCGCTCCGCCCCCATGCCCATGGAGCCGAAAAACATGTCGAACAGGTCGCCGAAGCCGCCCATGTCGGACCCGGGCCGGAAGCCGGCCCCGGCCTGGGGGCCCTGTGTCCCGAAGGCATCGTAGCGGGAGCGCTTCTCGGGATCGCTCAGGACCTCGTAGGCCTCGTTGATCTCCTTGAAGCGCTCCTCGGCCGTGGGATCGCCGGGATTGGCGTCCGGATGCAGCTTGCGCGCCAACTGCCGGTAGGCCCGCTTGATCTCGTCCTGGGAGGCATTGCGGCTGACGCCAAGCACCTCATAGTAATCCCGTTTGGCCATGCCGTTCTCCTCCCCGTCCCGCCGGTGCCACCGTGCCTAGGCCCCGGCCGCGGAGTCGTCCTCCGCGGGCGCCGCCGGACCGGACGAGACCTTCACCTGGCTGGCCCGGAGGACCCGGTCCCGCCAGCGGAACCCCTTCAGCACCTCTTCCACCACCGTCCCCTCCGGCTGTTCGCTGGCCACCCGCTGGATGGCCTCGTGGACCGCCGGGTCGAAACGCTGCCCCACGCTGGGGATGGGGGTCACCCCCAGGCGCGCCAGCACCTCGTCAAACCCCTTGAGCGTCATCTCCACCCCCACCCGCCAGGAGCGGGCCTCCGGGGTGTCGGGCATGAAGCGCAAGGCCCGTTCCAGGTTGTCGTAGACCGGCAGCAGCTCCACCACCAGGGCCCCGGTCACCTGCCCCTGCACCTCCAGGCGGTCGCGCTCGACCCGCCGCCGGTAGTTCTCGAAGTCGGCCCGCAGGCGCAGGAGCTGGTCGTACCGTTCCTCGGCCAGCACCTTGTAGTCCGGTTCCGGCACCGGCTCCGGGGTGGTCTCCACTACCCCCGATTCCGGCTCCAGGGCCGGCTCCGGCGTCCCCTCCCCGGGCCCGGCCTGGCCGTCCGCCGCCCGGCGCTCCTCCCCGGATTCCGCCATGGCATCCATGTCCTCCCGGCCTTCGCCAGCCGCCATTGTCCGTCTCCCGCCCCTTCTCACGCCCATTTCAACGCCCGCGACAGTTCGCCTGCCATCACATCCAGCACCGCCATCACCCGCGCATAATACATGCGCGTAGGCCCGATCACCACCACCTGCCCTAGCGTCTCCCCGCCCACGGTGTAGGTGGCGCTGATCACGCTGCAGCCGGCCAGGGCATCCGCCAGCTCACTGGCATAGGACCCCAGCTCCGCCCCGATGGCCACGCTCACGGTTCCCTCCCCGGCCGCCAGCTCCTCCAGCAGCCGGACCCCGTCCCGTTCCAGGAAGCCCAGCACCCGCCGCACCCGGCTCACGTCCCGGAACTCCGGCTCGGCCAGGATGTTGAGCAGACCGCTGACGGTGATGCGGTCCTCCTCCTCCGCGCCCCACTCGTGCAGCCAGGCGGTGAGGGCTTCCCACAACCGCCGGTGCCGCCGCAGGCCGCCCTCTAGGTCGGTCACCCGGTCGCCCAGGTCCTTGACCGGGGTCCCCTGGTAGCGGCGGGTGAAGTCCTCGGCCAGGGCCGCCAGGGCCCGCGGGTCCAGGTCCGGGGGCAGGGAGACGGTCCGGGTCTGCACCAGGCCGGCGCTGGTCTGCAGCACCAGCAGCACCTGCTCCCCCTCCAGGGGGACGACGCGCAGGTCGAGAAGGTGGGCGTCGGCGCCGCCCGGCCCCAGCACCACGGTGGGATAGTGGGTGATGGCCGAGACCAGCTGACCGGCCTGGTGCAGCAACCACCGGATCTCCCGCACCCGCGTGCGCAGGGCGGCGCGGATGCGGTCCCGGGTGTCGCGGTCCACCGGCGCCGGCGGCATCAGCTCGTCCACATAGTACCGGTATCCCTTGTCGGACGGGATCCGTCCGGCCGAGGTATGCGGCTGCTCCAGATAGCCGGCCTCTTCCAGATCGGCCATCTCGTTGCGCACCGTGGCTGAACTGACCCCCAGCCCGTACTTGCGCACCAGGGTGCGGGACCCCACCGGTTCGGCGGTGGCGATGTAGTCCGTCACGAGGGCTTGGAGCACCCGCCGCTTGCGTGCGTCCATGTTCGCACCCCCTGCCCCTTCTGACCCCGCGGTTAGCACTCGCACGGTTCGAGTGCTAATCCCCATGCTCAAATTTGAACTTACCATCCGCATAAAATGCGGTCAATGCACCTCCGCATCCACCAGCGCCCGGAAGACCACATTGGCCACCTCCAGCCCCCGCGGGCTCAAGGCCAGGCGGGACCCTTCCGCCAGCAGGCCGCGGCGGCCGAGTTCGGCCAGCACCGGCACACCCTCCCCGGGCGCCCGCCCGAAACGCCGCCGGAAGGCCTCGGGGTCCACCCCTGCCACCTGACGCAACCCCAGCCACAGGAACTCACGCATCTCCTCCGCCCGGTCCAGGCGCTCCTCCCCGGCCGCCGGGTCCCGCCCCGCCTGTACCGCATCCCGGTAGCGGCGGAGGTTGGCCGGGTTCCACCAGCGCCGGCCGGGACGGCTGCCGTCGCCGGGCAGGTAGCCGTGAGCCCCGGCCCCCAGAGGGAGATAGGGGTCCAGCTCCCAGTAGAGGCGATTGTGGCGGGACTCCCGCCCGGGACGGGCGAAGTTGGAGATCTCATAGCGCCGGAAGCCGGCCGCCTCCAGGCGCGCGAGGGCGGCGTCGGCCATATCGGCCGTGGCATCCTCCTCCGGCAGGCGGACCTGCCCCCGGCGCACCGCCACCGCCAGGGGCGTGCCCTCCTCCACCTGCAGCCGGTACAGCGACAGGTGTTCCGGCGCCCAGTCAAGGAGCCGGTCCAGGGTGTCGCGCCAGTCGGCAACGCTCTGCCCGGGCAGGCCGTAGATGGCATCCAGGTTCAGGTTGTCGAAGCCGGCCCGGCGCGCCCAGTTCACCGCCGCCGCCGCCTCGGCGGCGGTATGGTCCCGGCCCAGGGCGGCCAGCAACCGGTCCTGGACCGCCTGAACCCCCAGCGAGAGGCGGTTGACCCCGGCCGCGCGGTATCCGGCCAGGCTGGCCGGGGTAACGGTGCCGGGGTTGGCCTCCAGGGTGACCTCCGCCCCCGGGGCCAGACCGGGGTCACGGGCCACGGCCTCCAGGATGCGGCCCACCGCCGCCGGCGGCAGCAGGGAGGGGGTCCCCCCGCCCAGGTACACCGACACCGGCCGCCCGGGCGGGGCCTGAGCCCGGCGCACCGCCTCCCACTCGCGCACCACCAGGCCGGCATAGGTTTCCGGGTCCACCGGCGCCCGACCGGCGGCGGCGGCAAAATCGCAATAGGTGCAGCGCCGGCGGCAGAAGGGCACATGCACATACACCCCCCAGGGCAGGGGGGTGCCGCTCACGAGGACCCCTCCCGGTCCGCCCCCAGCACGGCCAGGAACGCCTCCTGCGGGATGTCCACGCTGCCCACCGCCTTCATGCGCTTCTTGCCTTCCTTCTGCTTCTCGAGCAGCTTGCGCTTGCGGGTGACATCGCCGCCGTAACACTTGGCCAGCACGTCCTTGCGCAGGGCCCGGACCGTCTCGCGGGCAATGACCCGCCCGCCGATGGCGGCCTGGATGGGCACCTCAAACAACTGGCGGGGAATGAGGTCCTTGAGCCGCTCCACCAGGGCCCGGGCGCGGTAGGGGGCCCGCTCCCGGTGGACGATGGAGGAGAGGGCATCCACGGGGTCGCCGTTGACCAGGATGTCCAACCGCACCAGGTCGGCCGCTTCAAACCCGGCCAGGGTATAGTTGAAGGAGGCATACCCGCGCGTGCGGCTCTTCAGCTGGTCATAGAAGTCGAACATAATCTCCCCCAGCGGCAGCCGGTAGGTGATGAGGGCCCGGGTGGGGTCGATATAGCTCAGGTTGCGGTACTGGCCACGGCGTTCCTGGCAGAGCTCCAGCACCGCCCCGATGAACTCGGCCGGGGTGATGATCTCCGCCTCCACCACCGGTTCCCGGATCTCCTTGAAGCTCCCGGCCGGGGGCAGCAGAGCCGGATTGTCGATCCGCTCAACCCGCCCGTCGGTCCGCACCACCTCGTAGACCACATTGGGGGCGGTGGTGATGAGGTCAATATGATACTCCCGCTCCAGCCGCTCCTGTACCACCTCCATGTGCAGCAGCCCCAGGAAGCCGGCCCGGAAGCCGAAACCGAGCGCGGCGGAGGTCTCGGGCTCAAAGGTGATGGCGGCATCGTTGAGCTGCAGCTTCTCCAGGGCCTCGCGCAGGCGCTGGTAGTCATCGGCATTGACCGGATAGAGACCGGCGTAGACCATGGGCTGGGCGGGCCGGTAGCCCGGCAGCGGTACCGCCGCCGGCCGCGCGGCGTCGGTCACCGTGTCGCCCACCCGGGTATCGGAGATGGTCTTGATGGCTGCTGCCAGGTAGCCCACCTCCCCCGCCTCCAGCACCTCCCCCACGGTCAGCTGCGGCCGGAACGTCCCCACCTCCGCCACCTCGAACTCCTTGCCGGTGGCCATGAAACGGATGCGCTGGCCGGGGTACAAGCGCCCGTCCATCACCCGCACATAGACCAGCACCCCCTTATAGGGGTCGAAACGGGAGTCGAAGATGAGGGCGCGCAGGGGCGCGCCGGGATCGCCGCCGGGCGGGGGGATGCGTTCCACAATCGCCGCCAGCAGCTCCCCGATTCCGGTGCCCTCCTTGGCCGACACCGGCAGGGCCTCGGTGCCGTCAATGCCGATCTCGATCAGCTCTTCACGCACGCGGTCGGGTTCCGCGCTGGGCAGGTCAATCTTGTTGATGACCGGAATGATGGCCAGGTCGTGCTCGAGGGCCTGATACAAGTTGGCCAGGGTCTGGGCCTGCACCCCCTGGGTGGCGTCCACCACCAACAGCACCCCCTCGCAGGCGTCCAGGGCCCGTGCTACCTCATAGGAAAAGTCCACATGCCCGGGGGTGTCGATCAAGTTGAGCTCGTAGGGCTCCCCGCCATGGACGTAGGTCATCCGGACGGCCTGCGACTTGATGGTGATGCCTCGTTCCCGTTCCAGCTCCATCTGGTCGAGGACCTGAGGCGCCATCTCACGGCGGCTGAGGGTGCCGGTGGCCTCGATCAGGCGGTCGGCCAGCGTCGACTTGCCGTGGTCGATATGGGCAATGATGGAAAAGTTGCGGATGTGTGCGCGATCCACCTGGTCCTCCCGCCTCCCGCACCATGGCCGTGCCGTCCCTCCCATTATACGGGTTTTGCGGGCCCGGCCCGGCTCCCGCCCCGCTTGTCTCCCGACCGGCGGTCGGCCATAATGCCGGCGACAGGGAGGGGGGCCAATGAGCCAGCAGCAGCCCGGGACGGTCCTGGGCCGGGTACGGGCGGTCTTCTTCGACCTCGACGACACCCTCTACGACTTCCGGCGCACCTGGGAGACCGTAACCCGGGCCTTCCTGGCCGAAATCCTGCCCCCGCCCCATCGCGTGGATGAGGTCTGGCCCGCCTTCGACCGCCTGAACCGCGTGATCTACCATTACGCCGACCGCGGCCATTTCCCCGGCCGCCTGGCCCGCCGCCTGCGCTGGGAACTGCTGGCCGCCTTTCTCGGCCTCCATTTCCCCGACTTCGACGCCCTGACCGCCGACCACATCGGGCGCATGGCCGCCGGCTGCGTGCCCTTCCCCGATACCCTGCCCACCCTGGCCCGCCTGCGGGCCCTGGGCCTGACCCTGGGGGTCATCACCAATGGACCGCGGGAGCTGCTGGCCCGGCGTCTGACCGCCATCGGGGCCCGCGACTACTTCCCCGACCACCTGTGCATCGCTGCCGACCAGGTGGGCCGGCTGAAGCCGGGCCCGGAGATCTTCCTGGCCGCGCTGGCGGCGGCGGAGGTCGCCCCCCATGAGGCCCTGTACGTCGGCGACTCCTGGACCTTCGACGTCAAGGGGGCGGAGGCGGCCGGCATCCCCGTCATCTGGATCGACCGCCGGCGGCGGCCGCCGCCCGACCCGGCCCTGATCGTGGCTGCTGTGCCCGACCTGACTGCGGTGGCCGACCTCCTCACCCGCGCCCGCCGCTCCCCCTAGCCCCCGCCCCGGGTCAGGGCGCCGGTGTGCGCCAACTGGGCCAGGGCCTCGGCGAGGTAGCTGGCGGCATAGCGTTCCTGGGCCAGGGTGTTGCCCGGCCCGCCGATGCGGATGAGGAGGTCGGCCGGCAGCAGCTCCTGGTTATAGCGGTAGGGCACGGTGCTGACCCCGTCCTTCCCCTCCAGGATGCCCGGCGCGTCGGCCTCGAGCCGCCCGGCCAGACGCAGGGCGAAGCGCAGGTCCTGGTGCCAGTAGGGATCCGGCAGCAGGCGGTTGGTGCCGACCACGATGGCGATGCGTGCCACCCGCACCCCCGCCAGCTCGACGGTGGTGGCGGCGGGGTCGGGGTTGTCCCCCCGGGCCACGTCCAGCAGCACCCGCACGCCCGGGTACCAGGTCAGGATCTGCCGCGCGGTGCGGTAGGAAAGGTGGTAGGCGTCCAGCAGGCCCTGGCGCATATTGTCGACCCGTGCCTGCACCACCGGCACCCCCAGCCGGTGCAGGTCCTGCGCCAGCCACCAGCCGACCTGCACCACCGTGCGCGGCCAGTCGGTGCTGTAGCCGCTGCCGCCCCCGCCGAAGGTCTGCCGGGTGAAGGTATGGTAGATGCCGATGAGGGGTCCGCTGCCCAGCTGCGCCCAGACCCGCCCGTGATCGCCGGGCAGGGCGGGGGCGACGGCCTCCGGACCCGGCAGCCCCGGGGGCAGGGGCGCCGCCGCCGGCAGCGGACGGGCGGCGGCCGCTTCCATCACCGGCAGGGCCAGGGCCACCAGCTGCCGGAGGTCGTGAATACGGCTGCCGCTCAGGTCGGCCAGGGCCGCCCCCAGCCAGGACCGCCAGGAGCGGGGGGCCGGGGCGGGCGGCAGCATAGCCGGCAGGGCGGCCTCCACCCAGGCCCGGGCGGTGGCCTCCTCCACCCCCAGAGCCGCCAGGGTCCGCCCCGCCCAGGAGGACGGGCCCGCCGTCCGGCCGCCCAGGGGTGCCGTCACCGGCTGCAGGGGCGGGAACAGGCGGCGGGGCCCGCCCGCCAGCACCCACAGGCTGGCAGCCAGGGTGAGCCCGTAGACGGTCAAGGCCCCCCAAGGCCACCGCCAGGCCCGGGCCGCCGCCGGCGGCCGCCCCACCGCCGGCGGATGCGGCGCCCGCGCGCGGGGGCCCCGCCGGGGTCCGGGCCGGTTCCAGCTCCGCCGGGACCCGCTCCACCAGATGATGATCGGCCGCCGCATGCCCATCCCCCCGGTTCCGGTGTTACCCGATCCCTATGGGACGAGCCTGGGAAAAATTCCGGTTTTATCCAGACGTCCGCCGCCCGCTTTGCAGCAGCCCCGGCCGGCGTTGCAGGGCCAGGTAGAGGAACAGAAAGTAGGAGACGGCCACGTCCGCCAGCGCCCACACCGTGTTGACCCCCACGGTGGCGTCATAGGTGCCGTGGAGCACCGCCACCGTCAGCCATCCCCAGCCGGCCGGCCCCCAGCGCCAGCGCGGCCCCTGGGCCGCCACCCCCAGGGCATAGGCCGCCACCCCCGCCCAGATGGCGTGCAGGAAGGGGGTGTAGAGGGCGCGGGTGAGGGCGGTGACGGTGCCCAGCCCCACTGCCAGGTGGGACATGTCCATGAACACCCCGCGGTTGACGTAGTCGATGTTCTCCACCGCCGAAAAGCCGAGCCCGGAAACGATCCCGAGGGCCATGAAGGCCCAGGGATTCCACACCCGCCCCCGCCAGCGCTGGTAGAGGGCAAAGCCTCCCACCACCAGCTGCTTGGCCGTCTCCTCCACCATGCCCACCGCGACCACATAGGTCAGCCAGGAGGCGGTGTCGAGGGGACCCGCGATCAGGCGCCGCGCCCCCCAGGCCATGGCGGTGGACTCCAGCCCGGCCGCGAACAGCACCCCGAACACGGCCGTGAACAGGTAGGCCGCAGCATCCAGGGTGCGGGAGGGGGTGCGCAGTTCGTCCCCGCTGATGCGGCGGAAGATCACCAGCCAGAACAGCGAAAAGTAAACCATCATGCCTGCGATCACATCCACCCGCAGGCTCTCCATAATCATCGGGGCCACCGCGAAGACGAACAGCCCCAGGTACTGCGGGGATCGGGCCACCCGCCAGCCGTAGGCCAGCGTCCGCAGGGGCCCCTTCTTCTCCAGCATGTGCACGCTCCTGTCCGCCTTTACGGCCCTGTCTGCCCCTGCTATAATGCCATGTCAGGCTTTACGCCCATAACCCGGTTCTTAGGAGGGACGACCACCCGTGGCCCACAGCAAGTCGGCCAAGAAGCGCATCCGCATCACCCGCGTGCGCACGGCCCGCAACCGCCTGCGTAAGACCCTCTTCCGGGCCGCCATCCGGCGCTTCCGTGACGTGCTCAAGACGGGCGACCTGGAGCAGGCGGAGGCGGCACTCCGTTTCGCCTACAGCCGGCTCGACCGCGCCGCCCAGAAGGGCGCCATCCATCGCAACGCCGCGGCCCGCAAGAAGGCCCGCCTCACCGCGCTGCTCAACGAGGCCCGCCGCAGCGCCCGGCAGGCCGGCTAACCGGCGCCCCCCAGCGGGGGCGCTTCCTGCTTCCGGGGCGGCAGGGCCAGGGCCACCCAGCTCTCCAGCCAGACCCGGGCCTCGCCCCCGCGCTTGAGGGCGGCATCCGCCGTCGCCGCCCGCTCCAGGGCCGCCTCCACCTCGGGCAGCCGCCAGCGGCTTAAGGCCGCCTCCAACCGCCGCGCCCGGCCCCCGCTGACCCCGGCCGCCGCCCAGGCGCGGGCGGGGGACTGCCGCCGCGCTGCTGCCAGCAGCCCCTGCCGCAGGAGCAGCAGCTGGCGCACGGCCGTGATCAACAGCACCAGCGGCGGCTGCCCGGCCGCCAGCAGCTCCTCCAACCATCGCCAGGCCTCCTCCCCCTGCCGCGCCTGGAAGGCGTCCAGGAAGCGGTAGAGCTCGACCGGATTGGCGGGGTCGGCGGCCAGGCGGGCCACCGCCTCCGCATCTGTGCGCCGCCCGGCGGCGCACCAGAGGGCCAGCTTGTCGAGTTCCTGCCGCAGTTGAAAGCCGTCCCCGCGTACCGCCGCCAGCAGCCGCGCCCGGGCAGCGGCGTCCAGCTTGAGGCCGCGGGTGCGGGCCTCCTCCTCCAGCAGGCGGCTGAAGGCCGCCTCCGCCGGCAGGGCCAGGGACACCACCACCACCGCCGGCGGCAGGGTCGCGATCCAGGGCGCGGGCGCCTCCAACCGCACCACCAGCACCGCACCCGGCGGCATCCGGCCCGCGAACGCCGCCAGCCGGCGCGGCAGGTCACGGCCCGCGGGATCCCGCCACACCGCCAGGCGGGCGCTTTCAAACAGGCCGCCGTTGCCCAGCCAGTCCCAGACCTCCCCCGCCGCCTCCGCCCCGGTGAAACGGCGCACCGCCGGGCGTGCGGACAGGCGGTCCAGCAGCCCGTCCAGCCAGCGCTCCGCCCAGAAGTCCAGCCGGGGGTCGGCATCCCGCCGGCCGGCCGGCATCAGGACATACACCGGCCGGGGATCCCCCTCCGGCAGCAGGTTCCAGGCCCGTTCCCAGGCCCCGTCCATTGCCATCCCCTTCCCGGCGGGCGCATAGCCCGTCCCGTGTGCGGTCACCCTGGGGAATATTGTAGCGGAACTACGACGGCCCCCGCGGCCGCGGGGGCCGGAACCGGATGAGGAGAGGATGGTGGCCATGTGGCCCTTCACACGTCGCCGGCGGCAGCCGCCCCGGACGGCGGGGCCGGTGATCCCTGACCGCCTCCGAACCCCCCAGCCGCAGGCCGGACCGGCCGCGCCCGTCAACCAGGCCCTTCGGGCTGCGCAGGGCACCCTGCAGACGGTGACCGCCACCGATCCCCGGCTGGTGGAAAACCTCATCAACGAGGCCCAGGACGCGGTCTGGAAGCTGGACGGGGTGCTGGCGTCCCTGGCGGGCGGCGCCGGCGGGGCCGACCGCGTGCCCACGGCCATCGAGGATATCTACCACCGCCTCAAGGCCGAGATCGGGATGTCCCCCGACATCATCATCCGCCGCTTTACGGTCGGCCGGCAGCGGCCGCTGCCTGCACTGCTGGTGTTCGTGGAGGGCCTGACCTCCAACCAGATGGTGGACCAGGACACCCTAGCCGTCCTGCAGGCCTATAGCGATGCGGAAGTCCTGGCCGCCTCCCCCGGGGAGGTCATGCGGCTGGTGCAGGATCGGGTGGTGGCGGTGGGCCACGCCACCACCGGCAGCACCTGGGACACCCTGCTCACCGAGCTGATGGGGGGCAACACCCTCCTCTTCCTGGAGGGGGCGGGCGAGGCCCTGGTGCTGGACACCAGCAAGTACCCGCAGCGGTCCATCTCCAGCCCCACGGACGAGCGCTCGGTGCGGGGGCCCCAGGAGTCCTTCAACGAGGTCAGCTGGACCAGCATGGCGCTCCTGCGCCGGCGCATCCGCACTCCCCGCCTGCGCTTCGACGCCATGAAGCTGGGCACCCGCACCCGCACCACCGTTTCCGTGGCCCACATTGAGGGCCTCACCAATCCGGTGCTGGTGGAGGCGGTGCGCAACCGTCTGGCCCAGGTCAACGTGGACGGCATCCAGATGGCGAGCGAGCTGATGCCGTTCCTGGTCACCCGCCAGCGCACCCTGTTCCCCATGGCCCGGGCCACCCAACGCGTGGACCTGGTGGTGCATGCCCTGCTGGAGGGGCGGGTGGCCATCCTGGTGGAAAACACCCCCACCGTGCTTATCCTGCCCACCACCTTCGTCGACTTCTACCGCACCAGCCAGGACTACTCCATGTCCTTCTGGGAGGGCAGCCTGACCCGCATCATCCGCCTGCTGGGCCTCCTGACCGGGCTCTTCCTGCCTCCCCTCTACGTGGCCCTGGTCGGGGTGGACCCCGAGCTGCTGCCCACCAAACTGGCCATCACCATCGCCGGCAGCCGGGTGAACATCCCCTTCTCGCCCATCTACGAGGTCATCACCATGTGGGTCATCATCGAGATTCTGCGGGAAGCCACCATCCGCCTGCCCAAGGAGATGTCCACCACCCTGGGCACGGTGGGGGCGATTGTGGTGGGCACCGCCATCGTCAAGGCAGGGGTGGTCTCCCCCCTTATGATCATCATCATCACCATGACCGCCCTCGCCCTCTACACCGCCCCCGCCTATGAGATGGGCACCCCCTGGCGCATCCTGTTCTGGGCCCTGGTGCTGGCGGCCAACTTCCTGGGGGTGTTCGGGATCGTGCTGGTAGGATCTGCCATTGTCACCTACCTGGCGGCCCTCGAGGACTTCGGGGTGCCCTACCTCTCCCCCTCCGGCCCCTGGCGCTGGCGGGACCTGCTGGACAGCTGGATCCGGGCCCCCTACCGGGTCATGGCGCGCACCCGCCCGGTGGCCTGGCAGCCGGTCAACATCCGCCAGGGCACCTTCCCGCCCCGGCCGGCGGTAGCCGATGTGGATCTGGGGGCGGCCCAGGAGCAGCGCCATGACGATTAAGGCCCGCACCCTGCGGCGGACGGCCGCCCTCCTCCTGCTGACGGGACTGGCGCTGACCGGATGCTGGGACAACCGCCCCATCGACGAGCGCGCCATCGTCATGGTGCTGGGGGTGAGCAGCCGGCACGGACGTCTGGCCCTGCGTTTCCAGATCCCCACCGCCTCCGCCCTGACCGCCCTGCCCTCCGGGTCGAGCGGCAACAGCCAGAGCGAGTCCTTCTTCGTCCTGCCCGCCGAGGGGCGCACGGTGGCCTCCGCCTTCGGCCGCGCCCAGGCCTCGGTCTCGCGGGACCTGTACCTGGGCCAGATCCAAGCCCTGGTCCTGTCCGCCAAGCTGCCCCCCCGGGTGCTGCGAGCGGCCATGACCGGCCTCGCCCGTCTGGAACCGGTGGACCGCACCATCTTCGTACTCACCACCCCGGACCCTGTCACGCGGCTGCTGTCCACGCCTACGCCCCTGAACCAGCTGCCCAACGAGTACTTCTCCACCCTGTTCAACTGCCCGGACTGCGCCACCTTGCACCTGCAGGTGCGCCTCTGGCAGCTCATGGACCGGCTGGTCACCCCCGGGGTCGACCCTTTTCTGCCCGTCGCCCGCCTCGGGCCGCACGGCATCGAGCTCAACCAGGTGGCGCTCTACGCCAAGGACCGCTACCTGGCCACCCTCTCCCCCCAGGAGACCGTCGCCTTCGCCCTGCTCACCGGGCGGGCGGTCAAGCCCACCCTCTCCGCCCCCACGCCGCTGGGGGAGACCGCCTTGCGGGTGGGCACCTGCCGGGGAGAGTTCTCCGCCCGCATCGTGCACGGCCGGCCCCAGGCCCGCTTCACCGTCTCCATCGATGGCCAGCTGGTGGAGGGCCCCGCCCTGGACGGCGACCGCACCGCCCGTGCCCGGGTGCTGCAGGCGGTGGCGCGCCAAGTGACGGCCCGTTGCCTGGCCCTCATCCGCCATACCCAGGCCCTGGGCAGCGACCCCTTCGGGGTGGGCCGCCGCCTGCATTGGACCGATCCCCGGGGCTTCCAGGCCCTGGGGCCCTGGGACCGGGCCTGGAAACAGACCCGGGTCACGGTCACCGTGCACGTGGAGACCACCCGGGCCGGCAACATCCGCCCCCTGGGCCCCAACTTCTGAGCGGAGGGAGACACCATGGCCGACCGCACCAAGGTGCTGGGGGAGGCCTTAAGCCCCTCCCAGCTGGGCACCCTGCTGGTGGCGGGCTATGCCACCCAGGCCCTGTGCTACTTTCCCCGGCCCCAGGTCACCTACGCCGGACGGGCCGCCCTCCTCACGGAGGTGGCGGCGGGCCTGGCAGCCGCCCTCGGCCTCTGGCTCTGGATCCGGGTGGCGGCTCTACATCCCGGGGAGAGCCCGGAAGCGGCCCTCAGGGCGCTGGGCCCGGCACAGTGGCCGCTGGTGATCGGGATCGCGGCCTATCACATCCTGCTGGGCATGAACTGGCTCATGATCTACACCTCGGTGCTGCACGGCATCTTCCTGGAGGCCACCCCCCTTTGGGCGCTGGCCGGCGCCATCCTGGCCGAAAGCCTCTACCTGGCCTGGAACCAGGTGGTGCCCCTGGCCCGGGCCCTGCAGAGCCTGTGGGTACCGGTGGCGGTGTTCACCGTCTTCAGCCTGGCCGGGGGCATGGCCCTCATCCGCCATCCCCGTCTGCTGTGGCCGGCCCTGCCGCCAACCGCCCGCGGATTCGCCCTGGGTAGCCTGCACGGCTTGAGCGCCTACCTGGGTCTCGACGCCGTGGCCTGGTTCTATCCCTACGTGCATCCCGCCGCCCGCCGAACGGCCGGCCGTCATCTGTTCTGGTGGCTGGCCGGCAGCTTTGCCGCCTTCAGCTGGGCCCTGGAGGACGTGATGGGCACCTTCGGCCCCGACTTCATCCCCGCCCTGCGCTGGCCCATGGCCCAGTTCGTGCGCCTGCAGAGCCTGGCCACCTTCTACGTCAACAAGTTCGGGCTGGTGGTGCTCCTCTTGTGGACGGTGACCAGCGTCAGCTTCGAGGCGGTGCATATCACGGTGGCGGCCCAGGCCCTGCACCCGCTGGGGGGCTACCGCACCCGAGCCGGCTTCCGCTGGCATGCGGCCGTGGTGGCCCTCCTCATCGGCGGGGTGCTGGTCGGGGTGCGCAGCCCCTACCGCGTTCAGCACCTGCTGGGCACCACCACCCTGCTCACCGGCGCCGTGTACACCTTCAGCCTGCCCCTGCTGCTGCTGGGGGCCAACGCCCTCGCCGGCCGGTGGACCGCCGCCGGCCCGCGGGCCGGGGAGGGGTCCTGAGATGGCGGCGCGGCAGGGACCCGCCCTGCTGGGCACCGGGCTCTCTCCCGGCCAGTTCGCCACCCTGGTCACGGCCGGGTACATCACCCAAGGGCTGTTCTACTTCCCGCGCGATCTGGTGATGGAGGCCGGGCGGGCGGCGCTGTGGGCCTTCCTGCTCACCGCCGCCCTGGGTGGGGCCAGCCTGCTCCTCTTCCTGACCGTGATGGAAAAGGCGGAGGGGGAAACCCTCACCGGGCTCGGCTTCCGCCTGCTGGGGCCGGCCTTCTGGCCGCTAGCGGCCCTGATCGTGCTGTACCATCTCTTCCTGCTGCTGGGCTTCGGGGTCATGACGGTGGGCCTGGTCATCCACAGCATCTTCCTGGCCTCCACCCCCCTGTGGGCGGTGGCGGCGGCCCTCCTGGGCGGCAGCCTCTACATGGCCTGGTTCGGCCCGGTGCCGCTGGCGCGGGCGGCCCAGTCCCTGTACCTTCCGGTGGCGCTCATCACCGTGCTGGTGGCGGTGATGGGCGTCAGCCTCATCCGCCACCCCCTGCTGCTGGTGCCAGCCCTGCCCGCCTCCGCCGCCGGTTTCGCCCGGGCCGTCTACCACAACTTCGGCCTCTTCCTGGGCATTGATGCCCTGGGCTGGTTCTACCCCTACGTGCACGCCGCCGACCGCGCCCGCGCCCGCCGGACCGTGCTGTGGGCGCTGGTGGCGGCGTCGGTGGTGTTCGCCTGGGGGCTGGAGGATGTGCTGGCCACCTTCGGCCCCGACTTCGTGCCGGCTCTGCGCTGGCCGGCGGCCCAATTCCTGCGCCTGCTCAACCTGGTGACCTTCTATGTCAACAAGTTCGGGCTGGTGGTGATGGTGATGTGGACGGTGGCGGCTATCACCTTCGGGGCGGTGCACCTCTCGGTGGTGGGGCACACCCTCTATCCCTTCCTGCGCTTCCGTGACCTCCGCGGCCATCGCTGGATCCTGGCCGTGGCCGCCCTGCTGGCCTGGGGCATGGTGTGGGTCTTCAAGAGCCCCTACCGCGTCATCCACGTCTTCCTACCCGTAGCCATCGGAGCCGGGTGGGTATACTCCTGGGCACTGCCCCTGCTGCTGCTGGGGGCCGCGGCCCTGCACGGGCGGCGGGGGGCCCCGCCGCAGGCGGGCTAACCCCCGCGAGGGGGCGCCGGCAGTTCAATCCGCACCGTGGTCCCCTGCCCGGGGGCGGAGGAGAGGGAGAGCCGGCCGCCATGGGCCTCCACCAGGTGGCGCACAATCAGGAGCCCCAGGCCGTTGCCGTGCGGCTTGGTGCTGACGAAGGCGGAAAATAGGCGGTCCTGGATCTCGGGCGGGATGCCGGGCCCGTCATCGCTCACCACCACCGCGGTGCCGGTCCCGGCGGCCTCGGCCCACACCCGCACCGTACCCGGCCGGCCGCCCAGGGCCTCCACGGCATTGCGGAACAGGTTGACCAGCACCTGGGCGAAGCGGTCCCCGTCCACCCACAAGGTGGCGTCCCCTGCCACCACCAGCCGGGCCCGGCTGCCCTCCCCCGCCGCCGGCGGCCAGGCCGCCTCCGCCAGGGCGGCCAGGGAGCGGGCGGACCGGTCCAGGGTGAGGGTGCGGGTGGTCCAGAGCAGGTCGCCGGTGAGCCGGCTCAAGCGCTCGACTTCCGCCACCGCATGCTCGAGGTGAGGCAGCACCGCCGCCCCCCCCGGGCCGCCCCCCTTCCGGAGGCGGTCGAGGGCCAGCTCGAGGAACCCGGACAGGGCGGTGAGGGGATTGCGGATCTCATGCATGATCATCGACACCTGTTCCATGCTGACCTGATCCCCCGCCCACGCCTGGGGCAGCACCTCCAGCAGCACCTCGTCGCCCACATGCACCAGGCGCAGGAGCGCCCCCTCCTGCCAGCCGATGAGGGTGCGCCCGTCGGGGGGCAGGCTGAGGGCCCGCTCCCAGGGGGGCAGGCCCTCTACCGCCTGCCAGGGCCGGCCGGCCAAGCCGCCCGGAAACCGGGCCTCGGCAGCGGGATTGGCATAAATGAAGCGGGCGTCGCAGGCCAGCGCCACGCCGCCCGCCGTGTGGGCCAGGGCCCGGCCCAACACCCCCCGCTCGCTGCCGGCGTGAACCAGGTAGGCCTGCGGCTGGCCCCCCTCGCCCAGGAGCGGGGTCCAGCCGAACCCGGTGAGGGCGGCAGGGGGCGATTCCCGCCCCACCTGGGCGGCCAAGGGAGCCTCCTCCGCCGCAGCCACCGTCCGCCGCCAGTCGCGATTACGCCAGAGCCAGCGCCCCCGGGCGTCCACCAGCGCCAGAGGCCAGGGCCAGTGTTCCAGATCACGGGCCCGGAGCGCGAAGTCGTTGTAGAACACGATGCCTTCCGCCAGGCGGTACACAAACTCGGGTGGGGTGGGTCCGGGATTGTCCTTGTGCATGCCTTTTCTCGGTTTTCCCTTCATGGTCGCCTCCCCCGGGCGGGCCCGGCTGCCCGTCGGTCAGGGGGCGGCGGCTCCGGCCATCGCGAGCGATGGAACGTTATTTGGTTGTTTCGCATTCTAGCCCTAAAAACGCGGTGGAACCAAATCCTCTTTCCGCGGCCGCGCCCCGGCCCTCCGGCCTTTTCCGGCGCCGGGGAGGACTTCGCTGTCCGCCCGGCGACCCCTTTTTTCCCGTCCCAACAGCCGGCCCCCGGCGCACATAAGGCTGCCCCCGGCCGCCATACTAGGGCGGGAGGTGCAGCCATGAGTCTCATCCGTTGGGATCCCGAGGACTTCCTGCGCTGGCGAGACTTCCGCGAGGACATGAACCGCATGTGGACCTGGCTGGCCCAGGCGGGGGAAAACCGGCCCCGCACGCGCCTGCATCAGCTGGATGACGCCTACCTGGTAGAGTTCGAGATCCCCGGCATCGACCCCCAGACGGTGGACCTGGAGGTGGACATCGACGGGGCCACCCTCAAGGGAGCCTTCCCGCCCCCTCCCGGCCGGCCGGAGGATGAGGCGGAGGCCTTCGAATCCACCGTTGGTTTTCCGGGCGAGGTGGACCCCGACCGGGCGGAGGCCACCTACCGCCACGGACTGCTGTCGGTTCGGGTCCCCAAGGCCCGCGGCCACCGGCGCCGCTTGGCCATCGCCGAGGCCAAACCCCAGGCCTAAGGACCCCGGGACCCCCCGGGGTCCTGCCTTAGCGGGGCGGACGCGGAGGATGACGCGGGTGGGAGGGCGGCGGCCTGCGGCCGGAGAAGAGACCCGCGAACAACCCCAGCCCGAAGCCGGCGCTCAACGGCAGCCAGGGGCTGACCGGCACCCCGGCCCACAGGATGCTGGCGGTTTCGGCAATGACGGCCCCGGCCACCGTCCAGATCAGGGTTACCCCCGGGGCCACCCCCAGGGGGCGGCGCGCCCGCACCAGCAGGACCCCGATAACGGCCGAACTGGCCGCCATCACCACCGCCAGGACGGCCCTCACGCCACCACCACATTGACCAAGCGACCGGGGATGGCCACCACCTTCACGATGCGGCGGCCGTTCAGGTAGGGGGCCAGCCGCTGGTCCTGCACCGCCAGCTGCTCCAGCTGTTCGGGACCGGCCTCGCGCGCCACCCGCAGCTTGGCCCGGACCCGGCCGTTGACCTGCAGGGCGATCTCCACCTCCTGCTCCACCAGCAGGGCCGGGTCATACCCGGGCCAGGGCTGACGATGGACGCTGTCGGCATGCCCGAGACGATGCCATAGCTCCTCCGCCAGATGGGGAGCGAAGGGGGCCAACAACTGCACCACGGTCTCCAGGTGCTCCCGGCGCGCCCCGACACCCAGCCCTTCCCACAGCTGATAGAGGCTGTTGGTCCACTCCATGAGGGCGGAGATGGCGGTGTTAAATGTCCGCCGTTCGATGTCCTCCCCCACCTTGCGCACGGTGCGCGCCCGCCGCCGGGCCGCCTCCGCTTCCGCCCCGGCGTCCGGGGCGGCCGGCAGCGCCTGGTCCAGGCGCACCGCCAGGCGGTAGACCCGCTGCAGGAAGCGATAGGCCCCCTCTACCCCCTGGTCCGACCATTCAAAATCCTTCTCAGGCGGGGCCGCGAACAGCATGAAGACCCGGGTGGCGTCGGCCCCCCAATGGGCGATGATCTCCTCCGGACTTAGGGTATTGCCCTTGGACTTAGACATCTTTTTGCCCTGGTAGATGACCATGCCCTGGGCCAGCAGGCTGGAGAAGGGCTCGTCCACCGGGACCAAGCCCGCATCATAGAGTACCTTGGTGAAGAAGCGCGAGTAGAGCAGGTGGAGCACGGCATGCTCCTTGCCCCCCACGTACTCGTCCACCGGCATCCAGTAGGCGACCCGGGCGGGATCAAAGGGGCGGGTGGTGTCCTCCGGTGAGGCGTAGCGGAGGTAGTACCAGCTGGAGTCCACAAAGGTGTCCATGGTGTCGGTCTCCCGCCGGGCCGGACCGCCGCAGGCGGGGCAGGTGGTCTCCACCCAGTCCTGCGCCCCTGCCAGCGGCGAGCGGCCGGTACCGGTGAAGACCACGTTCTCCGGCAGCAGGACAGGCAGCTGGTCGCGGGGCACCGGCACCACCCCGCAGCGGTCGCAGTGCACCACCGGGATGGGCGCCCCCCAATAGCGCTGGCGGGAGATGAGCCAGTCGCGCATACGGTAGGTGATGCGGGGGCCGCCCCGATCCCGGCGGGCCAGCTCGGCGGTGATGGCGGTCTTGCCCTCCTCGCTGGTCAGGCCGCTGAAAGGACCCGACCGCACCAGCCGGCCGGGGCCGGTCCAGGCCGCGTCCGCGGGCGCCTCACCGGTCTCCGGCTCCACCACCGTCACCACCGGCAGCCCGTACTTGCGGGCGAAGAGGTAGTCGCGCTGGTCGTGGGCCGGCACCCCCATCACCGCTCCCGTACCATAGTCCACCAGGACGTAGTTGGCCACCCAGACCGGCACCGGCTCTCCGGTCAGGGGATGCAGGGCATAGGCGCCGGTGAAAAGGCCGCGCTTTTCGGTGGTTTCGGCGGTGCGTTCAATCTCGCTGTGCCGCCGCTCCTCGGCCACAAAGGCCCGCACCGCCTCCGCCTGCGGCAGCCCCTCGATGAGGGCCTCCACCAAGGGATGCTCTGGGGCCAGCACCACGTAGGTCGCGCCATACAGGGTGTCGGGGCGAGTGGAGAAGACGGTGATATCCGCATACCCGGCCTTAGGCTCCGGCAGCGGAAACCGGATCACCGCCCCCTCGCTGCGGCCGATCCAGTTGCGCTGCTGGACCTTGATCTCCTCCGGCCAGTGCAGGCGGTCCAGGTCGTCCAGCAGGCGCTGGGCGTAATCGGTAATGCGGAAGTACCATTGGGTAAGGTCCCGCTTCTCCACCAGGCTATCGCAGCGCCAGCACCGGCCCTCCTCCACCTGCTCGTTGGCCAGCACCGTCTCACAGCTGGGGCACCAGTTGACAGGACCCGCCTTGCGGTAGGCCAGCCCGCGTTCATACAAAAGGAGGAAAAGTTCCTGGGTGAAGCGGTAGTAATCGGGATTGCAGGTGCGCACCTCCCGTTGCCAGTCGAATGAAAGGCCCATGCCCTGCATCTGCCGCTTCATATACTCGATATTGGTCTCGGTCCAGTGCTGGGGGTCCACCCCGCTTTTGATGGCGGCATTCTCGGCCGGCAGCCCGAAGGCGTCCCACCCCATCGGGTGCAGCACATGGTCCCCGCGCATGCGCCGGTAGCGGGCGATGACGTCCCCCAGCGTGTACACGCGCACATGGCCCATGTGCAGGTGGCCGGAGGGATAGGGGAACTGCTCCAGACAGTAGTACTTCCGCGCCCGGTCCTGCCCCGGTTCCGGATCGGGGGTCCGGTAGAGGTCCTGTGCTGACCAGACCTGCTGCCAGCGGGCCTCCACCCGTTTGACGTTGTAGCGGTCCCGGTTCTCGCGTTCGACCGCGTCCGTAACCGCCGCCTGAACCTCACCCTCGCGCTCTGCCATACCTGCCTCCAGTTCGCGCGCGCCCGCCTGCGCACGCCGCATTTCCCCATCCGGACCGGGGCCTGGCCCGGGCGCGAACGGACCGGGCACACAAAACCCCATCATCCGTTTTCCAGCATATCTGGCCCTTATCTTACCGGCTTTGCCGCCGGGGCGCAAACCACCGCCGGCTCAGCGGGAGGGCGTCCAGACTTGGCTCAGCGCCGCCCGCCAGCCGGCGCTCTCCAGCCCAAGCGCCCACAGGCTGACACCCCCCAGCCCCTGCCGGGCCGCCATCTCCAGCAGGGTCAGCCCCGCCCGGCTGTCCGCATCCCAGACCACCTGCTGCCGAAGGCCGAGGGCGGCCGCCACCGCCGCCAGGGCGCGGGCGGTGCCGGGCCCGTAGACCCCTGAATCCTGTGCATGCGGATCGAAGACGGCCTGAAACGCCGCCACCGCCCTGCGGGTGGCCGGGCCGTAGCCACCGTCGGTGGCCAGCAGGGCAGGCGGGGCCTGATCCTGGGCCAGCGCCGTCCACAACGCCACCGTGTTGAGCAGGGCCTGCAGCTCCTGAACGGCGGGCCGGAAGCTGATCCCAGGCGCGAGCGGCCCGGGCACCGCCGCCGGGACGCCGGCGGTGAAGGTGGTCTCCGCCTGTGCCGGATCCCAGAGCGTCGCCGACTGGGGCAGGGTATGGGCGGCCAGCACGGCCGCCCCCAGCGCCTCGCCCCCCCCGAAACCCTGGAGGGTGTAGGTCCAGGCCTCCCCGTAAGCGGCGGTGCCCAGCAGCAGCCGTCCGGGGGGCACGCCTGCCTGCAACGCCGCCGCCACCGCCTGCGCGGCCCAGGGCGCCCCTTCCACGGGACCCGGATCGGGCGCTTGGGCCGTAGGGCCGTTCAAGGTGTACTCCGGATAGGGCAGCAGGTCCAGGTAATCGGCGGAGGCGGCCAGGATGGCGTCGGCGTAAGCGCTGGCGGGATAGGGTTGGGGACCCGCCGTCACCACCAGCCGCCGGTCCTGCGCGTGCAGGGCCTGGGCCAGGGCTGCAACCAGCGCGTCCAGGCTGTCCCGGTCAGCGGGCGGCAAGTCCTCCAGGTCCAGCACCAGGCCGTCCGCCCCGGCTGCTGCCACCGCCCCCGTCACCGCCTGCACCAAACCGGAAATGGCCGCCGGGTCCCGGGCCAGCGGGGCAACCAGGCCGGATCCGGCGGTATACTGCAGCACCGGCCATACCTGCACCCCGCGGGCATGGACGGCCGCCGTCACCGCCGCCTGAACGGCCGCCGGCACCGCCGGCTTCACCACCGGATCCCCGGGGGTGCCTGCCAGGCGGAACCAGAGCGGGGCGGCCGCCGTCACCCCGGCGCGGATCAGGAGCGGGTCCTGCAGGGCGGTTCCGTCCAGGTTCCGGAACCGCCCGTAGGCCACCACCACTCCCGGCAACGGTGGCGGCAGAGTGAGAGCGCCGGCCAGGGCCTGGATCACCGCCGGCGGGATGGAGGCGGGGCCGCCGATGACCGCCACCGCCCTGACCTCCCCGGCGGCATCGCGCAGGAAGGCGGCGGTGGAAGCCGGGAGGCTGCCCCCGTTGACCAGCACCAGGGCCGTCCCCGTGGCGGCGGCCCAGGGCCCGGCGCTCAGCGCATCCACCAGGTGGGCATCCTGCCCGTTCGCCACCACCAGCCGGCGGTAGACCCCGCTCCGGGGCGGAAAGACACGGTCCACCGCCAGGGCCGTCCGGAAGCGGTCGGACCCGGCGACCGGCAGCACCGGCCGGCCCAGCCCAGTGAAGGGATAGGACCCGGCTGCGCCCACAGCATAGACGGCCGCGGCCGGCGAAACCCACCTCTGCTCCCCGGCCGGCATCCCTGCCCATCCCGCCGCCGGGGCCAGCAGGATGGGGAGGCCCCGCCGCGCCGCCGCCGGATCAGCTGCCAGGGCATCCACCAGGTGGCCCGGCTCCCCCGAGGCCACCATCACTGCCCCGAACTGTTGCACCCCTTCCGCCGCCGCCAGCGCCCCTGCCACCGCCGCAGCGGTGGTGAACCGGGTGGCGCCCGCCAGTTCCTGGCGGACCGTGACGCCCGGCGGCAGTTGCGCCTGAAGGGCGGGATTGGCGGCCGCGCCCACCAGGATGACCTGCCGGATGCCGAGGGCCGTCAGAGCGGAGGCAGTGACGGACCCCAGGCGGTGCGGGCTGTCCGTCAGCAGAATGGGGGCGCCCAGCACCCGCGCCAGCGGGGCGGCCGTGAGGGCATCCACCAGGTTGGCGTCCTGCCCGGAAACCAGCACCGCCAGGCGGGAGGGCGGCCCCTCCGGATACGCCAGCCGGGCCACCGCCAGCGCCGTGGCCTGCCGGGTGCTGCCCGCCACCCGGGTCACCGTGGCCGCCGGCGGCTGGGCCCGGGCAGGGACGGTGGTCCCGGCCGTCACCACGGCCAGAATCCCGCCCAGCATCCCGGCCCGCCCTATCGCCCACCCGCTCCGCATCGGCCCGCCCCCATTTCCGGGAATTTCCTTGCCTGGGCCCACCTTACCACGTCCGAGGCGGCCGGGATCCGGTCAACCGGCAACGGGCCGCTACTCCTCCCCGGCGGGCCGCCCTTCGCAGGTGGGCCCGATCCCGCAGTAGACACAGTCCTCCCACCCGCTCCCCGGCACCCAGAGCGGGGCCCCACAGCGGGGGCAGACGAGGGCCGGATCCCCTTCCCGCCCTTCCCGGGACGGCCGTTCCCTTTGTCCCATGGTCGATCCCTCCCTAAGCGGATCCTTCCAGCAGCTGCCGCACCAGGGCCGAACGGGCGGAAGGGGCCACATACACCAACACACGGTCCCCCGCCTGCAGACGCGTCTGGCCGTGGGGTACCAGGTTGGGCCCCTGGCCGCGGGGCCGGACAGACAGGACAATGGCATCGGCCGGGAGTCCGGCCTCCGCCAGGGTGCGACCGGCCACCGGCGAGCGTTCGCCGACCACCACCTCGACGAAGGCGCCGGGATCGTCGGTCGCCGCTGCCTGCAGGGAGCGGACGCGGGCGGCGGTGTCGATGGTGGTGAGGGCGCTGCTGTAATAGGCGTTCAGGGCTCCGGCCATGGTGACCATGCCCGCCGTGCGCCCGTCCCGTCCCGCTACCGGCAGGGCCTCCGCCCGGTAGAAGGTCAACCGTCGCAGCGCCGTATCCAGGCTGGCATCCAGGCCCACCGGCGGCGGCACCGGCGCAGCCACCTCCCCCACCTGCCGCCCGGGCTCCCGGCCGATGACGCCGGCCAGGTCGGCCAGCCGGACCAGGCCAATGAAATTGCCGTGACCATCCACCACCGGCAGGGCCTCCCGCTCCTCATGCAGCAGGCGGGTGTAGGCCACCGACACCGGGTCCGTGTCCCGGACCGCTTCCCGCACCGGCTCCATGGCTGCCGTTACCGGCACCGCATCCACCGGCCGCACGTCGTTGCCGCGCAGGATCTTGATCCCCCGTCGGCTGAGCTTCACGGTGTACATCGAATCACGGGTGAGCATGGCATAGAGGAAGTAGCTGACGGCAGCAGCGGCGATGACCGCCGACGTCAGATGGTAGTCACCTGTGACCTCCAGCAGGATGGTGACCGCCACGAACGGCGCCTGGGCGGACGCCGCAAATAGGGCCGCCATGCCGGCCACGGCGTAGATGGGCGGATGCGGGGCCAGGGAGGGGGAGATGGCATGCAGGACGGCTCCGTAGGTGCCCCCCAACATGCCGCCCAAAAAGAGGGAGGGCGCGAAGACGCCGCCGGAACCCCCCGCCCCGATGGTAATCAGGGTGGCGACGTATTTCGCCAACAGGAGGGCCAGCAGGGTGACCAGCACCAGGTGGCCGTCCAGCGCCTGGTGCATGGTGGGATACCCGACGCCCAGCACCTGGGGATAGGCCAGGCCCAGCAGCCCTACCGCCGCCCCGCCGGCCAGTGCCTTGACCCAGAACGGCCAGGGCAGGCGGTCGAACCAGGTTTCACTGCCGTCCAGGCCCCGGGTGTAGGCGTAGCCGGCCAGCGCGGTCAGCACGCCCAACCCCATCATGAACAGGGGCGCGAAATGATTGATGATGTGATAGGGCGGCGTGGCCAGCACCGCCCCGCCCCCCATAATGGCGGTAAAGACGGTATCCCCCGCCACCGAAGCTAAAAAGACCGGCACCATGGCCCCCAGGGCGTAGGTGCCGAGGATGACCTCCAGGCCAAAAAATCCCCCCGCAAGGGGGGCGTTGAAGGTGGCGCCGATCCCGGCCGCGGCACCGCACGCCAGCAGTAGAATAGTATCGCGGTCGCTGAACTGGAACAGCTGGCCCACCGTGGAACCGAAGGCGGCCCCGATGAGGGCAATAGGCCCCTCCCGCCCCACGGATCCCCCGCTGCCGATGGTGACCGCGGGGGCGATAATGCCCAGGATCCCCACCCGGGGCCGGATACGGCCTCCCCGCAAGGCCAAGGCCTCCAGGATCTGAGGCACGCCGTGCCCCTTGACCTCCCGGGCCAGGTAATGACTGATGAGGCTGACCACCAGCAGCCCGGCGGCCGGCTCCAAGGGCCGTTCCCACCAGCGGCCGCCCGCCGCCTGCCAGCCGGCCCCGAACACCAGTCCCGCCCACCGGATCATCAACCGGAACAGCACCGCCCCCAACCCGCCCACCACCCCGGTGGCGAGCGCCCAAAGCAGCAGGAGGGGCGGGAACACGCCGCTCGCGGTAGCACTCCGATCCATGTCCGCCTCCAAGACCGTCGTCATTGGCAACCAGGGCGCGGCAGCCCGGTTACGGACCCCCGTAGCCCAGGTTGAGGCCGCCGTCCACCCGCAGCACCTGGCCGGTGATGTAGGACGCCTCGTCCCCCAGCAGGAAGTCGATGGCGGCCGCCACCTCCGCCGGCCGCCCCAACCGGCCCAGAGCCACGTCCGCCGCCACCGCCGCCGCCACCGGGCCCTCCGGCCCCAGGCCGGTCTCCAGCGCCCCCGGCGCCACGGCATTCACGCGGATGCCATGTGGACCCCATTCCTGGGCCAGGTGCGGGACCAGCCCCTCCAGGCCGGCCTTGCTGGCGCCGTAAGCCGCCGCCGGGCCCGGACGGGCCGACAGGCGCGCGTCCACACTGGACACAAACACGATCGCCGCCCCGGGTCCCATGCGGGGGGCCAGAGCCTGGGCCAGGAAAAAGGCGGCGGACAGGTTGACGGCCAGGGTCCGCCGCCACTCATCGCCGGTGGTGGCCAGCGCCCGGTCGGCGTAGAGGGTCCCGGCCAGGTGTACAAACCCCCGCACCGGCCCTTCCGCCGCCAGCGCCCGGCCCAGGTCACGCACCGTCTCCGCCTCCCGGGCCAGGTCGGCCTGCAGCCAGCGCACCGCCGCCGGCAGGTGCGGCGGACGGCGGCGGCTCAAGGCCACCACCGTCCAGCCCCGCTCCTCCCACCGCCGGTAAAGCTCGGCCGCGATGGCGGACCCGGCCCCGGTCAGCACCACCAGGGGACGGGTCATCATGCATGCTTCATTCCTTCGTCTGCCTCATTTGATCTTCACTATAGCACAGTCGCCCTTCCCGCCCGGCAGGCAGGGCCGCCGGCCCGGCGCACGGCCGCCGCCGGAAGGACCATCCCGTCTGGCCCAAATGGCGCAGCCATTGCCATACAAACGGAAAGTATCTTCTTGACAATACGGGCTGGCGGTCCCATAACGTAGATGATACCTGGGTGCTAGACGTGCCGCACCCGGGCGGGCCCCGAGCCCACGGTGCCGGGGCCCGTGATACCGGTACGGAAAGAGGGAATGGCCCCGTGGATATGTCCAACAGCCCCAATCCCGGTATCCTGCATATTTTCTACGGGCTTCTGGTGGCGGAGGCGGTACCCCTTTTGGCCTTCGCCGGCTTCTTCGGGTTCTTCGGCTTCTTCCGCCCCCGCCGCGCCGCCGTCCTCCCGCCCGCGCCGGAGCCGCCCATGCGGCGGGTGGTCCGCATCGCCTTCGGCCTGCTCTGGATCCTGGACGGGCTGTTGCAGGCGCAGCCGGCAATGAGCACTGAGTTCGTGCCCAACTTCCTCCTGCCCCTCATGAAGGGCCAGCCGGCCTTCCTGGCCCGGGTGATGGAGGATGCCATCGTCCTCTGGAGCAGCCATCCCGTCTTCTGGGATACCGTGGCGGTCTGGATCCAGATCGGGATCGGGGCGGCCCTGCTGGCCGGTCCCCGTTGGCAGCGGATCGGGGCCTGGGCCTCCATCGCCTGGGGCATCCCGGTCTGGATCAGCGGGGAGGGCCTGGGCAGCCTGCTTTCCGGCGGGGCCAGCTGGTGGGCCGGATCCCCCGGCTCGGTGGTGTTCTATATGGCGGCCGCCCTGCTGCTGCTGGCGCCGGCCGCCCGCTGGAGCGACGGTTCGGTGGCCCGCTGGCTGCGGCGCGGCAGTGCCGGGCTCTGGCTGTGGGCGGCGGTGGCCCAGGCCTGGCCCCGGTCCGGGTTCTGGAGCGCCTCCGCCTGGGAGGGCCTCATCCAGCCCATGGCCCAGATGGCCCAACCGGCCCTCTTTTCGGCGCCGCTGTACGCCTTTGCCCGGGTGGCGGCCGCCCATGCCTTCCTGCTCAACCTGGTGAGCGTAGCGGTGATGGCCCTGCTGGGCGCCGGCTGGGCCGCCGGCGTGCCCGCACGGCGCTTGGTCCCCCCCACCATCGTGTGGGCGGCCCTGACCTGGTGGTTGGGGCAGGATTTCGGGGTGCTGGGCGGGCTGGGCACCGACCCCAATTCAGGGCTGCCTGTCATCCTGCTGACCGCCATTCAGCTCCCGCTGGCCACCGCCGCCGCCCCGGCCGCGGCTCCCGCCCGGGCCCGGGCGCGCGTGCTGCCCTGGCGGCCCCGTACCCCCTGGGGCTGGGGTGGCGGCGCGGTGCTGGTGGCGGCAGCCATCACCGGCTTCCTGGCCGGCCGGCATCACCCGGCGGCAGCCGTCTCCCCCCAGGCGGCCCGGATTAACGGCGGGTTCACCCCCCTCAACGGCCGGCCCGCCCCCGGCTTCACCCTCATCGACCAGAACGGCAAACCGGTCTCCCTGTCCGACTTCCGGGGCAAGGCGGTGGTCCTGACCTTCCTTGATCCCCTTTGCTACAGCTCCTGTCCGATCATCGCCGCCCAGATGGTGGAGGCCGATCACCTGCTGGGGGCCCGGGCCCAGCGGGTGGAGCTGGTAGCGGTCTGCGCCAATCCCCTGGTGCATTCCACCGCCGCCCTGCGCGCCTTTGACGCCCAGCACGGCCTCAACCGCCTGCCCAACTGGGTCTACCTGACCTCGCCGTCGGTGACCCAGCTGCGCCGGGTATGGCGCGCGTACTACATTTACGTCGCCGTCCCCCGCACCGGCATGGTCGACCACACCTCCGCCCTCTACTTCATCTCCCCCTCCGGGCGCGAGCGCTATTTCAGCGGCGACACCGAAAACCCGTCTGCCGCCTTAAGCGCCTCCTACGCCAGCTTGATTGCCCGCTATGCCGGACGGCTGGCGGCCGGGGGAGGATCGGGCCGATGAGCCGCCGGCGCCGCCGGATGGCGGCCCTGCTGGCGGTCGCCGCCCTGGGGGCGGCGGGGTGCGGATCGGGCGGCGGCTCCTCCGCCGCCGCCGAGGCCGCCCTGCCTTCGCCACCGCCGCCGGCGGTGCACCGCCGGGCCGGCTTCGCCACCGTCAGCATGACCGGCGGCGGCAGCGGATGGGCGCTATATAACACCCAGCCCTACCAGCTGGTCCTGACTACGGCCGACGGCGGCCGCAGCTGGCAGAATGTCACCCCGCGCGGCATCTCCCCCCGGGGCGGGATGGTGCTCGACGCAATCGGGCCCGCCGCAGCCTGGGCCGGCTACCTGCCGTACGACCTGGAGCGGGATTCGGTGCTGGAGGGGACCACCGACGGCGGCCGGCAATGGGCGCCCGCCTTCCCACCCGGCGGGATCGCCTCCGCCTACCATCCGGTGCTGGACTTTCTGAATCCGTCCCAGGGCTTTGTCCTCTTTCCCCGCCGGCTGGTGGCCACGGCGGACGGCGGCCGCTCCTGGCGGATGCTGGCCCCGCCCTGGCAGGGCACGCCGCCGGCCGCGGCCGGCATGACCTGGACCTCCCCGCAACAGGGCTGGGTCTATGCGGTCCGCGACGGGCAGCTGGCGCTGTGGTCCACCCGCGACGGCGGACAGCACTGGACCGCCGTCGCCCTGCCCGCCGGCGCCGGCGGCCGCCTGATCCCCTTGGGGTTGTGGGCTGGCAGCGCAGGGCCCCGGCTGCCGGTGGCGGATCCCGCCGCCGGCGGCCTGGGGGTGCGGGTCCTCTTCCCCGCCGGCCGCCGCTGGCGGGCGGGAGCACCGCTCCGCCTGCCGTCCGGGCGGCTAAGCGCAGCGGAGGCCGGCAACGGGGTGGTGGTGGCCTGGTCCGGCCCGCACCACCGCCCGCGCCTGGAACGCTGGTCGCCGGCCGGCGGCTGGCAGGGCGGCCCCCTGCAAGGCCTGGCCCCGGGGAGCCGGGTAACAGCCCTCGCCGTCAGCCCGGGCGGCAGGGTCTACCTGGCCGCTGGCGGCCACGGCCCGGTGGAGCTCTACCGCCTGGGCCGCGGGAAGACCGTCCGTCCCCTCCATGCGCAGGTGCATCTGTAGGCCGGCGGCGGTCCGGGAAGGAGGTCCGTCATGACGCAACATCCGCAGGCCGGGCAGGCAGCCGGGCGCGCCCTGCGCGCGGCCGGCTGGGGTCTGGCCGCGCTTCTGCTCTACGCCGCCGCGGTCGCCCGCCCGGTGACGGCGCTGGTCCGGGCGGCGGATGCCGCCGGCTGCATCGACCCCCACGCCCTGGATTACGGCGTGCTGGTACTGGCCGGCACCCTGGGGGGCCTGGGAGCGGGTCCGCTGCTGGAACCGGGCATCGCCGGCGCCGCCCGGGCCCTGGTCCCCCGGGGCCAGGAGGCGGCCGCCCGCCGTCTGGCCCGCACGGCGGCCGTGCTAGCGGTGCTGGTGGCCATGGCCGGCCAGCTCTGGTGGATCTCCCCCGTCGTCAACGCCTTCGTGGACGCCCACCGGGTGCTGCTGGTGGAAACGGAGGTCAGCCTTTTCGCCATGGGTGTCCTTAACGGCACCGCCTGGGTGATGCTGTGGCGGCGGGCGGCCTGGCTGGGGCTGGTCGTCACCGCCGGGGCCGGCTTCATGGTCATGAGCAGCGTCCTCAATGCACACGGCTGGTGCTGACCGGCTGATACCGGGAGGTGAGGGAGATGGCCGTCAACCTGGGTTGGGTCCTGCGCCACGCCAACCTCTTCGCGCTCTGGCATCCTGAGGTGCTGGCCCTGGCCGTCACCCTGGGGGTGCTGTACTGGCAGGCGGTGGGGCCCCGGCGTGCCCAGCTGGCTCCCGGCGCCCCGCCGCCGGGAGCGGGCCGGGCGGCCGCCTTTGTCGGGTCCCTGCTGACCTTCTACGTGGCCATCGGGACCCCCTTGAACCTGCTGGCCGACACCTACCTGTTCAGCGCCCACATGCTGCAGGAAATGCTGCTGGCCATGGTGTGGCCGCCGCTGGTCATCGCCGGCCTGCCGCCCTGGCTGTGGGAGCGCCTGCTGGCGGGCGGCGCCCTGGCCCGCCTCTGGCGGGTGATGACTACCGAACCGATCCCTCTCTTCGCCTTCAATGGCCTCTTCCTGATCATGCAGCTGCCGGGGGTGCTGGACGCCTCTCTGCGCCTCAACTGGCTGTACGCCCTCCTGCAGTATGTGCTCATGGCCACCGCCCTTTTCCTGTGGTGGCCGCTCATCAGCCCCGTGGCGCAGCCGGGGCGCCTCAGCCGGGGGGCTCAGTTCCTCTACCTCTTCTTCGCGATGGACTTCATGATGCCGGCGGTGATCTACGTCTTCTTCACCGGCTTCCCCTTCTATCCCGTCTATGCCGCGCGGCCCAGGGTGTTCGGGCTCACCCCGGTGGCCGACCAGCAGATCGGGGCGGTGCTGATGTTCGCGGCGATGCTGGCCGCTTACGGCGCGGTGGCCGCCGCCCGCCTCAGCGAGTACCTGGGCGGCGAGTCCCAGTTCTATGCCTGAGACGGCCGCGTAAGCCGGCAGCAGGGGGAGGAAGGTAACCATGCACGGCTGGGCGCTGGTGGTCTGGGGGCTGGGTATCGGCCTCCTGCAGGGGTTCGTGCATTGTTCCGGCATGTGCGGACCCTTCGTGCTGGCCTTCAGTTTGGCGCTGGAAGGCGGGGACCGGACCGCAGGCCAGCGGGTGCTGCCCCTCTTCCTGGCCCACAATGCCGGCCGCATCGCCACCTTCACCGTCCTGGGGGCGGTGTTCGGGGGGGTGGCCCATTACGTCAACCTGGCCGCCCGCCTCACCGGGGTGGAGGCCGCGGCCGGGTTCGCGGGCGGGGCGGTCATGATAGGCTGGGCGGTGGCCACCGCCCGCAGCGGCTCCGCCGCCGGCAGCTGGGAGCGCTGGTCGCTCCTGGGCATCCCGGCGGTAGGGCGGTGGTTGCAGCGGCTCTACCGCACCCGCCGGCCGGGGGACGCCTTCCTGGCGGGCGCGGTGCTGGGTCTGCACCCCTGCGGCCTCATCTTCACGGTGCTGCTGGCCGCGGCCGCCGCCGCCTCCGCCCTCACCGGCGGGCTCACCCTGGCCGCCTTCGGGATAGGGACGGTTCCGGCCCTCCTGAGCGTCGCCACGGCCGGCTGGTACGGCCGTCGCCGCCTCAAGGGCCCGGGCTATACCCGGCTGGCGGCGGGGCTGATCGGGTTGAGCGGGCTGCTGTTCGTACTGAGGGGAATGGCGGTGAACGGATGGATCCCGGACTGGAACCCGTGGCTGTTCTGACCTGCCACCTGTGCGAGGAACCGGTGGTCACCCCCTTCCCGGCCGAAGGGCACACCTTTTGCTGCCACGGCTGCCGGGAACTCTGGCGGCTGCTGGGGGAGGAGGAGGTGGCGCGCCTGAAGGCCCAGCCCGGCATCAACTGGGCCCGCCTGCGCCCGCCGGAGGAATCCGTCATCCCGTCCCCCGCCCCCGCCTCCGGCGGGGGCACCGCCCAGCTGGAGCTGGGACTCGACGGCCTTTGGTGCGCCTCCTGCGGGGTGCTGGTGGAAACCGTCCTCCGCCGCACCCCCGGGGTGGTGGCGGCCCGGGTCGATTACGGCCGCAGCTTGGCCTCCGTCACCTTCGAGCCGGGCCGGGCCGATCCCCTCCGCCTCCGGCAGGCCGTGGAGGAACTGGGTTACGGGGTGCATGACCCGCTGCCCGAGGAGGATCGCGACAGCCTGCGCCTGCGCCGGCGCTTCGGGGTGGCCGCCGTGCTGGGCGCCCTGGTCATGATGTTCAGCGTGCCGGTCTGGGACGGCTACCTGCCCGGCCTGCCCGCCAGCCTGTACGATGCCCTCGGCGGTCTCCTCCTGGCCCTCAGCGTGCCGGTGGTGTTCTGGTCGGGCTGGCCCTTTCTGCGCGGGGCCTGGGCCGCCCTCACGCACCGGGTGGCCACCATGGACCTGCTGGTAGCTCTGGGCAGTCTGTCCGCCTTCGGCTACAGCCTGGCCGTGTTCCTGACCCGCGGCCGCTGGCTGTACTTCGACACCTCCGCCCTGCTCATTACCTTCCTGCTGCTGAGCCGCAACCTCGAAGTCGGCAGCCGCAACCGGGCCGGGGCGGTGATGCAGGGGCTGGCCCGGCTGGAAAGCCGCTCCGCCGCCCGCCTGACCGCGGACGGGACGGTCGAGACGGTCGCCGCCCGCGACCTCGTGCCCGGGGACCAGGTGCTGGTGCGTACCGGCGGCCGCATCCCCGCCGACGGCACCGTCCGAGAAGGCCGGGCAGCGGTGGACGAGAGCTGGTTTACCGGGGAGGCGGTGCCGGTCCGCAAGGCTCCCGGTAGCCCGGTGTTCGCCGGCAGCCTGGCAGTGGAAGGCCGGCTGGTGATCACAGTGGCGCGGCGGGCACAGGCCTCCATGCTGGCCGAGACCGCCCGCATGGTGGCGGTGGCGCAGGGGGAAGGCAACCGCTGGCAGCGCCTGGCGGACCGCGTGCTGCGGGTGTTTGTGCCGGCGGTGCTGGCCCTGGCCCTCCTCACCTTCGCCGCCTGGCGCTGGGGGGCGGGGGCCCCGTGGCACACCGCCCTCCTGAACGGCATCGCCGTGCTCATCATTGCCTGTCCCTGCGCCCTGAGCGTCGCCACCCCGGTGGCGGTGGCGGCCGCGGCGGAACGGCTGGGCCGCGCCGGCATCCTCCTGCGCAGCCCGGACGGCATCGAGCGGGCCGCCGGGATCGACACCGTGATGCTGGACAAGACCGGCACCCTCACCCTGGGACGCCTGGTGCTGGAGGAGATGGCAGGGGACGCGGGCGCCCTGTTGGGCCCGGTAGCGAGCCTGGAATTGGCCTCCGAGCACCCCGTGGCCGTGACCCTGGTCGAGGCAGCCCGTGCCCGCGGGCTCCAGCCGCAGCCGGCAGCCAGTGCCCGGGTCGAGCCCGGCCGGGGCGTGGAAGGGACGGTGCAGGGCCGGCGCCTCACCGTCGGCCGCTTCCCGGAGCTGAGCTGGCCGGAGGACCTGGCCGCCCGGGCCCGCGGAGCGGAAGCGGCGGGACGCACGGTGGTGCCGGTGGCGCGCGACGGCCGGGTAGCCGGCCTCTACATCCTCAGTGACACCCTGCGCCCGGAGACGGTCCAGGCGGTGGCCCGCCTCCGGGCCGCCGGCCTGCGGGTGGTCATCGCCAGCGGCGACGGGGAGGGACCGGTGGCGGCAGCCGCACGGGCAGCCGGCATCACCGAGTGGCAGGCCCGCCTCTCCCCCCTGGAGAAAGCGGAACGCGTCCGGGCCGAGCAGGCCCAGGGCCACCGCGTGGCCTTTCTGGGGGATGGCATCAATGACGCTGCGGCCCTCATGCACGCCGACCTCGGCATCGCCATGGGGGCGGGGGCCGACATCGCCCGCGCCGCCGGGCATTGGACCCTGGTCAGTCCCCGGCTGACGGCAGCGGTGGACGGCCTGGAGGACACCCGCAAGGCGGTCCGCATCATCCGCCAGAACCTGGGCTTCTCCCTGGTGTACAACCTGGCCGCCCTGCCCCTGGCGGCCGCCGGCTGGGCGACCCCGGCGCTGGCGGCGGCCGCCATGCTGGCGTCCAGTGCTTCCGTGCTCGCGAACGCCCTGCGGGTCCTGGCCTGGTCGCCGCGACGCCTGTTGTGGTGGGGGCTGGGGGTGACCGGTACCGGTGCGCTGCTGGCGGTCCTGGCCTGGAGCGGCCTTTAGGGCCGGACCGGCACGGTGAAGACCGCTCCCGCCCCCGGCCAGCGCAGGTGCACGGACCAGCTGCCGGCCATGGTGAAAATGGCGCTGCCGCGGTAACGGCCGTCGCCGGCGGGAGCCAGGGCCACCCGCAGGGGCGGCATCACCATGCCGTTCATGGTCAGCCGGGCGGTGACCGGCCCGCCGGGGGCGGCGCCGCTGAAGCGGACGCTGAGGGTGGTCCGGCGGTTGGCAACCGGCGCCGGTCGCAGGGTGAGCCGGATGGTGCGCCCTCCGGCGGCGGCCGTGGCCCAGTAAGGGCCGGCGGGCGCGGCTCCCGGCCCGCAGCCGGCTGCCAGCACCCCCCACGCCAGTGCCGCCGTGACCATCCGCCTCCACGCCTGTGCCATGCCCCGGCCCCTTTCCTCCCCGCCCGGCGGCGGGATTTCACACTTCCAGAAGACGGTTCTTCGGACCATAATAACCACAGTGCCGCGTCCTGTCCCAGAGGCGCGAAGAAAGGGTGACGCGACGTCTATGGCCGAAGCCCAGTTCCGGTTTTCCCCCCGTCCCAACCGGGCCCACGAGATCCGCTGGCACAGTTGGGGTCCGGAGGCCTTCGAGGAGGCGCGGGCGGCGGAAAAGCCCATCCTGCTCTCCATCTCGGCCATCTGGTGCCACTGGTGTCACGTGATGGACGAGACCACCTACTCCGACCCCGCCCTCATCGCCCGCATCAACGAGGCCTTCGTGCCGGTGCGGGTGGACAACGACCAGCGCCCGGACATCAACCAGCGCTACAACATGGGCGGCTGGCCTACCACCGCCTTCCTGACCCCGGCGGGGGAGATCATCACCGGCGGCACCTTCTTCCCGCAGGACCAGATGGGCGCGGTGCTGGATCAGGTACTGGACTACTGGCGTCAACATAAGGATGAGATCAAGGACCAGCTCACCCCGCCCCAGCCCCCGCCGCTGGACACGGGGCGCACGGAGCCCGACAACCAGGTGGTGGCGGGGATCGTGGAGAGCATCCGCCAGCAGTTCGACCGCGCTTACGGCGGTATCGGACTGGCCCCCAAGTTCCCCCTGCCCGAGGTCTGGGAACTTTGCCTGACCTACTTCACCGCGACCGGCGACGGTTGGGCGGCGGGGATGGCCGTCCGCACCCTGGACGCCATGGCGGGCTCCAGCCTGTTCGACGGGGTCGCGGGCGGCTTTTTCCGCTATTCCACCACGCGGGAGTGGTCGGCGCCCCATTACGAGAAGCTGCTGGAGGACAACGCCCGCCTGGCCCGCCTCTACCTCCGGGCCTTTCAGATCCTGGGCGACGACTATTACCGGCAGGTGGCGGATGCGGTGCTGGCCTGGGCCAACCGCACCCTTATGAACCCGCGCGGCCTGTGGGGCGGCTCCCAGGATGCGGATGAGGAGTACTACCGCCTGCCGCCGGAGGAACGCCAACGGCGCCCCGCCCCGGCCGTCGACCCGGTGGTGCACACCAACTGGAACGCCCTCATGATCTCAGCCCAGCTGCTGGCAGCGGTGCTGATCAACCCCCAGACCTACGCCGCCGTCGCCCTCACCGCTCTGGAAGGGCTGTGGGACCTCATGTGGGATCCCCAGGAGGAGACCCTCTACCACTTCTACACCGACCGGCCCATGCTGCCCGGCCTGCTGGTGGACGTGGTCGACCTCTCTCAGGCCCTGCTGGACGCCTACGAGTTCACCGGCGACGCCGAACACCTTCACCGGGTGCGGCAGCTGCTGGCCTACGCCGACCGCCACCTGCGCGACCCGGAAGGCGTGGGCTATTTCGACCAGATCGAACGCCCCCAGGCCCAGGGCCGGCTGCGGCATCGTCAGAAGCTGGTGTCCGAGAATGCCGGCTTGGGGCTGGTGCTGCACCGCCTGGGGTCCATCACCGAGGACGAGGAACTCATGGACCGGGCCGAGGCCCTCATCGCCGCCTTCTCCCCTGCAGCCCAGCAGCAGGGAGCCTTTGCCGCCGCGTGGGCCCTGGCCGCGGACCGCACCGCCGCCCCGCCCCTGACCGCCACGGTGGTGGAATCGCCCACCCGTTCCGGCCGGGAACTGCGGCAGGCGGCCTTCGGCATCTTCGACCGCAACCGGGCCCTGCGCACCCTGGCCACCGACGACCCCGCCTTTGCCGCCAGCGGCTTCCCCGACCTGCCGATGCCCGCCCTCTACCTCTGCCGGGGATCGGCTTGTGCCCAGCCCGTGACCAGCCCGGAGGGCATCCTGGGAGCGCTGGAACAGCTGGCGGGCATGGCGGCGGCCCCGCAAGTGCGCGAGGGCTAGGCCGTCCCCGCACGAGAGGAGGCCCCGCATGCGCACCGTCGAGTTCGCCCCTGGCATCACCCTGCCCGCTATCGCCCAGGGTACCTGGCACCTAGGCGAGGACCCCACCCGCCGCCGGGAGGAGGTGGCGGCCCTGCGGGCCGGCATCGACCTGGGACTGACCGTCATCGACACGGCAGAGATGTACGCCGACGGTGAGGCGGAACGGGTGGTGGCCGAGGCCATCGCCGGCCGCCGGGAGGAGGTGTTCCTGGTCAGCAAGGTCTGGCCCACTCATGCCCGCCGCGACCTGGTAATGCGGGCCGCAGAAGGTTCGCTGGCACGGCTGGGCACCGACCATCTCGACCTCTACCTGCTGCACTGGCCCACCCTGCGGGTCCCGCTGGAGGAAACCCTCGACGCGCTGGTCACCCTGGTCCGGCAGGGGAAGACCCGCGCCATCGGCGTCTCCAACTTCCCCGCCGCCTGGTTCCGCCGCGCCCAGACCCTGCTGCCGCTGGACGTGCCGCTGCGGGTGGACCAAGTCCCGTATTCCCCGGCCGACCGCCGCGCCGAGCGCGACCCCCTCCCGGCCGTGCGGGAGGCCGGCGCCCTCCTGATGGGCTGGGGCCCCCTCAAGTTCGTCAACCAGGCCGCCAGCCCCGCGGCGCGGGCGGTGCTGGAGACGGTGGCCGTCCGTCACGGGCGCAGCTGGCAGCAGGTGGTCCTCAACTGGGTCACCACCCATCCCGGGGTGCAGGCCATCGCCAAAGCCGCCAATCCGGCCCATACCCGCGCCAACGCGGCGGCCACCGACTTCGAGCTGACGCCCGGAGACTTGGCGGAGATTGAGGCTGCCTTTCCCCTGCCGGAGCACGGGCTGGAGCTGGAGACCATGGACTAGTTCCGGGTCTCCGGCTCCTCCGCCACCTCCAGGCGGGGGGCATCGCCCCACAGCCGCTCGAGGTCGTAATAGCGCCGCTCCGCCTCGGTGAAGATGTGCACCACCACCGACCCGTAGTCGAGCAGGACCCACTCCGCCCGGCCCTGCCCGCTGCGGGCCAGTTTGTGCGCCCCCGCCGCGTCCAGCGCCTCCTCGATGTGGTCGGCAAGGGCCGCCACCTGCAAGGCGGTGCGGCCGGAGACGATGACGAAGAAATCGGCCACCAGCGTCACCGGCCGCATGTCCAGGATACGGACATCCTCCCCTTTGTGGCGCAGAGCGGTCGCGGCCGCCAGCTGCGCCCATTCCTCGGCGGCGTCCCCCGCCGGCCTCACTGCCCGTTGCGTCCGCTCGATGGTCTCCCGTCCCCCTTCTGCTTCCCCCGCCGCCGCCAGCGCCGCCAGGGTGCGGGGATGCAGGCGGACGCCCCGCCGCCGGTAGAAGGCGGCCGACGCCTCCAGCACCGCCCGGTAGCCCTGGCCCAGGTCGTGCAGGGCCAACCGCTCCAGCGCCCCGCGGCCGGAATAGCGGCGGCCCGGCTCCACCGCATCCGCCACGTACAGCGCCTGTGCCAATAACCCTACGCCAGGGGCGGCGGTGGTATGAAACCGCACCGCCTCCTGGACCGCCGGGCCCCCCAGCCCCCATTCCTGCAGCCAGGCCGCCGCCACCGGCCCGTGCAGCAGGACGGGAGCCTCCGTTTCCCAGGCGTCCGGCTGCCAGCCCAGGCGGGCGGCTTCGGCCAGCAGCGCCGCCGGTGCCCACTCCCGCGCCAGGTCATGGGCCCAGGCGGCGAGGGCTGCCGCTTCCGGATCCTGCCCGCTGCGCGCCGCCCAGGCAGCCATCCAGGCCGCCACCCGGGCCACGTGGGCCCGCCGGCCGGCACTCAGCCGCTCCAGGGCCCGGGCCACCGGCGGCCACTTCCCGGGCTCCGGCACCGTTTCCGCCATGGCACCCCCCGTTATTGTACCTTCCCGTCCGTTCCACCAAAAAAAGCCCCGGAGGGCTTTTTTGGCGGCCGGGAGCAGCACTCCCTAGTACCGGCTCTGACGGGGACGCGCCTCGTTCACAATAATGTCGCGACCGCCCAGCTGGGTGCCGTTCAGGGCCTCCACCGCCCGGTCCGCGTCCTCCTCCTCCACCTCCACAAATCCGAAACCCCGCGAGCGGCCGGTCTCCCGGTCGGTGATGATGCGGGCGCTAACAACGTGCGCGTGCTGCGAGAAGGCTGCCACCAGCTGGTCCTCGGTCGTCGACCACGGCAGATTGCCCACGTAAAGGGTGCGCGTCATGATACAGCGAACCTCCCTGTTGCCCTGCCCCTCATCGGCGGCGGAGGTCGGGTGGCGGGGTCGCCCGCCCCTCCCCGTCGTGCGAATCCGAAGCGTAGAGCCTGTTCTTGTAGATATAGTTTTCCACCGCCTCGGGCAGCAGGTACCGGATGGATAGCCCTGCCCGCAGGCGTTCCCGGATCTGGCTGGATGAGATCGCCAAGGCCGGTACTTCCAGAGGGTGAATACGCGCCCTATGCGCGGGACCGAGGCGGGACTCCATCGCCTTGAGTCGGGAGAGGGAGTACCCGGGGCGGCTGGCGGCAATCAGATGGGCGTACTCGAAAATGTCCTCTGGCGCATGCCAGGATGCGATCTCTAGAATAGCATCCGCGCCGCTGATAAAGTACCAGTCAACGTCCGGTCCCAGGCGGTGAAAATGAGCCAGCGTGTCGCTTGTATACGACGGCCCGGCCCGGTCGATCTCCACCCGGGAGAGATCGAAGTGCGGATTCGGCGTGATGGCCAGGAAGGTCATCAGATACCGATCCTCGGCCGGGGCCACGAAAGCCGCCGACTTATGAGGCGGCATCCCCGAGGGGATGAAGATGACCTGCTCCAGTCCGAAGGCATCCCGGGCCGCTTCCGCGGCCACCAGGTGCCCGTAATGGATGGGGTTGAAGGTCCCGCCCATAAGGCCGATGGCCCGACGCTTTCCGCTCATTATTCTAGTCTATTCTCCGTTCTTACGGATTTTTCCTGCTGCCGGACCCGGTGGCTGCAATTTTTGTTACGCATTCTCATTATCCTCCACCAGGCCGCCATCCCGCCAGCGGAAAATACCCTCGCCTACCCGCACCGCACTGCCCTCCGGCACCCCCGCCCGCTGGAGGGCCTCCGGCACCCGCCGCCGCCGCAGGTATTCCAGGAAGTAGCGCTCCGCCTCCGGATTCCCCCACAGCACGCGCTGGGCACGCGCCGCCACGTCCCCCTCCAGGCGGACCCCGCCCTCGGGGTCGGGCACAATCCGGTAACCGGCTGCCGGCAGCACCACCCGCGGCACCGGCTCCGGCGCCGGGGGCGGCGGCAGCCGGTCCAGCTGCCGCCGGACCTCCCACATGAGGGAGTCCACCCCCTCCCCGGACAGGGCCGAAATCCGGAAGCAGCGCCCGGCCAGCTCGGGATGGGCCGCCTCAAAGGCGTCGGCGCGGGCCGCCGCCTCCGGCAGGTCGATCTTGTTGAGCGCCACCAGCTCCGGACGGGCGGCCAGGTCCGCCGAAAAGGCCGCCAGCTCCCGACGGATGGCGGCATAGGCCTCCCCGGGGTCGCGGGCCAGGGGGGAGACGTCCAGGAGGTGCACGAGCAGGCGGGTGCGCTTGAGATGGCGCAGGAACTGGTCACCCAGCCCGGCCCCCGCGTGGGCGCCCTCGATGAGCCCCGGGACGTCGGCGATGACGAAGCCCTCCCCCCAGGCGCCGACCATACCCAGGTTGGGCACCAGGGTGGTGAAGGGGTAATCGGCAATCTTGGGCCGGGCAGCCGAGACCCGGCTGATGAGGGTGGACTTGCCCACGTTGGGATAGCCCACCAGGCCCACGTCCGCCAGCAGGTTGAGTTCCAGCCGCACCCAAAAGGCCTCCCCCGGACTACCGCGCTCGGCAATGCGGGGCGCCCGATGTACTGAGCTGGCAAAGCGGGCATTGCCCCGTCCGCCCTGCCCGCCGCGGGCGATTACCACCCGCTGCCCGGGCCGGGTCAGGTCGGCCAGTAGCTCGCTGGAGCCGGACTCGTCCTCGCGGTAGATGAGGGTCCCCGGCGGGACCCGGATGATGACGTCCGCCCCGTCCCGGCCGTGGCGGTTGGAGCCTTCGCCGGGCCGCCCCGCCTCCGCCCGGTAGTGGCGCTGGTGCCGGAAGTCCAGGAGGGTGCTGAGGCCGGGATCCACCACCGCCACTACGTCCCCGCCCCGCCCGCCGTCCCCGCCGGCCGGCCCCCCCATGGGGATGTACTTCTCGCGGCGGAAGGCGACGGCACCGTTGCCGCCCGCCCCCGCCTGGACAAAAATGCGGACCTCGTCCACAAACATGCCGCCGGCGGTGCTCATGCGTGTTGCGCCTCCTTCAGCCGGCGAAATCCCGTCCCTGCCAGATCGCATCGGTCCCCCGGCGCTGCCAGCGCCCGCCCGGCATCCCGCACCAGCGCGGCGGCAGCCGCCCGGCCCCTTCCACCTCCAGGCGGGGGCCCTGGGCCCAGGCCAGGCGCACCGTGCCGGGGCCGGTCCCGAGGGCGGCGCGCAGGGCCAGCAGCAGGCCCAGGCTGGCCCCCCAGCCCAGGCGGGCCGGCGGGGCCGCATCGTAGACCAGGCGCACGCCGCGGGCGGCGTAAGCCCGCTCCAGATCCACCCAGGCCGGAAGCAGGAAGGGAGAGACGCGCCGCCACCATTCCGCCTGGCAACGCGTCTCTCCCATCCGTCCTTCCAGCAGCGCCAGCGCCCGCTCCGGCCGGCCCAGCTCCAGCCAGCCGGCCAGCGCCTGCAGGTCATTGGCCTGGCGGTGGCGCAGCTGCCGGGCCACCTCCACCGACGGCGGCCATACCCGCCGACCCAGGATCCAGCCCGTCACCCACAGGCCGACCCCGGCACAGCCCCAGCGCAGGTTGCCGTGGGCCCAGATCACCCCGGCGGCCGCCGCCAGCCACAGCAGGCCGTCCCAATAGCGGGCAACGGCTTTCACATCCGGGTTTCCTGCACCGGGATGACCTCCACCACCCGGCGCTGCCCCATCATCTTGCGCTTGAACGACACCCGGCCCTCGGTGAGGGCAAACAGGGTGTAGTCCCGCCCCAGGCCGACGTTGGCCCCGGGGTGAAAGTGGGTGCCCCGCTGGCGCACGATAATGGTCCCCGGCTTCACCAGGGTGCCGTCATGCGCCTTGACCCCCAGGTACTTGGGGTTGGAATCGCGCCCGTTCCGGGTGCTCCCGCCGCCCTTCTTGTGGGCGAACAACTGCAGCCGCATGCTTTTCGCCTCCCTTCCCTTCCAGCCTCCGGCCTAGGGGGCGTCACCGCCCGCCCCGCCCTCCCAGCGCACATAGCGCGGCTGGGTGTCCGCCAAGTCCTTGAGCCCGGCCACAATGACCGCCACCGCTGCCCGCCCGTCGGCGGGAAAGGTGGGATCGAAGCGGAAGCGGGCATCCCCTTCCGCCACCTGCGCCTCCCACCCCGGCACATCGATGGCCTTGAGCCCGATGTGCAGGGTCTCCACCAGGGCGGACACGGCCGCACAGACCAGGTCCTCCCCCTTGGGGGCGGCCCCGGCATGGCCGCTGACGCGCAGCTCGCGGACCACCCGGCCTTCGCCGCGGACCCGCACCGTAATCATCGCTAGCGCGCCAGTTCGATGCGCTCCACCCGGATCCGGGTGTAGGACTGCCGGTGGCCCCGGCGCCGGCGGTAGTTGGCCTTGGGCTTATATTTGAAGATCCGGATCTTGGGCCCCCGGAACTGCCGCAGCACGGTGGCCACCGCCTGGGCCGCGGGAACGTAGGGCGCCCCCACGGTCAGCCCGCCCTCATCGTCAGCCACCAGCAGCAGCCGGTCGAGACGGATGGTCTCGCCCTCCTCCGCCGGCAGCTTCTCCACGTCCAGGACCGTGCCCGGTTCCACCCGGTACTGTTTGCCGCCGGTCTCGATTACCGCATACACCGCTTCGCGTCACGCTCCCCACGGGTGGGCCCTTTGTACGGCCGCCGGAAAAATGTCCGCTAGATGTTACCACGCCGGCCCGGAGCCTGTCAAACCTCGCCCGGGGCCGCCGGCGGCCCTTCGGAGGCGGGCGCGGCCCCTTCGGGGGCCGGGGGTGTCTTGCGCCCGCGGCGGCGGCCGGAGGTCCGCCGGGCCGGCGGCGCCTCGTCCCGGGCCGCGGCCGTCTCCGGCAGGGGCAGTGCCAGGGGCGGCAGTCCCGGCGCCTCCACCAGGCGGGCGGTGGCAAAGGTGCGCAAAACGCGCGTCACCTCTACCGCCACCTGCTCACCCACCAGCCCGCCCGCCCCCTGCACGTCGATCACATACCCCTCCCGACGGGCGATGCCGTCCTCGGGATTGGTGGCATGGCGGTCCTCCACCGTGAGGGTCAGGCGCTCGCCTTCCCGGACGGGCAGGGCCAGGGCCTCCACCTCGGCGCGGGTACCCAGCTTGCGGATGCGCAGGTCGGTAAGGGCACAGTCCTGGGAACCGCGGATGAAGACGGTCTTGCCCGCCTCCCGTTCCAGTTCCTTGAGGTTGCTGCCCCCCGGGCCGATGAGATGGGCGGCCACACTGGGATGAGCCTCCGCCAGCACCGCCTCCGCCCCGCTTTCCCGCAGGCGGGCGAGGATGCGTTGCCGGAACCGGCGCGCCAGCACCGACTCCGAGAGCACGTGCCCGCGGCCTTCGCACTGGGGACAGATGCGGGTCAACTGGTTGAGCAGGCTTTCCCGCACCTTCTTGCGGGTCAGCTCCAACAGGCCCAGCCGGGTCAGGCCCAGCACCGTCACCCGGGTGCGGTCCCCGCGCAGGGCGGCCTGGAAGGTGCGGATGACCTCCTTCTGGTCCTCCTCCCGTTCCATATCGATGAAGTCGATGACCACGATCCCGCTGATGTCCCGCAGCCGCAGCTGGCGGGCGATCTCCACCGCCGCCTCGCGGTTGGTGTTGAGCACCGTGTCGGCCAGGTCGGTGGTCCCCACGTTCTTGCCGGTGTTGACGTCGATAACGGTCAGGGCCTCGGTCTCGTCGATGACCAGATAGCCGCCGCAGCGCAGCCAGACCCGCCGTTTCAAGGCACGGTCCAGCTCCGCCTCCACCCCCCGGGCCTCAAAGAGCGGGACCTCCCCGCTGTAATACTCCAGCCGGTTCAGCAGCTCCGGGGACAAGGCGGCGGTGATCTCCCGCGCCCGCAGATAGGCTTGGGGGTCATCGACGATGAAGCGGTCGACGCTCTCGTCCAGGTGATCGCGGATGGTACGCCCGATGAGGCTGGCCTCCCGGTGGAGGACAGCCGGGGCTTTGGCCGTGCGGGCCTTCTGCCGGATCCGCGCCCACAGGCGGCGCAGGTAGGCCAGGTCGCGGGCCAGCTGCCGCTGGGAGGCCCCCTGGGCCACCGTCCGCACGATCAGCCCCATCCCCCGCGGCCGCAGCTTCTGGGCCAGGGCCCGCAGGCGTTCCCGCTCCGCCGCCCGTTCGATGCGCCGCGAGACCCCGATGGTCTCCGAGTAGGGGGTCAGGACCAGGTAACGGCCGGGAAGACTGATGTTGGTGGTGACGCGGGCCCCTTTGGTGCCGATGGGCTCCTTGGCGACCTGCACCACCACTTCCTGGCCGACCTTGAGCACCTCCTGAATCGGCTGCCCCCGCCGCCGGTCCCGGGCCTCGGCGTTGGCATCATCCACATACAGGAAGGCGTTCTTGTCCAGCCCCAGGTTGACAAAGGCCGCCCGCATCCCCGGCAGCACGTTCTCGACCCGGCCCTTGTAGATGTTCCCGGCCGCCTGGTCGTCATCGTCGCGGTCGATGTAGAACTCGACCAGTTGCCCGTCTTCCAAAATCGCCAGGCGGCTTTCGCCACCCTCGAAATTTACCAAAAGCTCGCGAAAGGTTTTCGGCTCAGGCTCGCCGGGGCTGTCCAGCTCCTCTGTCTCCGGCCGGATCTCCTCGCCGGCCTCGTGCTCGACGGCGGCGGGTCCCGACGCCGGCGCTGCCCCCCAGCGGCGACGTTTACGCCGTGTCATGCCATGCCCCTTCTTTCTGCCTGGGGTACATCCCGTCTCCCGCCCCGGACCCCCTTCCCCGACCGGGCCGGGGTGTCGCGGCGTCTCCCTCCCTCCCGGCGGCCTCCGAAAAAATTGCCAAGGACCCTTTTTCATCATAGGAATCCGTCCCCGGCCCGTCAACGAAGGGGGGGAGGGGCCAGCAGGCGGGCCACCGGCACCTCCGGCCCGTAACGGGTCAATCCCTCCCAGAGGGCCGCCTCCATCAGGCTGCCCAGAACCTGGAGGTTCTCATCCAGCACCGTCACCCGGTGCACCCGGCCCTGGCGCATCGCCGCCAGCACCGCCCGCAGGGGCGCGTCCGCCGCCACCGCCAGGTCCTCCAGCGGCCAGACCGGCCGCCGCCGGAACGCCAGGGGACGAAGGGCCAGGTCCCGCGCCACCCAGTAGGCGGGGCCCGCCTCCTGGACCCCCGCCGCCCAATACAGGAAGGCGGCGAAGACCCAGACCTGCGGGAGGATCCGGCCCAGGGCCGCAGCCAGCAGGCCGAGGCCGGCCAGCCCCAGGGCCAGGGCCTGTCCCGCCCGGCGCGTGCGGCGGGCCGCCGCCCGGTAGCCGATCCGCCCCCCCCAGTACGCTCGCAGGAGGGTTCCCCCGTCCAGCGGGGCCACCGGCAGCAGGTTGACCAGGCCCAGGGCCAGGTTGAGATGAATAAAAGTCTCCAGCCGGGCCGGCGCCCACCCCAGGGCGCGGCCGCCGGTCTCCAGCGCAGCCGCCAGCAGCAGGTTCTCCAAGGGGCCGGCGAGGGCAACCAGCCCCTGCACCGGCCCCGCCTCCCCCGCCAGCCCCGGCACCTCGGCATGGGCGCCCGCCGGACCCAGTTCCACCCGGCTGACCGGCAGCCCGAAGCCCCGGGCGACCACCACGTGCGCCAGCTCGTGCAGGGTCACCGCCAGCAGCGCCGGCAAGAGGTCCTCCAGCTGGCCGCCGGCCGCCGCCGCGGCCAGGACCACCAGCAGGAGCGGGTGCACCCCCCAGCGCAGCGCTCCCGCGCCCGGTGTCCGGGTCACCCCCGCGCCGCCCTCAGGGCCGCCAGGCCGGCCCGAATACCCCGCGGGCCAGCGGGTCGACCGGCAGCCCCTGCACCGTCACCGCCACCCAGAGGCCGTGGCCGCCCAGGGTGCCCACCGTCCCCGGCAGCCGCCGGCCGGGGCGCACCGCCGCCTGCACCAGGCCGCCGTACATGATGCGAGTGCCCGCTGCCCCGGCCGGGGCCTCCTCCACCACCCAGGGACCGGCCGCCGCCGACCGTTCCACCGCCACCACCCGGCCCGACACCGGAATGCCGAGGGCGGTCCCCGCCGGCGCCTGCACCCACACCCCCTCCGCAAATCCGGCGCCGGCCGTCCGGCCTTGCCAGCCGAAGGCGGTGCGGAGCCGGGCCCCGGCCAGGGGCGCCGGCCAACGGCCGCCGGGCGCCGCCGCCTGCGGGGCGGGAGCCGGGGCCGGCCGTACCCACCGGTGCACCAGCGCCGCCCACCCGCGGGGCACCGCCCGGGGGTGCTCATGCATCCAGGCCAGTCCCGCAAACAGCGTCAAGGCGATAATCCACCGCACCCGGGTCCCGATGCGGCCCGGGGGCGCCTGTCCGCCCCAGCCGGGCCGGCCGGGGGGTTCCGGCCCCGACAGCATGGCTCCCGCCTCCCTGCGTCCCTGTGCTGGAACCAGGGTATGCGGACGGGCGGGGGATCAGGACAACCGGCGGCCGCCGTTGCTGCGGCGCCGGGGCCGCCGCACCTTCTCCAGACGTTCCAGCCGGCGCTCCACCCGCAGCAGCACCGCGATCAGGCCCAGCAGCAGGGCGGCATCAAATGCCAGCAGGGCCGCCACCCATCCCCCCATGACCCTACTCCGCCAGGCTGCCGGCCGCCCGCCCCGTGCGGGCCACCGCCGTCTCGGCGAACAGCTGGGCCTCCGCCCGCATGCGTACGTTCAGCAGCAGGCCCAGGGCGGCGGCGTCGGTAAGATAGGCGGAGCCACCGTAGGAGATGAAGGGCAGGGGCACGCCCGCCACCGGCATCACCCCCGCTACCATCCCGGCGCTCTCCAGGACGTGGAAGGCGATGAGGGAGACCACCCCTGCCGCCAATAGACGGCCCAGGCGGTCGCGGGCAAGGCCGGCGGTGTGCATCCCGCGGGCGATGAGCAGGAAGTACAATAGCAGGATGCCCATCGCGCCCACGAAGCCCGCCTGGTCGGCCACCACCGCGAAGATGAAGTCGGTGGAGGCAGCCGGCAGGAAGCTCAGCTGGGAGGTGTGGCCGCCGATGCCGAGGCCCAGCAGCCCGCCCGCCCCGACCGCGATGCGGGACTGGATCTCGTTGAAGCCCGCCCCCAGCGGGGCCTGGTCCGGATGCAGGAAGATCAGCAGGCGTTGCAGCTGATAGTTGTGCATGGGGATGTAGATGTGCCAGGTGAGGTGGGCATAGATCCAGGCCACCACCAGCCCGAAGCCGCCCCCGAAGAGGAGGAGCATACGCCACCCCGGCGCCCCGGCCATGAACAGCATGCCGATGAGGATGGCCAGGAACACCAGGGAGGTGCCCAGGTCGGGCTGCTTAATCACCAGTAGCATGGGCAGGGCCACCAGCGCCAGGGGCGATACCCAATCCCGCCAGCGCCGGAGATCCGGCCGCCGGTCCAGGTTGACCGCCAACGCCAGCAGCACCGCGAACTTGGAGAACTCCGAGGGCTGCAGCTGGAACGGGCCCACGTTGATCCACCGCTGCGCGCCGTAGGCGGTATGCCCCTTCACCAGCACGAAGGCCAGCAGCAGCACCGCACCCCCGTAGAGATAGGGGGCCCACTGCGCCCAACGCGGATAGGGGATGGCCGCCACCCCCAGCAGGGTGACCATCCCGGCGGCAATCCACAGTATCTGGTGATACACGTAGTACCGGCCGGAATCCTGGGTAGCCACCCCGATGAAGAAGAGCCCGGCTACCGACAGTACCAGCATCAGCCCGATGCTGACCCCATCCAGGCGCCGCCACAACCGCTGCCCCACGCTGCCGCCCCCCAATCCGTAGTGGTGGCGGGCATCCGCCCGCCGGCGTTCTTTTAATCATAACGCCGGCGGCGGGCACGGGGACAGGGGCGGCTACAGGGTGCGCTTCACGCGCAGGATGGGAATGTTGGCGACCAGAGCCAGGGCGTTGTGGTCGCGCGCCACATCCACCTGAAACCCGCGGTCGTCGATCTCGAGGTACTCGGAAATCACCTTCAGGAGATCCCCCTTGAGGGCCTCCAGAGTACGGGCCGATAGGCTGGCGCGGTCCTGGATCAGCACCAGGCGCAGGCGCTCCTTGGCCACTTCCTTACTGGAGTCCTCCCGCGTAAACAGCCGCGACCACAGGTCCATGAGCGTACTGCCCCCCCGGTTCACCCGCGGATGCCCATCATCTTGCGCAGACGGGTCAGGAAGCCGGTCTCATCCTCCAGCTTCATGATGGGCACCTCCTCTCCCCTCAGGCGGCGCACGATGTTGCGATAGGCCTCCCCCGCCCGCGACTGCGGGTTCATGACCGCCGGTTCACCCCGGTTGGTGGACACCACAATGGTTTCGTCCTCGGGCACCACCCCCATGAGGTCGATGGCCAGGATCTCCAGGATGTCGCCGATGTCCATCATATCCCCCTTCTTCACCATCGCCGGGCGCAGCCGGTTGATGATGAGGCGGGGCCGGTGCTTCTCCTGGGCCTCCAACAGCCCGATAATGCGGTCGGCGTCCCGGACCGACGAGACCTCGGGGGTGGCCACCACCAGCGCCTGGTCGGCACCGGCCACCGCGTTCTTGAACCCCTGCTCGATGCCGGCGGGGGAATCGATGAGGACGTAATCGAACTCCGCCTTCAAGGCCTCCACCAGCTCCGCCATCTGAGCCGGGGTAACGGCGGTTTTGTCCCGCGTCTGGGCGGCAGGCAGCAGATAGAGGTTGTCGAACCGCTTGTCCTTAATGAGGGCATGCTTGAGTTTGGCAAAACCCTCCACCACATCCACCAGGTCGTAGACGATGCGGTTTTCGAGTCCCATCACCACGTCCAGATTGCGCAGCCCGATATCGGCATCCACCAGCGCCACCTTGAGGTCGAGGCGCGCCAGCCCCGCCCCCAGATTGGCGGTGGTGGTGGTTTTGCCCACGCCCCCCTTGCCGGACGTGATGACTATGGCTTCACCCATGCCGTCCCATGCCTCCCCGTTCTGCTCCCGCCCCGCGTCCCGTCGTCAAGGGGTCCGGAATTTGAGCGCACTCTTGCGCCAGCGATCGATGACCAGCCGCCCGTCCCGCACCAGGGCCACCTCCGGGGCTTCCGGCGGCCCCGCGTCCCCTGTATCGGGCGCGCGGGCGATATAGGGGCCGATCCGGATCTGGGTGGGAGTGAGGCGGAAGGCCGCCACCGTGGCACGGATATCGCCGTTGGCGCCCGCGTGCACCACGCCCCGCAGCCAGCCCATTACCACAATGTCCCCCTCCGCCGTAATCTCGGCACCGGGGTTGACGTCGCCCAACACCACCACGTTGCCGACATAGCGCACCTTCTGGCCCGACCGCAAGGTGCGCCGGACCAGCAGGGTCGGCCAGCCGTTGATAGGATCCCGCCCCGCCTCCGGCGGCTGGGCCGCCATCCGCCGGGATTCCGTCCCGGCCGTCGGGGTCGCCGGAGTCCGGGACCGCCGCGTGCCCCGCTCCCCGTTCCGGGGGGGTGAGGACCGCCGCGCCGGCTTGGCCGCCGCTTCGGTCGCCGCAGTGCCGGGGACTCCGGTCGACCCTTGCGTCTTCGCGCTCACCGCAACGCTCCCCCTTTTGTCGCCCGCCATACAAGATTCTCGCCGGGGGAAGGAACTCCTGCTGCGGAGGCCGGCGGGTGCGCGAAGTTTTTTCCGGCAGCGCACGGCAAAAAAACCGGCAGGCCGCCCCGGCCCGCCGGCGTCCTGCGGCAATCGTCAGCCGCCGCCGGCCCTCACATGGGCAGGCGCCGCCGGGGGGCCCCCCGCACCGGCACCTCGATGCCGGCCGCCCGCGCCGGGACCAGCAGCCCTACCAGCCCCGGGGTGAGAAACATGGCCGACAACACCCAGACCGGCAGAGGCAGGGCGAACAGCGGCCAGGTCGGCGCCAACCCGAAGGGGCGCAGCAGCACCCAATCCACCGGGGCCAGCAGGGCCTGCGCGAGGCCCCCGATGAGCCCCGGTACGAATACGCGGTCCTTGGCCAGCACCCCGCCGGCCCGGGCGGCCGCCCACCCCAGCAGGGCCAGGGTGACGGTGTTCAGCCCCCAGGCCCGGCCCGCCAGGAGGTCCTGCAGCCCTCCGGCCAGGAGACCCAGCCACAGCGCCCGGCGCGGGCTCTCGAACAGACCCAGGGCCACCACCAGCGCCGCGACCACGTCCGGGGTGTAACCGGGGGGGAAAAACCAGGGCAACAGCGCCGTCTGCGCCACCAGCGCCAGCAGGATGAGTAGCACCCACACCAGGGGATGATAAGGCCACCGCATTAGCCCGCCCCCCCGAGGTCTGCGGGCGCCTCCGAGCCGGGCGGGCGCGACACCACCACCAGCACGGTGGACAGGCGGTCGAAGTTGACGGCCGGCGTCACCGTGGCCACGGTGGTCAGCTGGTAATTGCGGGTAGCCACCGCCGTCACCTGCCCGACCAGCAGCCCCTTGGGGTAATACTGGCTGAAGCCGGAGGTCACCACCACATCGCCCGGCCGCACATCCGGCTGGTGGGAAAAGAGCTGCAGGCTCAGGGTCCCGGCGGCGCCGCCCTGACCCATGGCCACCCCGGCCGCCTGGGAGCGGGCGTCCATGGCCCCCACCCCGCTCTGGGGGTCCAGCAGCAGCATCACGGTGGCGGTGCGGGGAGTGGTGCTGATGACGCGGCCCACCAGCCCGGCCGGCACCAGCACCACCTGCCCGGGCTGGATGCCGGCGGCGCTGCCCCGGTCCAGGGTGACGGTATCGAACCAGCTGTCGGGATTGCGGGCGATAACATCGGCCGCCACGGTCCGCCAGCTGCCCAGGGCCTGACGCAGGTGCAGGATCCCCTCCAGCCGGCTGTCGTCCGCCAGCGCCTGCTGCAGCTCCAGACGGGTGGTCCGCAGGGCCAGGGCCTGCTGCCGCAGGCGGGCATTCTCCGACTCCAGGCGCCCGATGCGCGCCACCCCGGCCGCGACCGCAGTAACCCGGCCTCCCACCCAGCTGAGGCCGGCATCGGCGGGGGCGGTCACGGTACCAGCCAGGCTGGACAGGGCCAGCACGTGATGGTGCAGGCGGGCGGTGAGGCTCAGGCTGACGGCCAGCAGCACCATCACCAACCCCGCCACCACCGGCCGCCGCCAGCGATAGAGGATGCCCACCAGGCCCACAGACCTGCCCCCCTCCTTGCTTACCGCCGGTTGCGCCGGCGCAGGGCCGCTAGGTGATGGGGATCGTCCAGCACAATCCCGGTGCCCTTGACCACCGTCAGCAGGGGATCGTCCGCCTGGTGCACCGGCATGCCCGTCTCGGCGCTGACCAGCTTATCGAAATTCCGCAGCAGGGACCCGCCGCCGGTCATGACGATGCCGCGGTCCATGATGTCGGCCGCCAGTTCGGGCGGGGTCTTCTCCAGGGTGGCCTTGATGGCCTCGACGATGGTGTTGACGGTCTCGAACAGCGCCCGCTGGATCTCGGTGGAGGTGACCTTGAGGGTCTTGGGCAGGCCGGTGACCAGGTCGCGACCGCGCACATCCATGGTTTCCTCGGTCTCGGGCGGGAAGGCCGAACCGATGGTCATCTTGATTTCCTCGGCCGTACGCTCCCCGATCATCATGTTGTACGTACGTTTGATGTGGTTGACAATGGCCTCGTCCATCTCATCCCCGGCCACCCGGATCGACCGCGAGGTGACGATCCCGTCCAGCGAAATGATGGCCACCTCGCAGGTTCCGCCCCCTACATCGACGATCATGTTGCCGGTGGGCTCGTTCACCGGCAGCGCCGCCCCGATGGCCGCCGCCATCGGCTCCTCGATCACCAGCGCCTCCCGCGCCCCCGCCTGCAGCACCGCTTCCTTGACCGCCCGTTCCTCCACCCCCGTCACCCCGGACGGCACCCCGATCACCACCAGGGGATGGAAGAGGTGCATATTGGGGACGGCCTTGCGGATGAAATGCTGCAACATCGTCTGGGTGGCATCGAAGTCGGCGATGACGCCGTCCTTGAGGGGCCGCACCGCGTGGATATGCCCGGGGGTGCGTCCCACCATCTGCTTGGCCTCCTGCCCTACGGCGATGATCTCGCCCGTCATCTGGTCGAGCGCCACCACCGAGGGCTCCTGCAGGACAATCCCCTTGCCCTTGACATACACCACGGTATTGGCGGTGCCGAGGTCAATCCCCATGTCCTTGGCGAACGCTCCATACAGGTAACGCAACATCTGCCCGCTAGCTCCCCCCGCGTTGGTCTCCCTAATCCCAGTCGCCGGCCTCGCCGGGGGCGAACCGGCGCACGCTGACGTGCCCCCCGGCGGCCACCACAATATGATCCAGCACCGGGATGCCCAGCACCCGGCCCGCCAGCACCAGGCGCCGGGTCAGGGCCAGGTCCTCCGGACTGGGCAGCGGATCCCCGCTGGGATGGTTGTGCACCACCACCACCGCCGCCGCCGAACGCCCCACCGCCCGCCGGAACAGCTCGCGGGGGAATACCTCCACCGTATCGAGCCCGCCCCGGAACACCACCTCGGCTGCCAGTACCCGATGCTTGGTGTTCAGACTGATGACCCGGAACTCCTCCTGGTCCAGAAACGCCATGTCATCCACGAGGCGCACGACATCCTCAGGGGTGCGCACCTCGGGCGGGGCCGGCACCGCTTGCCGCACCCGGCGGCCGATGTCGAGGGCCGCCGCCAGCAACGCCGCCTTGGCCGGCCCCAGCCCCTCCACCCCCAGGAGTTCCTGCGGACGTCGCCGGGCCAGGGCCGCCCATCCTTCCGCCAGCAGCCGTTCCGCGATCACGTGCACCGGGTGGCCGGCGGTGCCGCTCCCCAACAGCACCGCCAACAGCTCATGGTCGGCCAGGGCCTCCGGCCCCAGCCGCAACAACCGTTCCCGCGGCCGGTCGGCGGCCGGCAGCGCCTTGATTCCGCCCCTCATCCACGCCTCCGCACTGCCAGCACGTGGGGGCGCTGGGCCAGGGCCAGCAGCTCCTGCGTGACGTCGAGCGGCAGCCCGATGACGGTTTCCACGTTGCCCCGCAAAGCCGTCACCCAGGCGCCGGCCCGTCCCTGCACAGCGTAGGCGCCCGCCTTGCCCACCGGCTCGCCGCCGGCCACGTACTCCTCAATCTCCAACGGCGACAACGTCCGGAACGTCACCGCCGCCACCGCCACCCGTACCCAGCCCTGCCCGCTGCCGTAATCCCAGAGGGCCACCCCGGTGTAGACCTGGTGGGTGCGGCCCGACAGCAGGCGCAGCATAGCCCGTGCTTCAGCCGCATCGGCGGGCTTACCCAGGATGTCGCCCGCCGCCGCCACCACCGTGTCAGCGCCCAGCGTCCAGGTGCCGGGCTGGGCCAGGCGTTCCCCCACCGTCACCGCCTTCATCGCCGCCAGCCGGCGCACCAGCGCCCACGGCCGCTCACCGGGCCGGGGCATCTCGTCCACCTCCGCCGCCTCCACCGTGAACGGACGCCCCAACTGTGACAGCAGGGCCCGCCGGCGCGGCGAACCCGAAGCCAACACCAGCCGCAACAAGGGTGTCGATCGACGGTTCCTCGCCATCATGCCCCCGTCGCCCACTTCCTAGGCCCGGCGCAGGTACCAGGCCAATCCCCCCAGCATACCGACCAGGCCCATCAGGTTGACCTGCAGCCAGCCTCCCAGCTGGATGCCGAGGATGCCGGCCGAGAGCGTCCAGGGACGGCCGTCCGGGCTGCCCAGGGCCAGCACGTCACGCCCCAGCACCGCCCACAATGGCATCAGCAGCCGGCCGATCACGTCCCCGGCCACTGCTCCCACCAGGATAAAAAGCAGCGCCACCCCGAAACTGCCCGACCGCTTGCGCATGGAAGCCTCTCCCCCCGGGGACCATGGCCCGCACCGAAAACCCGGCGCCGTGCCGGTCGCCGGGGATCCCAGGCCATGTCCCGTCCAGCATACCATCCCCCTTTTCTCGAGGGCAATCGGCGGATCCTGGCAGGATTTTCACCCGGATGCCCGCCGGAAGGCGGCGGAGTCCTGCGGGCCGGGGAGCCCCTGCGCCTTGAGGCCGGCCATGAGAGCCAGGGATCCCGTCACCAGCAACCCTTCCCCGGGGCCCAGCCGTTCCCGGGCCCGGGCCACCGCCTGCAGGGGATCCGGTTCCACGCTGATGGGCACCGTAAACCCCCGCTCGCGCAGCCCCGCGGCCACCGCCGCCGGGTCGGTCCCCCGCTCCCCCGGCACGCGGGTCACCACCACCCCGGCGGCCAGCGGCGCCAAGGCAGTGGCCATAGCCAGCGCCGGCTTGTCGTTGAGGGCGGCGAACACCAGCTGCCAGCGCCGGCCGGCCCACGGCGGCTGGCGCAGGGAGCGGGCCAGGCCGGCGGCCCCGTGCAGGTTGTGCGCCCCGTCCAGCACGATCAGGGGATCCCGCGACACCACCTCGAAACGGCCTGGCCATTCCACTGTAGACAGGGCCTCCCGCGCCCGCCCCGGATCGGCCCATCCTGCCGCCGCCAGCTCCTCCACCGCCGTCCAGGCCGTGCGCAGGTTATCCAGCTGGTAGGCCCCCAATAGCGGCACCCGCACCGTGCTGCCGTCGGGGAACTGCAGGTAGGTCCCCTCCTGATCGCTGCCTCCCGGCCAGGCCACCGCCTCCCGCACCGGCACCCCGGCCTCGGCCGCCCGCGCCCGCACCACCGCTGCCGCTTCCGGATAGGGCTGCCCGGCCAGCACCAGGCGGCTGCCCGGTTTCAGGATGCCCGCCTTTTCCCCCGCGATGGCGGTGATGGTATGCCCCAGGCGGTCCATGTGGTCGAAGGCGATGGGAGTGATCACGGTCAGGAGCGGCGGAGGGACCACATTGGTGGCATCCCACCGGCCGCCCAGCCCCACCTCCACCACCGCCACGTCTACCGCCAGCCGGCGGAAGGCCAGGAAAGCCAGGGCGGTCACGGCCTCGAAAAAGCTGGGCACGTCCGCGAGCCCGGCGCCGGCTTCCTCCACCTCGGCCCCCAGCAGGTCCCAGAGCCGGGGCTCCAGGGGCCGCTCCCCGATTTGGACCCGCTGGTTGATGGCCCCCAGGTCGGGGGAGACGGTCATCCCCACCCGCCAGCCCTGCCCGCGCAGAGCGGCCGCAATCATGGCCACGGTGGACCCTTTGCCGTTAGTGCCGGCGACATGAATCACCGGGCAGGCCCGCTCCGGGTGGCCCAGCCGTTCCATCAGTGCCTGCATACGCTCCAGCCCGGGCTTGATGCGGTTGGGCTCGCGGCCGCCCCACCAGGTCTCCTTCAACCCAGCTCCTCCAATCGTGCCGCTAGGCGGGCCAGACGGGCGGCCACCTCTTCGGCCTGCCGGGCAGTGGCTTCCACCACGTCCGCCGGGGCCCGGTCCAGGAACCCGCGGTCGGCCAGCCGCCGTTGCACCCGTTCCTGCTCGGCCCGCGCTTCGGCCAGCAGCTTGCCCAGCCGCCGCCGTTCCTGCTCGATGTCCACCACCCCCAGCAGGGGCACGTAGACCGGGCCCCCCAACGTAACGCCGGAAATGGCGGGCTCAGGCCGCCGCCAGGTCTGGCCCGGCTCCACCACCTCCAGGTGCTCCACCCGGGCCAGCAGGCGGACCGATTCAGCCTCCCGCCGCCACACGCGCGCCGCCTCGCCATCCTCGGCCACCGCCACCGCGTCCACCGCCTGGGAGGGCGGCAGCTTCAGCTCCGCCCGCAGGTTGCGTAGGGTGCGGATCAGGTCCTGTACCAGCCGCATCTCCGCTTCCGCCGCCTCATCCTCCCCCGCCGCCTGCGGCCAGGGGGCCACCATCAGGCTTTCCCCTGCGTGCGGCAGGGCCTGCCACAACTCCTCGGTCAGGAAGGGCATGAAGGGATGGAGGAGGGCCAGGGCCTCCCGGGCCACCCCCACCAGGGTAGCGAGGGCGGCGTCGCGGTCGGGCCCGGAGGTCTTAAGACGCCGCTTGGCCAGCTCAATGTACCAGTCGCAGTACTCGTCCCAGAGGAAGTCATAGATGGCGCGGGCCGCCTCACCGAACTCGAAGCGGTCCAGGTAGTCGCCCACCGCCGCCACCGTACGGGCCAGGCGGGACCGGATCCAGCGGTCGGCGGGGGACAGGACCACGGGCAGGTCCTCCTCCAGCCGCCGGCGGTCCTCCTCCTCGAGGTTCAGGCGCACGAAGCGCACCGCATTATAGACCTTGTTGGCGAAACGGGCCGCGGCCTCGATCCGCTCCTCGCTGTAGCGGAGGTCATTGCCGGGGGTGGTCCCCATGACCAGGCCCATGCGCAGGGCGTCGGCCCCATACGCCTCCACCACCTGCAGCGGGTCGACGCCGTTGCCCAGGGACTTTGACATCTTTCGGCCCTCGCGGTCGCGGATGAGCCCGTGCAGCAGGACGACCGAGAACGGCCGCTGGCCGGTGAAGTGGATCCCCTGCATGATCATGCGCGCGACCCAGAAGAAGATGATGTCGTAGCCGGTGGAGAGCACCGAGGTGGGGTAGTAGCGGCTGAAGTCGGGGGTGATGTCGGGCCAGCCCAGGGTGGAAAAGGGCCAGAGCGCGGAGGAGAACCAAGTGTCGAGCACGTCCTCGTCCTGGTGCACCGGCCCCCCGCAGCGGGGGCAGGCCTCGGGGGCGGTGCGGGCTACGGTCACCTCCCCGCAGGCGTCGCAGTAGTAGGCAGGGATGCGGTGCCCCCACCAGAGCTGGCGGGAGATGCACCAATCGTGGATGTTGGTCATCCAGTTGAGGTAGACCTTAGCGAAGCGCTCGGGGACGAAGCGCACCGCCCCTGTGCGCACGGCCTCCAGGGCGGGGCCCGCCAGGGGCGCGATGCGGACAAACCACTGCCGGGACAGCAGCGGCTCGATGATGGTGCCGCACTTCTCGCAATGGCCCACGGCGTGGGTAATGGGTTCCTCCGCCACCACCAGCCCTTGGTGGCGGAGGTCTTCCAACACCAGCTCGCGGGCCTCCTCCCGGGTCAATCCCTGATAACGGGCTCCCGCCTCGGCGGTCATGCGCCCGTCTTCCCCGATGACCTTCACGGCCGGCAGGCTGTGCCGCTGCCCGATGGCGAAGTCGTTGGGGTCATGGGCCGGAGTGACCTTGACCGCCCCGGTCCCGTATTCCGGATCCACCGCCCGGTCGGCGACGATGGGCACCGGCCGCTCCACCAGCGGCACCACGGCGGTGCGGCCGATGAAGTCGCGCCAACGCGGGTCGTCCGGATGCACGGCCACCGCCGTGTCGCCCAGCAGGGTCTCGGGACGGGTGGTGGCGACGGCAATGAAGCGGCCGCTGCCGTCGGCCAGGGGATAGCGGATGGTGGTCAGGCTGCCCGGCTCCTCGATGTGTTCCACTTCGATATCGGACAGCGCCGTGCCGCAGGAGACGCACCAGTTGGTGATGTAATCCCCGCGGTAGATGAGCCCCTCCTCCCACAGGCGCACGAAGACCTCCACCACCGCCTTGGACAGGCCTTCATCCAGCGTGAAGCGCAGGCGGTCCCAGTCCACCGACACGCCCAGCTTCTTCAACTGCTCCAGGATGATGCCGCCGTACCGCTCCCGCCAGGCCCAGGCCTCCTCCAGGAACGCCTCCCGGCCCATCTCCCGCCGGTCCCGGCCCTGGCTGCGCAGGAGCTCCTCCACCTTCATCTGGGTGTGGATGCCGGCGTGGTCAGTGCCGGGCACCCACAAGGTGTCGTCCCCCTTCATGCGATGGTAGCGGACCAGAATGTCCTGCCAGGTGCTGTTCAGGGCGTGGCCGAGGTGCAGCACGCCGGTGACGTTGGGCGGCGGCAGGACCACACTGAACACCGGGCCCGAGCCGCGGGGCCGGAAGTAGCCGCGCTCCATCCAGAACCGGTACCAGCGATCCTCCACCGCATGATGGTCGTAACGCGATGCCAGCTCCGCCATCCGCGTCCCGTCCTCCTCCTCATAAAAAAACAGCAAGCCCGTTCGCGAAGGGCGAAAGGACTTGCTTCCGCGGTGCCACCTTGCTTCCCCGCCCGGGCGGGGCACTCGGGCGGCGCTAACGGGCCGCCACCCGGGGCATCCTCCAAGGTCACCCGCGGGATCCCGCCGCCGGCTTTCACCCGTCCCGGCTCGCTGTAGGACAGGAACCCCCCGCTTCACCTTGTCATCGGCGCCCGCTTGCACCCGGACCCGGGTCAATGCCCGGGGGAACCGGGCCGGCCGAGACGGCAGCCGACCCTAGTCCTCCACCATGGCCAAAATGTCGTCGGAGGACAGGATGAGGTGGTCCTCGTTGCCAATCTTGATCTCCGTCCCGGCAAACTTGGCAAAGAGAACCTTCTGGCCTTCCTTGACCTTGATGTCTTCGCTGTCGCCCACGGCTACCACGAGACCGGTCTGAGGCTTGTCCTTGGCGGTGTCAGGAATGTAGATCCCGCTTTGCGTGCGCTCCTGCTCCTGCACCAACTTGACCAGAACACGATCTCCAAGCGGTCGTACCTGCATCGCTTTGTCCTCCTCAAACGTCTAGGGGCGTCGTCGGGGATATCCCCGCGTATGCCATGCCGGTATGCAGGAAGCCAGGGCCGCCCCCTCTTGGCCCTGCTGGTAATCCGGTACAGGCCACTAACCATTATATGCGCGACCGGGGGGCTGTCAATGAAACCGGCCCGGGCAGGGCTCACCGCCGGCCCCCCGTCATAAGCTGTCCCGGAAGGAGGTTTCGGATGCCTTGCCCCAGCCCTTTGCCCGTGCCCGCTGGGGGCTGCTGGCCGCCCTCGGCGCCCTGACCGCCGCCGGTTGCGGGGCCCCGCCCCCGACTCCGCCATCCCTGACCGTCTACCTGCCCGCCGGCCCGCCGGCCGCCGGCTGGCTGCCCCTGTACCTGGCCGCATCCGGCCCCGCCGGACCGGCGTGGCAATGGCGGCAGGGTCCCCCGCCGGCCCGCCCCCCCGGTAGCTGGCTGGCGGTGATGCGGCCGGCCGCCGCCCTGCCGGCCCCGGTGGTGGGTTACCTGAGCGAACGCAGCGGCGCCACCCTTCTGGGCCCGGCCCCGGCCTGGGAGCTCGGCTTCCGCTGGACGGCCCTGCGCGAGCTGCCGCTGGCCACCGCCGGCATCGACCCCTTCACCCGTGCCCTCCTGGAAGGGGTCCTGCGCGAACACGCCGTGCGGGCGCGTCTGGTGGAGACCCTGCCCCCCGCTGCCGCGCCCCGTCTGCTGCGGAACGGCCATTTGCCCTGGGTCCTGGTGCCCCTGACCGCTATCCCCGCCTTCGCCCCGGCGCGGGTGCTCACCTACCTGGGCGCCTCCACCGGCCCGGCCCCGGCCTGGGTCCTGGTGGGCCACGGCCCGGAACTGCCCGCCGCCCTGGCCCGCATCAACCGCGCCCTGACCACCCTGCGCGCCGAGCCGCCGGCGCGGGTGGCCCGCCGGGTGGCGGCCGCCTATCATGAGGCCCCGGCCGCCGTGACCGGCTGGGTGGCCGCCGGCCTGGCCCTGGGGGTCTGGCCCCGCCTCACTTACCCCTTTCCCGCCCCCTACCGGCGGACCCTGGAGTTGCTGCACCAGGCCCCTGCCGTCCCGCCCCTCAACCCGGCCCCCGCGGCCCGTGCCCTGGAGATGTGGCCCTAGCCGGCCCGGAAGGCCTCCCGGCGCAGCTCCATCAGGATGAGGGGCGGCCCCGGCAGGCGCTGCCCGGGCAGGAGTCGGCCCACCGGTCGGAATCCGAGCCGCGCGTAAACCGCCAGCGCCCGCTGGTTGGAGGCGTGCACGCGCAGATAGACCCGGCGCAGGCTTAACGGCCCGAAGGCCAGCCCCAGCAGCTCCCGGATGGCCGCGGTGCCATATCCCTGCCCCCAGCGGCTGCGATCCCCGATGGTCACCTGCAACTCCGCCTCGCGCCGCCGCCAGCTGATGTGCTTCAGCATAATGTCCCCCAACAGGCGGCCGGCTTCATCCGCGATGGCAAAGGCCGCCAGGTGCCGGTCGCGCCGCGCCTGCTCCCACCAGCGCACCGCCTCCGCTTGGCCGGCATGAAACTTCTTGCCCGCCAGCGCCACGATTTCGGGGTCGTTGTCCCACGCCACCAGTTGAGGCATATCCTCCCGCGCCAGGGGACGCAATGGCCCCTCCATCGCTTTCAGCTGACGCAGCAAATGCATGAATCCCGCATCTCCCCGTCCCGTCGTCACGGGCGTCCCGCGAGCGGACGCCGGCATGCTGTTCTTCGACGGGCCGGCAGGTTTCCCTGCCGTATTCTCCTGGGCGGGCTGCCAGCTTGGGGGCGCGGGACCGTCCCCTGACAGTCCTGCCGCACCCTCCCAGGGGCGAAATCCGGTATGATAGGGCATGCTGCCGCGCGTTGCCGCTCCGGCCGGCGCGGCCATCCCGTTCCAGGCTACGCGGCCGCAGGGTGCGGCGTGCGGGGCCGGCGCATCAGCGGACAGGCGGAGGGACAACCACCATGGAGGGCGATACCCCGGGAATCCTCTGGGTCATCCGCCACGGGCGGCCGGCCGTGGAACCGCCGCCGGCGCTGGTCGACCGCGAGGGCTTCAACCGCTACCTCCGGCGCTACGATGTGGCCGGCCTCAGCCCGGCAGAAGAGGAGCGCCTGCGCCGGCGCTTCCGGGCCCTCCAGGCCGACCTGGCGGTGGCCTCCGACCTGCCGCGGGCGGTCGCGACCGCCCGGGCCCTGCCGCCGGATATCCCCTTTGTGGTCGACGAGGCGTTCCGGGAAATCGCGGTAGGCCTGCCCGATCCCGCTGACGTGACCGGGGTGGCCGAACGCTGCTTCCTGCAGGGCCGCTGGCCGGCCGAGGTGTGGTGGAGCTACATCCGCTGGGCATGGTTCCGGGACCGGGGCGCCGAATCGCGGGCGGTGAGCGACGCCCGGGCGCAGGCCGCCATCCGCCGCCTGCTCACCACCTATCAGGCCCCGCGGCGGCAGCTGGTGGTCATCGGCCACGCCGGCTTCCTTTCCCTGCTGGTCTGGACCCTGCGCCACCAGGGCCGGCTGCAGGGGCCGTGGCTGCCCCACCCGGGCTTTGGCCACCCGACCAGATACCTTTGGCGGCCGGGGGCGGGGTAAGGCCCAGCTTGCGCAGTTCCCCCGCCAGCCGGTCCACCCCTTCCCCGGTGCGGGCAGAAAGGAGGAAGACCGGCCCCGGATAGGCGGCCGTCAGAGCCGCCTCCCGTTCCTGCCGTTCGCGGCGGTTGAGCTTATCCACCTTGTTGGCCGCCACCCATAGCCAGACATTGCGGGCCGCCGCCCACTCCACCAGCAGCCGTTCCTCCTCGCCCGGGTCCCGGCGCACATCCTGGATGAGAATGGCGCCGATCAGGGCGGAACGGGCGGTCAGGTAGCGTTCCACCGCCTCGCCGAAGGCCTCGCGTTCGGCCCGCCCCACCCGGGCATAGCCGAAGCCGGGCAGGTCCACCAGGTACCAGCCGTCCATGCGGTAGAAATGCAGACGCCGGGTCCGACCCGGCGTCCCGCTGACGTGGGCCAGGCGCTGCCCGGCCAGGCGGTTGAGGAGGGAGGATTTGCCGCTGTTGGAGCGGCCCGCCATGGCCACCTCCACCGCGCCGTCAGCCGGCATCTCCTCCGCCTCCAGGGCCGAAGCGGCCAGGAACGGGGGTCTACGCTCAGACATGGCTCTCCACCGGGGGCAGGGCCTGCATGCGGGCCCCCAGCTCGGGCAGGGCCACGTTCAGCACCTCATCCAGCCGCTCGACCAGGTGGAAGGTGAGGATGCGGCGCACATGAGCCGGCAGCTCCTCCAGGTCGTTCTTGTTGGCCTTGGGCAGGATGATCTCGCGGATGCCGGCGCGGTGGGCCGCCAGCACCTTCTCCTTGATGCCCCCCACCGCCAGCACCCGGCCCCGCAGGGTGACCTCCCCCGTCATGGCCACATCTGACCGCACCGCCACCCCGCTCAAGGCCGAGATCATGGCCACCGCCATGGTGATGCCCGCCGAGGGCCCGTCCTTGGGAATGCCCCCCTCGGGGACATGCACATGGATGTCCCGCTTTTCATAGAAGTCCGGCTCAATGCCCAGTGCCACCGCCCGCGAGCGGACGTAACTGAAGGCGGCGCGCGCCGACTCCTGCATGACGTCCCCCAGCTGGCCGGTCAGCACCAGCTGCCCCTTGCCGGGCATGGTGGTGACTTCGATGGGCATCACATCCCCGCCCACCTCGGTGACCGCCAGCCCGGTGGCCAGGCCGACCTGGTCCTCGTGCTCGGCCTCGGTGTGGTGCACCCGCGCGGGGCCGAGGTAGCGCAGGACATGCGCGCGCGTCAGGTGGACCGGGCCGGTCTTGCGGCCGGAAACCACCTCCCGGGCCACCTTGCGCAGCACCGACCCGATCTCCCGCTCCAGCTGCCGGACCCCGGCCTCCCGGGTGTAGTTGCGGATGATGAGCGCGAGGGCGGAGGCGCTCATGGTCACCCGGCGGTCGGCCAGGCCGTTGGCCTCCAGCTGCTTGGGCAGCAGGTACCGCTGAGCGATGCGCAGCTTTTCCTCCTCGGTGTAGCCGGCGATGGAGATGGTCTCCATCCGGTCCAGCAGCGGCCGGGGGATGGTGTGCAGTACGTTGGCGGTGGTGATGAACATCACCTCGGACAGGTCAAAGGGAATTTCGATGTAGTGATCCGAAAAATGGCTGTTCTGTTCCGGGTCCAGCACCTCCAGGAGGGCAGCCGACGGGTCGCCCCGGAAGTCCATGGCCATCTTGTCGACCTCATCCAGCAGGAAGAGGGGGTTCTTGGCCCCGGCCTGGCGCATACCCTGGATGATGCGCCCGGGCATGGCACCCACATAGGTGCGGCGGTGGCCCCGGATCTCAGCCTCGTCCCGCACCCCGCCCAGGGAGACCCGCACAAAGTTGCGACCGGTGGCGCGGGCAATGGAACGCGCCAGGGAGGTCTTGCCCACCCCCGGCGGACCCACCAGGCACAGGATGGGCCCCTTCATGTTCCGGGACAGCTGGCGCACGGCCAGGTATTCCAGGATGCGCTCCTTCACCCGCTCCAGCCCGTAATGGTCCTCCTCCAGGATGCGCTCCGCCTCGCGGACGTCCAGGCGTTCCTCGGTCCGCACCGTCCACGGCAGGCTCAGCAGCCACTCCAGGTAGTTGCGCACCACCACCGCCTCAGCCGCCATGGCCGGCATCTTGCTCAAGCGGTCGATCTCGCGCTGGATCTTCTCCTCCACGTCCTTGGGCAGCTCGCCCAGCTGTTCCAGACGGTTCTGGAACTCCTCCACCTCGTTCTGGTGCTCGTCCGGCTCGCCCAGTTCCTTCTGAATGGCCTTCAGCTGCTCGCGCAGGTAGTATTCGCGCTGGCTCCGTTCCATCTGCTTGCGGACGCGCACGTTAATCCGCCGCTCGAGCTCCAGGAGCTCAATCTGATGGGAAAGAATGTCGTAAACTTTCTTGAGCCGCTCTTCGATATCGAACAGTTCCAGCACCGCCTGCTTCTCTGCGGTCCGGACGTCCAGGTAGCTGATGATGGTGTCCGCCAGCCGCCCGGGGTCGTCGACGTTCATGGAGATGGCCGCTTCCTCGGGCATCCGCTTGGAATTTTTGATGTACTGTTCGAAGAGCTCGACCACGCCGTGCATCAGGGCCTCGACATCATCGGACAGGGCCCCGGCCTCGGGCACCACCTCCACCCGGGCCTTAAGATAGGCGGGGTCCGCGTCGGCGGTCACCAAGTCCAGCACCCGCGCCCGGGCCTTGCCCTCCACCACCACCTTGGAGGCGCCGCTGGAAAGCTTCAGCAGCTGCTTGACCTCGCCCACCACTCCGACGCGGTAGAGGTCGTCCGGCCCGGGTTCGTCGAGGCGGGTATCCTTCTGGGACACAAAAATGAGTTCGCGGCTGCCCACCATGGCCGCTTCCAGGGCGGCCAGGCTCATGGCGCGGCCCACCTCCAGCGGGACCACCATGTACGGGAAGACGAGCACCCCCCGCAAGGGCAATAGCGGGAGTTCCTGGGGGCTTTCGGTACCCATTTGCACCCCTCCTTCTCGCTCTCTTCGTGTTTTCCTATTCTATCCTAACCCTCAAGCCAATTCACGTGCCCGCCCGCCGGGGCAGAGAAAACCGCCGAGCGAACTCGGCGGCGGGGTCAGCTGCCGGCCTCGAACCCCGGCGGCGAGGCGGGGGAGGCCGCCGCCGGTCCCGGGTGGGCCGGGGCGGGCCCGTAGAGCGCGGCCCCCGCCACCGGGCCGCCGCACGCCCAGCGCACCACGTCCTCCCAGCTCTCCACCGGCACCACCTCCAGACCGGACAGACGGGCGAACCGGGCCTGCCAGTTGCCACGCGGGATGAGCACCCGCCGGCACCCGGCCCGGCGCGCCGCCTCCACCTTGTCGCTGATCCCCCCCACCGGGCGGACTGCCCCCCGGATGGTGAGCTCCCCGGTCATGGCCAGACTGCCGTCCACCGGGCGGCCGGTGATGGCGGAGAAGACGGCGGTGGCCACCGCCACCCCGGCCGAGGGGCCATCGAGGGGCACCCCCCCGGGGAAGTTCACGTGCAGGTGATAGCGGGAGGGGTCGATCCCCGCCCGCGTCCGCAGCACCGTGAGCACATTCTCCACCGAGGCCCGGGCGGTGGAGCGGCGGCGCACGGTGCGGCCCATGGCCCCCATCTCCTCCTCGTCCACCACCCCGGTGACGGTCAGGCTGCCGGCTCCTTCCGCCGGCTGGGCCACCGCCTCCACCTCCAGGACCAGACCGTTGCCGGGTCCGGTCACCGCCAGGCCGTTGACCACCCCCACCGCCGACTCCCCGCTGACCCGCCCTTCCAGGCGCGGCGTGTAGCGGCCCGAGCTCACCACCCACTCCATCTGTTCCTGGGTGATGCGGCCAGTGCCCTCCGTCACCGCCAGCCCGGCCGCGATCTGGATCATGTTGACCGCCTCGCGCCCGTTGTGGGCATACCGGGTCAGCACCGCCAGGGCCCCGCCCTCCAGGTCCATGCCGGCCCGTCGTGCCGCTCCTTCCGCGATCGCCCCCACCTCAGCCGGGTCCAGGCCGCGGAAGAAGATCTCCACACAGCGCGAGCGCAGGGCCGGCGGCAGTTCCTGGGGCTGGCGGGTGGTGGCTCCCACCAGGCGGAAATCGGCCGGCAGCCCGTTCTCGAAGATGTCCTGGATGTGGAGGGGGATGTTGTGGTCATCGCGGTTGTAATAGGCTGACTCCAGGAAGACGCGCCGGTCCTCCAGCACCTTCAACAGCTTGTTCATCTGGATGGGGTGCAGCTCGCCGATCTCGTCGATAAAGAGGATGCCGCCGTGCGCCTTGGTCACCGCCCCCGGCTTCGGCTGCGGGATGCCGGCCATCCCCAGCGGCCCCGCCCCCTGATAGATGGGGTCGTGCACGGTACCGATCAGCGGATCGGCAATGCCGCGCTCGTCAAACCGGGCGGTGGTGGCGTCGACCTCCACAAAGCGGGCTTCGGGCCCGAAAGGAGAAAGCGGGTTCCGTTTCGCCTCCTCCAGCACCAGCCGGGCGGCTGCCGTCTTGCCCACCCCGGGCGGGCCGTAGAGGAGGACGTGCTGGGGATGCGGCCCGCACAGGGCTGCCCGCAGCGCCCGGATGCCGTCATCCTGACCCACGATGTCGGCGAAGGAGGCCGGGCGCGTCCGTTCCGCCAGGGGGACGGTCAGGTGGATGGACCGCAGATGATGCAGCTTCTCCAGCTCGCGCCTCGACTCGCGTTCCACCGCCACCCGGCTGCCCTGCTGCCCCCGCAGCAGGCTCCAGAAATAGAGCCCCGCCACCACCACGAAGAAGAACTGCACAAAGTTGACCAGCGTCGCCAGGCTCACACCCGCCGCCCCCTCACCTCAAGCCGCCTTCGCGGCTAGTTTGCGCGCGCAGGCCGGTTTCATGCCGGGCCGGCAGGCCGGCGGCAGGTCCGGCGTATCCCCGGCTGGGAGCGGGGCGTCAGGTTCGTTGGAGGGGGAGCCGGCGGGCACCGTTCCCGGTGCTGTTTTCACACTATTCTTGTTTGTTCCACGCAAGATTCTAGCATCTCAGTTACAACATTTTCATGGCGACGCCGCGCAATCTCGGTCATAATGGATACTAACCGACGACCACGGAGGGGTCAGGATGGTGACAGCGATCAACACTGTATGGGTGGCCGTGGCGGGAGCCCTGGTCTTCTTCATGGAAGGGGGCTTTGCCCTCCTGGAGGCTGGCCTGGTGCAGGCCAAGAATACCCTTTCCATCGTGATGAAGGTCACGGCGGATGTCTCCCTGGGTTCACTGGTCTACGCCCTGGCAGGGTTCGGGCTTATGTTCGGCTTCGGCAACGGCTGGGCAGGGTGGACAGGCTTTTTCGCCCACGGTCCCGTCAACGGCCCCGCCTCGGTGCCGGTCTGGGTTTTCTGGTTCTTCGAAATGGCGTTCGCGGTCGCCGCCATCTCCATCGTGTCGGGCGCGGTGAGCGAGCGGATGCGCTTCGACGCCTACCTCCTCTACATCATCGTCGGGATCCTGGCCTACTCCCTGGCCGGCCACTGGATCTGGAACAGCCAGGGCTGGCTGAACCGCCTGGGCATGGAGGACTTCGCGGGGTCCGCGGTGGTGCACACCTTCGGGGGCTTCTCGGCCCTAGCCGCCGCCTGGATGGTGGGTCCCCGCACCCAGTGGAACGGGGGCCGGACTGTCTTCCGGCCGTCCAACCTGCCCTTGGCCTTCGCGGGGACGTTCATCCTCTGGTTCGGCTGGTTCGGCTTCAATGGCGGCTCCACCCTGAACGCCTTCTCCCCGCTGGTCGGGCCCGTCATCGCCAATACCATGCTGGCCGCGGCGGCGGGCGGACTGGCCGCGGTGCTGTGGAGCCGCATACGCAGCGGGCATTATGACGCGGTGATGGCCATCAACGGGGTGCTCTCCGGCCTGGTGGCGATTACCGCCGGCGCCGGCTACCTGCCGGTATGGGCCTCGCTGCCGGTCGGCATCATCGCCGGCCTCATCGTGGTGGAGGGCACGCCCCTGGTCACGCGCCTGAACGTGGACGACCCGGTGGGGGCGGTACCGGTACACGGGTTCAACGGGCTGTTCGGCACCCTGGCGGTCGGACTCTTCGCGAGCCGGGGCGGGCTCCTGACCACGGGACATCTGCACCTCTTGGCGGTCCAGGCCCTGGGGGCCGGAGTCGTGGCGGTCTGGGCCTTCGCGGTCACGGCCGGTGCGCTGGGGCTGGTACAGCGGCTGACCCCCCTCCGCGTCACCGCCAGTCAGGAAAGCATCGGCCTCGATTGGGTCATGCACGGCAGCCAGGCCTATGCTCAGGCGCTGGAGGGCAGCGCCTCCGTCCGCCAGCCCCGCCGCTAAGAAGAACGCGCAGCGGGCCCCGGGCACATGGCTCCGGGGCCCGCTCACGGTGAGCCTGGCAGCCCGCCGGCTCAGGCGGTCTCCTCCTTCTGCTTCTTGCCGCGGGCCTTGCCCCGCTCCTGGGTCACCAGGATCGGCGGCTCCCGCCGCTCCACCACATCCCGGGTCACCACGCACTTGGCCACGTCGGTGCGGCTGGGCATCTCGTACATCACGTCCAACATGATGTCCTCGATGATGGCCCGCAGCGCCCGCGCCCCCGTGTTGCGGCGGATAGCCTCGCGCGCAATGGCCCGCACCGCGTCCTCCTTGAACTCCAGCTCGATGTTGTCGAGGCCCATCAGCTTCTGGTACTGCTTGACCAGCGCGTTGCGCGGCTCGGTCAGGATGCGGACCAGGTGGTCCTCGTCGAGGGCGTCCAGGGTGACGGTGATGGGCAGGCGGCCAACAAACTCCGGGATCAGCCCGAATTTGAGCAGGTCTTCCGGCATGATCTGGGACAGGATCTGCCCCACGTTCTGCCCAGTGGCCTTGGTGCCCAGCTCGGCGTTGAAGCCCAGCCCCTTGCGCCCGATCCGGCGCAGGATGATCTTCTCAATCCCGTCGAAGGCACCGCCCACAATGAACAGGATGTTGGTGGTGTCGATTTGGATGAACTCCTGGTGGGGGTGCTTGCGCCCGCCCTGCGGCGGCACCGAGGCCACCGTACCTTCCAGGATCTTCAGCAGCGCTTGCTGGACCCCTTCACCCGAAACATCCCGCGTGATGGAGGGATTCTCCGACTTGCGGGCGATCTTGTCGACCTCATCGATGTAGACAATGCCCTTTTCGGCCTTCTCCACATCGTAATCGGCGGCCTGAATCAGCTTCAGGAGGATGTTCTCGACGTCCTCACCCACGTAGCCGGCCTCGGTCAGGGAGGTGGCATCGGCAATAGCGAAGGGCACGTTGAGAATGCGGGCCAGGGTCTGGGCCAGGAGGGTCTTCCCGGATCCAGTGGGGCCGAGCATGAGGATGTTGGACTTCTGCAGCTCCACATCATCCACCTTGGCCCCGATGTTGATCCGCTTGTAGTGGTTGTAAACCGCCACCGAGAGGGTGCGCTTGGCGCGCTCCTGCCCGATCACGTACTGGTCCAGGATGGCCTTGATCTCCTGGGGCTTCGGGATGTCCTTCAGTTCAAACTCGACGTCATCGTTGAGCTCCTCCTCAATGATCTCGGAGCACAGCTCCACGCACTCGTCGCAGATGTACACCCCGCCGGGCCCTGCGATCAGGCGCTTGACCTGGTCCTGGTACTTCCCGCAGAACGAGCACTTGAGCTGCCCTTTCTCGTCGGTGAACTTGAACATCAGAGCCCCTCCTTACTGGCCGCCGATCTGGGCCTTCCCGCGAGGCGTCACGACCTCATCGATGAGATGATATGCCTTCGCCTCTTCCGCAGTCATCCAGTAGTCGCGCTGGGTCTCCTCCAGGATCTGCTCGACAGAGTGATCGGTATGGTGGGCCAGAATCCGGGCCAGGGCCTCACGGCTCCGCAAAAGCTCCCGCATCTGAATCTCCACGTCCGTGGTCTTCCCGCCCAGGTTGTTGATCCACGGCTCGTGAATCATGATGCGGGCATTGGGCAGCGCGAACCGTTTACCGGTTGCGCCCCCGGCCAACAGCAGGGCTCCCATGCTCGCCGCCATGCCGACGCAGATGGTCGACACGTCCGGCTTGATGTATTGCATGGTGTCGTAAATTCCGAGTCCCGCGCTCACCGAGCCTCCCGGCGAGTTGATGTAGACGTGAATGTCCCGCTCGGGGTCATCGCTTTCCAGGAACAAAAGCTGGGCCACCACCAGATTGGCCACATCGTCGTCGATGGGGCTACCGATGAAGATGATGCGCTCCCGCAGCAGCCGCGAGTAGATGTCGTAGGACCGCTCCCCGCGGTTGGTCTGCTCGACGACAATCGGCACCAGGTAGCTCATGCCTTTTCCCTCCGCTTCCTCACCGGCCCCCCAGGGCTACCCGGCTTGCGCGGGTTGCTCCACTTGACCTGCCAGGTAGGCCTCGGCGCGTTCCAGAACCATATTGTCGCGTACCCATTCGAAGCGTCCCAGTTTCTTAAAGCTCTCCACCAGGGTCTCCACCGGCGTGTTGTAGGCGGCGGCCACCTCGGTGAGGGAGGCGATGACATCCTGGTCGCTGACGGAGATGCCTTCGGCCCGGGCTACCGCCTCCAGCAGCAGCTGGTCCCGCACCCGCCGCTCGGCCTCCGGCCGCATTTCCGCCCGAAGCTGGTCGAGCGTAATGTTGCGGTTGCGGAGGTAGGCGTCGATGCTCAGCCCTAGCATGCCCAACCGCTCCTGAAGGTCCTGGAGCTCGTGGTCGATGGCGGAACGCACCAGCGCCTCGGGCACCTCCAGGGGGATCCGCTCCCGCAGGTCGGCCAGGATGGCGGCAACCCGCTCCCGGCGCGCCTTGTCGGCATTGGCGGCCTCCACCCGTTTGCGGGCCTCCTCCCGCATCGCCTCCAGATTATCATAGCCCAGCGTCGCCGCGAGGTCGTCGTCCACCGGGGGGACATCCTTCCGCTTGTTCTCCTTCACCGTCACCTCAAACCGGGCCCGCTTCCCGGCCAGTTCCTGGTTGGGATAGTCCTCGGGATAGGTCACCTCCAGGGTGGCCGGTTCCCCCACCTTCAGCCCCACCAGCTGCCGTTCCAACTCCTCCAGCAGGCCCCCGCTGCCGACGTGCACCACGTACTCGTCGTGATTCACGAACGGCTCCGCCTCCTGACCTTCCGGGACCTCGGCCAGGGTGCCACGGATGGCCAGCACCACGCGGTTGCCCGTTTCCACCGGGTCCTCATCGGCGGGCACGAACTGCGCCTGCGTTTCCGCCTGGCGCTTCAATTCGAATTCGACCGCCTCCTCCCCCACCGGTTCCACCGTCAGGGGATGGGCGTCAAGGACCGAGCGGTAGTCGCCCAGCTCCACCTGGGGCTTGACCTCCACCTCAAGGGTGAAGCGGAAGGGCTGGCCGTCCTCCAGCTGTTCCACCGTCAGGCGGGGCTGGGCCACCGGCTCCACTCCGGCCTCGGCCAGAATGGATCCGTAGCGCTCCTCCACCAGGTCGTCGGCTGCCCGCGTCAGCAGCACCTCCCGGCCGACAAACCGTTCAAAGATGAAGCGGGGGGCCTTCCCGCGCCGGAAACCCGGGATGTTGTACTGGGAATTGACCTTGTGAAACGCGCGATCCATCGCCTCGGCCAACTCGTCGGCCTCGATCACCACTGCCAGCCGGGCGACGGAATGCGGCAACCGTTCCACCTGCACCTGCATGAACCCCGCTCCTCCTTAGCCGTTGGAAGGATGCTCCATTATAGCACGGGCATCCTGACTCGTCCAAAAACGACAAATGGGGCAGCCGCCGCTGCCCGCAAACTGGAGCGGAAGACGGGATTTGAACCCGCGACCCCCGCCATGGCAAGGCGGCGCTCTACCGCTGAGCTACTTCCGCAAGCAGATGGTGCGAGGGAAGGGACTTGAACCCTTACGCCTTACGGCACGAGATCCTAAGTCTCGCATGTCTGCCATTCCATCACCCTCGCCCGGGCCGCCGTCCGGATACCCCCCGGACGGAAACAGCCTGATCATAGCATACGGGGCGGGCCGGGGGCTAGAGGCCCACCCGCGCCCGTACCGCATCCAGGGCCCCTTCCAGCTCCAGCACCTCCTGGGTGCCGTCGGCCAGGTTGCGCAGGGTGACCTGCCCTGCCTCCCATTCCCGGGCGCCCAGGATGAGCACCCAACCTGCCCGCCGGGCGGCCTCCTTCATCTGGGCCTTGAGGCTGCGCCCCATGAGGTCCACCTCGGCGGCCACGCCCGCCTGGCGCAGGGTGCGGGCCCAGCGGAAGGCCTCATCCCGCAACTCGTCGAGGGCGGCCACATAGACGGCCGGGATGGGCGGGGCTGCAAAGTCCGGCACCGCGGACAGGATGCGCTCCACCCCCATCCCGAATCCCACCGCCGGCACCGGCGGGCCATCGAAGCCGGCCGTAAGCCCGTCGTACCGGCCGCCGCCGAACAGGGCCACCCCTTCCCCCAGGCTGGGATGGCCGACCTCGAACACCGTCCGCGTGTAGTAATCGAGCCCCCGCACCAGCTGGGGATCCCGCCGCACCCGCCGCCCGGCGCCCTCCAGCAGGCCGGTCAGGCGCTCAAAGTGGACACGGCAGTCGCTGCACCAGTAGTCGGCGATGTCGGGGGCCTCGGCCTTCAGGTCGACATCCACCTTGCAGTCCAGCAGCCGCAAGGGGTTGGTGTCCAGCCGTTCCCGGCAGTCATGGCACAGGGCCGCCGCCCGGCTGCGGTAGAAGGCGGTGAGGGCCTCGCGGTAACGGGGCCGGCACACGGGGCAACCCAGGGAATTCACGCGCACCACCGGATCGGTCAGGCCCAGGGCCTCCACCAGGTCGGTAGCCAGCAGGATGACCTCCGCGTCCGCCTCCGGCCGCTCGGATCCGTACAACTCCGCCCCGAACTGGGTGTGCTGGCGGAAGCGGCCGGCCTCCGGCCGTTCGCGCCGGAACATGGGGGCCCAGTAGAACAGCTTGACTGGCTGCGGGCCGTTGGCCAGGCCATGTTCCACATACAGGCGCGCCACGGCGGCCGTTCCCTCCGGCCGCAGGGTAAGGTCGATGCCGCCGGCATCCACGAACCGGTAGCGCTCATGCTGCACGATATCAGTGGTCTCGCCCACCCGGGCGAACACCCCGCTCTGCTCGAACACCGGGGTCTCGATGTAGCGGAAGCCGTAACGCCAGGCCCGCTCAAAGGCCAGCCGCCGCATGGCCTCAATCCGCTCCCCCTGCGGGGGGAGCACGTCAAACGTCCCGCGCGGCCGCTGTAGGTCCACCCTCATGATGGCCGGCCCTCCTCCCCGCTTCCCGACGGCCACAGACCGGCCGCCTTCAACCGGGCCTCCAGGGCCGCGGCTGCCTCCTCCCAACCTTCCCCCTCCCCCGGGAACAGGGGCCGCCGGGGCAGGCCGTAGTAGGCGCTCAGAAAATCGCACACATTCTCCACCCAGTCGAGGTCGGCCCCGGCCTCCGCCAGCCAGGCCGCCACCGGGTGGGCCGCTTCCTCCCCCTCCAACCAGGCCAGGAAACGGGCCAGCTTCCGGCCGTCGGGCTCGGGCAGGCGTTCGGCAGCGAACAGCTTGGCCATCACCCGCTCATCGGCCGTGCTCATGCCCCCGTCTCCTCCCACCAGCGGTTGCCGGGCGGATACTTCCCCTGCTCGAGGGCCACCGCCAGCCGTGCCCGGGCCGGTGCCCCCTGCCGCTCCCAGAGCGCGGCCCGCAAGGCCGTCTCCTCCTGCCCGGGCGCCAGCCGGCTCTGCAGGAAGCGCATGAATGCCTCCGAGCGGCCGCCCAGGAACTGGTACTGCAGGAAGGCCAGACTGTCGCGGTCCGCGCGGGTGAGCAGCCAATCCAGACAGTCGTCCAGGCTCAGGCGGAATTTCTGACCGTCCCAGCTGGCGCGATGCAGGTACCAGGCCAGCAGGATCTTCTCATACACGGGCCGGAAGCCCTCGGCTTCGGCATTCATGCCTGCATCCTCCCCGGCGGCCGGGGCCACCGCCATAGAAAAATCCCCGCCGGATGGCGGGGGGAAAAAATGGGGTGAATGAGGGGACTCGAACCCCCGACCCCCAGGGCCACAACCTGGTGCTCTAACCAACTGAGCTACATCCACCGCATATCTGGTGTCCCCGGCAGGAATCGAACCTGCGACGCCGGGATTAGAAGTCCCGCGCTCTATCCGCTGAGCTACGGGGACGCTTGCATGGTCGGGGCGGAGGGATTTGAACCCCCGACCCCTTGCTCCCAAAGCAAGTGCGCTACCAAGCTGCGCCACGCCCCGCAGGCAGCATGGTACCACGCCGCATCGCCTCCGTCAACCGCAGCCGGGCGGCCGCCGCCCGGCGCGGCGCGGGAGCCACACCTCCACCGTCGTGCCCTGGCCCTCCCGGCTCCGGATGCGCCAGCGGCCCCGGTGGGCATGGACAATCCAGTCCGCAATGGCCAGGCCCAGGCCGCTGCCGCTCACCTCTCCCCGTCCGCGACCCCGGTAGAACCGGCGACGCACCAGGGGCAGTTCCGCCGCCGGAATGCCCCGCCCGCCATCCGCCACCTCCAGCAGAACCTGGTTGCGCTCCGCAGCCACCCGCAGCGCCACCCAGCCTCCGGGCCGGTTGTACTTGACCGCATTATCCACCAGGATGTACACCAGCTGCCGGAGGCGCCGGGCGTCACCGCACACCTCCACCGGCGGCCCGCAGCCCCCGGCCTCCAAGCGGAGGTCCCGGCACGCCGGAAGGGTCTCCATGGCCGCCAGCACCTCTACCGCCAAGGCCGCCAGGTCCACCGGTCCCTGCTGAAGGGGGGTCGCCCCCGACTCCGCCCGCGCCAGGGTGGCCAGGTCCCCGACAAAGGTACCCAGGTAATCCACCTCCACCAGGGCCTCCCCAATCCCGGCCCGCACCGCCGCCGGGTCGGGATCCTCCCGGGCTAGCTCCAGGGTCGCGCGCAGCACTGCCAGGGGGGTGCGCAGCTCGTGGGAGGCATCCTGAACGAACCGGCGTTGGGCCTCCATCGCCGAGCGGATGGGTCCCACCGCCCGCCCGGCCACCAGGAAAGCCAACGGGACGGCAACCACCAGGCTACCCGACAGGATGGCCACGTCCGCCCGCACCGCCGCCTGCAAGGCCTGCCGGGTGCGGGTCAGGCTGTAGGCCGACTGCAGGCTGCCGGCCAAGCGGCTGTGATCATAGACCGGATCGGTCCCGATGAGAAGCGGCGTCCCCTGCCAGACACAGGTGGTCCACACCGCCCGGCCTGCCTCCCGGGCGGCCCGGATCTGCCCCTGTAACGGCAGTAAGGTCCGCAAGGACCGTCCCGTTCCCAGCAGATGGTTGTCCCGTTTAAGGAGCCGCCCCTGGGCATCCCAGACCCAGGTGGCCACCAGCTCCGCCCTGCGGTCCACTCCGGCCTCCACCGCCCGGCCCGCTTCCAGGCGCAACACCTCCGGCCGTTTGCCGGACCATTCCTCCTCCACCACTTGGCGGTCGAGACGGTAGAGGTCCTGGTACACAGCTGCGTAGGCGGCCCCCATGATGAGCACCTCCAGCACCAGGAAGGCCAGCAGGGTCCAGGCGGCCAGCCGCCAGCGGGCGGTGGTGAGCAGCCGGTGCTCAACCGGCAGTTCCGTTCTCATGGGTCAATCTTATAACCGAACCCGCGGACCGTACGGATAAGGGGCGACGCCCCGGCATCCAGCTTGTGGCGCAGGCGCGCGATCACCGCCTCCACCACATTGGCGGACGGCTCCCGGTCCGCCCCCCAGACCCGGTCCAGGATGCGGTCCCGCGAAAACACCTGGCCGGGCCGGGAGGCCAGGAGTTCCAGCACCGCAAACTCCTTGGGGGTGAGAGCCAGGACCCGACCGCCCCGCACCGCGGTGCGCCGCGTCAGGTTGAGAACCAGATCCCCGGCCCGGATCTCATCCTCCCCCCGGTAGACCGGCGGCCGGCGGCTCAGGGCCGCCAGGCGCGCAATCAGCTCCCCGAAGGCGAAGGGCTTAACCAGGTAATCATCGGCCCCGGCCTCCAGGCCGGCAATCCGGTCATCCACCGAATCGCGGGCGGTCAACACCAGCACCGGCAGCGCCCGGCCCTGGCGCCGCAGCTGCCGGCAGAGGTCCAGGCCGTCCCCGTCCGGCAGCAGGCGGTCCAGTACCATGCCGTCATACTCGCTGGCGGCCAGGAAGTCCAGGGCCTCCCCGACCGTCGCCGCCAGGTCGCAGGGATGGCCGGCTGCCGCCAGGCCCTTGCGCAGGAGGGCGGCCAGCCGGCCCTCATCCTCCACCACCAGCAGCTTCATGGGCCTCCCTCCCCGTCTGCAGCCTAGCAGGCGGGGATGATAACCGCATGATAAACAGCCCGATCCCGTTGTCATCCTCCGGTCATGGCACCGTCAGGCGGCTGTCATCCGGCAGGTGCATAATCGCCCTACCGGCTGGCAGAGAGGACGCCGGCCGCGCGGAACCAGGAAGGAGGAAGCCCGCATGCCCCTTTGGCAGGCCCTGGCGCTCGTCGCAGGCTTCAGCGGATTGATGACCGCAATCTGGCTGCTGCTCCCGGATAGCCCGGCCGCCGCTCCGCCGGCCCACCCCGCCCCGGGTCACCGCCGTCTGCCGGACGGGTGGCACGTGCTGCCCGGCGGCCGGCAGCCGCCGCCGTCCGCCCTCTCTTCCCATAGTTAGCCGGACGCCGGCAGGCGGGGCCCGCTCAGCGGGCCCGCGAACGCCACCACAGGGCCGCGCTGACCGCCAGGAAGAGGGTAAGACCGGCGACCAGCCGGTGCCCGCCGGCGGCCAGCAGGCCCGCCAGCCCCAGGGCCACCACCGCCAGACCCGCCAGCCAGGCGTCGTCGACGAACAAGCCCCAGATTTCCCGCAGCCAGTGCTTCATGCCGGTTCCCGCTCCGGCCCACGGCGGGTCAGGGAGCTGATGATGCGCCAGCTCACCGCCAGGTAGCCCCCGATCAGGAGCAGGATGGCCAGGTCATGGCCCGGCCAGCGGATCCCGAGGCTGCTGCCCGCCCAATAACTGCCAAAGCTGGTCAGCATAATGCCCACTACGAACTTCATCACGTTCTCCGGCACCCGGGCCAGGGGGGCCCGCAAGGCCAGACCCAGCGCCCCCACCGCCAGGAGGCCAGCCAGCGCTCCCGCCACCGCGCTGGCGTAGGCCGCCCCGGCCGAACCCATGGTGAGGACAATCACCGCCACCTCCAACCCTTCCACCAGTACCCCGTTGAAAGCGGTGGCCTGCCCTTCCCGCCGGGCCCGGCCGCGCAGGCGCTCCACGGCCCCCGCATAGGCCCGGGCTTCGTCATGCACCGCCCGCAGCCCGGCGAAGCGCTGGATGGCCTTGCGCAACCACTTGGTCCCCATCAGGAGCAAGAGGCCGCCCACCACCCCCCGCAGGAGGTTCAGGGGCACCACCCGCACCAGGCCCGCCCCCAGGACCGCCACCACCACCGCCAGCACCGCCACTGCCGCCAGGGATCCGCGCAAGGCGGGGCGGGGCCCGAAAACCGCCGCGACCGCCAGCACGATGGTAAGGGCCTCCACGAACTCCACCGAGGAAGCCAGCGCGGTGGCCACGGCCACTGACCAGTGCATCGGGCGCCTCCTTCCCTACTCCGGTCGTCCGGCGGCCTCCCAGGCGGCGAGCAGGGCCCGCAGAGCCTGCCCGCGATGGCCGACGGCATCCTTTTCGGCCGGGTCCATTTCCGCCAGGGACGTCCGCCCATCCAGGCTGAAGATGGGGTCCACCCCGAATCCGCCCTGCCCCCGGGGCCAGCCCAGGATGACCCCGCGCAGGGTGCCTTCGCCCGCCAGTTCGCGCCCGTCCGGCCAGGCCAGCACCACCGCCGCCCGCAGCGCGGCCCCCCGGGCCGGGCGGGGTACCTCCATCAGCGCCAGCAGCACCTCGCGGGTGTTGTGCCAGGGATCCTCCCCCGCCCAGCGGGCGGAATAGATGCCGGGCCGGCCGTCCAAGGCGTCCAGCTCAATCCCGGAGTCATCGGCCAGGGCCGGGCGCCTCAGTCGGCGGGCCACCGCGTGCGCCTTAGCCCGGGCGTTTTCCAGGTAGGTGCTGCCGTTTTCCTCCGCCACCGGCTCCCCGGCCGCGAACAGCGGTTCCACCCGGATACCGGTGCCGGCCAACAGGCGGCTGAATTCCCGAGCCTTACCGGGATTGCGGCTGGCCAGGACCCAGGACGGCGGCAAGCCCCTCCACCTCCCCGGCCGCGGCCCGGGTGCGGGCCATAACCCGCTCGATCCCGTGCTCGCCGGCGTCCAGCAAGGCCAGGAGCGCAGCCCGGTCAATGCCCTCCCGCTCGCCGGTGCCCTGAATCTCAACGATGCGTCCGCCCGCCGTCATCACCAGGTTGAGGTCGACGGCGATGCGGCTGTCCTCTTCATAGTCCAGGTCCAACAGGGGGCCCTCCGGGCCCCAGCCGATGCTGATGGCCCCCAGCCAGTCCCGCAGGGGCGGTGCGGCGAAGGGCTGCTGGGCGTGGACCCGGGCCAGGGCCTGGGCGGTGGCGACCACCGCCGCGTTGACCGCACACGTGCGGGTGCCCCCATCTGCCTGCAGCACATCGCAGTCGAGCAACACCGTGCGCTCGCCTAATGCCACCAGGTCCACCATCCCCCGCAGGCTACGCCCGATGAGGCGCTGGATCTCCACGGTGCGCCCGCCCTGGCGGCCGCGCTGGGCCTCCCGGGGGGTACGATCCGCGGTCGCCCGCGGCAACATGCCATACTCGGCGGTTACCCACCCCTGGCCGGTGCCGCGCAGGAAGGGCGGCACCCGCGACTCCACGGTGGCGGTCACCAGCACCTTGGTGTCCCCCATTGCCATCAGGCAGGATCCCTCCGCCCAGCGGTTCCATCCCACCTCGATGGTGATGGGCCGCAGTTCCAGGGGTCCCCGACCATCCCGCCTCGTAGGCCTCGACCTCCCGCTCCTCCGCCGGCACCGCTGCAAGCACGAAAAATCCTCGCCGCCAAGCGCGAGGATAAAACTGGTGGAGGCGGGGACGTGCTGCCCGTCCCGTCCGAAGATACGTCACACCGGACCTCTACGAGCGTAGCCCCGCGTTTGTCGTCATTCCCGCCGGCCGCACGGGGCGCGGCGGCGGGAACCCAGCCCTCGTTTCCCGCGGCGGCCGGGCACCCCGCCGCGGTAGCCTGCCGCTTTTACGTTAGCCGGTGCCGGGCAGGCGCCGCGCCGGTAACGTTAGCTGGTTAAGCAGCTAAAGCGAGTTCTTCGGACTCGTTGGCACTTGTAGCGTTCCCGCGGATTAACGAGGGACGGGTCCTCGGCTCGCTATCCGGCGCACCGCCATCCCCGTCGAATCTAGTTCGCCCCCGGGTTAGCGTCGCGCCCTCATGGCCTGCTCCATCCGCCGCTGGGCCTCACGCCGCGCAATCGACTCCCGCTTGTCGTAGGTCTTCTTGCCCCGCGCCAGCGCCAGCGCCACCTTGGCCCGCCCGTGGCGGTCGAAGTAGAGCCGGAGCGGCACCAGCGTGTAGCCGGGATTGCGCACCTTTTCGGCCAGGCGCCGGATTTCGTCCTTGTGCAGCAGCAGCTTGCGAACCCGGTAGGGATCGTGATTCCACCGGTTGCCCTGCTCATAAGGCGCCACATGACAATTGTACAAAAAGACCTCGCCGTTTTCCACCCGCGCATGACTGTCGCGCAGGTTCACCCGTCCCAGGCGGATGGATTTGACCTCGGTGCCGGTGAGGACCATGCCGGCCTCCAGCACCTCTTCGATGAAATAGTCATGGTGCGCCTTGCGGTTCTCCACCACCGGCGTCTCCGTGCGGGCCACGGCTGCCGCTCCCCTCCCGGGGTCCCCCAGCCTCCCCGTTTCCGCGCGTAGTCTACCGCGCCCCTCCCCGGCCGTCAACCGGAGGGCATATGCGGCGCAGCCGCCGTGTATGGTCCAATGAGGAGGTGAACCGCCGTGCGTTGGGTCATCTGGCACGTCCGCATCGAACGGCCTCCCGAGCCACCGCTGGTCTTCCCGGCCTGGACGGAGCCCGGCACGGCCGATCCGGGCATTGCCCCGGCCCCGGAGCCGGGACCCGCCGCCCCCGCCGTCCCCGGATGGCTGGAACGGCTCCGTCGCCTGATCAATCCGCCGCCGCCCTAACCCAGGAACCGCGGGGGACGATGGGGGCGGCCCTGGGAGGGACGCTCGTCTCCCGCCTCCCGCGTGTGCCGTACCTCCACGTCCACGCTGCCGGGGCGGGGCAGGTCGATAAACAGCCCCCGCCCGTGCAGGATGGCCACCTGCTCCCATTCCCCCTGGCGCAGCCGCAGGGCCCACACCTCCGGCTCCGGCAACACCGCCAGGCGGCGCCCGCGCTGCCCGATCCACAGGTTTCCCTCCGCCGGCCGCCGCCAGTGCGCGGGCCGGGGCGTCCACAGAAAGCGGAATCCGTACAACCAGACCGGAGGTCCGCCCCAGCGGCTGAAGGCGATCATGTCCCGCCCCTGCCGCAGCACCAGCCGCCAGCGGTAGGGCCGGCTCCCGAACGGCCCCAGCGCCCATCTCCCCAGCCAGACCGGCCCCCGCATCGGCCCACCCCCTCCGTCCGATGTTTTACCCCTTTATAACGCCAGCCGCGGCCGGGGGGTTGCGGGACATACTACGGGCAAGGAGGTGAGCTATGAACCTGCCGCCGGAACTCTGGCAGACGTCACTGCCGCTGGCCCTGGGCACCGCCTTCGTGCTGGGCCTGCTGCACGGCATCACCCCCGACGAGCACACCTGGCCCATCACCTTCAGCTACGCCATCGGCGCGTATTCCACCCGGCGGGGACTGGCGGCCGGGCTGTGGTTCTCGGCCGCCTTCACCCTGCAGCGGGCGCTGGCCTCCGAACTGGCCTACCTGGCTCTGGCCCCCTGGCTGCGCAACCCGGTGGTCGACGCGGTGGTCTACCTGCTGGTGGGGGCGGCCATGTGGGCGGCCGGCCTCTATGTGCGGCGGGAGGGACAGGTCTGGCACCTGCACCTCGGGCCCTCCCAGGAGCACCGGCTGGCAGCCCGGGCGCCGGGGGCCTTCCGGCTCTCGCCCCGCTGGGCGGTGGTGCACGGCTTCCTGGCGGGCTGGGGGTTCGGCGCCTACGCGCTGGTCATCTACACCGTGCTGGCACCGGCCATGAAAAGCCCCTGGCTGGGATGGCTGCCCGGCGCCCTCTTTGGCCTGGGCACCATGGCAGTGCAGGCGGTGGCCGGGGCGCTCTTCGGTTACTGGATGGCCCGGCGGCGGCTGCCGGAGGAGGCCATCCGCCGGGTAGCCCAGGGAACCGCCGGCAGTACCCTCTACTGGGGCGGCCTGGCCTTCGCCCTGGCGGGGGCGGTGAGCCTGCTCTTCCCGGCCGTACGGGGATGGGCGGTGGTAACGCCGGTTGCCATCCCCAACCTGCATCACCTGGGACTGGGCTTCGCGCTGGTCATCGTCACGGTGGTGGGGGTGGGCCTGGGCTCACTGGCCCGCAACCTGGCCCGGGTGGGGCGGGACCGGCCGGAGGCCTGGGCCCGCGGCGGCCCTTAGGCCCGGGCCGCCGTGCGCCGCCGGCGGCGGCCGGCGGGGGTGACCGGCACCGCCGCCAGGGCCCCCTCGGCCGGGACGAAATTGATCCGGTGCAGGGTGATGTCCACCGAGGCCACCCGCACCCGCAGGCGCTCCCCCAGCCGCACCACCCGTCCGGAGCGGGCGCCGGTCAAGGTGTGATGGACGGGGTCGAAGCGCCAATGGTCGCCGGACAGGTCCTCGAGGCGGATGAGACCCTCGACCAGGTTGTCCAGCTCGACGAACACCCCGAACCCGGTCACGCCCGAGACCACGCCTTCATACTCCTGCCCGACCTTCTCCTGCATATACAGGGCCTGCTTGGCCTCCACCGAATCCCGTTCCGCCTCCATGGCCTCCCGCTCACGCTGGGAACTTAAGGTGCCCACCTCCTCCACCCGCGCCTCCCAGCGGGTGAGGGTGTCGGGGGCGATCGCCCCCTCCAGCGCCCGCGTGAGCACCCGGTGCACCCACAAGTCGGGGTAGCGCCGGATGGGGGAGGTGAAATGGGTGTAGGCGCGCGAGGCCAGCCCGAAGTGGCCCAGGTTAGCAGGGGCATAGTGGGCCTGCCGCATGGTACGCAGCATGACGGTCTGGATCACGCGCTCCTCGGGTTTGCCCGCGACTTCGGCCAGCAGCCCCTGCAAGGCTTTGGGGGTGACCGGTCGCGGCAGCCGGTAGCCGAAGCTGCCCAGCAGCAGCCGGAACTCCTCCAGCTTCTCCTCCGCCGGCGGCTCGTGCACCCGGAACAGGCCCGGCAGCTTGCGGCGCAAGAGCTCGCGCGCCACCGCCTCGTTGGCCAGGATCATGAACTCCTCGATCAGCATCTGGGCCTCGCCGCGCTCGCGGACGGTGAGCTCCGCGGGGTAGCCGCGGGGATCCAGCAGGATCTTGGGCTCCGGCAGGTCGAAGTCCAGCGCCCCCCGCTTGAGCCGTTTGGCGCGCAGGATGTCCTTGACCGCCATCGCCTGGCGGAGCCAGGGCAGGATGGGGCCCAGTTCACCGGGATCCTCGCCGGCCAGGACCCGGTTGACCGCCTCGTAGGTGAGCCGGTGCTTGCTCACGATGAAGGACCGGCGGAAGCGGGTCCGCTGCACCACCCCGCGCGCGTCCAGGTCAATGAAGGCGGAGACGGTCAGACGGGGCACGCCGGGATTGAGGCTGGCCAGCCCGTTGGAGAGGGCGGGCGGGAGCATGGGAATAACGCGGTCCACCAGGTAGACGCTGGTGCCCCGCGCCAGGGCCTCCTCGTCCAGCGCCGACCCCTCGCGCACATAGTGACTGACGTCGGCGATGTGGACCCCCACCCGCCAGCCGTCCTTCAGCGGTTCCAGGGAGATGGCGTCATCCAGGTCCTTGGCGTCCGCCCCGTCGATGGTGACCACGAACAGGTCGCTCAGGTCGAGCCGGCCCGGCTCGTGCAGGGCGGCCTCGTCCACCACCCGCGCCAGGCGGCCGGCCTCGGCCATCACCGCACCCGGAAAGGCGCGGGTCAGGTGGCGTTGGGCCATGATGACCCGGACATCCAGGTCGGGCTGCCCGGCCCGGCCCACCAGGCGCACGATCTCCCCCCGGGCGATCTGGGCACCGGTGGCCCATTCCCGGATACGGGCCACCACGATGTCCCCTTCGCGCGGCGGGCGGGCCTGACCCGCCTGAGCGGCAGGCGGGGCCGCCACCGCCACCGGGTTCTGCCGCGGGTCCGCCGGGGTCACCCGCCAACCGGCCCCGGCCCGTTCCAGGCGGCCCACCACCTCGGTCACGGTCCGCTCCACGACTTCCATTACCCGGCCTTCGGGGCCGGGCCCTTCGGCGTCGGGCCGCACCCAGACGCGCACCACATCATCGTGGTTGCCGCCGCCCAGCGCCCGCGCCGGGATAAAGATGTCCCCCCCGGCCGCTGCGTTGCCCCCCGCGCCCTCCGGGGCCGGGTTGGGGGTAACAAAGCCGAAGCCGCGCGGATTAAGCCGCAGCCGCCCCTCCACCACCTCCACCCGGAGGCGGCCCTCGGCGTCGGACCGGATCCACCCCCGCCGGCGCAGCCCTTCCAGGGTGGGGCGCAGCTGCGTCCGCTGGGCCGGGGTCAGCCGCCGGCCCAGCTCCCGCCAGACCTGGCGCTCCTCCACCGGCCCGGATTCCTCCAGGTATTCGAAGACGGCCGCGTCCAGGCCCACCCCCGGGCCCGCCGGCCGCCGCCGGGCGGGTTTGTCCCCCCCGGCCTCCTCCCGCTTCCGCCCGTTGCGTCTGCCCCCCGGCGCGCGGGTTTCCCGCGCGCCGGCCGGGCGCTGCGACGCCGGGCGGCGCTTGCGGTGCTTCTGCGTGGTCGAATCCCTCCTTCATCCCTTCCGGGTCCTGATAACCTCTCCTACCGCCATTGTGTCCCCGGCCGCCGGCTCAAGACAACGAAAAAAACCTCTGGGCGGCCCAGAGGTCGCAACGCCGCGTCCCGCCCCTACCGCCAGTAATGGGCAATGGCCAGGGTGAGGACCACGAACACGGCCACCAGCACCAGCGAGACCCGCTCCAGGAACTCGTCGACGCCCTTCTTCTTGCCGTACGTCTGCAGGTTGCCGCTGGACCCGGACAGGCCCATGCTGAACCCGCTCTGCAACAGGATGCTGGCCATGAGCCCGAAGGCCGCCAGCACGTCCAGCACGAACAGTACCGCCACGCGCGTCATCCTTTACCGTGTTGTCCCGGCCGGTGTCGGTTTCCATTGTACCGCAGGCCGGGGCCGGCCGCCAGCCTGTCCCCGGGCCGGCCCCGGAGCGGGAGCGGGCCTCAGGACGGGACCCGGTCGAGGGCAATCTCCTCCAGCGACTTGCGGGCCGTCTCCCGGCCCAGAACCGCCACCGTCACCGTGGCCACCAGCAGCACCGCCACGAACACCGCGAACACCGCCGGCAGGGACCAGCGCAACAGGCCCAGCATCCAGCCCACCGCTGCCGGCCCCAGGATTCCGCCCAGCCGCCCGACCGCCATGGCCCAGCCGGATCCGGTGGCCCGCACGGCTGTGGGGTATTGCTCGGTGGTGTAGGCGTAGGTCACGCCCCAGGCCCCCAGGTTAAAGAAGCCCAGGAGGATGCCGCTGCTCAGCACCGCCGCCGGGGTGCGGGCGAAGGCAAAGAACGCCGCCATCACGGCCGAGGCCAGCATGTAGACCACCAGCACCGGGCGCCGGCCCCAGCGGTCCACCAGCAGACCCGCGGACAGGTAGCCGGGCAGCTGGGCCACCGTCACCGCCAGGGTATAGGCGAAACTGGTGACCAGCGGCAGGCCTTCGCGCACCAGTACCGTGGGCAGCCACAGGAACATGCCGTAATAGGCGAAGTTCATGCCGAACCACAACACCCACAGCATGATGGTGGTGGCGCGATGCCCGGCCGCGAACAGCTCCCCCGGGCGCGCCCCGTGCCGCACCACCCGCTCGGCCGGCATCCCGCCGGAGGCGCGGCCCGCCGCCGCCGCCGCGGCCGCCCGGGCCGCCTCCTGGGCGCCCCACCGTTCCAGGTAGCGGGGCGATTCGGGCACGTTGCGCCGCAGGTAGAGGACGTACAGGGCCGGCACCGCCCCGATCAGGAAGGCAATCCGCCAGCCGTTGACGGGGAAGGCGGGAATCAGCAGAAAGGCCACCAGGGCCGCCACCAGCCACCCCACCGCCCAGAAGCTCTCCAGGAACACAATCCCCCGGCCGCGCCCGGGTGCCGGCAGGTATTCGCTAACCAAGGTGGCCGTCACCGGCAGCTCGCCACCCAGGCCCAGCCCGACCAGGAACCGCAACCCCACCAGCACCGGCACCGAACCGGCCAAGCCGGACAAACCGGTCGCCAGGCTGTAAATGAGCAGGGTGGTCATGAACAGGCGCCGCCGGCCCCACACGTCAGCCAGCAGCCCGGCCAGCGCCGCCCCCGCCGCCATACCCACCAGGGTGGAGCTGGTGATGACCCCCACCGTGACCGCCTTCAAGTGCCAGGCCACCACCAGGGCGGCCACCACGAAGGAAACGATACCCACATCCATGGAATCGAAAAGGGTGCCCAGCCCGGCCACGGTGATCAGCCGGTAGTGAAACCGGCCCAGGTGAAGCCGGTCCAGGGTCTCCGCCACTTTTGCCGCCATGTGCTTGCGCACCTCCCTCGGCCCCAGGGTATGGGGAACCGGGGAGACGGGTGCGACAGCCTGGATTCCAGTTATTGGATCAGGCGCGGCCGGCGGCAGCCCGCCGGGCTTCCAGCCAGCGCATCAGGGCTTCCACCCCGGTGGTGAGCAACCCCACCCCGCGGTCGCGGAACAGCTGTTCCGCCACTGCCCCCGGCGAGCCACCCAACACCCCGGCGAACAGGCAGGGAGGGTCGTCCAGCGCGCGTTCCGACTCGTAACGGGCGGCGGTCTGCCAATCATCCAGGTTGTCGCCGGCATAGACCATGAGCCGCGGCTCCAGGGCGCGGGCGATGCGGAACAGCCCCTCCGGATTGGGTTTGCGCACCCCGGCATCTTCCGTGATCATGGCCTCGGGCGGGAAGAGGGGCACCAGCCCGGCGATCTCCAGCGCCGCCAGGGTCTCACGGAAATTGCGCCCGGTGTAGATCCCGTAACGGAAGGGCAGCCGCTCCAGGGTGCGGGGGGAGACCAGGGGACGTTCATTCCAGAGCAGGCCCCGTTCCCGTACGGTCAGGGCCGGGACGCCGAAGATCTCCTCGCAGCGCTCCCCGGCGTAGTACTCCTGACAGAGGCGGGTGACCCGGTCGCGGTCCCATTCCTCGCGGGCCGCCTGCCAGTCGCGGGCGTCCAGCAGCGGCTCCAGCACCTGGAGCAGGCCGGACAGGCCTCCGCCCCGCTGCGCCACCTGACGGGTGATGACCTCCAGGCCCGGCTCCGCCGCCCGCACCGCATCCACCGAGCGGGTCCCGGCCAGGCGCCCCTTGACCAGATAGACCAGGGCCCCGCCCTGGGCCAGCTGCCAGTCGCTGTTGAATCCCCCGGCCGCCTTGAACAGGCGCGTCTCCTCGGGGGTGATGGCGACGGTGCCGGGATCGGCCACAAAGCCCTGCTCGGCCAGGAAGGCGTCCACCGCCCGGCTGATGACCACGGGGTAGCTGCCGTGGACGTCCATGAGCACCCCGTCCACGTCAAAGACCACCACGTCCGCCACCTGCGCCTGCATGGCCGCCTGGGAGGTGGCCAGGACCCCGGGCACCCCGTCGGCATCGGGACGCAGTTCGGGATTCATCGCAGCCCCTCCCAGCCGGCGTACCGGCAGTCGGCGTCGGTCGCCTCGATCCAGAGCAGCCGGTTGTACTTGGCCACCCGTTCCCCGCGGGCCGGAGCCCCGCTCTTCATCTGTCCGGTGGCCAGCCCCACCGCCAGGTCGGCGATACTGGTATCCTCGGTCTCCCCCGACCGGTGGGAAATCATGGCCCGCCAGCCAGCCCGCTGGGCCAGGCGTACCGCCTCCAGGGTCTCGGTGACGGTCCCCACCTGATTCAGCTTGATCAGCACCGCGTTGGCGGCGGCCTCCGCCACCCCCCGCCGGATGCGTTCGGGACTGGTGACAAAGAGGTCATCCCCGACCAGCTGCAGACGGCCGCCCAGCCGCCGGGTCAGCTCCTGCCAGCCCTCCCAGTCATCCTCGGCCAGCCCGTCCTCCAGCGACACCAGGGGATAGGCATCCGCCAGCTCCTCATACCAGTCGATGAGCTCGGAGGCGGTGCGCTCCCGGCCCGCCACCCGGTAGCGGCCCTCCCGGTAAAGACCGCTGGCCGCCACGTCCACCGCCAGCGCCACCTGCTCGCCGGGCCGGTAGCCGGCCCGCTCGATCGCCGCCATCAGCAGGTCCAGGGCCTCGCGGTCCGAGGCCAGGTCCGGCGCGAATCCGCCCTCATCCCCCACCGCGGTGCGCAGGCCGCGCTCGTGCAGCAGCGCTTTCAGGGCGGCATAGGTTTCAGCCGCCATGCGCATGGCCTCTGCCATGCTGTCCGCACCGCCCGGCACCAGCATGAACTCCTGGATGTCGATGTTATTGTCGGCGTGGGCACCGCCGTTGACCACGTTCAGGAAGGGCACCGGCAGCACCCCGCCCGCCAGACCGCCCAGGTAGCGGTAGAGCGGCAGCCCCAGACCGGCGGCCGCCGCCTGCGCCACCCCCAGCGACACCGCCAGGATGGCGTTGGCCCCCAGCCGCGCCTTCTGGGGATGCCCGTCAATCTCGCGCAGGACCTGGTCGATCTCGGCCTGGTTGCGGGCGTCCCGCCCTGCGATCGCCGGGCCGAGAATGGTGTCGATGTTGGCGACCGCGTGTTGCACCCCGCGCCCGCCGTAGCGGCGGTCCTGGTCCCGCAGTTCCACCGCCTCATGCACCCCGGTGGACGCGCCCGCCGGCACCCGGGCGAAGACCGCCACGCCCGACTCCAGTTCCACCCGCGCCCCCACCGTGGGCTGACCGCGGGAATCCAGGATCTCCATCCCGCGCACCGCCCGGATGCGCATCCCGTGTTCCGCCACCGCCGCAATCCCCCCTTTATGATCTTGGCCCGGCCCCCCTGCGGCCGGGTTAAATCAGCAGCACCCGTCCCGTCATCTCATCCGGGATGGGGACCCCGGCCGCTGCCAGCAAGGTGGGCGCCACATCCGCCAGCCCGCCGCCTTCCAGCAGCCGCCGGCCCTTCAAGCGGTCCGACGCCAGCACGAACGGCACCGGGTTGGTGGTATGCTGGGTGTTGGGCTGCCCGTCGGGGTCCACCATCACCTCAGCGTTGCCGTGATCCGCCACCACCGCCAGCAGGCCGCCGCGCCGCTCCACCGCCGCCCAGATGCGCCCGATCTGTCCGTCCACCACCCGGATGGCTTCCGTGGCCGCCTCCAGATTGCCGGTATGCCCCACCATGTCCGGGTTGGCAAAATTAAGCAGGATGAAGGCGTACCGCCCCGACTCCAGCCCCTCCAGCACCACATCCGCGATGGCGGGAGCGCTCATGGCGGGGGACAGGTCGTAGGTCGCCACCTTGGGGGAGGGAATCAGGCGCCGGTCCTCGCCCGGATAGGGCGTCTCCACCCCGCCGTTGAAAAAGTAGGTCACGTGGGCGTACTTCTCCGTCTCCGCCACGTGCAGCTGCGGGTGGCCCAGACGGCTCAGCCACTCCGCAAAATTGTTCGGGACCCCTTGCGGGCCGAACAGGTAGGGCAGCAGAAATCCCCGGTCGTATTGCGTCATCCCCAGGAAGCGCCGCACGCGGGCGAACGGCCGCGGGAAGGCGTCGAACTCCGGGTCGGCCAGGGCCCGGATGATCTGGCGCACGCGGTCGGCCCGGAAATTGTAGACAAAGACGCTGTCCTCCTCGCGGATGAACGGCCCAGGCCCGCCGCCGGTAAGAACCGTGGGCGGGATGAACTCGTCCGTGTGCCCCGCGGCGTAGGCCGCCTCCACCGCGCTTTCCGCATCCGGGGCCGTCTCCCCCTGCCCTTCCACCATGGCGCGGTAGGCACGTTCGGTGCGGTCCCAACGGCGGTCGCGGTCCATGGCAAAATAGCGGCCGCTGACGGTAGCGATGCGGCCCACCCCCGTCCGGGCCATCACCTCCTGGAGATACGCCAGCGAGGCGGGGGCACTGCCCGGCGGGACATCCCGCCCGTCCGTCCAGACATGGATGACCACCTCGTCCCCCTGCAGGCCGGCTTCCCGGGCCGCCTGCAGCACGGCCGCCAGGTGCTCCTGATGGCTGTGGACGCCGCCCGGCGAGAGCAGGCCCAGCAGATGCAACCGCCCCGGGCGCACGCCGGCCAGGAACTCCTGCAGAAGGGGGAGACGGCCGAAACTGCCGTCGGCCACCGCCCGGTGGATGCGGGCCAGGTCCTGAAAGATGACGCGTCCCGCCCCCAGGGTGAGGTGCCCCACGTTGGAGTCGCCCATCTGACCGGGCAACAGCCCCACCGCCTCGCCTCCGGCATTGAGGGTGGTGTGGGGGTAGGCCTCCCAGAGGCGCGAAAAATGGACGGCCGGGGCGCGGGCGATGGCGTTGTCGGACCCGTCCGCCCGCTCTCCCCATCCGTCCAGAACCATCAACACCAGCGGTTGCTGCACGCCGCCCTCTTCCCTTCCCGGTTACGCTGCGCCTTCGTCCCCTGCGGCGCGCCGCGGGCCCGCCGATGGACCCATAGCATTGTATGACATCACTCGACGGGGATGAAGGGCGGAAAGGGGAGGGTCAGGACAGCGGTACCCCGAGCATGGTGAAGAAACGGTCCACGTCCAGCGAAGCCCCGCCCACCAGGGCCCCGTCGATGTCCGGTGCCTGCCAGAATCCGGCCAGGTTGTGCTCGGTCACGCTGCCGCCGTACAACACGCGCACCGAGGCCGCAGCATGCGGGGAACGCACCCCCACCTGAGCCCGGATGAAGGCAGCCACCTCATCGGCCTCCTCCACTTCCGGCACCCGGCCGGTGCCGATCGCCCACACGGGCTCGTAGGCCACAATCAGGCGCCCCAGCTCCGGCTCCGGCACCGCCTCCAGCACCGGCGCCAGCTGGGAGGCCACCACCTCCGCGGTCCGCTCGGCGTCACGCTCCTCGGCGCTTTCCCCCACGCAGACGATGGGGATGAGCCCCTCGGCCACCGCGGCCGCTGCTTTCTGGCCCACCAGCTCATTGGTCTCCCCGAAGAACCGGCGCCGTTCGGAATGGCCCACGATGACGTAGCGGGCTCCCGCCCGCGCGAGCAGGTAGGCCGAGGTGGCGCCCGTCAGGGCCCCCTCCCGGCCCAGCTCCAGGTTCTGGGCCCCCACCTCCACCCGGCTGCCCGCAAACAGCCGGGCCAGCGGCACAACATAGAGGTCGGGGGGGCAGACCACCACCTCGCGTTCCGGCACCCAATCCGGCCCGCTTTCCTGCAGGCGCATGGTCAGGTCGCGGGCGTAGGCCTCAGCCTGATCCAGCGTCTTGTACATCTTCCAGTTGGCAATGAGGATGGGCCGGCGCGGTGCCGGCCGGCCCCCTCCCTGACTCCCGGTCATTGGCGGCCCCCTCCCGGAATCACTCGGACGCCGGCACCATCAGGGCCTGCACGCCCGGCAGCACCTTCCCCTCCAGGAACTCCAGCGACGCGCCTCCGCCGGTGGAGGCGTGGCTGATGCGGTCCACCACGCCGGCCTTGTGCACGGCGGCCAGGGAGTCGCCGCCCCCCACCACCACCGTGGCATCCAGATCGGCCAGCATCCGCGCCACCGCCATCGTCCCCTGGGCAAACGCGTCGAACTCGAACACCCCCAGGGGGCCGTTCCAGAACACGGTCCGTGCCCCGGCCAGGGCCCGAGTAATGGCGCTGACGGTGGCGGGACCCACGTCGAGCGCCATTTCATCCGGGCGGAGGTCGTCCAGGGCCGCCACCCGGTGCGGGGCGTCCGCCGCGAATGCGGTGGCGGCCACCACATCCTGCGGCAGGACGACGGGAATCCCCGCCTTCTCCGCCCGGTCCAGGATGTCACGCGCGGTGTCGAGCGCCTCCGCTTCCACCCGCGAAGCCCCCAGGTTATGCCCCTGCGCCGCCAGGAAGGTGTTGGCCATGCCTCCGCCGATGACCAGCCCGTCGGCGACTTCGGCCAGGCGGACCAGCAGTCCTACTTTGTCCTTGACCTTGGCCCCCCCGATGATGGCCCAGTACGGTCGTTCGGGGTGGTCGCGCAGGGCGGTGAGCGCCCGCAGCTCCCGTTCCAGCAGGAATCCGGCCGCCCCCGGGATGAAGCTGGGCACCCCCACGATGGAGGCATGGGCGCGGTGGACCGTGCCGAAGGCGTCGTTCACGTAGTATTCGCCCAGCTCCGACAGCCGCTCCGCGAAGACGGGGTCGTTCTTGGTCTCCCCGGGCTCGAAGCGCAGGTTCTCCACCATCAGTACGTGGCCCGGCACCAGGGCCCGCGCGGCGCTCTGGGCCTCCGGCCCCGCCACGTCGCGCACGAACGCCACCGGCTGGCCCAACAGCTCGCCCAGCTTGCGGGCCACGGGGGACAGGGAGAAGCGTTCCTCCCGGCCCTTAGGCCGGCCGAGGTGGCTCATGATGACCAGGCGGGCACCGCGGTCCAGCAGCCAGCGCACCGTCGGCAACGAGGCCTCGATGCGGCTGGTGTCGGCCACCTGGCCGGCCCCGTCCAAGGGTACGTTAAAGTCGACGCGCAGCAGCACCCGGCGGTTGTGCAGCCCCCGCCGGTCCAGGTCGTCCAGGGTCCGCAGCACCGGGGTGGTCCGGGACGCGCTTCCGGCAACCGTTCCCGCTTCCGTGGCCCGCATGTTAAACCCCCCGCCGTCCGACAAGTTCCGTCAGCTCCACCAGCCGGTTGGAGTACCCCCACTCGTTGTCGTACCAGCCGACCACCTTGGCCAGGTGATCGCCGATGACCATGGTGCTGGCGGCATCGATGATGACGGAGTGGGGGTCGCCCTTGAAGTCCATGGACACCAACGGCAGGTCGCAGACGGACATGATGCCCTTGAGGGAACCCGCGGCCGCCTCCCGCATGGCGGCATTAATGGCCTCCACCGACACCGGACGGGTGGTGTGCACCACCAGGTCGGTCAGGGAGACCACCGGGGTGGGCACCCGGACGGAGAAGCCGTTCATCTTGCCTTTGAGCTGAGGGAGCACCAGGTGCAACGCGCGGGCGGCCCCGGTGCTGGTGGGGATGATGTTCTGGGCGGCGGCCCGGGCCCGGCGCAGGTCCTTGTGGGGCTGGTCCAGCAGGCGCTGGTCGTTGGTGTAGGAGTGGACGGTGGTCATGAGGCCGGACTCGATGCCGAAGACCTCATCCATGACCTTGGCCATGGGCGCCAGGCAGTTGGTGGTGCAGGAGGCGTTGGAGATGACGAAGTCGGTCTCGGGGTCGAAGCGGTCATCGTTAACCCCCATGACGATGGTCCGGTCGACGTCGGTAGCCGGGGCGGAGATGATGACGCGCTTGGCCCCTGCCTCGAGATGCATGGCCGCCTTCTCCCGCGAGGTGAAGAAGCCGGTGGACTCGATGACCACATCGACCCCGACCTCCCGCCAGGGAATCCGGGCCGGGTCCCGCTCCGCGAACACGCGGATGCGCTGGTCGCCGACGAGGATCTCCTGGCCTTCCGCCCGGACGTCCACCGCCATGGTCCCATAATTGGAGTCGAACTTGAGCAGATGAGCCAGTACCTTAGCGTCGGTCAGGTCGTTGACGGCCACCACCTCGAAATTGCGCCGCTCGAATGCAATCCGGAAGAACCGTCGCCCGATACTGCCGAAACCATTGATCCCGACGCGAAGCACTGTGCATCCCTCCACTTGGATCTGCCCGGGCCAGCCGGAGCGGGTTGACGAATAAAAGGTGCAGCGCCGGCGGGGTGCCGGCCTCATTGGCGCTATTCGTTTCCTGTTTCACAAATAAGGGCCATAGTCCCAATATTACATCGATTGCGTTAACCCCTAAATAGTTCTTTCGGACTGAGCTCCGTCTGCCCGCGGTCGCGGCGGGGTGGTCAATGATTCAGCTCCTGGCGCTCCCCGGTGACCATGAAGATGACCCATTCCCCGAGGTTGGTGGCATGGTCCGCTACCCGTTCCAGGTAGTTGGCCGCAAACAGCAGGTAGGTGCCCTGGTCCACCGCTTCGGGATGCTCCTTCATGAACTCCAGGCCCTCCCGGAAGACCTCGGCATACAGGTGGTCCACATCATCGTCCAGCCGGATCATGGTCAAGGCTTCGGCTACATCCCGGTGGATGTAGGCGTTGAGGGCCGAGCGCACCATCGAGCCTGCCAGGCGGCCCATGCGGGGGATATGGTCCATCAGCGCCGGCGGCAGGGGATCCGGCCCCATGCGCAGCGCCGCCCGCGCCAGGTCGGAGGCGTGGTCGGCCATCCGCTCCAGGTCGGTGATGATCTTGAGGATGGTGGAGACCACCCGCAGGTCCCCGGCCAGTGGCTGCTGCAGGGCCAGCAGCTTGAGGCAGCGGCGCTCGATGGCCATCTCCATGCGGTCCACCCGGTCATCATCGTCCATGACCTCCCGCGCCAAGGCCGCATCGCGGATGACCAACGCCTGCACAGCCCGCCGGATCTGATCCTCCACCAGGGCCCCCATGCGCAGCAGCTCCTGCTCCAGGTCCCGGAGCTCCCCGTGCAGAAAATCGCCCATGGGCCGGCCCCCTTTCCCCGGCTACTCAAAGCGGCCGGTCAGGTAATTCTCCGTGCGGCGATCGCGGGGCGCCGTGAAAAAGGCGCTCGTCTCCGCCACCTCCACCAGCTCGCCGTCCTGGAACAGGGCGGTGGTGTCCGACACCCGCGCCGCCTGCTGCAGCTGATGGGTCACCAGCACGATGGTGTAGCGGCCCCGCAGCCGCAGGATCAGCTCCTCGATCCGGCCGGTGGACACCGGGTCCAGGGCCGAGGTGGGCTCGTCCATCAATAATACCTCCGGCCGCACTGCCAGGGCGCGGGCGATGCACAGCCGTTGCTGCTGCCCCCCCGACAGGGAGGCCGCCGGCCGGCGCAGCTTGCCCCGCACCTCGTCCCATAGCGCCGCCTCTTTGAGGCTCTCCTCCACGATCCGCCGCAATTCGGCCGGATCCCGCCGGCCGAGCAGCCGGGGACCGTAGGCGACATTGTCAAACACGGAGAAAGGAAAGGGATTGGGGGCCTGGAAGACCATCCCCACCCGCCGGCGGAGGGCGACCAGATCCACCTCCCGCCCCAGGACCGGTTCCCCGTCAAGGTAGACCTGCCCCTCCACCCGCACCCCCGGCTCCCGGTCCACCATCCGGTTCAATACCCGCAGGAAGGTGGACTTGCCACACCCCGAAGGCCCGATGATGGCCAATACCGATCCCGCGGCCACCTCCAGGCGGATGCGGGACAGCACCCGCCGGCTGCCATAATAGACCGACACATCCTCCACCCGGATGGCGGGCGGCATCATCCTTCCCCCTCCGGCCCCCGATTAGCGGCGGGCAGTGCCCCGAGCCAGGCGGGCGAACCCCCACAGCACCGCCGCCACCAGCAGCAGCAGCAAAGAGGCCAGCATCGCCGCCTCCCGCGGCGCTGCCGGGCTCACCCCCTCCGTGCGCAGGTGCCAGACCTCCACCGCCAGGCTGCCCCCCGGCTGGCGCCAATCCAGGCCGGGACGGGCGGGCGCCACCAGGCCGGCGGTATAGATGAGAGCCGCCACCTCCCCCAGCAACCGGGCCACCCCCATCCCCACCGCCCCGGTCAGGGCCGGCAGCGCGGCCGGCAGGACCACCCGCACAAACGTCTGGAAACGGGTGGCCCCCAGGGCCAGGGAACCCGCGCGCAGGCTGTCGGGTACGCCCAGGAAGGCCTCCCGCGCCCCTGCCGCCATCCAGGGCAGGTTGAGGGCGGCCAGGGTCACGGCACCGGCCCCCGTCGAAAAGGGCCAGCCTGCCTGCGCGATCAGCAGGTCAAAGGCCACCAGGCCCAGGATCACGGTCGGCAGGCTAGTAAGGAGGGTGATGAGGAGGTCGAGGGCCCGCCGGGCCTGGGGATCGATGAGGTACTCCACGCGGAGGGCGCCCACCCCTACCCCCAGCCCGGCACTGACCGCCCCGGCCCCGCAGGTCATGATCACGGTGTTGGCCAGGTAGGGCCACCAGGGGGTGAGGCGGCCGTCCCACCAGGCCACGGCCAGGGCCGGCAGCCCCTCGGCCAGCACCCCGGCCACCACCGAGATCAGCAGGGCCGCCGTCGCCCCCGCGCCGGCCAGTGCCGCCCGGTGCAGCGGCTCCACCCGCCGCAACCGCCCGTCCGTCCTTGCCGTCATCCTGCCCCCGTTCCCCCCGCTAACCGGGCGGCGGGGTACGGGACCCCACCGCGCGCGCTGCCGCCCACATCAGACCCAGCAGGACCACTGCCATCACGTCCAGGGCGGCATGCCCGGGCGTCCCCACCGGCAGGGCCACCATGTCGGTCAGGATCTGGCTGGTGAGGGTGGCCCCCGGGTGTAGAGGATTCCAGCTGAAAGTGGTCTGCCCGCCCACCACCATCTGCACGGCCAGGGTTTCGCCCAGGGCCCGGGCCGTGGCCAGGGCCAGCGCCTGGCGCAGGCCCGCTCCCGCCGCCGGCAGCACCAGCCGCAACAAGGTCTGGTCCCCGGTCGCCCCCAGGGCCAGCGAGGCCTGCACCCAGGTATCGGGCACCGCCGCCAGCGCCTCCGCCGCCAGCAGGGCGAACGTCGGCAGCACCATGATCCCGACCGTCAGGCCGGCCGCTAGCAGACTGAAGCCCGGCCCGCCGGTCAGGGCCCGCACCGCCGGCACCACCACCCCGAGCCCCCACCAGCCGTAAATGACCGATGGCACCGCCATGAAGGCGGTGAGCAGGGAGCGGGCCGGCCCCCGCCAGGAGGGTTCGAGGATGCGGGTCACCGTCACCGCCGTGGCGCCCCCCAGGGGCACCGCCACCCCCAGGGCGATGGCCGTCACCACCGCCGATCCCCAGAGAAAGGGTAGCAGGCCGTAGCGGCCCGCCACCGGGTCCCAGACCCGCCCGGCCAGGACGGTCACCGGACCCTGGCGGGCCAGCAGGGCGGCGGCGGGCAGCCCCAGGCGCACCAGGATCCCCACCGCCAGCACCACCAGCAGGGCAGTGGCCATGGTGAAGAGATCCGCCTGCAGGCTCTCCATCACCAGGTTGCGGTTGTGCGCCCGGCGCTCGGGGCCGGTCTCCACGGTGATAGGGCTCCCCCCCTCGGCCCGTCCCGCCGCTGGACGGCGGGCAGGCCCGGATGCCGTAGGCGGCACGCCCCGGCCAGGACGCGGCGAAGGCCGCCAGCTCCGCCACCTCCGGCGCCACCGGCCGGCGCGCCACCAGGGCGAGGCGGGCCTGAAAGGGCCACGGCCCGTCCCCTCCATAATGATACGGGCCCACGTCCAGAACCTGCACCCCCGGACGCACAAAGGGCGCCTCCACAAAGCCCACCGCCCCCGGGGTCTCCTGCACCGTGCGCGCCACCGCCCCGTTGGACAGCTGCACCACCGCCCGCGGGCTGAACCCCCGCAAGTGCAGGCCCTCTTCCAGCACCGCCCGCGCCCCGGATGCCCGCGGCCGCACCACCACCACTACCGGCAGATCGGGACCCCCGACCTCCCGCCAGTTGCGCACCCGTCCCTCCAGCACCGCCGCCAGCTGCCCGGCGGACAGCCGCCGAAGGCCGAGGCGGGGATGGACGATGGGCACCACCGCCAGACAGCCGAGGGGCAACGCGCGCAGCCCCCGCCAGGCAGGCCCCTCGGGCACGGGCAGGTCGCTGAGGCCGGCTTCCACCTGACCGCGGCGGACGGCCTCCAGGCCCGCGAAGGATCCGCCGGCGGACAGGCTCACCCGCACCCCCGGCCGCTGCCGCTCAAAGGCGGGGATGACAGCCTGCAGGTAGGGCACCAGGGAAGTTGCCCCCATCACCCGCAGCACCTGCGGGCGGGGGCCGGACGGCGGCAGGCCCAGCAGGGCTGCCGCCAGCAGGAGACGCCACACTCCGGATCGCATGGCCCTAGTGTGTCACGCCACCGTCGCATTCCTCCGGCAGCCAGACCACAAAGGTGGTGCCCTGTCCCACCGTGCTGGAGACCTCCACCCGGCCGCGGTGAATCTCCACGATGTGCTTGACGATGGCCAACCCCAGCCCGGTGCCGCCGGAAGCCCGCGACCGCGCGCGGTCCACCCGGTAGAAGCGCTCAAAGATGCGGGGCAGATCCTGGGCGGGGATCCCGATGCCGGTGTCCCGCACGCTGACCGCAACCTCCCCCGCCACCGCCTGGCCGCCAACCGTAATGCGGCCCCCCCGCGGGGTGTACTGGATGGCGTTGGTGACCAGGTTGAGGAACACCTCCGCCAGCAGGTCGGGGTCCCCGCACACCGGCGGCAGCCGTGCCGGCAGCTCCTGGGAGAAGCTAAGCCCGGCGGCCTGCATGCGCGGCCCCAGCTTGGCCGCCAGGCCCTCGATGAGCTCAGTCAGGTCCACCGGCTCCCGGCGCACGGGCAGGCTCCGGTGTTCAATGCGGGAAAGGGTCAGCAGGTCGTCCACCAGCCGGCTCATGCGGTTGGCTTCATCGTGAATTAGCCCGATGAAACGGCGGGCGGCGAGGGGGTCCTGCTCATCCAGCAGGGTCTCGGTGAAACCACGGATGATGGTCAGTGGGGTCTGCAGCTCATGGGAGACGTTGGCCACGAAATCGGCGCGCATGCGGTCCACCTCCTTCTGAGCGGAGATGTCCCGCGCGACCAGGACCGCGCCCAGGCCGCCCACCGGCTGCTTCAAGGGGGCAATGGTTAGCTCCACGGTCACGGATTCGTCCTCCCGCGGGCTCCATTCCCGCACCACCGTCTGCCCGCGGCGGGTCACGGCGGTAAGGTCGTCCTCCAGGGTCACGTCGCGGATGACCTCCAAGAGATGACGGCCGGTCACGTTGGGGTCCGGGATGCGGAACAGCAGCAGGGCGGCCCGGTTGATGAGGGTGATGGTCAGCCCATGGTTGAAGATGATGATGCCGTTGGCCATGGAGCCCAGGATGGTCTCCAGGCGCTCCTTATCCTCCTTGAGGTCGGCCGTGCGCTCCTCCAGCACCTCAGCCACCCGGTTCATGCCATGGGCCAAGGGGTCGAGCGGGTCCTCATGGTCCAGGTAGACCCGCGCGCGCAGGTCCCCGGAGGCCCAGCGTTCCACCGTCTCGTTGAGCTGGGCCACGGTATCGGCCAGGTTGCGCCGGGCCTCCAGCTGCAGCCGCGTCTCGCGGTAGGCCCACCACAGGGCCGCCACCAGCACCAGGCCGGCCTTGAGCAGCCCGTGCGGCGTCCGCTCCAGCACCATACCCAGCCCCATCAGGGCCACCAGGCCCACCGGCACGTAGGGGGAAAGCCCCGGTTTATGGTCGCTTGCATTCACAGCCGCGCCCGTCACCCCTCCTTGAAGCGGTAGCCCACTCCCCGGACCGTCTCCAGATAACGGGGGTTCTGGGGGTCCTCCTTCAGCTTCTCCCGCAGGTGCCGGATGTGGACGTCCACCGTCCGCACGTCCCCGAAGAAGTCCTCCCCCCACACCCGGGACAGGAGTTCCTCCCGGCTGAAGGCACGGCCCGGATTGCGGGCCAGGGTCTGCAACAGCTCGAATTCGGTAAAGGTGAGGTCGACCGGCTGCCCGTCCAGCTCCACCCGCCGGCGGGCGGGATCCACCAAGAGACCGCGGATGCCCACCGCCCCGCCGCCCGCATCCGCCTCCCGGCCCTTCTGGCTCCGGCGCAGGATGGCCTTCACCCGCGCCACCAGCTCCCGGGGCGAAAAGGGTTTGGTAACGTAGTCGTCCGCCCCCAGTTCCAGCCCCAGGACCCGGTCCACCTCGTCCTTGCGGGCGGTGAGCATGAGAATGGGCACGTCCATCTCCTGCCGCAGAGCCCGGCAGACCTCCAGCCCCGACATCCCCGGCAGCATCACATCCAGGATGATCAGGTCGGGCCGCTCGCTGCGCGCCCGGCGCAGGGCTGCGGGCCCGTCCGCCTCCGTATCTACCACGAAGCCTTCGCGCTCGAGATTGTATTGCACCAGTTCCACAATGGCCGGTTCGTCATCGACCACCAGCACCCGCTCTCCCGCCATCTCGGGTCGCTCCCTCCCGGTCGCCCGCCTGCCCGGCGGCGGGGGCGGCACAGCCCAGCCGCCGGGCCCGCACGTCCACCGCCAGCACCCCCAGGCCGGTCCCGGCCTCCACCGCGTCCACCACCGCCCGCTGGGCTGCCTCCAGAGTCCGGAAGACCCAGGCCGGCCCCCGGCCGCCGGCCGCCGGGACCACTTCCACCGTCAGCCACACCCCCTCCGGACGGGCCTGCACCGCCACATGGGCCACCCGCTCCACCCCCGGGGCCCCCGCTGCCGCCCGTTCCGCGATGGCCACCAGCACCTCCTCGGCGATGTAGAAATGGCCCAAGGAGGAGAAGGTAGGCCGGACCACCGACTTCTCCACCGTCACCCGCCGGCCCCGCTGCCGGAAGATGAAGCGCAGCGGATCGACCAGATAACCGGAAAAGGACTTCTGTACCTCGAAGGTAGGGGCAGGGATCACATGCTTGCCGAAGCGCCGCCGTACATTGCGGGCGGTCCGGATCTCCTCGGGGGTGGCGATGCTCTCGATGGGAATGAGCTCCCACGGCACCCCTTCCAGGCCCAGCCGCCGCAGGATGGTCTCAATCATGGACGACGATGTGCCCAGCACCAGCAGCCGGGCGGGCGCCAGACGATCCAGGGCCGCCCGCAGCTCGGCGGCGTGGCGAGGATCGCTGAGCACCGCCCGCCGCACCGCTCCCAGGCGGGTGGCCTCGCGCTTGGCGGAACGGCCGGCCACAATGCGCGGGCCCTGGATGAGAAGCCCGTCGTCCAAAATGGTGTCAATGCCGAGGTGATGCGCCACAAAGGACGCGCGGTGGCTCTTGCCGGTGCCGCTGGGGCCTACCAGCCCGAAGATCTCCACGGGTTGCCCCCGCCCCCTTCCCTGCCTCCGCCTTTACCATAGCCGATCCCGGACCCAACGCCCCAGCAGCCAGGTCCCCGCCGCCAGAAACACCACCGCCGCCAGGCGGTGGAAGAGCCCCTCCGGCAGCCGGCGTGCCAGCGCGCCTCCGCCCCAGACCGATACCGCTGCGGCCGCGGCCAGGCCCGCCCAGGCGCCTAGACCCACCGCCCACGCGGCATGCGGGTAGCGCACCACGGCCGCCACCGTCAGGGCCTGGGTGAGGTCCCCGAATTCGGCCAGACCTACCAGGAGGAAGGCCTGCAAGGCCGCAGGCCCGGGCCGCGGCGCGGGACGATCCTCCTGACCCGGGCGGAGGAAGTGCAGACCGAAGAGCAGGAAGACCAGCCCCGCGGCCAGACCAGGCAGCCCCGCGGGCAGGGCGGTCAGCAGCCGCCCCGCCGCCAGGGCCAGGGCCGTCTGCAGCCCGAAGGCGGCTACCGCTCCCGCCCAAACGGCCCGTTGACGCCCGGGACGGCCCGCAGCCAGGCCGATGGCGACCCAGGAGGTCTTGTCCGGCAGTTCGGCCGCAAACACCGCCGCGAAGGTCGCCGCCAGCGGTCCCCATCCTGTGCCCGTCGGTCCCGCCTCCCCACTACCCTGCAGAATGCCGGACAATTCCCAGTGTACCAAAGGCCCCGGAAGCGCGAAGATGGAGGCACCGCCCAGGCCGGCCGCCGGCGGTGCCCGGCGGCAGGCCGGGCGCGGAGCCTGCTGCAAAGGAGCCGGAGTCCAGGATGAATCCCATTTATGCCCAGGTCCTCTATGAATACGCCAATCCCGGCCAGACCCGCCGCCGTAGTCTCATTGCCCGCCTGGAACGGATGACCGGGCGGCGCCAGTTCCTGTACATCACCCCGCTGGATGCCCCCGGGGCCTTTGTCTCCGCCACCGATGTGCCAGCGGTGGTGACCGCCCTGCAATCCCTCCCCCTGGGCGCCCCTCTCGACCTGGTGCTCAACACCCCCGGCGGGTCCCCTGACGCCGCCGACCAGATCATGCGCCTGCTGCGCCGCAGCCACCCGCAGGTGCGGGTAGTGGTGCCCAACGCTGCCAAGAGTGCAGGTACGTTGATGGCCCTGGCCGCGGACAGCGTGGTTATGGGCCCGCCTTCCCAGCTGGGGCCGATTGACCCCCAGGTGCTGTACCCGCCTCTAGGGCTGTACGTACCGGCCCATGCGGTGGTCGACAGCTACCGCCAGTTCGTGGATGCGGTCAACCTGAAAGGGCGGTTGGAACCGGCCGACTACCTTATGGCCCAACGGTTCGACCAGGCCCTCATCAATGTCTGCGAGAAGGCCATCGCCGACGCGGAGAGCCTGGCGGAAAGCTGGCTGACCCGCTATATGCTCAAGGACCAGCCGACGCGGGCCCGAGAGACGGCCCGGATCCTGGCCCGCAACCGACAGTCCCACAGCATGGCCATCGGCATCGACGAAGCCCGGGAGCTGGCCCTGACTGTAGAGGCCCTGGATGACAGCAGCCGCCTGTGGCGGCTGTATTGGGAACTGTTCCTGCACGCGGAAACCTTCCTGCGCAAGAGCGGGCACATCAAGCTGTTCGAAACCCGCACCACCACCCTGGCCCTGCGCAGTGAACTCCCCCAACCGCATGCGGCAGCGCCGCCCACCGCTCCCGCCAATCCCCACGGGGCGGAGTCGGCCCCGGCCGGTTACGGGGAGGAGTGAGCCCGCGCCCGGCGCACCGGCAGGTAGGCGAGGGCAAACAGGACGGTTGCCCCCGCCCCGATACCGAGGGCGATGAGCTCGTGGGGAGCGAGGGGGGCAGTGGCGATGACCCCCACCATCAGCACCACCCCCACCCAGGACAACCAGGGATAGCCCGGCACACGGAACTCGACATGCACCCCTTGCCGCAGCAGGCGCGGCCGATAATAAATCTGGGTCACCATGATCAGGATCCAGACGAAAAGGGCCTGGAAACCGGTGGCGGTCACCAGGTAGAGGTAGGCCGTCTTGGGCAGGAAGTAGGCCAGACCGCTCACCAGGACCAGGAGGACACCCGTCACGGCGTTGGCCACCCGCGGGATGCCGTGCGACTCCCGGGCCACCACCGCCGGGGCGTCGTGGATGCGCCCCAGCGTGGCCAAGACGCGGTCGGTGGCAAAAAGGCCGGCATTCATGGCCGACAGCACCGCCAGCAGGATGACCAGGTTAAAGAGGCTGGCCGCCCATCCCCAGGGGAGGACGCGCAGGGCGGCGGTAAACGGGCTCTCGGCAATGGGTACCCGGTGCCAGGGCAGAATGCCGGTGATGGCCAGGGCGGAGCCTACATAGAGGACATAAATGGCGATGACCGTGTTGCGGATGGTGGCGGCGATTGTCCCCTCCGGCTTCTTCACATTGGGGGCCGCCAGACCCAGCACCCCGGTACCGGACATGGAGAACATCACCAGTACCATGGCGCCCGCCACCCCTGCCAGCCCGCGGGGGAGAAAGGCGGGGGAGGCGGTCCACAGCGCCCAGCCCCGCCGGGACGGCGCCGGCAGCAGGCCGGCCGCGGCCGCCAGCCCGGCCACCACAAACACGGCCGTCGCCATCACCTTGGTGAGCGACATTCCCGACTCCACCCCGGCGAAACCTTTGACGGTCAGGAAATTGATGCCCACCACCAGCAGCGCATAGCCGACGCTGAAAATCCAGACCGGCACCGCCGGGAACCAGAGCCGGGTGAACAGGGCGCCGGCGGTCCCCTCAGCGGCAATGTTCAGAATGCTGGAAAACCAGAACACCCACCCCCCGACGAAGGCGAGTCCCGGCCCTAACGTGCGACGGGCATAGGCCAGGAAAGAACCCCGCACCGGGTCGGCCGCCGACATTTCAGCCAGGGCTGCCACCTCGATGGCCATAATGGTCACACCCAGCAGATACGAAAGGGCGATGGCGGGGCCGGCCAGCCGGATGGCCTGGCCGCTAGCCAGGAACAGACCGGACCCCATGATGCCCCCGATGAGGGTCAGGGTCAGACCGGTCTGTCCAATCTTACGGACCGCCCGGCTCGCGGGCGGATGGCCGGACCCGAAGGCCCGGCTGTACATCCGGGTGCGGATGGGCCGCTTTACATGGCTGCTCATGGGCCTAATCTGGTTCCGCCGGGGTCAGGCTATACCCGCCTGGCCAAGGTGCGCACGGCCTGTCCGAAGGGGGGGTCAAAGCGGTCCGGATCCTGTAGAAAGGGCAGGTGGCCCAGCCCCGGCAGGGGAATGAGGTCAAGCCTGCCTTCCAGACGGCGGGCCATGGCCGGCCAGGGAAAGATCGGATCGGCGGTCCCGTGCAGGACGACCACCGGGCGGCCGCTGGCCAGTACCTGCTCCAGCAGGTCCGGCGTGCGGTAGAAACGGCCCATGCGGGCCATCTCCCGCGCCCTCCTCCAGCCCTCCTGCAGGGCCCGCCGGTCGGCTGGGTCAAGCTGGTGGGGATCCACCCCCAGGAAACGCACGATCCGGGCTCCCATCCAGGCGGTGCCGGTCCACCAGATGAGCACCCGGTTCCACCATTCCCGCGGCGAAGGTTCGAAGACGTTCTCCGGCTCAATAAAGCCGGCCGGGCTAATCAGGACCGCGCCCGCGAAGCGGCCGGGCCGGTCCGCTAGGGCCCGGGCCGCCACCATCCCCCCGAAGGAATGGCCGACCAGCAGCGGGCGGCGCCACCCGGCCGCGTCCGCCACCGCCGTCACCGCCGCTACATAGTCCTCCAGCACCTGCCGGCGGGGCAGGGCAAAGGAATCCCCGAAACCGGGCAGGTCCAGGGCAGCCGCCGGACCCGGCAGCAGGCCGGGATCCGCCAGCAGGCGGCGGAAGATGTGCCGGCTGGCCCCCATGCCGTGTACCAGGATGACCCCCGGTCCCCCGCGCCCCGGCCGCCAGCTCACGGCCAGGTCGCCCGCCGCCTCCCCGATGCGCACCCGCACCCTGCCGCCCATGGCCGCGCTATTCTCCTCCCCAGTCCACCAGGGCGCCGTTGCCGCCCCGCGTCAGCACCATCAGCCGCTCCCCGCCGGCCGGGGGCCGGCGCAACGGGATAAAAGCCATGCCGGCGGCCCCCGTGCGGCCGCGGCCCAGCACCCTGCCGCCGGGCGTCTGCCGCACCTCCACCGCCACCCCGGGGGCGGGCCGTTCCCCGCCCGCGGGACCGACCGCCACCCAAATGCCGTGCCGGGCGGGGGCGGCCGCGACCGCCTCCGCCCCCCCGCCGGTGGCAAAACGCCAGCGGACGGTGACCGCGCGGCTCCTGCCGTCATTAAACCGCACCCGGGCCCGGAGGGTAGCCTGATAGACCGTGAAGGGCCACAGGGGAGCCATCGGGACCAGGCCGACCTGGTTGGGCCCCAGCCCCCGCCGGCCCGGAGCATCGGTAATAAGGGGGAGAGGCCGTGCCCCCGAGCCGGCCGGTTGCAGGCGCACCGCCACCAGCTGCACAGCCGCGGCGGTAGGGAAATCGACTGTGAGAGGGTAGCCGAAACGCCGGCCGAAGCCGTGGGGAACCGGATCCGGCTCCTCCCGGTCCTCCCAGGCCACGGGCACCCCGTTCTGACCGGGAAAGGGATACACCACCGCCGGCGGCAGATCATCCCGGTACCCGTAGCCGAGGTCCATGACCGCCGCGCCGTGGGGCCCCCCAGCCTGCGCCGCCCCTGCCGCCAGCAGATTGGGCGAGAGCAGCCCCAGCCGGTGGGATACGGTGTTGACCAGGGTCAGGACCACGACCGGGCCCGGTCGGGGGGTGCGCCATTCCGCCCCCTCCTCGCCCACCAACGGCGACCGGAAGCCCCAGGCCAGGTCGCGCAGGGCGGGGTCGCGACCGGTGAAGCCGGGCCGGCCCGCATCCTCCAGATGGAAGGAAGGGCGGTCGTAGCCGTTGCGGGCCAGGTAGGCCGCATGGGCTGCCGCTGCCCGGGCCAAGGGGGCGCTCCAGGCGGCCGGGTCCTCGCCCAGCACCCGCCGCAGGGCGTTCAAGGCCGGCAGCCAGCGGCCGGGGCCGGCCGCCGGCGGTCCGGAGCAGGGCCGCACGGTCACCGTCCAGCCGCCGGTCGCCGGAAAACCGGGGGCCACCAGGTGCAGCTGCCAGCGCCCGCTCCCGGCGGGCGGGACCGCCCCGCCTCCGAAACCGGCCGGGCCGAAGCGCAGCGGCAGCCGCCCCCGCCAGCCCGGGCCGGTCAGGCTTAAGGCCAGCCCGTCCCGGCGCAGGCGGTGGGGGTCGTCTCCCACGAACTGGATCCCCAGCCGGCGAGGCCGGATACGGGCCGCGTAGGAGGGCGGCAGCACCGGGCTCAGCTCATCGGCCCCCTCGTAGCCGTGGTTGCAACGGGTGCAGTGCGGCCCCGGAATGGCGGGGACCAGGGATCCCGCCGGAAACGCCGGCACCGGCGGACTGATCAGGACCGCCGGCGCCTGCGCCGGCACCGCCAGCCCCGCTGTGCCCAGTACCACCGCCGCCGCCCGCACCGCCCGCCGCACGCCGGTCCCCTCCCCCGGGCCCCGTTCCTGCTATCATGGCCTTAGGATAAGGTGCCCGGAACCGCCCCCGGCGCAAAACCGGCCGGAGGTCCCCTGCGTATCAGGAAACGGGTTGGGGGAGGTGGTTGGGACGGCCGGCCCTCTCGACTCCTGTCCGGACGAGGCGCTGATGCAGGCCTGGCAGCAGGGTGATGCCCGGGCCTTCGAGGTCCTTTACGCGCGCTATGCCCCCCGGCTCCTGGGCCTCATCCGCACGGTGGTGCATGACGGCTGGGAGGCCGAGGACGTGCTGCAGCAGACCTTTCTGACCGTCTGGCGGGCGCGCGACCGGTACCATCCCTCCAAGGGGCGGGTGGAAAGCTGGATCTTCCAGATCGGGCGTTCCCGCATGCTGGACTGGGCCCGCCGCCGGCGCCACCGGCCCGAACCGGAGGCGGAGGAGGGACCGGAACCGGCCGTGCCGGCCGAGGATCCGACCACCCGGGTGGCAGTGCAGTCGGCCCTCGACACCATCTCCGATCTGGACCGGCGGCTCATCGAGCTGGCCTATTTCGGCGGGTTCTCGCAACGGGAGATCGCGTGCCTGCTACACATGCCGCTGGGTACGGTCAAAACCCGCACCCGGCGGGCCCTGTCCCATATGCGGCAGGTGCTGGGACCTGACGCCGCCCCGGCCGCGGAGGTCCCGGCCTGGAGGCCCCTGTCGCAACGGCCCTGACGTGCGGGAAGCCACCGGTAAGGATGACGAACATGCAGCGACACCTGAGCGATGAGGAACTGCTGACGGTGTTAAGCCCCCGCGCCCCCGAACGGGGGCGGCGGCACCTGGCCGCCTGCCCCGACTGCCGGCGGCGGGCCCAGGACCTGGAGCGTCTGCTCGCCGCCCTGCCCCCGCCCCGGCAGCAGCCGGCCCGGGATGGTGCAGCCTTCCGGCAATGGGCACAAGCCCGGCCCGCCGCCGGCCGCCGCGGGCGCGCCCCGGTACGGACCCTGGGATGGGCGGCGGTGCTGACAGCCCTGCTGCTGGCGGCCGGCCTGAGCCTGCCCTTCCGGGCCCCGGCGACACCGGTGGCCGGTCCGGCCACGCGCCTGGTCCCGCTCAATCCGGCCTTCCGCCGGGACCGGGTGGTGGTCTACTGGCAACCCGCCTCCCCCACCGCCCGGCTGGAACTGCACCTGACCCCCGCCCCACCCGGCGCGGCCCTATCTCGAGGTGTGGTTCATCGAACAAGGGCATCACGTCCCCGTGGCCAGCATTCCCCTGGCCGCCCCGCCGGCCCAGATGACGGTGCGGGTGCCGCATCCCCGCTGGCCCTATTCCGCCGTGGGGGTCACGATGGAGGCCTCCCCCTATGTGCGCCATCCCAGCAACCGGCGGGTTTTCTTCGCCCCCCTCGCCAACCGCAAATCCACCGGCTACCCGCAGGCGTAGACCCGGACGAGACGGCGGCGGGCCCCGCCCGGACCGCCGCCCCGGTCCGCCGGACCGGATCCCTGCCGCGAACGGCAGTCAATTCCATCTACGCTGGAGGGTCTGGGTATGCCGATGAGCAATTGGGTCCGTTGGTGTTCGCTGGTTCCCGCCATGGCGCTGGCCGCGCCCGCTTTCACCGGGGCCGTGGCCCATGCCGCCACCGTGCCCGACTTCTCCATGCTGGGATTCCCGCAGGTGGTGGCCCAGGCCACCATCCAGCCGGAGGCGCCGGCCACCCTGTCCTACGGGACCCTGACCGTGCGCATCCCGGCCCACACCTTCACCGACCCGGTCAAGTTCGAGCTGCTGGAAGGGCCTACGTCGGCCTTTGTGGATAACGCGCCGGCTGGCACCACCCCGCTGGTGGCGTTCGCGTTCAAGGTGGTGGACCTTAAGACCGGGGCCCTGGTGGGCAAGTTCAACCAGGCGGTGAGCATTTCCTACACCAACCCGGCCATCAACGCCCACGCCCAGTACTGGGACATCACCCCCACCGGCGCCTATGCCGCCAACCCCGTCATGCCGACCATCCAGGGCGACACCCTGAGCCATCCCATTGCGGCCGCGCTGGTGGGGTGGGTGATCAGCGCCCCCGCGCCGGCAGCCCCGGATTTCACCCAGGACGGCTTCCCGCAGGTGGTGGGCAGCGTTTCCTTCATGCCCGGCCACCCCGCCACCGTGAGCGGGCCGGGGGTCACGGTCAGCATCCCCGGCAATGCTTTCACCGTCCCCGTCACCTTCCAGCTGCTGGAGGGCCCTCTGAGCCACTTCACCGCCCAGGCCCCGGCGGGACAGGCGCCGGTGGCGGACTTCGCCTTCAAGGTGGTCAACCCGGCCACGGGCGCCCTGATTGACACCTTCAACGCCCCGGTCAAGGCGACCATCACCAACCCCCGCATCAACGCCGGGAGCCGCTACTATGACATCAGCCCCAGCGGCGCCTACAGCCTCAACCCGGTCCCGCCGGTCATCCAGGGCGACAGCCTGAGCCACGGGATTGCGGTGTCCAAGGTCGGCTGGGTGATCACCTCGCCGGTGGTGGCCGGGGCCACCAGTCCGGTCACCGGTCTGCCCCTGGCCCCGCTGATGGCGGCCGGCGGCGCCCTGGTGGCCCTGGGGGTGGTCTACGGCCTCAAGCTCCGCCGGAGCTGAAGCCGGCAGCGGGAACCCGGCCGGCCCCCCGCCGGCCGGGTTTTTCCCGTCGCCCTGGGCAGGAGGAAGGAGGTGCACCGCATGCGGCGTCGGCCATGGCAATGGGCCCTGGCGGGGGCACTGGTGCTCACCGGCGGTCTCCTCGCGACCCTTCCCCTCTGGCTGCCGCCGGCGGCGGCCGCCTACGGAACCTGGGCTGCAGCCGGACGGCCCGTCCGGCCTGCCCGTCACCCCGGCACTCCGCCGGCCGCTGCCGCGGCCGGCAGCCGGGTGGGGATCCTGCGCATCCCGGCCCTGGGCCTGACGGTTCCCGTCCTGCAGGGGGACGACGAGGCGGTGTTGTGGCAGGGGGCCGGGCACGTGCCCGCCTCGGCCTGGCCGGGGGAACCCGGCACCAGCGTGCTGGCCGCCCACAACGCCACCTTCTTCCGGCACCTGAACCGCCTGCGCCCGGGCCAGGCCGTGGAGGTCGACACCGGCTGGGGGCGGTTTATCTTCCGGGTGACCGGCCGGCGGGTGGTCCCTGCCGGTAGTCCCCTGTTCACGGGCGCCCGCCCGCGGCTGGTGCTGGAGGCCTGCTATCCGTTGAACGCCCTGTACCTCACGCCGGATCGCTACCTGGTGCTGGCGCGCCTCGTCCAGGCGGCGGCCCCCGGCGCCGCCCCGGCCCCGCCCCGGCCGCCGGCCTTCCATGCCGCCATCCCGCCCGCCCTGACGGGGTATCCGCTGGGGCTGGCGCACAACCCCCTCCCCATGGGGATCCTCACCTACCCCGCCGCCCCTGCAGGGGCGGTGACGGCCTTCACCCGCAACGGGGCCTCCCTGGTGCTGGCCCGCCAGGCCGTCCATCTATGGGAAGCCGTCCAGTACGCCGCCCGCTACCGCCGGGTGCACGCCTGGCAGGCCCTGATCGTACCGCCTGCGGCCCTGCCCCCCTTCTGGGGTGCGGCCGGCATCCGCGACCTGGGCCCCCTTAACCTGGCGGTCACGCTGTCGGCGGAGGGCCGGCCCCGGGGGCTGGTGATGGAGGACTCAATGGTGGAAGCTGCGGGAAGAATATGGGCGGTACGGATGACGGCCCGGGTGACGGCCGGCGGTACCGTCACCCTGACCGGTATCCGGGTGCAGCCGGACCCGGCCGGCTAAAGCCGGCCGGCCTGATTCAAGCGGGAGAGGATGTTGCGGACCAGGCCCTCGTCCAGCGGCCCGATCTCCGCGTCCAGCCCCTCCACGATAGTGCAGGCGCTTAGCACCCGCGCCACTTGGGCCAGGGCACCGGACATGGCCGAGATCTGGGTCAGAACCGCCTTGCAGTCCTCGCCACGCTCCAGCATGCCTTGCACCCCGCGGGCCTGGCCCTCGATGCGGCGCATACGGCGGATGAGGTCGGCACGGTCCCAGAACCGGGTGGTCAGGTTCTCGAGCTCGGGAGGAATGGGCGGAACCTCGTCGTCGGGGGTGGACATACAGCGTGCCTCCTCCAGGATTTCGGAAACGGCCCCCGGGTCCGGCATCCGCGGCATTGGCGGCGGATACCGCCCGTTTACCGGTTATTGTACCGGAGCCGGACGGGTTCGCCAAGGGCAGGTCTACCCGTCCCGGCAAGGTATGACCATTGGAAGACCGCCCGATAGGACCAGGGACCGCCTTGACAACATCTGGCCGGTAATCAATTATATACCCTGCTAGGTATTTTTCCCGCGCGGCTCCCGGCCGCGGGTGCGGTGGGGCGCCGACCTGCCGGATCCGGCCCCGGATCCCGCCAATCCCACAAAACGCGAGGTGAACACGATGGCCACAGAACTCAGCCCGCAGGTCGCGGTCCAGCAGGCCAACGAGGGGCAGCTCATCTTCCTGGACGTGCGCAGCGCGCGCGAATACGCCGGGGTCCGCCCCGCAGCCGCCTACAACTTCCCTTACCATGGCCGCAACTGGGGCGCCATGGTGGAGCGGGCCCTGCAGGGCCAGAAGCCGCCCATGGCCCTCTTCGCCGGCGACGCCGAGGTGGCGGAGGCCGCCCGGCGCGAGCTGGAAGGGGTGGGGCTGGAGGTGGTCTTCGTCTGGGACCGGGGAATTGAAGCCTGGAAGGAGGCCGGCCTCCCGACGGTCGAGGTGGCGGATGTCACCGTGGACGAACTGGCTCAGGACCTGGAGCGCTACGAAATCATCGACGTGCGGGAGCCCTACGAGCACCGCATGGGCGTCATTCCCGGGGCGCGCCTCATCCCCATGAACCAGCTGCCGGAGGTGATCGGCACCCTGGATCCGTCACGGCCCTACGCCATCGTCTGTGCCTCCGGCAGCCGCAGCGCCTCGGTGGCGGCCTGGATGTCCCAGCAGGGCTTCAAGGTGGCCAATGTGGTCGGGGGAATGAATTCCTGGATGCGGGCACGGCATCCTATCACTCGACCGTAGTCAGCGGCCGTTCCTCGCGTTACACTACTAGGAGCCCAAAGGGAATTGGGCCATGGCGCGCGCAGAGGGGGTGAGACAGGGTGGCGCGGTTGATTTCCGACGATGTCCGCTCCCAAATTGTGGAGTTCTTTAAGGGCCTGAAGGATCCGGTCACCATCGAGATCTACCGGGGACCGCAGGCGGAGCTGGCGGACGTGATGGTGCAGCTGGCCCAGGAACTGGCGGAGACCACCGACCGCCTGTCGGTCCGCGAAACCGACCAGGTGCCGGAATTGGAGCCGTTCCACGCCAAGCCCCTCACGGAAATTACGGGTCCCGTCAGCGTGCTCCTCGACCACCGGCAGCAGCCGACGGGGGTCCGTTACCTCGGCCTGCCCAGCGGGCACGAGTTCGGAGCCTTTCTCGAGGATATCCGGGACATCTCCAACCATACGGTGGGCCTGAGCCAGGGCGCCAAGGACAAACTGGCGACCTTGACCCGGCCGGTGCATATCCAGGTGTTTACCACCCCGACCTGACCCTACTGTCCCCGGGCGGTTCGCCTGGCACACCAGATGGCAATGGCCAGTCCGATGGTGATCGCGGATATGATTGACGCCCAGGAGTTCATGGACCTCTCCAACCAGTACGACGTGTACGGGGTTCCCAAGTCCGTCGTCAATGGGGAGCTGGACGTCACCGGAGCGGTTCCCGAGAACAACCTGCTGCAGCTCGTCATGCAGGCCGGCGGTCAGGGCGCCTGACCCCGGTTCCCGATGCCGACCAGGGGGAATGCTCCCCCTGGTTTTTTTCGCCCGGAGCCGTTCCGCCGTCCGGTATACTGAAGAACGACATTGCCCGCCCCGGCCGGGGGCGGGAGGGAAAGGGGTGCCCCGGTTTGATCCAGCCCATCTGGACGATTCCCGCCTCCAGCGCCTTCCTGCGCCAGCGCACCACCAAGGTGCACAGCATCAACCAGGAGGTGCGCCAGGTGGCGGCCGACCTGCGCGACACCTGGCCGACAGTCTCCGCCTACGGCATCGCTGCTCCGCAGATCGGATCCCGGCGGCGCATGTTCGCCTACCGGCATGCCGACCGGGAGGACGAGCCGCCCATCATCCTGATCAACCCCAAGATCATCCGGGCGCGGGGGGAACTCAAGGACTACGACGGGTGCCTGTCGGTGCCCGGCATCTACGGGGAGACCCGCCGGGCGGCGGAGATCGAGGTGCTGGCCCTTAACGAGCGTGGCGAACCGGTGCGCCTGACTTTTGAGGGGTTTGACGCCCGGATCATCCAGCATGAGGTGGACCACCTGGAGGGGGTGCTCTTCATCGACCGCGTCGACGACCTCGACGAGTTCTACACCCTGGAGACGCAGGAAGCGGTGCCGGAAGGGGAGGAAGGCCGCTACCGGCGGGTCCCCCTCACCCCTGAACAGCGGGAGTTCATCGCCCGCGAACGGCGCCCCCTGCCGGCCTATGCCCTGACGTGGTGAGCGGACAGCAAAGGGGGCGGGATCTTCCCGCCCCCGCCCGTTCCGGGCGTAACGCGACGGCCTGCCCTACTCGCGGATGCCCAGGGCCCGCGCCAGCTTCGGCCGATCGAAGCCCACCACCACACTGCTGTTCACCACGATGACCGGCACGCCGGTCTGGCCGGATTTGCGCTTCACGTCGGCCACTGCTTCCGGATGCTTGATGAGGTCGATCTCCTTGAAGGGGATCTTCCGCTCCTGCAGGTACCGCTTCGCGCTCCGGCAGTGGGGTCAGCTGGGGGTTGTGTAGATGACGACCGCCACGTACTTCCCTCCTTACACCGGCCATTATAGCCGGCGCCGCTCCGAACCGGCAAGCCTGGATACCCGGTTGGGTATCCGTAGGACTACAGGCGATAGATTTCCACCAGCTCCGCCATCTGCTGCCGGAAGCGCTGCTCGGCCAGCCGGCGGGAGATCCCGCCCCCGCCCTCCCGGCAGAGCTCCTCCAGCACGGCGCGCCCGGCTGCCTCCGCCGCAGCGGCCATCCAGCCGTACTCTTCCGGCGTGGGGAAATAATGGCCCAAGATGGCCGCCGCCCGCGCCCGCAGACGGTCCCCTTCCGCAAACCCGGGGCCGCAGAGATAGACCGCATAGTGCACCGCCGCCCGGCCCAGCAGGCGGCCGGCCTCCTCCAGTGCGGCCCGGCCCGGAACCGCCGCCGCTTCCTCCATACTGCCGCCCCCTTCCCTGCCGTACCATCGGACTAGCCGGATGGTACCCCGCTCCCGGCGACCCGGGCCCGGGCCGCCGGTGCGATCTTTCCCGTCCATCCGGCCCAACCGGTCTTCCCCAGCATACCGCAGCAACGTCCCGGCTGTCGCATCCGCATGTACCCCACCGTCGGGTACCGCAGCGGCACACCCCGCCCGTGCTATGATGAAGGAGCAACACAGCCGCGGAACGCAACAACCAGCCTAAGGAGGGGACCCGTGGTGGGGGAGTTGCAGGGGCCGGCGGTGGCACCGGACGCCGCCCTGATTGTGGTGGACGTGCAGAACGATTTCTGCCCGGGAGGCGCACTGCCGGTCCCGGACGGCGACCGGGTGATCCCGGTGCTGAATGCCGCCGTACGGGCCTTCGTCGCTGCCGGCCGGCCGGTGGCCTTCACCCGCGACTGGCATCCCGCCGGCCACGTCTCTTTCCTGGACCGGGGCGGGCCCTGGCCGCCCCATTGTGTGCAGGGCACCCCGGGAGCCGCCTATCACCCCCGCCTGGAACGGCCGGCGGAGGCAGCGGAGTTCCTCAAGGGGGAGCAGCCTGACCGGGATGCCTATAGCGGCTTTGAGGGGCACCGCTTTGATGCAGGGGCCGGCACCCTCACGGGGGAGGACCTGGCCGGATGGCTGCGGGCGCGGGGGACCGGCACCGTGTACATCGGCGGCTTGGCCACCGACTACTGTGTGCGGGCCACGGCCCTGGATGCCCTGAAAGCCGGGTTCCGGGTGGTGGTGCTCAGCGACGGGGTACGCAGTGTGGACGTGTCCCCGGGGGACGGGGCACGGGCGTTGGAGGAGATCCGCAGCCGGGGGGGCCAGGTACGGCCCTGGGAGTGATCACCGTGAACCGGCTCCTGATGCGCCGGCCGGGGCGGGCGGCCGCCTGGATCGCAGCCGGGGCGGGACTGGCCGGCCTGCTGGTCCTGAGCTGGACCGCCGGCCGCGGGGCCGCCGGCTTGGCCCTTGCCCTGCTGGCAGCGGCCGGCGGCGTCCTGGCGCTGCGGCCGGCGCCGGCTCCGCTGCCGGAACCGGCTGATGTCGCCGCCACCGCCGAGGCCGGGGCCTTGATGCCGGATACCCTTTTGCGGCCCACCAGCTCCTTCTTCCGCCAGGGGCTGACCGCGGACACCGCCCAAGTGCTGGCGGCGGTCATCCACCGCATGGTGCCGGTGGACGCAGTGGCCGTAGCGGACACCCACGTCCCCCTGGCCTGGAGCGGCCGCACCTGCCCCGCCCACGGGCTGGAATGTCCCGTGCACCTGGCGGTGGGCTCGCTGCGCGAGGAAGACCAGGCCGGTCCGGGCGAGGTCCGCACCCACACCATCGGGGTGGGCCCGGATCATCAGGTGCCCTGTCCCCTGCGGACCGCGCTGGTTGCCCCCCTGTATGCCCATGGCCGCGTCATCGGGGCCCTGCGCTTTTACAACCCGGTGGAACGTCCCTTCAGCCCCCACATCGTGCGCCTGGCCGAAGGGCTGGGCCAGCTGCTGTCCCACATGCTGGAACTCGCGGAGGAGAACCGCCAGCAGCGCATCGCCAGCGAGGCCCGCCTCGAGGCCCTGCAGGCGCAGATCCGGCCGCACTTCCTGTTCAATGTCCTCAACACCATTATCCTCTTCTCCCGCACCGACCCTGAACGCTCCCGCGAGCTCCTGGGCCAGCTGGCCACCTTCTTCCGGCGCTCCCTGAGCCACCGGGGGCCGACTATCGCCCTGAAGGACGAAATCGACCACGTTCAGACCTACCTCACCCTGGAAAAGGCCCGTTTCGGGGACAAGTTGCGCTACCGGATCCGCCTGGATCCCGCGGTGCTGAACCTGCCGGTCCCGGTGCTGGTGCTGCAGCCGCTGGTGGAGAATGCGGTGGTGCACGGGCTGGCGCCCAAAGAGACGCCGGGAATGGTGAGCGTGACCGCCCGCCTGGTGCGCGGCACCATCCAGATCTTCGTCACCGACAACGGGGTGGGCATCCCTCCCGACCGGCAGCAGGCGGTGTTCACCATGGGCGTAGGGGAAGGTACCGGCACCGGGGTAGGTTTGTCCAACGTGGCCGAACGCCTGGTGGGCCTCTACGGCCCCGCCTATGCCCTGACCCTGAAGTCCATCCCCGGACGCGGCACCAGCGTGCGCGTCCGCATTCCGGCCGCGGCCGGCCACGGCCCCGCGCCGGCGGAGGAGGGACGGTAAGCATGTTGAAGGCGCTGATTGTGGAGGACGAATACCCCGCCCGCATGGAGCTCCGCTTTCAGCTGGAGCCTTACCGCCACCTGCTTGAGGTGGTCGGGGAGGCCCAGAGCGCGCGGGAGGCGGAACAGCTCATCGCCGCCCTGGACTACGATGTAATCTTTCTGGACGTCCAGATGCCGGGCATGAGCGGCATCGACCTGGCCCGCCGCCTCAAGCGGGAACGACCCGACCTCAAGGTGGTGCTGGTGACGGCCTACGAGCGCTATGCGGTCCAGGCCTTCGATGCCGGGGTGGTGGATTACCTCCTGAAGCCGGTCAGTGCAGAGCGGCTCAAGGACACTATCAGTCGTCTTACCGGACGGGGAGCCGGGGAGGCTGCCTCCCGCGGGGAGCCGGCGGGCCCGCCCCTCACCTTCGTGCCCTGCGAAAGCGGCGATACCACCATCCCGGTGGCGGTCGACGAAATCGTGTTTGTCACCGCCGAACACGAGACCATCCTGGTCTGCACTCAAAGCGAACGCCTGCCCACCCGCTTTACCCTACAGGAGCTGGCGGAACGGCTGCCCGCGGACCGCTTCTTCCGCACCCACCGCAGCTTCATCGCCAACATCCGCCAGGTGCGGGAAATCATGCCCTATTTTAACGGCACTTACCTGCTGAAAATGAAGGACAAGGCTCACAGCGAGGTGGTGGTGTCCCGCTCCAACGTCAAGCGGCTGAAGGAGCTCTTCAACCTGGCCTGAAAGCGTGCCTCCCCTCCCCGGCATCCCGGATGGAGGTCCGGCAATGGAGATCGGGAACCGGCCAGAGGCACACCTCAAGCGTTTCTTCCTGGCCTACACCATCCTGGCAGTGGTCCTGTCGGTGGCCCTCAGCACCCTGTTCCGGCGCGATGTCCGGGCCTGGTCCGGTACCCTCACCGTACTCATCGTGGTCTTCGCCTTTCCCACCATCGCACCGTCCATGGTACAACTGCGGACCGAGGTGGTCCCCCGCGCCGCGAGGCGGCTCAACGCCATTGCGGCCATGGTGGGCTATACCTTCGTGCTGATGCCGCTGCCGGCGATCCTTCTCGCTCCTGCCCTCGGGAACCGCTACTTCGGCACCGCCTTCGTCGTGGCCGGGTCCATGCCGGCCGCCTCCGGCGCCCTCGGCTTCATGCTGCTCAGCGACGCCGACCTGGAGCTGGGCACGGTCCTCATCCTGCTGGGAATTCTCCTCACCCTGGCAGCAACGCCGTTCTGGACCGGGATCTACGCCCGCCAGGTGGCGCTGACCGTTCCCCCCATGGTGGTGCTGAAGCCGGTCCTCTCCATCCTCTTTACCGTTCTGGGAGGCGGGCAGCTGATCCGCTTCCGCCTTTTGCGGACCCGGGGGCCGGCCTTCCTCTCCGGCCCCCTGGCAGCGCCCCTCAGCCTGACCACCATGCTCGGCATGATCCTGCTCATCTCCGTCGCCCTCTTCAAGGAGGGCTCCGCCATCGTCGCCCGCCCCGGTCTCCTGCTGTTGCTGCTGTGCCTGCACAGTATCCTGGCCTCCGCGGTGTTCGCCGGCGGCACCCTCTTGAGCCGCCTGCTCGGCCTGTCCTACCGCGAAAACCAGGCGGTGGTGCTGGCCGCGGGGACCAAGAACATGAGCACCGCCATTATCGTCCCCGCCCTGGCCGTCAACCCCGGCGCTGCCCGGGTTCCCGCCATCGATGCCATCGTCTATCGGGTCATGCCGGTGGTCTACCTGCAGTTCGTGCCCGCCCTGAAACGGTGGTTCGCCGCCGGCCGGCGCGGGGAGGGGCGGCCGCCCGCTGCCGGATCCCTGTAGGGACGGGGAGCAGGAGGACGGGCTCCCCCTTAATGGGTGAGGGCGAGGCCCCGAACCCCGGAGGCCGGCCGGGGACCGGAGCCGTCCCCGCCGGCCGCGCCCAGCCACACCGGCAGGAGGCGCTCCCGCACCGTCCGGCGCCAGTCCTCCAAGGCCGCCACCGACCCCAGCACCCGCAGCAGCCGGCCGCCGGCCGGCTCCGCCAGCCCGGCCCAGAGGCCAGGCGCCAGCTCCTCCGCCAAGGGATCAAGCAGTTCCACCAGGGCCGGTGGCCCTAGCACGGTCAGGCTCCAATAGGCCTCCTCCCCGCCCGCTGCCGCCGCCGGTCCCAGACGCTGCCGGTCGGCCAGCCGGAGGGTGCGGCGGTCCGCCCACCAGTGCTGGGAAAGGTCGAGCTCGACATCCGCCCAGCGTTCGCCGGCCCCGACCCGGCCCGCCAGCACATACTCCTCCACCGCCACCAGGGCCTCGGGAGCGGCCACCACCGTAAGATGCCGCCGCAGGCGGGCACCCCGGTGCGGAATGAGGGGCACCGCCGCCCAATAAAGACGGGCGCCGGGCGCCACCTGCACCGCCAGCCGGCTGCGGGCCCGCCGCCCCTCCCCCGGTAGCACCTGTTCCGCGGCCACGCTGGTCAGCAGGCAGCGGGTGCCCGTCCCCAGGTCGAGGCGGAGATGCTGCCGGTCCCCGCCTTTGAGGCCACCCGACTGTCCCACCAGATGGACCTCCCGCCATCCACCGGCTCCCGTCAGCGGGGTGAGTACGCGCCAGGCTCCCGTGCTCTCCCACGTGACGACCGCCCCCGCCTCCAGGCCGATGCGCACCCGGCCCGCATAGCCGGTCACCGGAACAGCACATCCCGCCGGAGGTAATCCATGACCGCATCCAGGCCTTCCCCGGTCCGGCAGTTGGTGAAAACCACCGGGCGGCCCGCCCGCACGGCGGCACTGTCGCGGGCCATCACCGCCAGGTCCGCCCCCACGTACGGGGCCAGGTCCACCTTGTTGATCACCAGGAGATCGGCCGCCACGACCCCCGGTCCCCGTTTGCGCGGAACCTTATCCCCCCCGGCCACGTCGATCACGAACAGAACCCGGTCCACCAGCACCGGCGAGAAGGTCAAGGTCAGGTTGTCGCCCCCGGATTCCAGGAACAAGAGGTCGGCATCGGGATAGCGGGCTTCCAGGGCCTCCATCATCTCCAGGTTGACCGAGGGATCCTCCCGCACGGCCGTGTGCGGACAGGTGCCGGTCTCCACCCCTTGTACCCGGTCGGGCTGCAGGGTACCGGCCAGGGTCCGGCGTATATGCATCTCATCCTCCCGGGTCACGATGTCGTTCGTCACCACCAGCACCCCGAATCCCGCGGCCGTCAGGCGGGGGACCAGGGCCTCAATCAGGGCGGTCTTGCCGGAACCGACCGGTCCGCCGACCCCCACCCGGGCAATACGGTGCATAAGGACCCCCTCCCTTCTCAGGTGCGGAACAGGCGCATCTGCTGGCGGGCATGGCGCAACGTAGCAATCTCCAGCCAGGGTCCGCCGCCGGACAGACTGCTTAAGGGCCGCCGGGCGCGGCGCGCTGCCGCCGCCACTACCGGACCCAGTCCGGCTGCGTCCCGGTAGAGGGCTCCCGGATCCACGCGCAGGAGGCGGGCGGCCGCCGCCGTCATCTCCTTCACCTGGACCGCCAGGAAGGCGGTGAGGGCCGCTTCCGGCAGCCAACCCCGCCACCCGGCCACCAGCCCCCAGGCCGGCCCTGCGTACCAGGGTCCCGGTCCCGGCGGGGGCACCGCCCCGTCGTCCCGCGCCAGGGCCAGCAGCCGGCGCGCCTGGGCGCGGCTGGCCGCATCCGCCTCGGCGGACCGGGGCCAGGCCACCAGCCTCCGGCCGGCCGCCGCCGCGGCCGCCGGCCGGCGCTCCGGCGGGGCCTCCAACACGTGCCAGAGCGCGACCCCTTCCCCGGCGGCTGTCTCCTGCAGGAACAGCCGCACCACCATCGCCCAGTCCGCCCTGCCCGTGACCCGGCCCTCCTCCACCAGGGTTTCCAGCCCGTGGGAGAGGGCAAATCCCCCGGTCGGCCAGGCGGAATCACTCCAGAAGGCCAGGTCCCACTGCTCAGGCGTGCACATGGGCGTGGGGGTTAGGCAGGGGGTCCTCGGCCTCGCCCGGCACCACTGTCAGGCTCACCCCCGAGAAGGAGGACCCCGCCAGCAGCCCGGCCAGGGCATGAGGGTCCTCCACCGGCACCCGCAGGGCCCCGTCCGCAGTTACCCGCATCGGCAAATGCTGATTGCCCAGGAAATGAGCCAGGCTCAGCCCCAGACGCATCCGCTCCGCCGGGTCTCCCTCCGGCAGCCGCAGCAGGGCTACCGGCGGGCGGCGCAGGGCCACCACCACCGCTACGCCGCCGCCCCGCCACAGGAGGTCCCCGTGCTCGAGGCGCGCCCCCCGCGGCAGAGCCAGCAGGATGTCCCGACCGCCGGCGGTGCGGTAGCGCCCGAAAGGCCGCAGGGCCTGTGCGACCTCGAGTTCCAGCACATCCTGCTCCTCCCCCGGGACAGGTGTCCAGGCGCCCGCCGGCGCCGCCACCGCCTCCAGGGGACCGATCCCCTTGCCGTTCATACGCATCCCCCTTCCCTGCGTGCTGTCAGAACAGGCGGTAGAGGCGGTTGAAGCGCACCTCGCGCGCCGGGGGCACGCGCGCCTCCACGCCGTCCACCGTCACCCGGTAGGTTTCGGGGTCGACCGCAATCCGCGGGGTGGCATCGTTCCATACCATGTCCCGCTTACTGAGCGTGCGGGTCCCACCGGCGGCCACCAGCGGCTTGCGCAGGCCCAGCCGTTCCCCCAGTCCCTCCTCCACCGCCGCCCGGCTGGTAAAGACGAGGCTGGTCCGGGCGGGGACTGCGCCGTAAGTCCCGAACATGGGGCGATACCAGTTGGGTTCCGGGGTGGGGATGGACGCGCCCGGGTCGCCGGAAAGCGCCCAGGCAATGAAGCCACCCTTAATGATGAGCTTGGGCCGCACCGCGAAGAACGGAATCTCCCACACCACCAGGTCGGCCCACCGGCCGGGGGCGATGCTGCCCACCCAGTCGGCAATCCCGAAGGTAATAGCCGGATTGATGGTGAGCTTGGCCAGATACCGCAGCACCCGCCGGTTATCGGAGCCCGGCCGTTCCTCCGGCAGCGGCCCCCGTTCCCGCTTCATCTTGTCCGCAGTCTGGAAGAGGCGCTGCCAGTTCTCGCCTACCCGGCCCATGGCCTGGGAATCGCTGGAGTACATCGACAGCACCCCCAGGTCATGCAGGACGTCCTCGGCGGCAATGGTTTCCGGCCGGATCCGGCTCTCGGCGAAGGCCAGGTCCTCGGCCAGATGGGGATCCAGGTGATGGCAGACCATGAGCATGTCCAGGTGCTCATCGATGGTGTTGACCCCATACGGCCGGGTAGGGTTGGTGGAGGCCGGGAGCACATTGGGCTCACCCGCCAGGCGCAGGATATCGGGGGCATGGCCGCCCCCGGCCCCCTCGGTGTGATAGGTGTGGATCACCCGGCCGTTGATGGCGCGCCGGGTATCCTCCACAAAGCCGGCTTCGTTGAGGGTGTCGGTATGGATGGTCACCTGCACATCCAGGCGATCCGCCACCGCCAGGCAGCGATCGATCACAGCCGGGGTGGCCCCCCAATCCTCGTGGATCTTGAGGCCCAGGGCCCCCGCCCGGATCTGCTCCTCCAGCGGCTCTTCCCGGGCGCTGTTGCCCTTACCCAAAAAGCCCACATTGACGGGGAAGGCCTCCGCCGCTTCCAGCATGCGGGCCAGGTTCCACGCTCCCGGGGTGCAGGTGGTGGCCAGGGTGCCATGCGCCGGCCCGGTGCCGCCCCCGATCATGGTGGTAATGCCAGCCGACAGGGCAGTCCATACCTGCGCGGGGTCAATCCAGTGAATATGGGCGTCGATGCCGCCAGGGGTGACAATACAGTGCTCCCCGGCGATGACCTCCGTCCCCGGGCCGATCACCAGCCGGGGGTCTACCCCGTCCATGACGTCGGGGTTGCCCGCCTTGCCCACTGCCGCAATGCGGCCATCCCGGATGCCGATGTCGGCCTTGACCACCCCCAGCAGGGGGTCCAGCACCACCGCGTTGGTGATAACCAGGTCCGGCGTCCCCGCCGCGCGGGGCACGGCGGCCTGGCCCATCCCGTCGCGGATGCTCTTGCCCCCGCCGAAGACGGCCTCGTCCCCGGGGACGGTCAGGTCCCGCTCCACCTCCAGCACCAGGTCGCTGTCGGCCAGCCGGAAGCGGTCGCCGGCGGTGGGCCCATAGAGGGCTGCATAGCGGCGGCGCTCAAGACGCATGGCCATCCTCCTCCCCGGGCCGCACCCCGCCGTTGACCGCGTCCCGGAAGCCCACCACCCGCCGGCGCCCCCCGAAGGCCACCAGTGTCACGGTGATGGTCATCCCGGGCTCGAAGCGCACCGCCGTACCGGCCGGGATGTCGAGCCGCATGCCCAGCGCCGCCGCCCGCTCAAACTGCAGAGCCGGGTTCACCTCGTAAAAGTGATAATGGGAGCCGACCTGCACGGGGCGGTCGCCGGTATTCGTCACCGTTACCGTCTGCCGCGGACGGCCGGAGCAAAGCTCCAGACTGCCCTCCCCCGTCTGGTAGCCACCGATGGGATACATGCGTGTCCCTCCTAATCCCGGGCCCGCCGTCCGGGTTGAATGGGATCATGGCAGGAGATGAGCTTGGTGCCGTCGGGAAACGTGGCTTCGACCTGCACCATGGGCAGCAGTTCCGGTACCTCGGGCAGGACCTCGTCCGCCCCGATCACCTCCCGCCCCAGCTGCATGCATTCAGCTACCGAGCGTCCCTCGCGCGCCGCCTCCAGTAGGGCATCGGTAATCAGGGCCACTGCTTCCGGATAATTGAGCAGGAGTCCCTTGCGCCGCCGGCGGCGTGCCACCTCCGCCGCCATGGCGATGAAGAGCTTCTCCTGGTCCCCCGGCGAGAGATACACCCGCCATCCCTCCAGCCTGTCGGCATATTCTGCGCCAATCCTTACACACCGCTACCGCAGGCGCAAGATGGCCCCGGTCCCGTCTTAACACGGAGCAGCGGGATCATACCATACCCATGGCGGTATTTTGCCGAGGATCCGGGTAAACTGCCATCCTATTCGCCATTGGAATTTCCCTATTGACACGATCATGACGCTTATCGTATCGTCCGGGCCAGGAGGCGCAGCCGGATGTTCCAGAACCGGACATCAAGCTGACGCTCCCGTCCGGCATCCGCCGGGCATGACGGACAAGGAGGTTCGCCATGGCCCACTATCCGCCCGACTCCGCCCCGGGCCAGGCCGGTGCCCGCGCCGCCGCCCGGGAGGCGGAACTGCCCCTGGAGGGCCACGTCCGGGAGATCGCCCGGGCCCTGGAATACGGCCTGGAGGCCGCCCCCAGCGTGGAGGACCGGAGCATCCCGCTCTTCAGCCGCGGGGAATTGCCGCACTTTGCCGGCATCAACACCTTCCTCAAGGTGCCCTACCTGGAAGATGTACGCCGGGTCGGTGAACACCAGGTGGCCATCCTGGGGGTACCCCACGATATCGGCACCACCTACCGCTCCGGCACCCGCTTCGGGCCCCAGGCCATGCGCCGCATCTCGGCCCTGTTCACCCCCTACAGCTACGAGATGGGAGTGGACCTGCGCGAGCAGGTGGACATGGTCGACCTGGGGGATGTGTTCACCATCCCGGCCAACATCGAGAAGAGCTTCGATCAGATCGCGCGCGCGGTCTCCTTCGTCAAGGGATCGGGGGCGCTGCCCATCATCCTGGGTGGGGACCACTCCATCGGCTATCCCTGCCTCAAGGGGGTGGCCGAGCACATCGACGGCAACATCGGCATCATCCACCTCGACCGCCATGTCGATACCCAGGAAAAGGACATGGACGAACGCATGCACACCACCCCCTGGTTCCACGCCACCAACATCCCCAATGCCCCGCCCCGCAACCTGGTACAACTGGGCATCGGCGGCTGGCAGGTGCCGCGGCCGGGGGTCAAGGTGGCGCGGGAGCGCGGCACCACCATCCTTACCATCGACGATGTACTGGAGGTGGGGCTGGAAAAGGCGGCCGAGATGGCCCTGGAGGTGGCGTGGTCGGGTGCCAAGGCGGTCTACCTGAGCTTCGATATCGACAGCGTGGACGCCGGCTTCGTCCCTGGCACCGGCTGGCCCGAGCCGGGTGGCTTCCTGCCCCGGGAGGCCCTCAAACTGCTGCGGCTGGTGGCGCGGGAAGGCATCGCCGGCATGGAGGTGGTGGAGGTTTCGCCCCCTTACGACCATGCCGACCAGACCGCACTGCTGGCGGTGCGCGCGATTGTTGACGTCCTGGGCACCCTGGTGCAGTACGACCGGCTGCCGCCCCGCCGTTAGCGGGCGCTTCACAACTGCATAAGCGAGCGTCTAGGGTTCCGCCGGCCATGCCGGGTCTGGTCCAAGAGACGCTACCCGCTCACTGCGGGGAACACGGAGGGAGAAAAGCCCGGGAGGCCAACGGCGCTCCCGATTTTTCGTTTGCGGGGGCGGGCCGCCCGCCCCCGCGCGGGAGCGCAGACCGGAAGGGAGGACCACCGATGGCACGACCCCTGAAGCTGTTCTACGCGAGCGACATCCACGGGTCGGAGAAGTGCTTCCTCAAGTTCCTGAATGCCGGCCGTTTCTATGGGGCGCGGGTGCTGATCCTGGGCGGGGACATCACCGGCAAGCTGGTGGTGCCGTTAATCGCCACCGGGCAGGGCGGCTACCGGGCCCGCTTCCTGGGCGCGGTCCAGGAAACCGGGACCGAGGCGGAGACCCTGGCGCTGGAACAGGCGGTACGGATGAACGGCTTCTATCCCGTCCGCCTCACCCCGGAGGAACATGCGGCCCTGGAGCAGGACCCTGCCGCCCGCGAAGCCCTTTTCCGCCGCGTCATCACTGCCTCCCTGCGCCACTGGCTGGAGCTGGCGGAGGCGCGCCTTAAGGGCACCGGGATCCGATGCTTCATCAACGCCGGTAACGATGACGAATGGTACGTGGATGACGTGCTGCAGGAGAGTCCGGTGATCGAAAACGGGGACGGGCGGGTGGTGGACCTCGACGACCACCACCAGATGCTCACGGTGGGGTACAGCAACCGCACCCCTTTCCAGAGCCCGCGCGAGCTGGACGAGCCCGAGCTGGAGGCGCATATCCGCCGGCTGGCCCGCGACCTCCACAATCCCCGCCGCGCCGTCTTCACGGTCCACGTCCCGCCGGCCCGCACCGGTCTCGATGATGCCCCCGCCCTCGACGCCGGGGGAACCCGGGTCGTGACGCGGGGCGGGCACACCGTCATGACCCCGGTGGGCTCGGAGGCGGTGCGCACGACCATCCATGACCTGGAACCGCTGTTGGGCCTGCATGGTCATGTCCATGAATCCCGGGGGGCCAAACGCCTGGGGGGCAGCCTCTGCCTCAACCCCGGCAGCGAGTACAGCGAAGGCGTCCTCAAAGGGGCGCTGGTCACCCTCGGTCCCGACCGTGTCCTGGGCTATCAACTGGTCTCGGCCTGAATACCACGGGGAGGGATGGGGGATGTCGGTCCACTTCGCCCGCAAGGCCACCGGCCTGGTCCGCCAGGCAGGGGCCAAGGATGTCTTTATCTACAACATCAACTTCATCAACATCGCCATCGGCGTCGCCTTCATGTTCCTGTTCATGCCCTCCGGCGCCTACCCCGGCGACAACCTTTACCTGGCCACCATCCTGTGTACGCTGCTGGTGCTGCCGGTCTCGCTGGTGTACGCCTTCTTTGCCAGTGCCATGCCGCGCTCGGGCGGGGAGTATGTCTATGTCAGCCGGGTGTTGAGCCCCCTATGGGGATTTGCCGCCAACTGGAACTACACCCTCTGGAGCTTCTTCTACATCGGGGTGCCCGCCGCCTTTCTGGGCCGCTACGGCATCTCCGCCCTCGCCCGCGAAGTGGGGGTAGCCTTCCACCTGCCCTCCCTGATCGCCCTGGGGGCCTGGTTCACCACCCCCTTAGGGGTCGCCCTCACCGGCACCGTGCTCATCCTGGTGTTTGCGGCCGTCTTCCTGGCCGGCATCGCCACCTATATGCGGGTGCAGAACCTGCTGTTCGCCGTGGCCACCCTAGGCCTCATCGCCGCCGCCGCCGTGCTGGCCCTGCACGACCCCCAGCAGGCGCGGGCCGCCTTCGACCGCTACGCCGGCGCCTTTACCGGCTATCACCACACCTACCACCACATCCTGCAGGCCCTGGGGACGGGCGCGGTCCATGTCGAACCCCTCAACTGGCACAGCACCCTGGTTTCGATGACCTGGCCCTTTACCGTGCTGGGCTTCAGCATCGCCTCCGCCTATATCGGCGGCGAAATCAAAGGGGCCAACCGGGCCCAGATCCTGGGGATGCCGGGCTCCCTGCTATACAGCGCCCTCTGGATTCTGCTGCTAACCTGGGCGGTGCTGCACGCCTTCGGCTACCGGTTCATGGGCAACCTGGGGGCGGTCAACCCCGCCCAGGTGCACCTGGGCTTCACCCCCACCTTCGCGGAGCTGGCGGCGGGCCTCACCCGCAACCTGCCCCTCATGCTGCTGATCGGCACCGGCTTCCTGCTGTGGACCTATACCTGGCTGCCGATCTACCTGCTCACCACCACCCGCAACCTGCTGGCCTGGTCCCTGGACGGCCTGTTGCCGGCAGCCGTAGCGGAGGTGGATGAGCGGCTGCATGCCCCCGTCTGGGCCATCGCCATCTCTGCCGTGCTCGGCATCCTCTCATTGTGGGTTTACGCCTACGACCCCGCCTTCGCCACCATTGCCGGCTTCTTCGGGCAGGTGATGGGCACCTTCCTGATTACCGCCCTGGCGGCGGTGGTCTTCCCCTGGCGCCAGCCCGATATCTTCCGGGCCTCCCCGGTGGCCTGGCGTGTGGGCGGCGTCCCGGTGGTCTCCATCCTGGGGGTGCTGGGCATGGCCGGCATGGGCGCCATCGCCTGGGCGTTCCTGCACGACCCGCTTTCCGGCATCAGCTTCCAGGCCCCGACCCTGCTGCTGGTCAATGCGGCTGTTTTCTTTTCCGGCTTCCTCTTCTTCTGGGGCATGAAGGCATGGCGGGCCCGGCAGGGCATCGACCTGGGCCTGGCCTTCACGGAAATCCCGCCGGAATAGGCCGCATGGCAGCCGGGCGCACCATCCCGTGGCAAAGGAGGAACCCGATGGCCATGACCTCTGTTATGCCGGCGGCTGAGGCCCTGGACCTGGTGGAGGCGGCAACCCTGGCCGGCGCCGGGGTCCGCCTCCTGGGGGGGCAGGCGGTCGCCTATCACTGCCGGGGGCGGGTCCCGGCCCCGCTGGACCGGACGTCAGCCGACATCGACCTCTTCGTGCGCGGCCGCGACCGGGCCGGGCTGCAGCGGGTGCTCGCGCAGCATGGCTGGGAGGGGGAACGGGAGTTCAACCTCCTGAACGGCCGCACCCGTCTCCTGTATCACAAGGACGGCACCAAGCTGGATGTGTTCGTCGATCGCTTCCGCATGTGTCATGAATGGCCGCTGGCGGACCGGTTACCCCTGTGCCCGGTGACCCTGCCGCCGGCGGACCTGCTCCTGACCAAGCTGCAGGTGGTGGAGATCAACCGCAAGGACCTCACCGACAGTGCCGCCCTACTGCTCCGTTTCCCGTTGGGACCGGACCCCGCGGCCGCCATCGACCCTGCCTACCTGGCCGCCCGCCTGGCGGTGGACTGGGGGCTGTGGCGGACGGTGACCGGCAATCTCCGTCACCTGCAGACCCTGGCCGGGGAACTGCCGGACCCGGAGGCGGGACGCCTGCGCACAGCGCTGGAGGCCCTGGCGGCCGCCGCCGCTGCAGCGCCCAAAAGCCCGGGCTGGCGGTTGCGCAGCCTGCTGGGGGACCGGGTGCCCTGGTACGAACGCCCCGAGGAACCCTAGGATCCGCCCGGCAACCTCTATCCGGTAAAGGAGGATCCCCGATGCCCGCCTCCCCGTCGGCGCGCCCCTTCCCCTTGCGGTTAACCCTGCCCGACCTCTCCAGCCTCTCCATCTCGAGCGTGGCCCCCCTCTTCAGCCTGGCGGCGGCGGGGCAGATGCTGGTCCGCCTCACCGGTCCCCGCGTGCTGTGGGCCGTGCTGGCGGTGGCGGTCCCCTTCGTGCTCAGCAGCACCATCTTCCGCCTGCTGAACCGGCACTTCCCCAACGCCGGCGCCTCCTACCACTGGTCGCGCCGGGTGCTGGGCCCGACAGCCTCCCGCTTCCAGTCCTGGATTCTGCTGATGGCGTACTTCTGGTCCCTACCCCCCATCGTCATCCCCGCCGCCACCCAGACCCTCGCCCTGGCCGGCCTGCCCCGTCCCGCCCCGCCCGCAGTGGTGCTGGCCGGGGCCGGATGGGTGGCCTTCGCCACCGGGGTGCTGCTGCTGGGCAGCCGGGTCACCGCCCGCGTCACCCAGGCCTTCCTGGTCCTGGAGGTCGCCGCGGTGGCCGTGCTGGCCGCCGTCGGCCTCGCCCGCTGGCACCCCGTGGCCGCCCCCGCCGGCCCCCTGCCCCTGCGCCCCTTCGCCGTCGCCATGGTGGTGGCCGCCACCATCGTCGACGGCTGGGAGATCGACAGCTACGCCGCCGAGGAGGCGCGCCGGCCCCGCACCACCCCCGGCACCGGCGGGATGGCCGGCGCCCTGCTGGTGCTGGCCTACTACGGTCTGGCCTGGACCGTGCTGCTGCACACGGTACCGGTGCCGGTGCTGGCCGCGCACAGCGACGTGCTCACCACCTGGGCAGCCGCTGAGCTGCCGGGGGCGGGCCGCTGGGCGCTGCTGCCCATCCTGGCCTCCACCGCCGGGTCGCTGTGGCTGACCACCTTCATCCTGTCGCGGGCGCTCTACGCCATGGGCCGCGACCGGCTGCTGCCGGCACCCTTGACCCGCCTTAACCGCTTCCATGCCCCCGTCTGGGCGATCGCCCTTCCCGCGGCGGGAGCCCTCGCGGTGGTGGCCGTCAACCTGGCCTGGCCCTCGGTCACCGCCCTCTTCAATCTGGTATTGAGTTCAGCGGGGTTCTTCCTGGTGCTGGAGTTCCTGTTCGACAGCGTGACCGCGGCCGTCTTCCTGGTCCGGCAGCATCCCGCCAGCTGGCCGCATGCGCGCGACCGTCACCGTCACCGCGGGCGGCTGGCGGCCGCCATCCTCACTGCCGCCTGGCTGCTGGCCCTGGCCCTGCTCTTCCTGCGATACGGCGCTGCCGTGCTGGGGCAGGGTATCGACGCCGTCCTGGGCGTCATGCTGCTCCTGGGCGCGGGGTTTACGGTCCTCGACCGCCGCCGCCACCCCGGGCCCGAACCTCTCTTCATCTTCGATCCCGATGCGGTGGCCGGCCCCTGATGCCGCGTCAGCCGGGCAACCCGCCCGACCCGCCGGCCGGCTGGATCCACCCCGCCATCCCCAGCACCCGCCCCGCTGCCGGCTGCCAGACCCAGGACCGCATCGGTCGGGGGCCCTGCCGCTGGCGACAAGCGTCCAGGAAGAAGATGCCGGCCAGCACCAGCGCGTCGGGGAAGGACGCGGCCACCCGCCGCTCGCGGTCCGGCCCCCCGCCGCCCATCAGGGCCAGGAACTCCTCCCGGCGCGCCGCCGGGACCCCTTCGCTGGAGAAGACCTCGGTAACCAGCACCGCCATCCCCCCCGGTGCCAGCAGCCGATCCACCAGCGCACAATGGCGGTCCGCGACCCCGCGGAAGAGCGCATCGGCCGGCTGGCGGGGCCAGGCCTCGGGAGCGGTGGGCAGGTGCTCCCGCAGCACGGGGGCCACCAGCTGGGTAACCACGCCCACCGAGAGCACCAGGTCGGCGGAGCCGGCCCAGGGGGCCAGCTCCGCCGGCACCGGCGGCACCCCGGCCAGGACCTGCGCGACCGCCTCCGCCCGAGGCCAGCTGCGCCAGGACCGCAAGCGGACATGGAGCCCGCTCAGGTCGGCCTCGACTGCTGTCCACTGCACCTGCGGGAACCGGCCGCGCAGCCGGCCGGCGGTCTGGCGGAGGGCTTCGCCGTCCACGTCCGCCAGGACCACCGCGGGGAAGGCGGCCGCCAGCTCTGCCAGGGGCAGGTCGCGACCGTTGCCGACCCCCAGCACCACCGCCCGCCGGCGGGCCGCCGCCTGGCCCAGGGCCGCCGCCACCAGCCCCCGCACCGCCTCCTGGTGTGCGCTCCAGTCCCCGCCGGTCCGCAGCTCCCGGTTGATCCGCCGGTAAATATCCACCCTGACCGCCTCCCCGCACGCCTCTGGCCCGATGGTACCGCAGCCGGTCGCCGGGGGCACGGGGGAGGCCCGCCCTTATAACGGCGGAACCGGCTCTGGCCCGGGCGCTTCCGGCTCGAAGATGAAACAGGCGCCGGCAGAGCGCTGGCGGCGCGCGGCCAGGATGCTGAACAACGTCCCGCCGCCCAGCAGGACCGCAAGAACCGCATCCAGCCCAGGTCCCACCGCCGCGCCCCCGTACCGGAGGAAGAGCCCTGCAATGCCGGCCAGCCACAGGCTGGTCACCACCGAAACCACCAGCAGCCCGCGGTGACGGTGACGGTCGCGCGCATGCGGCCAGCTGGCGGGATGCTGCCGGACCAGGAAGACGGCCGCGGTCACGCTGTCGAACAGGAACTCCAGCACCAGGAAGAACCCCGCTGAACTCAATACCAGATTGAAGAGGGCGGTGACCGAGGGCCAGGCCAGGTTGACGGCCACCACCGCGAGGGCTCCCGCCGCGGGAAGGGCGATCGCCCAGACGGGGGCATGGAAGCGGTTAAGGCGGGTCAAGGGTGCCGGCAGCAGCCGGTCGCGGCCCATGGCGTAGAGCGCCCGCGACAGGATGAAGGTGGTCAGCCACAGCGACCCGGCGGTGGAGGCCAGGATGGGCAGCAGCGCCCAGCGGCCCGCCCCCGGCAGCTCAGCGGCCGCCCAGGTGGTGAGCACGTCGCTGTGCGCGGCCAGCACCGGCACCGGTACCGTGTGCAGCAGCACGGTCCAGGCCAGACCGTAGTAGGCCAGCACCAGCAGGGCGCCGGCCATCCCGCCGGTGCCGGGGGTGGTGCGGGGCCGGCGCGCCTCCTCGGCGGCGTAGCTGTCGATCTCCCAGCCGTCGACGATGGTGGCGGCCACCACCATGGCGACGGCGAAGGGGCGCAGGGGCAGGGGGCCGGCGGGGGCGACCACGGGGTGCCAGCGGGCGAGGCCGACGGCGGCCAGCACGGCCACCGCGGCGACCTCCAGGACCAGGAAGGCCTGGGTGACGCGGGCGGTGACCCGGCTGCCCAGCAGCAGCACCCCGGTGGCGAAGGCCACCCATCCGGCCCCGGCCAGCACCACTGCGGGCGGGGCGGGACGGGGCAGGCCGGCCAGGGCGAGGGTCTGGGTAGCGGCGGGGATGACGATGGGGGGTAGGGACCAGAAGTACGCCATCAGCAGAATCCAGGACTGGAAGCGGGAGGCTGTCGGGCCCAGCACCCGGCGCGACCAGTGGTAGGAGGCGCCGGCGTTGGGGAAGTGCCGGTTCAGCAGGCGGAAGATGGTGCTGCTGAGCACGAAGGGGACCGCCACCGCCAGCACGGCCCACAGCACGCGGGGACCGGTGAGGCGGACCAGCATCTGCCCCGCCGCCGCCAGGCTGAAGAGGGGGGCCACGCTCGAGATGGAGAGGCTGGAAAGGTCAGGCAGGGTGAGCTGCAGCGGAAACCGGCTGCGGATCACGGGGTCCGGGTTCATACCGCTCCTCCTTCCCGGTGCCGCACGCGGCGGCGGGCAGCCGCATCAGGACGCGGACGGCGTGCCGGGCAGGGCCTTGGGGGAAGCGGCCCCCAGGACCTCAGGCAGATGACGTAACAGGGCCAGACCCAGTTTGACCCCTTCCTGCACCGCCGGGTCCTTTAGCGTGCCCAGAAGGCGCACCGCCCCGTAGCGGGTTCGGTCGCGGGCCGCTTCCGCCACACTGGCATCCAGCGCTGCCGCCAGGCGATCCAGCAGTCCGGACAGGTGCAACCGTTCCGCCTGCTCCGCCGCCGCGCGCAGGTTCTCCAGCGCCCGGCCCAAGGCACCGGCATCCACCTGCATCGTGGATAGGCTGTCCAGCAGCTGAAGGGCGGTGTCCAACCCGCCCTCCACCGTCATCCGGTCCAGGGCCCGGGCCAGGCGGTCCAGCACCTCCCCCTGCCGGCCCAGGACCTCCAAGAGACGGCGGACAGCCGGCTGCCGGGCCAGACCCAAGGCCGCCTCCACCACCGCCCCCAACCGCGGGTCGCTCAGGGCCTCCATCAGATCTGCCAGGTGCGGCCCCGCCTGCCTCAAGGCCGCCGTCAGCCGGGCCATCTCCGGTCCGGTCAGGAACGCCCCCAGCTCCTGCAGGCGGGCTGCGGTCTCCACCGACCGGGCAAAGGCCTCGCTGCGGATCCAGGTATCCAGGGCCTGCACCGCGGCTTCCTGCCCCCGTTCCAGCTCCGGCCCCCAGCGCTCGCTCAGCTGCTGCACCCAGGCGCGGGCCACCTCGGCCGCCGCGGTTGCCGATACCGGCTGTCCGGCCGCCAGGGCGGCCAGCCAATCCGGCAGCGGGAGCATCCCCAGGGAGCGCGCCGCGCCCGCCAGCTCCGCCGCCCAACGGTTCCACAGCTCGGCGCCCAGCGCACCGGCCTCCCGCATCCCCGTCGTCCCGCCCAGTACCCCGGTACTCATGGCCGCAGCCATATCCCGCAGGTTCTCGGCCAGGCGGCCCCCGCCCATGCGGGTCATGGCCTCCAGCAGGCTGTCAAAGGTGGACCGGGCCATATCCAGCAGCTCCTGGGTCTCCACCTCCACCGCGTCCCGGATCCCGCTCTGTTCCCCGGTCATGGCGCAGCCTCCTTCCCCTCCCGGCCCGCCCGGGCCCGGACCCGCCGGACCGTATCCACCACCAGTTCCACCGCCGCCGGTACCGCCGCTGCCACCGTATCCGTCAACCCCATCTGCCCCTCCTCGGGCCCCCAGGAGGCCGGCTCGCAGCCCACCAGCCAGACCGGCGGCAGGGCGGGGGTGAGAGTCCCCGCCAGGGCCAGCACCGCCAGGGGGTGCAGGGTGTGGGCATCCGCCGCCGGGCCGGCAGTGCCCGGCGCGGGCACCGACTCGGGCCCGATGGCCAGCAGGGAGAGGGTACCGGGGGGATGTCCCCCCGCATAGGCATCCACCAGCACCACCGCCTGCCAGGGGCGGGCCAGGGCAAAGGCCAGGTCATAACTCCGGATGCCGAAGTCCACCACTACCACGTCTGGCCCCAGCAACCGCGCATCCAGGCGGTGGACCACCTCCACCCCGAAACCGTCGTCGCCCAGGAAGATGTTGCCGATCCCTGCCACCAGGATCGCGTCCGCTCCGCCGCTCATAATGGCTCCACCTCGTCCGCGCGGTAGAAGAAGCGGTGACCGATCAAACGGGCCTGACCCCAGTCGCGCCCGGGGTCGTCATCCACCGTCAGCGCCAGGTAGAGGATGCCTTCGCCATCCTCCTCCACCGACTCCACCGTGGCCGTCCGACCGGTCAGCAGCAGATCGAACACGTCCTGGCTGCGGGCGGGGCGGATGCGGACCCGCGATCCTGGGCCGATCCGGCGGCCATCCACTTCCGCTTCCCGGCGGCAGTTGCTGCGCGATTCCTCCGGTACCATGGCTATCCCTCCCCCCGTTCCGGCGGCCGGAAGGTGACCCCATGCAGCCCGTAGAGCACCTCCCGGGGCAGGCCCCGGGTCCGCTCCAGCAGCGCCCGCACCCGCGGATCGGCCGCCTTGGCCGCCTCCTGTTCCGCGGGGGTCAGGGTAAGGATGCGCAGGGTCAGTAATTCGTCGATCTCCAGCCCGTCAAAAAGGTCGCCGGGACTTTCCGGTGCCAGCTGCGGGTAGTCATAGAGGATAATGGGCGCCGCCAGCATGATGCGGCCGTCGCGCCGGCTGCCCGCCAGCACCGGCCACCACCCGCGGTCTTGAGGGCAGGCCGCCGCCCGGGACGCCGCCCAGGGCTCAGGGTCCTGCAGGGAGATCCAGCGTCCCTCCTCCGCCCCCAGCAGGAGGTGGGCGGCGAGCAGGCTGTAGTGCAGGGCATCCGCTTCCGGCAGGCCGGGTGGAACCGGGGTACGGTTTTCCAGCCGCACGTGGACTTCGTGGAGGACCCCCCGGGGACCCTGGCCTACCGCCCGGGTGAGCACCTTCAACCCGGCCGTGATCCCCCGGGTGCGGCCCTGTCCCTGGGCGGGGTCCCCAACCGTCTCCGCCGGCCAGGTCCAGGTCCAGGCTCCCGCCCCGTCCGGCGCCGACCAGGACTGCTCCCGCTGCCAGGCCGGCTCCCACCCGGCGGGCCCGCATCCCGGCTCGGGGTCGAGCAGTTCCAGGCAGCGCAGCCGGAGGCGAATCCGCGGCCGCTCCGCCTCCAGGAGGCACACCGTCTCCCGCGCCCAAGGGTCGCTGCCGCCTTGTTCCCGGGCATAGACGGGCGGCACCACCCGCCCGAACGTCCAGCGGCGGCGGTTCTTGACCGCATCCGGGCGGTAGGGGTACAGGGCGTAGCCCTCGTAGAGCACCGCATCCGCTACCCGTTCACTCCCCTGCCAGTCCCACATGGGCATTCCTCCCTTCCTGCCCTGCCAGCAGCGCCGCCAGGGCCTCTTCCCAGGTGGCGAAGCCGGAGCGGCTCCGCCACCGGTTCAACCGGTCGAAGACAGCACGGTCCATCCGGATCCAGGCCTGGCCGGGGAAGAAACGGTCGAGGGTCTCGCGGAAGGCGGACACGGGCACCCGGGCGGTCACCTCCTCCTCCCAGGCGATCGGGCGGATCGCCATCCCCTGACCGGGCTGCCAGCCGAACACCATCCCGCTGAACAACAGCCGGAGGGGGATCTCGCCTGTTTCCAGCGCCGCCAGGAATTTCCCGGACGCCACCGCCACGTCATAAGAACAGGCCAAGGGCAGGTCGACAGCGGTGTCCGCCTCAAAAGCCGGTACCACCAGGGCTTCCTGGCTCCACAGCAGGTCGCCCGCCGTTTCCCCCCAGCGGGACGGCTCCCCGAAGACGTCCTGCAGCCGCTCCTCCTCCGCCGGCGTGTACCGGCGCTCCCGGGCCGCCAGCCGCACCTGCACGCGGGCCAGTACCCCTTCCACCCGCCCGCCGCCGCCGGCCGTCACCCCCAGCCGCAGCAGCAGGGCGGGGCGGGCGGTGGCGGGTGCCGGGCCCGCCCCCAGGACTGTGAAGTGTACCGCCGGGGTCATGCCGGCCATCCTCCCCCCGCCTGCTCCAGGTCCTGGCGTACCGCCTGCAGGGCCCGGGGCCACTCCGGCCCGGCCAGGCGCAGACGGCCCACCGCCTCATAACAGCGGTCGAGGGGCAGCACCCAGGCCCGGGTCCCGGCGGGCGTACGGTCCACCCACAACACCTCGACCTCGGGCTGCAGCGCTGCCACCGCCGGGAACCGGCCCTCCCATGCCTCCCACAGCCCCGGCGGCAGGCTGCCCCGTACCGCCCCCGCCGGACCCGGGTAATAGACCTCGGGCGGCGCACCCAGGCCGGGCCGAAGGGCATAGAGGAGTCCGACCGGCTGCACACCCGCCGCCAGATCCAGCCCCGCCACCGGCCGGACCCCATCGGGAATGGCGAGGAAACGGGCGGAGGGTGCCCTGGAAAACAGCAGCACACAGGCAGGGCAGGCACAGACCGGCCGCCGTTGTACCCGCTCCAGCAGGTGGCGGTGGCCGGAGGGCAGCGGCGCCCCGCACACCTCACAGACCGGTCCCCCACGGCCCGCCGCCCAGGCGCGGGCCTGATTCAACACCCGGCTGCCCATGCGCTCACCCTCCGACCAGAGCCAGCTTGGCCCGGTTGCCCTGTACCAGGAGCGGCACCGGCTCCAGGTGCCCCCCGCCCCCGTCCGCCTCCCTGCCCGCCTTCCGGGGGTCGTAAGCGGTCCCACACCCCTGGCAGACCAGGAGGTCCTGCCGGCGTTGGAAGGCGGCGGGCCGGTCACACCGGGGGCAATAGCGGTGGAAGGCGTACCAGTCCCCACCGCAGCGCAACAGCAGCACGGCATGCCCGTCCAGGTCCAGGACCCGGACCCCGCTGGGGCCCGGGTCCTCCAGCCCTTCCACCTCCACCCAGCCGGCGGCGGCCGCAGGCAGTCCCTGCAGGACCCGCGGCGGGCCCGCCTCCCCTTCCACTACCAGCTCCTCCAGGTCAGGCGCTGCCACGGCCAGCTCCCGGCGGAGGGCCTCCTCCACCGTCACCCGCGAAGACGGGCAACCGGCGCAATGCCCCTCCAACGCCAGACGGACCCGGCCCCCCTCCACCCCTAAGAGCCGTACCCCGCCCCCGTGGCTGGCCAGATAGGGCCGCACCCGCTCCAGCGCCTCCTCCACTCGTTGGGAAAGTGAACGGGGGTGAAGGTCGTGGACCACCAGCAGCGGGCTCAGGATCGGATTGCGGGACCAGAGCTCCACCAGTTCCGGGTCCCGCCTGCGGGCCAGCTCCAGGGCCTCCTCCCAGCCGAAGCGGTACATGGTCAGGAGGGCATTGACCACGGCCCCCACCCGGCGCCGCAGTTCCGGATTCCCGCTCTCCCCCACCTCCGCTACCACCGTCTCCATATCGCGGGCGGCGGCCTCGAACTGTTCCAGCCGGCTTGCCATCGCGCCTCCTCCTCTCCCCGCGCGGTTCAGCTGCCGAGGGCCGGCTCCGCGGCCGCCCCGGCCGCCGCGCCGGCCTCCATCCGCCGCCACAACCAGGTGAGCCAGGCCTCCATGCCGGCGCCGCTGCGGGCGGACACGGGCAGGATGCGGGCGGCCGGGTTGACCGCGGTCACCGCCGCGATCAGCCGGGGCAGGTCGAGCTCCAGATAGGGCAGGAGGTCGGTCTTGGTGATCAGCACCAGATCGGCAGCCTGAAACATATCGGCGTACTTGTACGGCTTGTCCTCGCCCTCGGTGACGCTGTACAGCACCACCCGGGCGTTGCCGCCCAGATCAAACAGGGCGGGGCAGATGAGATTGCCCACGTTCTCGATGAAGAGCACGCGCGGCAAGGGATCCAGCCCCTCCAGCGCATGAGCCACCATGTGCGCATCCAGGTGGCAGACGCTACCGGTGACAATCTGCCTCGCCACCGCCCCCGCCTGCCGGAGGCGCTCCGCGTCCCGTTCGGTCCGCTGGTCGCCTACCAGCACCGCCGGCGGCACCCCCAGCGAGGCCAGCCGGCCCACCGTCCGCTCGAGCAGGGTGGTCTTACCCGAGCCTGGTGCGCTCAGGAGTTCGAAGGCGGTGATCCCCTGCTCCCGGAAGAACCGGCGGTTGGCGCCGGCATGGGCCTGGTTGTGGGCCAGCACATCCACCTCCAGACGCACCCGCTCCCCTTCCGCGTGGCGGTGCGGGGCTTCCTCGGGATGACCGCAGCCGCAGGTTGCGCACATGGTCCTCACTCCTCTCCGGGGCCCGCCGCCGGCGGCCCCAGCACGATGGACTCCAGGATGAGCCGGGTGCCGCTCAGCGGGCGCGCCCCGGGCGCGGCACAAACCGGGCAGGGATCCAGCAGGTCCTCCATGGTGAACTCCTGCCCGCACGTCCGGCAGGCGCCCCGGCCCGGCACCCGGTGCCACTCCACCCGCGCCCCGGCGGCGGAGGTTCCGGCCAAGGCCACGGTCAACGCCAGTTCCAGCGCTTCCGGCACCACCCCGCTCAGGGCCCCCACCGCCAGCACCACCGCCTGTACCGGACGGCCGCCCGCCTCCCGTTCCACCGCCTCGGCAATCGGCACGGCCAGGGATAGCTCATGCATGGCTCAGCAGATGCGGGGGAGCGGGTCGCCGACCAGCATGTCCAGCACCCGGGTCCCCCCGATGTCGGTGCGCAGAAAGACCATCCCCGCCGGCTCCGCCGCCACCTCGCCGATGATGGCGGCGTCCCGCCCCAGGGGATGCGCCCGCAGCACCTCCAACGCCCGCGCGGCCGCTTCCGGGGCCACCACCGCCAGCAGCTTCCCTTCGTTGGCGATGGTAAGGGGATCCAGACCCAGCAGCTCACAGACCCCGGTCACAGCCGGGTGGACGGGAATAGCGCGTTCCTCCAGGGCAATGGCCACCTCGGAGGCCAGGGCGATCTCGTTGAGGGTGGTGGCCACCCCGCCCCGCGTGGGGTCCTTCAGGCAGTGCACCGCTGGACCCACAGCCTCCAGCAGGGCGCGGACCAGGGTGTGCAGCGGGGCGGTGTCGCTGGTGACCGACGCCTCCACCCCGACCTCCCCCCGCGCCAGCATCACCGCCACCCCATGGTTGCCGACCTGGCCGCTCACCAGCACCCGGTCGCCGGGGCGGGCCAAGTGCTGGCCCACCGGCGCCGGGGCTATCACCCGCCCTATCCCGGCGGTAGTGATGTACACCCCGTCCCCATGGCCTTGCGGCACTACCTTGGTGTCCCCCGTCACCACCGGCACCCCCGCCGCGCGGGCCGCCGCCGCCATGGAGTCCACCAGGGCCTGCAGGTCGGCCACCGGATACCCCTCCTCCAGGATGAAGGCGGCCGACAGCCCCAACGGCCAGGCTCCCGCCATGGCCAGGTCATTGATGGTGCCATGCACGGCCAGACAGCCGATATCCCCGCCCGGGAACACCAGCGGGCTGACCACATAGCTGTCGGTGGTAAAGGCCAGGGTCCCGGCGGCCTCCAGGAGCCCCGCATCATCCATCCGGTCGAGGGCCGGATTGCTAAAGGAGGGGGCGAACACCCCTTCCACCAGGTTGTGGGTCGCCTTGCCGCCGCTGCCGTGGCTCATGGTCACATGGGTATCGCGCAAGGCAAAACGCCGGCGGCGGATCTCGCGCGCCCGCGCAATCTTCTCCAGCACCGCCTCCGGTATGGTCCCCGTCTCGTGGGCCATGGGGTTGCCTCCCTCCTGTGATGGCCGGCACCAGGTGCCGGTTCAGAAACGGATGTCCTGCCGGGCGTCGGCGCGGGAGAAACGGCCATAGTTGTAATAGGCCGCGCAGGCTCCCTCCGGGGACACCATGCAGGTGCCGATGGGGGTTTCGGGGGTGCAGGCGGTCCCGAACACCTTGCACTGCCAGGGTTTGATTACCCCTTTCAGCACCTCGCCGCACTGGCAGGCTTTGGGATCCGCCACCCGCACCCCTGGTACCGCATAGCGGAGCTCGGCATCCCAGTCCGCAAATTCCGGCCGCAACCGGAGGGCGCTATGGTTGATAAACCCCAACCCCCGCCACTCGAAATAGGGCCGCAGCTCCATGGTGGCAGCCATGGCCGCCAGCGCGCGCGGGTTCCCTTCCGGCCGGACCACCCGCTGGTACTGGTTCTCCACCTCGGCCCGGCCTTCGGCCAGCTGCTTCACAATCATGTAGACCGACTGGATGATGTCGAGGGGCTCGAACCCGGAGATGACCACCGGTTTGCCGTAGTCCCGGGCCACAAAACGGTACGGGTTCATGCCGATGACCATGCTGACATGGCCCGGCCCGATGAAGCCGTCCAGGCGCAAGTCAGGCGAATCCAGCAGCGACTTGAGGGCCGGGATGATCAGCACATGGTTGCAGAACACAGAGAAATTGGTGATCCCCTCCGCCCGGGCCCGGAGCAGGGTAGCGGCGGTGGAAGGGGCGGTGGTCTCCATGCCGATGGCGAAGAACACCACCGGGCGCCCGGGGTTGGCCCGGGCAATGGCCAGGGCGTCCAGAGGGGAATAGACAAAGCGCACATCGGCCCCTTCCGCCTTGGCATCCAGTAGACTCCCGTGTGATCCCGGCACCCGCATGGTATCCCCGAAGGTGGTGAAGATGACGCCGGGCTGGCGGGCGATGGCCACCGCGTCGTCCACCCGGCCCATGGGCAGCACGCACACCGGGCAGCCCGGCCCGTGCACCAGGTCGATATTGGGCGGAAGCAGGTCCTCGATGCCGTGCTTGAAGATGGTATGGGTATGGCCCCCGCACACTTCCATGATCTTGATCTCGCGGTCGCCTGCCAGGCGGGCGATGGCATCGGCAGTGCGCCGGGCCAGCTCCGGGTCGCGGAATTCCTCGACGAAGCGCATGGCTCGCCTCCCCCTTTACACCGGTTCCGGCCCGCCGCCGGCATCCCAGAGCGCGACCTCCTCCGACAGGCCCGTCCCCAGCTGGCGCAGCAGGTCCAGCATGGCGGCCGCCTCCCCCTCATCGATGCGGCTCATGGCAAAACCCACGTGTACCAGCACCCAATCCCCCGCCTCCAGGCCCAGGTCCTTCAAGAGGGCGATGCTCACATTGCGCCGGATGCCGATCACGTCCACAGCAGCAATGTCCCGATCCCGGTCCACAATCGCCAGCACCTGCCCGGGAATGGCCAGACACATGCGGAGACACCTCCTCCCTAGTCCGGGCCGGCCCCGCCCGGCGCGGGGCGGGGCCGTCCGGCACGGGGCCTACAGGTTGCGGATGCGCACGTACCGCTGCAGGTCCGGCAGGGACTGCAGCACCAGCTGGGCGGCCCAGATCAGGATCGCCAGCAGGGCCAGGGTGAACAGGAACTGCATCACCGCACCTCCTCTCCGGCGGACTCACGCCTCCGCGGGGCTGCCTGCCCCGTAGGTGGGCGAGTGGCGGACCTCCACCGTGCGGCCGTTACCCACGTACATGTGCACGCCGCAGGGCAGGCAGGGGTCGAAGCTGCGCACCGCCCGCATGATGTCAATGCCCTTGAAGGTGTCCGGGCCGTTCTCCTCGAAGATGGGGGTGCCCTGGACCGCGTCCTCGTAGGGACCGGGGGTCCCGTAGACGTCGCGGGGGTTAGCATTCCAGGGGGTGGGCGGGTAAGGATGGTAGTTGGCGATCTTGCCGTCCCGGATGACCACGTGATGGGAGAGCACGCCCCGCACCGCCTCATGGAAGCCGCAGCCGATGGCTTCCTCCGGCACCTTGAAGGGCTCCCACACCGTGGTGCGACCGGCCCGCACCTCCGCCATGGCCTTCTCCAGGAAATAAAGGGCCGCTGCCGCCGCGTAGGCCTGAAAGTAGGTGCGGGCACGGTCGCGCTCGATGGCGTTGCTCCAGCGCGGTACCTGCCACTCCAGGGTGGTCTCCGGGAAGGAGGCGGTGCGGGGGAGGTTGATGAGGACGCTGTGGCCGGTAGCCTTGACGTAGCCGATGTCCACCAGTCCCGCCAGGGCGGTGGCCCACAGGCGGGCGATGGCTCCGCCACCGGTGTCGAGGGCCAGGTGGTCACCCGTGCGTTTGTCATACCAGCGCGGGGACATGACCCAGCTATAGTTGTGCTCGAAATCGCGCTTCTGGGGCTTGGGGATGGTGGTCTGATTCCACGGGTGCCGCTTGTCCACCGGATTGCCGAGCGGATCGTGGGTGACGAAGCGTTCCTCGTTCTCCCAGTCGGCGTAATAGGAATGGCCGAGCAGGATGCGCATGCCCAGGTTAATCTCCACCAGGTCGGTGGTGACCAGCTCCCCGTCCACCACCACCCCGGGGGTGACGAACATACGCCGTCCCCAATCCGTCATGTGGCGGTATTGGTAGTCACAGTGGTCAGGGTCCTGGAAGGACCCCCAGCATCCCAGGAGAATGCGCCGGCGGCCGACCTCCTCGTAGCCGGGCAGGGCTTCGTAGAAGAAGTTGAAGAGGTCGTCGTGCAGCGGCACCATCTTCTTCATGAAGTCGATGTACTTCATGAGCCGCACCATGTAGTCGGAGAAGAGCTGCACCGTGGGCACGGTCCCTACCCCGCCCGGATAGAGGGTGGAGGGGTGCACGTGGCGGCCTTCCATGAGGATGAACATCTCCCGGGTGTAGCGGCTGGTGGCGAGGGCCTCCCGGTAGATGGCCCCGGTAAAGGGGTTGAGGGCGGTCATGATGTCGGCGATGGTGCGGTAGCCGTGAATCCCGGCATGAGGGGCCGGGGTCTTCTGGGCTTTCTCCCATACCCCCGGGTTGGTTTCCCGGACCATCTGTTCACAGAAGTCGACTCCCACCAGGTTTTCCTGGAAGATGTTGTGGTCGAACATGTACTCGGCGGCTTCGCCCAGATTGATGATCCATTCCGCCAGCGGGGGCGGCTTGACCCCGAAGGCCATGTTCTGGGCATAGACCGCGCAGGTGGCGTGGTTGTCGCCGCAGATGCCGCAGATGCGGCTGGTGATGAAGTGGGCGTCGCGGGGATCCTTGCCCTTCATGAAGATGCTGTAGCCGCGGAAGATGGAAGAGGTGCTGTGGCACTCCGCCACCACCCGGTTCTCGAAGTCGATCTTGGTGTAGATGCCGAGGCTCCCGACGATGCGGGTGATGGGATCCCACGCCATCTCGACCAGTTTGGACTCGCCCCCGGCAGCAGCGCGGGTGGTGCGGTGCTCGGTCGTGGCCAATCTCCCTCGCCTCCCTCTGTGCACAAGCGGCCGGCACGCTCTACCAGGCGGCGGTGTATCCGGTGGTCAGTTCCGGGCCGGTATGCCGCCAGGATGGTTCCTTGTTGAGGGTCTCGTTGGTCACCGCCCGCAGGCTCCGGATGAGCCGGCCGTACACCCCGAGGGCGGCGGAGGACATCTTGCCGCCCGGGGGCTCGTCCATGAAGGGCATGAACTTGTCGGGGAAGCCGGGCATGGTGCAGCCGATGCAGATGCCGCCCACGTTCGGGCAGCCCCCGATGCCCCCCATCCAGCCCCGTTTGGGGACGTTACAGTTGACCACCGGGCCCCAGCATCCCAGCTTGACCAGGCACTGGGGACTGCCGTAGGTGGCGGCGAAGTCGGCCTGCTCGTAATAGCCGGCCCGGTCGCACCCTTCATGCACCGTACGCCCGAACAACCATTGCGGCCGCAGCTGCGCGTCGAGGGGAATCATGGGGGCAGCCCCCGCGGCCTGGTAGAGGAGGTAGAGGAGGGTTTCGGAAAGGTTGTCGGGCTGAATCGGACAGCCGGGCACGCAGACAATGGGGATGCCGGCCTTGGAGCGCCAGTTCCAGCCGAGGTAATCGGCAATGCCCATAGCCCCGGTGGGATTGCCGGCCATGGCGTGGATTCCGCCATAAGCGGCACAGGTACCGGCCGCCAGCACTGCCCAGGCCTTGGGAGCCAGGCGGTCGATCCAGGCGGTGGTGGTCATCGGCTGCCCGGTCTCGGGGTCATTGCCCATGGCCGCCCAGTATCCCTCCGGATGGATGCGTTCATTGGGGATGGACCCTTCCATCACCAGCACGAACGGGTCCAGCTCCCCCCGGGCGGCCTTCCACCACCACTGCATGAGCTCGTCCCCGTTCTGGTAGTCCACCAGGGGCCAGTGGAACTGCACCGGTGGCACCCCCGGCAGGTAGCCCAGCGCAAGGTCCTCCACGCTGGGCTGGGTGGCGGCGGTGAGTCCTACCGAATCCCCATCGCAGCTCAACCCCGCGTTCATCCAAATGACGTGTACCACGGGTTCAGGCATAGGAATCCCCCTTTTACGGTCCTTAAACCGGATAGAGACCTCGGGGTACCTGCACTGCACGGCATGGTCGCGAAAACCTATCTGATAATGGCTTTCAACGGCTGCCGTTATCGGGAATACTAAACATTACTATGCTTTAAGTCAATATGTTTCCGGGTCCTTCGCCTGCCTAAATTGACCTTTTCGACACGAAATGCCCGGATCCATCCGGGCCGGAAGGGCTATCATGGAATCGACCGGATCCCAATGCGGAACAGGGCAGGCGAAGCAGCCATGCCATCCGAATTTGACCTCATTGTCGTGGGCGGCGGACCCGCCGGCAGCGCCGCCGCCATCACCGCGGCCGGAGCCGGCATGCGGGTGCTGCTGGTGGATCGGGCCCGCTTTCCGCGGCCCAAGCTGTGCAGCGGCATTCTGACCGCCAAGACCCGCCGCTTGCTGGAGGCCCTGGGGCTGGACCCCCGGCCTGCCCTGGACGGGGTCTGGGACCGGACATGGGTGGGCTTCCGCGACCACGGCCATCTGCTGCACCATGCGCCCCTGGTGACGGCCCTGCGGGCCCGGCTGGATACCCTGCTGCTGGAAGCGGCGGCCCGGGCTGGCGCCGAAATCCGGACAGGCACCGGGGTGCGCACCTGCGACCCCGCCGGCGGCCGGGTGACCCTGGAGGACGGGCGGCAGGTGCAGGCGCGGCTGCTGGTGGGCGCAGACGGGGCTGCCGGCGTCACCCGGCGGGCGCTCGGCCTCCCGGCGCGGCCGGGATGGGCACTGGAGGTGCTGGTGCCCGACCCCCGGCCGCCCGAGGCACGGACGGCAGTGGTGGAATGGGGCCTGCCCGCACGGGGGTATGCCTGGCTTTGGCCCCATGCCGGGGGCCGGGTGGCGGTAGGAGCGGGGGTGTTCGGGGGCCGGGCGGCAGCCCGGCGTCTGCCCGCCCTGCTGCGAGCCTGGGCCGCGGGCCGGGGCCTCTCCCTGCCCGCACGCCTGAGCGGTCATGCCGTGCCGGTGGCCCTGGTGCCGCCGGCCGCCGGGGGCGGGCGGCTGCTGCTGGCGGGGGATGCCGCCGGCCTGGCCGATCCGCTGACGGGAGAAGGCATCGCCTACGCCCTCTGGAGCGGGATCCTGGCCGCACAAGCGGCCATCCACGACCGGCCGGACACCTACGCCGGCCTGCTGGCGCGCGGTCCCTGGGCCTTTCAGGCGCCGCTCCGGCGCATGGCGGCCACCCCCGCCCGCCTGCTGCGCCTGGCCTGGGCCGCCCGCAGGGCCTGGGGCACGGTCGTGGACCGCACGCCGCCGCTGCCGGGGACCGGCCCTACCCCGGCGGAGCCGCTGGCCCCGCCCGCCTGAGGCGCGGACGGATGCTTAGCGGGCCGGCGGCTCGTCGTGCCAGCGGGCGCCGCCGTCCGCCCACAGCTCCTTCTTCCAGATAGGGACCCGGGCCTTGATGCGGTCGATGCCCGCCCGGCAGGCGGCAAAGGCGGCTTCACGGTGGGGCGCGGACACCGCCACCACCACGCTCACCTCCCCCACCGCCAGCTCGCCCACCCGGTGGACGAGGACCCAGTTGCGCACCCCGAATTCGGCTTCCAGCTCGGCCCCGATCCGGGCCAGTTCCTTTTCCGCCAGCGCCGGGTAGGCGTCGTAAAAAAGGCCCCGCGTAGGCCGCCCCTCAAACTCGTTGCGGACTGTGCCCAGAAACAGCGCCTGCCCGCCGCAGGCGGGATCCTGAATGTCCTCCAGGCACGCCTCCACCCGGATGGGCTCGCGCACCAGCGCGTACCGCTTCACCCTGTCGCCTCCTTAGCCCCCGCTGACCGGCGGGATGAAGACCACCCGGTCGCCTGCTGCCAGCACGGTGGCTGCAGGGGCCCATTCATCGTTCACGGCGAACATCCATCGCTCCAGGGGCAGGGCCAGGCGATCCTGCCAGCGCCGGAAGAGGTCACCCACCGTGGTGCCCGGCTCCACATCCAGCGTCAGGCTGCGCGTGCCCATGCGGTCGCCGGCAAACGAGAAGAATTCCACCTGCACCTGCATGGCGTCCTCCCTTCCAGGCGCTTAAGGGGCCGGGGCGGGGGCCGTCCCGGCACCCAGGTCCTGCCGCGGTTCGATCACCACCCGCCGGCTGCGCCAGGCCATGTAGCCGGTGAAGGCCAGGATGGGAGGCGTGAACCACTGCATCAGCGTCACAAACCCGATGCCCCACACCGGATTGATGTAATGCACCAGGAACAGGGGGTTGTCGCGGGTGGTCTCGCCGAACACGCCCCGCAGCACCGCATACCAGAACATGGCCGACCAGAACTGGTAGCCCGCGGGCGGAGCGCTGCGCCGCTCGAGGTAGAAGAAGCGCAGCAGCAGGATGAGCCCGATGCTGGAACCGATGAGCTGCTCCGGCCAGCGCCCGAACCCCAGCTCGGTCATGCGCCCCAGCACCTCGTGGTTGAAGATGTTGCCGATCCGGACCATGAAGATGCCCATAGCGATGCCGGGCACCGTCCAGTCCATAATGCGGCTGAACACGAAGGGCTTGTCGCGCAGCTGCAGCCAGAAGGCCAGGGTGCCGAATCCCACCGCCCCGTCATAAGCGAGGCCGCCCTGCCACACGCGCAGGATCTGGACCGGATCCTGCCAGATCCACTGGGGATCGTTGGCGAGCACAAACACCACCCGCGCGCCTACCATACCCCAGATAATGGTCCAGAAGGTGATGGAGGCCAGCCGGTCGGGGTCCTCGTTCAGATCCTGGATGCGGTCGAATAGGTAGCCGAGACCGCCTAAAATGGCCAGAACCATGAAGATGCCGTACCAGTGCACCCCCACGGGCCCGATCCGGAAGGCGTAGGGGCTCAACCAGGGCAGGTCCAACGGATCCCCTCCTCCTTTGCCCTAGATCCGCGCGAACACCGCGTCGGCCGCACGGATGGTGCGTTCCAGGTCGTCCAGGGAATGGGCGGACGACAGGAACGCGGTCTCGAACTGGGACGGCGGGAAGAAGATGCCCTGTTCGAGCATGCCGTGGAAGAAGCGGGCATAGCGTTCGCGGTCGGAGGCCTGCACCTCCTCGAAGTTGCGGGGCGGGGTCGGGCGGAAAAAGAGGGTGAACATCCCCCCGGCCACGTTGGCCGCCACCGCCAGGCCGCGCCGCCGCCCGCGGTCCACCAGCCCCTCCGCCAGGTAGCGGGTTTTCTGCTCCAAGGGAGGATAGAAGGCCGCCCCCCCGATCGCCGTCAGCTGCGCCCGCCCTGCCGCCACCGCCAGCGGATTGCCGGCGAAGGTGCCGGCCTGATAGACGGGTCCAGCCGGCGCCACCAGATCCATGTACATCCGCCGCCCGCCGTAAACGCCTAGGGGCAGCCCGGCCCCCACCACCTTAGCCAGACAGATGAGGTCCGGATCGAGCCCGAACAGTTCGGTGGCCCCGCCCCAGGCGACCCGGAAACCCGTCATGACCTCGTCGGCGATGAACAGCGCGCCCGCTTCCCGGGAGAGGGTGCGCACCGCCTCCAGGAATTCGGGGCTGGGGGGGACCGTCCCCATGTTGCCGGCCACCGGCTCCAGGATGACGGCCGCAATCTCCGGCCCCCGCTCCCGGAAGAGGGCGGTCAGCGCCTCCACATCGTTGTAGGGCACCGTGAGGGTGAGGGCGGCCATGGCTGCCGGCACCCCCGCCGAGTCGGGCACCCCCACCGTCGCCGCCCCCGATCCGGCCTTGATGAGGAGGCTGTCATGGTGCCCATGGTAGGAGCCGGCGAACTTCACCACCAGCTCCCGCCCGGTGGCGGCCCGCGCCACCCGGAGGGCGGACATGGTGGCTTCGGTGCCGGAATTGACCAGGCGCACCACCTCCAGCGGCCCAATCGCGGCCGTGAGGCTTTCCGCCAGGGCTACCTCCGCTTCGGTCGGCACCCCGAAGCCGATGCCGCGCGCGGCCTGCTCCCGCACCGCCTCCACCACAGCCGGATGGGCGTGACCCAGAATCAGGGGCCCGTACCCCATCACAAAATCCAGGAACCGGCGCCCGTCCTCCGCGATGAGGTAGGCCCCCTCCCCGGCCCGGGCGAAGAAGGGCTCCCCGCCCACGCCCCGGAAGGACCGCACCGGGCTGTTCACGCCGCCCGGCAGCACGGCCGTGGCCCGCCGCCAGAGTTCCCCCGCGTCTGCCATCGCCATCACCCCCGCTTCAGACGTTGAACCGGAAGTTGACCACGTCCCCGTCGCGCATGACGTAGTCGCGCCCTTCCAGCCGGACCAGTCCCGCTTCCCGGGCCCGGGCCATGGAACCGGCCCGGTCCAGGTCCTCGAAGGCCACCACCTCCGCGCGGATGAACCCGCGCTCGATGTCGGAATGGATCTTGCCCGCCGCCGCCTTGGCCACCGTACCGGCCGCGATGGGCCAGGCCCGCACCTCGTCTTCGCCCGCGGTCAGGAAGGAGATGAGCCCCAGGCGGGCGTAGACCGCGCGGGCCACCCGCTCGAGCCCGGTCTCCGCGGTCCCGAGGTCGGCCAGGAACTCGGCCCGGTCGGCGGGGGAAAGGGCCTGAATCTCCGCCTCCATGGCCCCCGCCAGGGTCAACACCGGCACCCCCTTGGCGGCTGCCAGCGCCTCCACCTGCTCCCGCTGGGGATAGTCCCCCCGCCGGAAATCGTCCTCGCTCAGGTTGATGAGCCATAGCATGGGCTTAAGGGTCAGGAAGCGGTACCCGGCCACCATGCGCCGCTCCTCCTCGCTGAGTTCCAGCTGTTCCAGGCGGCGGTTGTCCTCCAGGGCGGCCGTCAGGCGGTCAATGAGGGCCAGCTCGGCCGCATCCTGCGCCTTGGGGCCCTTGCGTCCGCTCCGCAGCCGCTCCCGCCGCTTCTCCAGCAGGTCGAGATCGGCCAGCCCCAGCTCCAGCTCCATCTCCTCGATGTCGGCGTAGGGACGGGCGGGCGTGCCGGCCGCGTCGGAGAAGCCCCGCACCACATGCAGGAGGGCGTCCACCTGCCGGACGTCGTTGAGGAACCGGTTGGGCCCCCCCTGCTCCTGGCGCATGAGTCCGGGCACATCCACCACCGCCAGCTGGGCCGGGGTCACCTTGCGGGGATGGTACAGCGCCGCCAGCCGGTCCAGCCGCCGGTCGGGGATGGCGGCCATGGCGTGGTGGGACTCCGCCTTGGAGCCCCCATAGCGGTTGACCTCGGTGCCGGATCCCGTCAACAGGTTAAATACCGTCGTCTTGCCCGAGAGCGGCAAGCCGATGAGTCCCACATCCACCCTGCTTCCCCCATTTCTTCCGCCATTATAGACATGAGCCGGGGGCGGCCACAACGCGAAGGGGGACGGGGATGTACTACATCGGCATCGACGGCGGCGGCACGCGCAGTGAAGGCGTGTTGACGGACCGGAGGGGGCGGGTTCTGCGCCGGGCCTGGTCCGGCCCCGCCAGCTGGCCGTTGGCCGGGCCGGCCGCGCTGCAGGCAGTGGCAGCCCTCTGGCGGGCCCTCACCCGCGGACGGCCGCCGGTGGCGGCGGCCGTGCTGGGCCTGGCCGGCCTGGAGCGGAGCCGGCCGGCCTGGACGGCCGGCCTCAACCTCGGCCGCCGGCGACGACTGTGGCTGGTGCCTGATTACCGGCTGCCCTGGGCGGCGGCGGGCGGCGGCGGGCCGGCTGCGGTAGCGGTGCTGGGCACCGGCTCGGTCTTCCTGGCCGCCGACGGGGCCGGTTTTGAGCGCCGACTGGGCGGCTACGGCTGGCGGGTCGGCGACCCGGGGTCGGGGGAAAGCCTCGGCCGCCAGGCGCTGGGGGCCGCCCTGGCCGCCCTGGAAGGCGCCGGCCCGGCCACCGCGTTAGCGCCGGCGGCGTTGGCCCTCTGGCGGGCAGATTCCGTGCCGGCCCTGCTGGACGGCCTGTACCGCCGCTCCCGCCCCCGGCCGGCCGATTTTACCCCGGCCCTGCTGGCCGCCGCGGCAGCGGGGGACCCTGTGGCCGGCACCCTGATCGCCGCCGAGGAGCGGCGGCTCAGGCCGTTCCTGGAAGCCCTCACCGCCGGCCCGGCCACCCGCTGGCCCCTGGTCCTGGCCGGCGGCCTGGGCCCCTTCTGGGAGGGCCGCCTGCGGCCCCGGCTGCCGCATCTGCGCCCGGCACCCGGAGACCCGGCCGCAACCGCCGCCGCGCTGGCCCGGCGGTGGCACCGGGACGGCGCCCCCGCCTGGGCGGACCGGTCCTTATAGGCCCGCGGCCTCCCGCACCGCCGCGTGAAAGCGGCGGCGGAGGGATCCCAGCGGGTGATCCCGCCCCAGGTGCACCCGGTTGGTCAGCAGGACCGCCCACAGCCCGGAGCCGGGATCCAGAGCCAGGGAGGTGCCGGTAAAGCCGGTATGCGCCACCGTGCCCGGGGGCCAGCGGGGGCCGGCGGGATCATGGGCATCGCCGTGCAGCACCCAGCCCAGCCCGCGCCGCCCGCCCATGCCCTCGGTCCAGCAGGCCAGGGCCCGCGCCCGCAGGGGATCCTCCCGGCCGACGGTGGCCCACCAGCTCAGGTAACGGGCCAGGTCGCCCACCGGCGCAAACAGGCCGGCATGCCCCGCCACCCCGCCCAGGGCGCGGGCGTTCTCATCATGCACGGTGCCGGCCAGCGGCCGCCCGTCGACCACCTCAGTGGCCGCGATCCAGGGGCGCCAGCTGAGCGGCGGCCGGAACCGGGTCCGGTCCATACCCAGGGGCTGGAACACCCGCCTGGCGGCCAGCTCGTCCAGGGACGCCCCGCCGGCCGCCTCTGCTACCAGGCCCAGCAGGATGAACCCCAGGTCGCTGTAAACCACGCGCCGGCCGGGTGCCTCCCGCAGGGGGGTGGCCAGCGCGCCCGCCCGCGGATCGGGCAGGCGGTCCAGCCGGCGGTGGGCGGGCAGGCCGCCGCAATGAGCCAGCAGGTGCCAGACCTGCACCGCCGCCTTCGGACCCTCGCGGTAAGCAGGCAGAAACCGTCCGACCGGATCCTCCAGGGTCAGCCGGCCTTCGGCGGCCAGGTCCAGGATCACCGGCAGTGTCGCCACCACCTTGGTCAGGGAGGCCAGATCAAAGAGGGTATCAAGGTGCATGGCCCGCGGGTTCTCTCCCAATTCCGCCCAGCCGACGGCCTCCGCCCACCACCGTTCATGACCGCGGCCCACCGCCGCCACCGCCCCCGGAATCTCCGCCCGCGCCACGGCATCCGCCAATAAGGCACGCACCGCCGTCCAGCCCCGGCTCATGGGCCGGCACCCCCCGGGCGGCGGGCCAGGGCGGCCAGGGACCCGCCCGCCGCCGCCAGGGCCGCCCGCGCCGCGTCCGCCGGAGCCCCCGTCAGGCCCATGGCTACCGCCAGGGTCACCTCTCCCCCGGCTGCCGCCAGCAGGCGCCCGGCCTCCTCGGGTCCGCACCCCAGCGCCATCGCCACCAGACGACGGGCACGGCCCGCCAGCTTGGCATTGGCGGCCCGGATGCCCACGGGCAGATTGCGGAAGGTACGGCCCAGCCGCACCATCACGGCGGTGCTGAACAGGGTCAGGACCACCTTTTCCGCGGTGCCGGCCTGCATCCGGGTGGACCCCAGCAGCGCCTCCGGCCCGGTAGGTACCACCACCGTGACGGTGCACCAAGCGCTCAGCGCCGGATTCCGGGTCATGGCCACCCCCACGGTGGCCAGAGCCTGTCGGCGGGCCCATTCCAGGGCACCCAGCACGTAGGGGCTGCGGCCGCCCGCCGAGAGGCCCACCACCACATCGCCGGCGCGGGCGCCCGCCGCCGCCAGGTCGCGGGCCCCTGCCTCCCGGTCATCCTCGGCCGCCTCCACCGCGGTGGTGAAGGCGCCGGTCCCGCCCGCCAGCAGCGCCTGCACCAGCCCGGCGGGCACCCCGAAGGTAGGCGGCCACTCGGCGGCGTCTGCCACCGCCAGGCGGCCGCTGGTACCCGCGCCTACATAAAACAGCCGGCCGCCGCCCGCCAGGCGGGCCGCGGCCAGGTCCACCGCCTCCCCCAGCGCGGGCAGGGCGGCGGCTACGGCCTGCACCGCCGCCAGCTGCCGCTGAAGGAGAACCTCCAGCAGGGACCCGGTTCCCAGGTCCTCCAACGGGGGCACCCCGGGGTCGAAGGCCTCCGTTTCCGGTTCCCGTTCCTCGGCCATGCCAGCCCCCTTACCGGACGGTCCCGGAAACCAGAGCGGCAGGACCGCTACCCTCCGGGCACCGTCGGGCTACTGCCGGCGGTCCTGTTGCGAGGGCGGCAACCGGGGATCCACCCGGTCGGCCGGGCTCACCTCCAACCCCAGTTCCCGGGCCACCTCCTCCTGAAAGCGTTCCCGGTTGAGATCCGCCAGGGACAGCCGGCGGGCGCCCTTGCGCTCCTTGGCCATCAGCCTCACCTCCGGCCCTAGCGTGCCCGCCGGCAGGCCGGGGCCACACCCCGCAACCGCTGCCGGAAGTGGGACCGTTCTACTCGGCCGGAATGGTAGGAACCTCCTCCAAGGTGCCGATCAGGGAACCGTTGAGGAACACCTCCGACACGATTCGGGCCGTCTCCCGCAGCATGGCCGACACACTGCAGTACTTCTCCTGCGACAACCGCACCGCCCGCATCAGCTGCTCCGGGGTGGCATCGGCCGACTGCAGGCGGTAGCGCATCCGGATTTCGGTGTACACCTTGGGGTGTTGGGGAGCCCGGTCGGCGTCAATGTCGACATCAAATGCGTCGATGGCCACCCGCATCTTCCTCAGGATGGACACCACATCCATGCCCGTGCACCCGCCCAGGGAGACCAGGGTCAGCTCCATAGGCCGGGTTCCGGCGTCGGTCCCGCCTACCTCGGGGGCGGCATCCATCAGCACCACGTGGCCGGAGCCACCCATCCCCGAAAACTTCATCCCTCCATCGTACCGCACCCTCGCCGTGGTCATGCCGGCCCTCCTTCCTCTTGTGTGCGCGCAGAGTGAACCCACGCCGGCGGCGAGGGCTGCGACGGCAATGCCGGCAGCGGGGGGTCGGGCTCCCAGTCCGGGTGTGCCTCCACCGCCGCCGCCCGTTCCGCCTCACTCCGGAAACACCGCTGCCAGCGGTCGCAGGTCAGGCAGCCCCGGCTGACCTCCCGCGACGGCAGCCGGTGAGCCGCCTGGTAGCGGCGGACCGCCTCCAGCCGCTGCCCGAGCCAGGCCGTCCAGGCCGGATCAGGATAAGCCGCCCACTGCAGGCGGCGCCCGCTGTCGCGCTCCTCCACCACCAGGCAGCCGCGGCGGTAGGCCCCGGTCGCCAGGTAACACATCAGCTGGGCCCAATGCTCCGCCAGCGGCCGACCGCTGGCCAGCATGGCCTGAAACCGCTCGGGTCCGGCGGTCTTGTACTCGATGGCCACCGGCTCCCCGTTCAGGCGCACCACCGCATCCACCCGGCCTGACACCTGCCAGCTTTCACTGACCAGCGGAGCTTCCACGGCGATCACGTCAGCCTCCGTCAGCAGCCAGGTCTGGAAGCGGCGGTGGCGGGCGCTGCCCTCGGCCATCACCGCCTGCGCCTCCGGGGTGATGAGCCGCCCAAAGCCCAGCACCTCCATCACCGCATACCGCAGGCAGGCCCCCGCCACCGAGGGCGGAAAGCGCCGCGGCGGACGGCCGGCCCGCCCGCCGCGCCCCTTAGCGATAGCTTTCCCCCGGGGCCAGGGCCCGGACCTCCACGGCCTGCCCGGCCAGCAGCTCGGCCAGGGCGGCGGGGGTGCCGGTCAAGGCCGGGAAGGTCCCGTAGTGAATCGGGATCACCACCTTCAGCGCCGGTTCCAGCAGGCCGACCGCATAGGCCGCCTCCCGCGGTGCCATGGTGAAGTGGCCGCCGATCGGCAGGCAGGCCACCTCCGGCGCATAGAGGTCGCGGATCAGGGCCATGTCCCCGAACACGTTGGTGTCGCCGGCATGGTAGACGGTGACCCCGTTGTCCAGCACCAGCACCAGGCCGGAGGCCTCGCCGCCATAGATGAGACCATCGGGGGTGGAAATGCCGGAGCTGTGGTCGGCGTACACCATCGTGACCCGGGCTCCCGGCACCTCCACCGTTCCCCCCTTGTTCATGCCGACCGTGTTGCGGACCCCTTCGCCTTCCAGATAGGACGCGATCTCGAAGTTGGCCACCACCACCGCACCGGTGCGCCGGGCCAGGGCAGCGGCGCTGCCCATGTGATCAAAATGCCCGTGGGTGATGAGGATGGCGTCCACCTGGTCCAGGTGATGGTATGCCGCCGGGCACTTGGGGTTACCCTCCAACCAGGGGTCGATGATGATCCGCTTGCCGCCGGCGGTGGTCACCAGCACGGTGGCATGGCCGAGCCAGGTCAGGGTTGCTCCGTTGAGTCCCATGTCGCCGCCTCCTCCCGGCCGTCCCCTGCACGGGCCGCATCCACCCACGCCACCACCGCCGGCCAGGACCCGACTACGGTCAGGGCGCCGGCCGCCTGCAGGTCGGCCTCGGTAAAGGTATTGTAGCGGAAGCCCAGGGCCGGGATGCCGGCCGCGCGGGCGGCCGCCATGTCAAACGGGCTGTCGCCTACATAGACCGCCTGCCCCGGGTCCAGACCCAGGGTGGCCAACGCCCGCCACAGCGGCTCGGGGTGCGGCTTGTGGCGGCGGGTGGCCTCGTAGGCCACCACCCGGCCGGGCGCCCGGAAGAACCGGTCCAGGCCGGTGAGCTCCAGCCCCCGCCAGGCCATGGCCTCCCGTTTGGAGGTGACGATGGCCAGTTCCAGGCCCTGCGCCTGCAGCCGTTCCAGGGCCGGGACACTGCCGGGCACCGGCTGCAGCCCGCCGGCATCATGGGTGCGGTGGTTGTGCTCCAGATAGACGCTCATCAGCCGCCGGGCCTGGTCGGTATCCAGCTGCGGGCGCATAATCCGGATCTGATCGTTGAGACTGCGCCCCAGGTGGCGGATGACCTCTTCCGGGGCCAGGTCCTCCCCCAGTACCTCCCGGAACGCATGGCGGAAACTAGCCACAATCAGGCCGGCACTGTCGATAAGGGTGCCGTCCAGGTCCAGCAGCACCGCGCGCAGGGGGCTAGCCATGGCCAAGCTGGTCCCACGCCAGCACGTAGCTGGCCTCATCGCGGCCGCCGGCCCCGGTATCGCGCCAGGCCCGGTAGGCCGCCACGGCCGTGCGGGAGAGGGGAATGGACTGACCCAGGGCCTCGGCCAGCCCCACCGCCAGCTCCAGGTCCTTGAGCCGGTTGTCAACACTGAAGCCCGGCGTCCAGTCGCCCGCCTTCAAGCGTCCCAGCAGCTTCTCCAGCTCATAGGATCGGGCCGAGCCATGCATCATGACCTCTTCCATGGCGTCCAGGCGCAACCCGGCCCGCAGGCCCAGGCGCAGGCCCTCGGCCGCGGCCATGAGCGTCAGCCCCGAGACCAGGTTGGAGACGAGTTTGAGGGTCTGCCCCATCCCAACCGGGCCGACGTGCAGGATACGGCGGCCCATCAGGCCCAGCAGGGGCCGCACCCGCTGAAAGGCCGCCACCTCCCCGCCTGCCATGATGGTGAGGGTGGCCTCCCGGGCCCCCTGGTCGCCGCCGGTGACAGGGGCATCCACCCACTGCACCCCCTGCGCGGCTGCCCGCGCGGCCAGGGACCGGGTCAGCCCGGGGGAGACGGTGGAGTGGTCCACAATCACCCCGCCCTCAGCGATGCCGGACAGGATGCCGTCCGCGCCCAGGGTAACCGCCTCCAGCGCCTGGTCGTCCGTCACCATCACGAACACCACCGGGGCGGCCGCGGCCGCCTGCCGGGGGGTTTCCGCCACCGCCGCCCCCAGCGCGGCCAGCGGCTCCGTCCGGCTGCGGGTGCGGTTATACACCACCAGCTCCACCCCGCGCGTCACCAGGTTGCGGGCCATCGCGCCGCCCATGATGCCAAGCCCGATAAAGGCCGCCTGTGCCAAGGCGCATCCCTCCCGCCTCTGGGCCTATGATAACCCTTCCCCGTGCCCCCGGCCACGACCGCCCCACCAGTCCGGCCCATATCCGGACATCACCGGATCTGCCCGGCCCCGAAAGCTTCCTGCCGGCAGCAGGAGGACGGTCCCCCGCACACCACCGGTTCCTAACCGCGCGCCGCCCCTCCGCCGGCCGGGCCCACCCCCTGCCAGAACCGCTCCGCTTCGGCCAGCCGCTCCGCCACCCGCTCCGGGGCAGTGGCAAACGGCTGCCGCCTGGCCGCCACGAGGCGCTCGGGGGTGAGCTCCGCCAACCAGGCGGGGTCGATGGCCCCGGGCCGGCCGGCATCCTCAAGAAAGGCCGCCAGCCACGCGGGGGTGACGTCCCCGAACCCCTTCCCTTCCTCCAGCAGGCGGCCCACCAGGGCGCCCACCAGGTGGTGCGCCTCCCGGAATGGCATCCCGGCCGCGGCCAGCCGGTCGGCCAGGTCGGTCGCGGCGGTAAAGTCGCGGCCCAGCCGGGCCCGGATGCGGGCCCGGTCCACGGTCAGGGTCCGCACCATTCCGGCCAGCACCTCCAGCACCTGATCCATGGTGTCCACCACCTCGAACACCGCCTCCTTGTCCTCCTGGAGGTCGGAGTTGTACGCCAGCGGCAGGCCCTTTAAGGTGGTGAGCAGGCCCAGCAGGTTGCCGTACACCCTCCCCGCCTTGCCCCGCACCAGCTCCGCCACATCGGGGTTGCGTTTCTGGGGCATGATGGAGGAGCCGGTACTGTAGGCGTCATCCACCCGGATATAGCCGAACTCCACCGAGGACCACAGCACCAGCTCCTCGCCCAGCCGGGAAAGGTGCATGGCCGTGATGGCGGCCCAGGCCAGGAACTCCACCAGGTAGTCGCGATCACTGACCGCATCGAGGGAATTGCGGTAGATGCCGTCGAAGCCCAACCGCCGGGCGGTGTCTTCCGGGTCGGTCGGATAGGGGGTACCCGCCAGCGCCCCCGCACCCAGGGGGGAGCGGTTCATGCGCCGGGCCCAGTCGTCCAGCCGGCCCAGATCCCGGCGCAGCATCTCCGTGTAGGCCAGCCAATGATGAGCCAGCAGCACCGGCTGGGCCGCCTGCATGTGGGTGTAGCCGGGGATGATGACGTCAAGATGGGCGCGGGCCTGCTGCAGCAGGGCCCCGGCCAGGCCGGCCAGCCGTTCCTGCATGCGGCCGTACACGTGCCGCATGTACAGGAGCATGTCCACCTGCACCTGATCGTTGCGGCTCCGCGCAGTGTGGAGGGTCCCGGCCACCGGCCCCAGGATCTCGGCCAGGCGGCCCTCCACGTTCATATGCACATCCTCCCACTCCAGGCGGGGGGTGAAGCGGCCGGATTCCGCCTCGGCCAGCACCTGGGCCAGGCCCTCGTCCAGGCGGCGGGCCGTGTCGGGGTCTAGGATGCCGCGTGCGGCCAGCATGGCCACATGGGCGCGTGACCCCTGGATATCAAAAGGCAGCAGCCGCCAGTCGAAGCGGACCGAGGCTGTAAAAGCCTGGGCCTCGGGGGCGGGGCCCCCCCGGAAGAGGGGGTTGCGGGCTTCGCTGCGGCTGCTCACCGTGCCGCCTCCCCGCCGGCCCGTTGCATGGCCGCATGCCGCACGGCCAGGGGCAGGCCGAACAGGCGGATGAAGCCGGCGGCGTCCTTATGGTCGTACTCCCCGCCGTCGAAGGTGGCCAGGTCCTGGGAATAGAGGGAGTAGGGGGAGCGGGCGGCCACCGCGCTGACCTGCCCCTTGTACAGAACCAGCTGCACCTCCCCGGTCACCGTGCGTTGGGTCTCCTGCACAAAGGCGGCCAGGGCTTCCCGCAGGGGGGTGAACCAGAGTCCGTCATAGACCAGGCGCGCATACTTGAGGGCCACATGTCGTTTGAATTCCGCCGTCTCCCGATCCAGGGTGAGCGCCTCCAGCGCCTGGTGGGCCGCATACAGGATGGTGCCGCCGGGGGTCTCGTACACTCCACGGGACTTCATCCCGACCAGACGGTTCTCCACCATGCTGACCCGCCCCACGCCGTGGCGAGCCCCCAGGGTGTTGAGGACCTCCATCAAGGCCACCGGGCCCAGGGCCCGGCCGTCCACCGCCACCGGCACCCCGCGCTCGAAGGCCACGGCGACCGTCTCCGGCTCCGCGGGCGCTTCCACCGGGTTGCGGGTCCAGAGGTAGACATCCTCGGGTGCCGCCGTGCCCGGGTCCTCCAGCACCCCGCCCTCATGGCTGATGTGCCAGAGGTTCTGGTCACGGGAATACGGGGCGGCCGGGGTGGCGGACACCGGCACCCCGTGGGCGCGGGCATACTCCATCGCCTCCAGCCGCCCGGTGATGGACCATTCCCGCCAGGGCGCAATGACAGCCAGGTCGGGGGCCAGTGCCCGCACCCCCAGTTCAAAGCGCACCTGGTCGTTGCCCTTGCCGGTGGCCCCATGGGCCACCGCCCGCGCCCCGACCTCGCGGGCCACCGCCACCAGCTCGGCCGCCATCAGGGGCCGGGCGATGGCGGTACCCAGCAGGTAGACCCCCTCGTACACCGCCCCTGCCTGCATGACCGGAAACGCGTATTCGGTCAGGAACCGCTCGCGCAGGTCTCGGATCACCACATCCGCTGCCCCGGAGGCCAAAGCCTTGGCCCGTACCGCCTCCAGGTCGTCGCCCTGCCCCACGTCGGCGCAGAAGGCCACCACCCGGGCGCCATAGGTCTCCCGCAGCCAGGGGATGATGATGGAGGTGTCCAGTCCGCCGGAATACGCCAGCACCACCGTGTCACCGGGTTGAATCGTCGCCTGGGGCACCCTTGGTCCTCCTCTTTGTTCGTGGTTTCCTGTCCCGCAACCCGGTCAGCCGGCCACCGCCGCCAATGCCTCGCCCAGGAGGGCTTCCGCGGCCAGGATGGCCTCCTCGTCCACCACCAGGGGCGGCAACAGCCGCACCACGTTGCCGGCGGTGGCGTTGATAATCAGGCCGCGCTCCAGTGCCGCCGCCGCCACCGGGGCACTGGGGCGGTCCAGCACCAGCCCCCACATGAGCCCGCGGCCCCGCACCTCGCGCACCAGGGCGGGGAAGCGCGCCTGCAGGCGGCGCAATGCGGCCTCCAGGGCCGGGGCCACCGCCTGCACGTGCCGTAGACCGCCCTCCTCCAGCCAGTCCAGCACGGCCAGGCCGGCTGCCGCAGCCAGCGGATTACCCCCGAAGGTGCTGCCGTGGTCCCCGGGAACCAGGGTCGCCGCCACCTCCGGGCGGGCCAGCATGGCCCCCACCGGCACCCCGCCGCCCAGCCCCTTGGCCAGCAGGATGACATCGGGATGGACCTCCTCCGCCTGATGGGCAAACCAGAAGCCGGTGCGGCCCATGCCGGTCTGCACCTCGTCCACCAGGAACAGGCAGCCGTGGTCCCGGCAGAGCCGCTCCACCTCGCGCAGGAAGCCGGCCGGGGGGACCACTACCCCGTTTTCCCCCTGAATGGGCTCGATCAGCACCGCCGCCGCCGGGGTCTCCTCCAGTTTGGCGGCCAGGGTGGTGGCATCCCCGAAGGGAAACTCGTCAAACCCCTCCAGCATGGGCCGGAAGGGATCCTGCAGGGCGGGCTGGCGGGTGGCGGCCAGGGCTCCCATGGTCCGGCCGTGGAACCCGCCCCGGGCCGCCAGGATCACCGTGCGTCCCCGCGCCCGGCCCCACTTGCGCACCAGCTTGATGGCAGCCTCATTGGCCTCCGCCCCGCTGTTACCGAAATAGACCTGCATGCCCCCCGACAAGGCCTGCAGCCGGGCCGCCAGGGCTTCGGCCGCCGGATTGTGGAAGTAGTTGGAGGTGTGCAACAGGCTCAGTGCGCCCTCCAACCGCGCCCGCAGGCCGGGATGATTGTGGCCGAGGGCGCTGGCCCCGATTCCGGCCAGGAAATCCCAATAAGCGCGCCCGTGGTCATCGTAAACCCGCAGGCCTTCCCCCCGCACCAGGGTCACGGGAAACCGCCGGTAAATGGGTACCCAGGGATCCGTCTGCTCCCCGCTCATGACCATCCTCCCCCCGAAGGGCCACCCGGCCCCTTAGATGGGGGCGATGGTGGTGCCGGCTGCGGCGCTCAGCCGGCCGACCCGCACCGTCCCCACCCCCGCCTCCAGGGCGAACAACGCTGCCTCCAGCTTCGGGACCATGCCGGTATGGGCCCGGCCTTCCTCCATCCAGCGGCGGGCGGTGGCGGCGTCCAGCCGCTCCACCACGCTGGCCGGATCCTCCGGATCCGACCGCACCCCCCCGCTATCGGTGTAGAACACCAGGGCATCCGCGCCCGCCAGCGCCGCCACATGCGCCGCCGCCCAGTCACCGTTGCAGTTCAGCACCTGCCCCGGACGGCTGCGGTCCAGCGCCAACGGCGCCACCACCGGCACCAGTCCGAGGTGCAAAAGCGCCTGGAGCAGGCGGGCACGCCCGCCGGTGATGCGGCCGACATGCCCCAATTCCGGTACCGGGTCCGCCTCCAGCAGGCCGTCATCGGCGCCGTTGAGGCCTACCGCCGGCACCCCCCGCGCCTCCAGGGCCGCCACCAGGGCGGTGTTGACCCGCCCCGACAGCACCTCCACCACCACTTCCAGGGCGGCCGGGCTGGTGACCCGCTGCCCGCGGACGAACCGGACCGGCTCCTGCAGCCGGGCCTGGGCCCGGCTGATGGCTGCGCCGCCGCCGTGCACCACCACCACGCTCTGTCCGGACCGGACCGCCGCCTCCACTTCCTCCAGCCACGGGTCGGCGCCGCCCAGCACGCTGCCCCCGACCTTGACCACCACCAGCATGCTGTCCCTCCGTCCGCCTCAGGTCCGGTAGTGGGCATTGATGTGGACATACCCCTCGGTCAGGTCGCAGCCCCAGGCGGTGGCCGCACCGGGCCCGTCCCCTACCTGCAGTTCGAACACCACTTCCTCCGCCTCCATGGCGCGGGCGGCGGCGGCCTCATCGAAGGGCAGCGGCCGGCCGTGGTCCAGGAGGGGCATGCCGTTCATGGTCAGGGAGGCGTTCCCCGGATCGAAGGCGTCCCCGACGCTGCCGGCGGCCGCCAGGACCCGCCCCCAGTTCGGGTCGCGCCCGTAGACCGCCGCCTTTACCAGGGAGGATCCCGCCACCCGCCGCGCCTTCAGGGCGGCATCCGCCTCGGACGCCGCCCCCCGCACCGTCACGGTCAGCAGGTGGGTCGCCCCTTCGCCGTCGGCGGCGATGGCCCGGGCGGTCTGCACCAGCAGCGCCGTGAGGGCGCCGGCGAAGCGGCGGCGGTCCTCCGCGCTCAGCACCGCCACCCCGCTGGCCCCGTTGGCCCACGCCAGCACCATGTCGTTGGTGGACTGGTCCCCGTCCACCGTCAGGCGGTGCAGGGAACGGTCCACCGCCTCGCGCAGGGCGGCATCCAGGAAGGCCTTCTCCACCGCAGCGTCGGTGGTGATAAACACCAGCATGGTGGCTAGGCCGGGATGGATCATGCCCGACCCTTTGGCCATCACGCCCAGGCGGACCCGCCCGCCCTCCAGGTCCACCTCCAGGGCCCAGGTCTTAGGGCGGGTGTCGGTGGTGAGAATGGCCCGCGCCGCCAGCGGCGCGCCCTCCTGGCGGGCCCGCTCATGGCAGGGGGTGGAGCCCGCGGCCATGCCCCGGCAGTTCCCCAGGCGTTCGCCCAGCTGGCGGATGCCGGCCGCGATGCGGTCCATGGGCATCGGCACCCCGATGACCCCGGTGGAGGCCACCGCCACCCATTCCCGGGGAGCCCCGATCGCATCCGCCGTCAGCTCCTGCATCCGGCGGGCGTCTGCCTCCCCCGCCTCCCCGGTGACGGCATTGGCGTTGCCGGAGTTCACCACCACCGCCAGGGCCCGCCCCTGGCGGTGAATCTCCCGGGTCAGGCGCACCGGCGCCGCCTGCACGGCGTTGGTGGTAAAGAGGCCGCTGAAGGTGGCCACCCGATCCGACAGCAACAGGGCCAGGTCGGGCCGGCCGCCCTGCACCCCGCTGTCCACCCCGTCCGCCCAATAGCCGTAGGGAGCGGCCACATTGGCCCCCTCCAGCCAGCGCCACGCTTCCGCTTCACCCACGCCGTCGTCCTCCGTTTCAGTCCACCCGCAGCCCGAGGTCGGCCGGCCAGCCCATCCAGCGGTTGAGATGCTGCACCGCCTGCCCGGCCGCCCCTTTGCCCAGGTTATCGATGGTCACATAACACACCAGGGTCCCGTTGCGGCCGTCCCGGGCCACCGCCAGCTCTGCGGCATTGGTCCCGTATACCCGCCGGGTGCTGGGCATGACCCCCTCCGGCAGGACGGCCACAAAGGGATTGCCGGCATAAAAGGCCGTCCACTCCCGGCGGACGCGATCGGGATCCGCCTCCGCCCCCGGCCAGTAGATGGTCAGCTCAATCCCCCGGTCCATGGGCATCAGGTGGGGCTGGAAGACCACCGGTGCACCCCAGGTGCCCTCCATTTCGGCGGTGTGCCGGTGCCCGCCGGGGGTGGAATACGCCACCACGTTGGCGTCCATTTCCGCCGCCATCAGGTCGGCACGCAGGGCCCGGCCTGCACCGCTGACGCCGGACTTTCCGTCCACCAGCACCAGGCCCGGCCGCACCCCGGACCGCACCAGGGGTCCCATGGCCAGGAAGAAGGCGGTCGGATAGCAGCCCGGATTGCCGAGGATGCGCGCCTCCCCGGCCGCAAACCCGGGGTCGTCGGCGTAGCCGTTAACCGACAGAGGCAGCAGGTCCGGGGCCGGATGCGGACCGTAGTAGGCCTCATAGCGCGCGCGGTCCCGGAAGCGGAAATCGGCCCCCAGATCGATGACCCGGCTGCCGGCCGCCACCAGTTCCGCGGTCAGGGCCGCCCCTTCCTTGTTGGGCAGGGCCAGGAACACCACCTCCGCCCCCGCCCGGGGCAGGTCCCCCGGCTCCACGAACCGTTCCGGCAGACCGGGGGAACGGAAATAGGAGGCTACGGGGCGGCCGGCCTCGCCGCGGGATGCCACCGCCACCACCTCGACCCGGGGATGGCGCGCCAGGATGCGGACCAGCTCCCGCCCCGAATAGCCGGTCGCTCCGGCTACCGCCACTCGCACGTGATCACCTCAGCCCAGGCTGCATTTTTATGCAGGAATTATACATCATTCCACCGGGGTCAGCCATTCCCCGTAACGGGGATCCCGGCCGCGCACCACGTCAAAGTAAGCAGCCTGCAGGCGGGCCGCCACCGGCCCTACCGTCCCCCGGCCGACGGGCCGGCCGTCGACGGCGACAATCGGGGCCACCTGCACCCCGGTGCCGGTCAGCATCAGCTCATCCGCCACGAACAGTTCCGTGCGGTCGATATGACGCTCCTCCACCGCGTATCCGAGGTCCCGGGCCAGGCGCAGCACGCTGTCACGGGTGATGCCCTCCAGCAGGTTGTCGGTGACCGGCGGGGTGGCGATGCGGCCGTCGCGCACCATGAGGAGATTGGCGGCACTGCCCTCGGACACATGCCCGTCCTCGGTCAGCATGATGCAGTCATCGTAACCGCCGGCGTGGGCATCGGAGACCGAGAGCGCCGTGTTGACGTAGGATCCCGTGATCTTGGCCCGGGCGGGGATGGCGTTGTCATCGGTGCGGCGCCAGGAGGAAACCGTCACGCGGATGCCGTCGGTGGGCAGGTAGTCCCCCAGGGGAACGGCGAAGATGCCTAGGGCGTCCCCGATCCCGTCCAGGGTCACCTTGATGACGGGGTCGGCCTTAAAGGCCAGCGGCCGGATGTACACATCCTCCTGAAACGGATGGCGGCGCAACAGCTCCACCGTCACCGCCATCAGCTCCTCGACCGTATGGCCGGGATCGATGCGCATAATGCGGCAGGAGTTGAGGAAACGTTCGTAGTGCTCCCGCAGACGGAAGATGTACAGCTGTCCCTGGTCGGGGTTGAAGTAGGCCCGGATGCCCTCAAAGCAACCGGTGCCGTAGTTCAAGGCATGGGTGGCGATGTTGACCTGGGCCTGATCCAACGGCAGGAACTGCCGCTGGAAATAGGCGGGATAGGACACTCCTCTCATCCCTTCCGGCAAAAAGCATGGGAGGCCGTACGGCCGGGCGCCCGCGAGGCGGACAAGCTTACCGCCATGTTAGCATGCCCGGCGTCCGCCGTCGCGCCGGAAGTGCGGGACCTAATACAGGCTGAGGTACTGTTCCCGTTCCCAGTCGTGCACCTGCATGCGGTACACGTCCCACTCGATGCGCTTGGCCTCCACGAAACGGTGGAAGATGTACTCGCCTAGGGCCTCCCGCACCACATCGTCCTCCGTGAGCTCGTTCAAGGCCTCCTCCAGGCTGGTGGGCAGGTATTCGATGCCCATCTCCTGCCGCTCGGCCTCACTCATGCGGTACAGGTTCCGGGTCACCGGCGGAGGCGCATCCAGGCGGTGCCGGATCCCGTCCAGGCCGGCCTTGAGGCTGACAGCGGCGGTGAGGTAAGGATTGGTGGCGGGGTCGGGGGAACGCAGCTCGATGCGGGTGGCCTCCCCCCGCGCGGCCGGGACCCGGATCATGGGGCTACGGTTGGCCATCGACCAGGCGATGTACACCGGCGCCTCGTAGCCCGGCACCAGCCGCTTGTAACTGTTGACCAGCGGGCTGGTGACCGCGGTCATACCGCGGGCGTGGCGGATGAGACCGGCGATATAGCGCGAGGCCAGGCGGGAAATCCCTTCGGGATGGCGGGGGTCAAAGAAGGCGTTGGTTTCCCCCTCCCACAGCGACTGGTGCAGATGCAGGCCTGACCCGTTGATGCCGGCGATGGGCTTCGGCATGAAGGTGGCATGCACCCCGTAAAGGGGCGCCACCGCCCGCACCAGGTAGCGGAAGATGGTCAGGTGGTCGGCGGTGGTGAGGGCATCGTTGACGCCGAGGTCGATCTCATGCTGGCCGGGGGCGACCTCGTGGTGGGTGGACTCGACCGCCAGCCCCATGGCGTTGAGAGCCGCCACCATGGCACGGCAGGCCTCCTCCCCGGCATCCGCCGGCACCAGGTCGAAATAACCGGCCTGGTCCAGGGTGCGGACCGAGGGTTTGCCGTCCCCGTCGTGCTGGAACAGGAAGAATTCCGGTTCGGCCCCCATGCGCATGCGGTAGCCCATGGCCTCGGCCTCATGCAACACACGCTTCAGGGTCGTGCGGGGACAGCCAGCAAAGGCACTGCCGTCGGGCATATAAACATCACATAGCAGGATGGCGGTCTGCCCGCCGCCCTCCCGCCCGCCCACCTCAGGCGGCAGCAGCACCCAGGTGTCGGGATCAGGGCGGAGGAACACGTCCACCTCCTCGGTGCGCACGAAGCCCTCTACGGAAGACCCGTCGATCATGAGCCCCTGTTCCAGCACCCGGGGCAGGGTGTCGGCGGGCACCCCCACCCCCTTGATGACCCCTAGGATATCGGTGTACAGAAGCCGCACCAGGCGCACGTCGGCCGCCCGGGCCCGCTCCACCACGTCACTCGCCGAAAGCCCCATCGTCGTCCCCCTCACGCCGTCGGCAGCCCGGCCGCCCTGCCGGGCCCACGGGACATTTTCCCACCTGCAGTATAGCGGAAGGGAAGCGTAAAGTCCCGCCGGGCGGCTGCGGGCTCCCTGCCGCCGGGCTGCCTAGCTCCCGATCAGGGCGGCGGCCCGCTCCCGCGCCCGTTCCCGGATGCGGACGATCTCGGCTTCGTCGATGGCCCGCTCGAAGCGGCGCAGCCCGGCCAGGCGGAATCCGTGCCGGGCCGCTAGAGCGCGGATGACGGCCACCCGCTCCACCTCTACCTCCGGGCCCAGGGTAAAGGGTTCCAGGCGGCCCTCCAGGGCCAGGGTCATGGTTTCCGCCATGCAGGCCTCCACCATCCGGGGCGGGAACCCGAAGTCGAAACCCATGTCCGCCCGCTCCCCCGGCACCTCGATCACCCCGCCGTCGGTCACCAGGACATCCGGCCGTTCCACGTGGATCCGGGCGGACAAGTTGCGGGGCCGCGCCACATCCGTTACCACCGCCCCCGGCTTCAGGTCGGCAGGGTCCACAATCGCCTCCGGCGCCGAGGACACCGCCACCAGGATGTCAGCCCGGCGCACTGCCGTCCCGATGTCCGCCGTGGTCTGCACCATCAGATCCCGGCCCCGTGCGCGGGCATCCGACTGCAAAGCGGCGGCCAACGTCTGCAAAGGCTCCTGTCGCCGCGCCACCAGTGTCATCCGCGGCACCTGCCCCGCCAGGATGGTGCTCACCGCGCGCCCGATGGAACCGGTGGCACCCAGCACCGTCACCTCGGCGGCAGCCGGGTCAACTCCCATCCGGCGGGCAGCGGCCAGGGTACCGTCCACGGCGGTGGCCGCGGTGAGGGAATTGCCGGTGGTAACGGGAATGCGCAAGCGGCTGGCCAGGCTCACGCCCCGATCCCCCGCGATCTTGGTGAAGGCTCCCAGCCCCAGGATTTCCGCCCCCAGGTCCTCCGCCAGGCGTCCTGCCTTCTCCAGCCGGCCCAACACCCAGGCATAGGGCGACTCCAGCAGCACCCGGGGGGTAAGGGGCAGCGCGATGAGCCAGCCTTCCAGCTCCTCGCCCGTGGCCGCCGACACCACCCCCTGCACATGCCCCACCACCATAGGAGACACATGCTTAAAGGCTGCCTCCACCAGGCGCGGGGGCAGGTGCCGGGTCACCGGGAACTTGCGGGCAAAGTCGTCGAAGCGTAGCGGATGGATGATGAAGGCAAAACGTCGCACGGGAATCCCTCCCGACCGTCATATGCACATCATTGTGCACAATTCTAACACGAAACCCGGATAGCCCGGGACCCGCCGGGCCCGCCCCTTGTCTTTCCCTAATGGGCGTGCTAAGATAATCGCTGCTTGCGCCCGTGGTGAAGTGGATATCACGCAGGCCTCCGGAGCCTGAATCTGGGGTTCGAGTCCCTACGGGCGCACCACCTTTGCCGCCGCCGGCATCCGCCGGCGGCGTTCTGCATCCGGCCGTCACGACCGGGGCTTGCGTCCGATAGTCACATACCCCTGCATCGGGGCGCGCTGCTCCTCGGGGCTGGTATGAGCCACCCACTGCGGGCCCTCACGGGCCAGGCGGTCCAGCAGCTTCCACCGTTCCCGGTAGGGCAGCCGGGCCAGGATATTCTGAAAGAAGGCGGCTCCTTTCAACACGAAGGTCAGGAACGCCTCCGGGTCGGAAGCCACCGTACGCACCTGCCAGCGGCGGCTCCTGACCTCAACCAGGCCGGCCTGCCGGTAGAGGGTCTCCACCTCCGCCAGCGGCAGCCCCTGGCGTTCACCCGGAGCCACCCCCAGCTGAGCGGCGAGCTGGATGAGGGGCCGGAACCAGGCAGCGACCATGGGAATCTGCAGAAAGTTGTTGGATCCGTCCGAGTTGCCGGTCAGGAGCTGCCCCCCCGGCCGGAGCACCCGGGCCATCTCGGCCACGGCCCGGGGCGCATCCGTCCAGTGCAGCACCAGCACCGCAATGACCACGTCAAACCGGCCAGGGGGAAACGGGAGGGCTTCCGCCACGCCTTGCACCAGCCGCACCCGACCGGCACCGCGGGCGGCCCGTTTCGCTCCCAAGGCGGCCAGCAGGGCTGCCGAGGGCTCTAACGCCACCAGCTCGCCGCCCGCCGCCGCGACGCGCTCGGCCAGACCCGCATCGAAGGTCACCCGGCCGGTTCCGGCCCCTACCTCCAGCACCCGGGCCCCCGGCGGCAGCACCAGCTGGTCCAGCGCCTGCCGGGTAACGGCCTGAACGTCGGGATTCACCGCATGAAAGACGCGGTCATAGTCCGTTTCCCCGAAAATGACCCAGCGTTGGGCATTAGCCCGCCAGGCGAACTCCCCCGCAGCCTCCAGGGCCGCCCGCAGGCGGTTCAGCACCGTGCGGCCGTCCGGGGTCAGCTCCACCCAGTCGCCTGACCCGTCGCTGAAGCGCCGGACCCACCCGGCCTCCAGATAGACGGCCAGGGCGGGAGCCAAGGTCCGGTCCGACCACGGGCGATGGGCCACCCCCAGCAGGAAATCCTGCTCGCGCATGCGCCCGAAATACGCCAGGGCATTAAAATCCTCATGACAAGTGATGACCCCGTAGTACCAGCCGGCAGCCCGCAGGCCGGCGGGCTCGCCCGTTATCCACCGCCGGAAGCGGGCCGCCGCCGCCTCCGCATCCGGCCGGCCCACCCGGCGCATCCCCAACCGTTGCTGAGCAGCATATAAGGCCGTGCCGGTGAGAAGGTCGGCAAAGACGCTCTCCACGTACGCCGCCGGCATCGGCCGGCTGGGAAACAGGGCCTGCTGTGCGAGCGCCTGTTGCGTCCAGCGGGCAGCCTCCGCCTCCAGGATACCGTCGGCCTCGCCGCTGATTTCCTCCTCCGCCTGCCCGTTCATCCAGGTGTCCAACACCACCCCGGCGGTCAGGGCCCGGCCAATAATGCCATGGATGGTCTGCATCGCCTGGCAGAGCGCGGCTTCCAGTGCCGGATCCGCCATAAGGCACCTCATCCCCTGTTTTAGGGGAGTATAGAGGATACGGCCTGCCGAACCCTGTCGTCTGGTGCCAAAAGTTGTGCAAAAGTGCGGGTGGTAGCCGGCGGCACCGGCCCGTCCGCCCCCGCCTGCTTCAATAGTCGCACCATTCCGCCAGCGCCCGCCAGGCCAGCCGTGCCCGCCGCGGCAGGCGCCGGACCATACGCACCGCCCGCCTCAGCTTCCGCTGCACCCGTTCCGGCCAGGCGGCCAGAGCCGCCCGCCATGCCGCCAACCGCACCATACCGCGCCTCCTGCACCTTCTTCTGCCGCCTACTCTGCCATGGCGGCAGAGGAACCGCTATCCGCCTTCAGGGGCAGGGAAAAGCTGAGCACGTAGGCAGAACCGGGTTCCGTCCCCAGGTACCTGCATCGCGGCCGCTCCCGACGGGTCTGCCCCCCAGAGCCCACCGCCCGGGGGCCAATCGCCCAAGGCTCCCCTCTGCAGGGCCGCGACCCCTGTAGGACAAGGCACCAGGTTAGGTCCGGGCGGCCTGCATGGCGGCACCTCGCAGCGACCAGCTAAAGTCCTGCCACCGGGAAGACTCTGATCCCTCCTCTCCGAACAAGGGCAGCAGGATCGTGGCCAGCACGGCCAGGTAGGCCACCATCGTCATGGCCCCGTCGCCTCCTTCTGACACAAAAGCCTGACACAAAAGGCCGGGATGCCCGCAGGCGTCCTGGCCCCGCGTCAGAAAGGGTACAGCGTAGCGATCTGCCCGACTCTCCAGACCATAACCGTCAGGCCCAGCGCCCGGAATGGCTCGATGGCCCGGTGTCGGGTCCGACGCCGGAGGATCGCGTCGGCCGCCAACGCGCCCACGCCCAGCCGGCTAACCCCAGCTGGGCGGCCGCCAGCTCGGCGACGCTTGCCGCCAACCTGCCCTCCGGGACGCGAAATCCTTTTCAGTGCTCGGTCGTGCGCCGCCCCCTCCTCCTCGTAGCCCGCCCGGCGGTCGGATTCCGCCGGTGGTGCGCCCAAACCGCCAACTCCAATGTGACCTACGCTATAAGAGCCGCCCGTCCGGCAAGTAGGCGAGTCTGTCCTTCTCCGATGCCTCTCATGCATTGTCCCTGGGCGTCGAACGGTGTCGCCCGATTTACGTTGCGGAAGGTGAAGATGCTTGTAAAACTGTCTTTAGCACCCTACCTAAAGCATCTTCGGCTAGGGCTAGCTTCCGGAGCCTGGCGGACAGCACAGGCCGAAAAACCTCTCTCCGAATCCGATGGTGGCACCCCTCTAATCATCACCAGGTCTCAAAAACCGGATGCCATTTCTGAAAGGGACAAGAATACGCTATAGTAAATACCCCACCAATGGGGAGAGAAACGGGAAAAAACTTGTGTTGTTTATAGTGATAATTGGGGCGTGGCTGGGAATATTAGGCGTTTTACAGCACAATATTTCTGAACTACCTCCTTGTCGTACTTCAATGCCACCTAGCCCATTCAGAAAGGAAGGAACGGCTTTATGCGCGCGTCAAATCGATGGATTTTGGGTACCCTGGTTGGAGTGATGGGAGTCACATTGATGCCTATATCTCGTGCGGCGAGTTCTTCCATTGTCGCGTCCTTTTTACCTTTTCAAAAGGCAGGCCGCGTTTCGCCAGGGAGACCGCAAAATGCGATTCCTCCGTCGCCGCCTCATTTGGCTGTCCCTCCGTCTGGTTTTAATCCTTTAGTGGCAACGCCGACGCAATTGGCACGCTATGGGTTTCCCCCGCGGCCAAAAGGGGGGAAGGCGCTCGCGGAATGGCAATGGGCTATGCAACATGCTAAAAAGTGGGTGCCGCCGAATCCTCAACCAGGAGCCTGAGTTCCGAAATGTGGTGGAATTTTCGGAGGCCTAAGCCGGGATCTTCCTGGACAGCAACGCCATGGTCGTGTTTCCTGAGGGTGTCCCACCCATTCAGGAAGGAGTGCAACCATGGCTGACGTTCGTGGGAACCTGGATGAGCTGGTGCGCAAGATGGGAGCCGACCCGGAGTTTCTCCGCCAGACGCTGGAGTGGCTGCTCCAGCCACTCATGGAGGCGGAGCTGACCGACCGGATTGGGGCCGACCGGGACCGACCGCACCCCATCCGCGTGACCTACCGGCATGGCCGGCGCCCCCGGGACTGGGACACCCGGCTCGGGACTGTGCATCTGCCGATCCCGAAGTTGCGCCAGGGGCGTGATGTCCCCGGCTGTCTCGAGCCGCGGACGCGCAGCGAACAGGCCTTGGTCTCCGTCATCCAGGAGGCTGACGTGAACGGCGTCCGCACCCGGAAAGTTGACCAACGGGTACAGGCCCGCGGGCTGGAGGGGGTCCCTAAGCGCACGGTGTCCCGGGTCGCCCAGGAGTTGGATGCCCGCATCACGGCCTTCCGGGAGCGACCGCTCACCGGCCGGTATCCCTATGTGCGGCTCGATGCCCGCTACGTGAAAGTCCGGGACGGGGACCGCGTATTCAGCATGGCGCTCGTGGTCGCCATCGGGGTGCGCGCAACCGGGGAGCGGGCAGTCCTGGGCTTTGACTGGGGCTGGAGCGAAGCAGCGGCGTGCGGGACGGACTTGCTGCGGCGTCTCCGGGCACGCGGCTTAAGCGGGGTCCTCCTGGTCATCAGCGATGCCCACCGGGGCCTGCAGCAAGCCATTCAGGCGATCTTCCAGGGCGTCATGTGGCAGCGGTGCCGGCTGCATGTCCTGCGGAATCTGCTGAGCACGGTGCCCCGCTCGGCCCAGGCCATGGTGGCCGCCCTCGTCCGGACGATCTTCGCCCCAGCCACGCAGGCGCACGCCCGACTGCCACGGCAGGCCGTGAGCGAGCGGTTGCGCTCCCGGTTCCCCGCGGCGGCCACGCTGCTCGCGGACGCGGCCGAGGACGTCCTGGCCTACCTGGCCTTCCCGCCTGAACACGGGCGGCAACTCCACTCCACGAACCCGTTGGAGCGGCTGAATCGCGAGCTGGCCCGGCGGTGCGACGTCGTCGGGATCTTCCCGAATGCCGCTGCGGTGCTCCGTTTGGCCGGCGCCGTTCTCCTCGAGCAGCAAGACGAGTGGGCCACCGCGCCCCGGCGGTCCTGCAGCCAGACGTCGATGGAGAAGCTGCAGCCCCGCTACCAGACGGCCTTGACAGCCGCTAACGGGGCTCGCTAAGGTGAGGCCAACACCTCAGGAAACGCGGCCTTTTCCCACCACACTCTGGGACTCTATCCATCGCCAGGGCGTCTGTGAGAGCCGACGGCCCCGTGGATCTGTATGGGCCTGCCCCTCAACTGGTATGGCCGGGAGCGTCGGTCACTTCAGGATGCGCTCCTCCAGGACCGGGTTTGCGGATGCTCGGCCGACTCGAACGGTAGTGCTGGTGACCCAGGGGGTGGAAGCCGGTCCCGACGGGTCTGTCCCGCTAGGACCCGCCATACCTTTCCGAGGGAGGGGACCGCCGTGGACTGGCAGGTTATGCTGAGCACCTTCGGCCTCATCTTTCTGGCCGAGCTGGGGGACAAAACCCAGCTCACCACCATGATGCTGGCCGCGCAGAGCCGGGCCGCCTGGTCGGTATTCCTGGGGGCCGCCACCGCCCTGGCCGTCAGTGCTCTGCTGGGTGCCCTTCTGGGGCAGGTGGTGACGCGCCTGGTTCCGGCCCACTACATCCATCTGGGGGCCGGGGTGGCGTTCGTGGTACTGGGGGCCCTGCTCATCGCCGGCAAGGTCTGAGGCGGCACGAATCCAGCCCGGCTTCAGCCGGGCCTGCCCGGCAGCGTGCTATGATGAGGCGGACCATTCCCGGGGGCCCGCCGGGGCCCCGCCTGGGAACGGCAGCAGAAGGAGGCCTTAGCGTGCGCGTGCTGATTACAGGCGGGTCCGGCTTCATCGGGAGCGCGCTCGGTCGTCGCCTGACCGGGATGGGCATGGAAGTGGTGGTGGCGGACCTGCGCCCCAGCCGGGACCCCCGCGTCACCCTGGTGCAAGGCGACCTGCGGGACGCGGCCGTAGTCGAGGAGGCCCTGCAGCCCGGCACTGAGGCGGTGGTCCACCTGGCCGCCTTCACCTCGGTGCTGAAATCCCTCACCGACCCCCATGGCGTGTACCGCACCAACCTGGAGATGACAGCCAACCTGCTCGAGCGGGCACGGCTGGTGGGCGCGCGCCGGTTCGTCTTCGCCTCCACCAATGCCATCGTAGGCGACGTCGGACGGACGCCCATTCACGAACGCATGCCGCTGGAGCCGCTCACTCCGTACGGGGCCACCAAGGCAGCGGCGGAGATGCTCATGAGCGCCTATACCCACGCCTACGGCGTACGGGGTGTGGCCTTGCGCCTGACCAACGTCTACGGCACCGGGATGCAGCACAAGGACAGCATCGTTCCCCGCTTGATGCGGGCCGCCCTGCAGGGAGGCTCCATCGACATCTACGGCGACGGGGAGCAGGTCCGGGACTACATCTATCTCGACGACGTGGTGGAGGCCTTCGTCCTAGCCCTCACCCGGGACTGGATCGGTCCCGTGACCATCGGCTTCGGGGAATCGGTCTCGGTCAACACCCTGCATGCCCTGGCCCGCGAAGCCACCGGACGCCCCATCGGCGCCCGCTATGTGGACCCCAAACCCGGGGAGATGCCGGCGGTGGTGGTGGATACCAGCTACGCCCGCAGCCTGGGCTTCCGGCCGGAGACCGCTCTGACGGAGGGGCTGCGCCGGGTTTGGGAGGACTTCCGGGCCCGCCCCGCTTGAGTGCCGCCCTTCCCCCTAGCGCGGCCGGCGCCGGAAGGTGCCGGCCGCCAGTGTCAACAGCAGCACAAGCCCGGCCCCCGAACCGGCCAACCCCCACACCACCGATGCCGGGCGGTAATAGAACTGCACCCGCTCCCGGCCGGCGGGCAGGTTCACTGCCTGCAGCACCCCGTCCGGCGTCACCGGCACCGTCCGGCCCGGTCCCCGTGCCCGACCGGTCGCATCCAGCGGCGTCACCACCGCCTGCCATCCCGGCTGATAGGTCTCGCTGCGCACCAGCCGCACCGGCCCCTCGGCAGCGACGTCGTAGGCCGCCTGCCCCTGCGGTCCGGCGCCCGCCGGCACGGCCGCGGCCGCCCCTTCCACCCAGTAGCCGGGGCCGGGGTTGCGGTTCTGGAAGATCGCATAGTCCCGGGCAAAGAGACCGCGGTATCGCCAAGCCGCCGGACTGAGGCCGCCGGCCAGGGGGCCGGGCAGCAGGCGACGCGCCTTGCCCTGCCCTAGGGCCAGACTGGCGGTGAGGGCCACCTTCACCGGGCGGGGGGCCTGCACCAGCAGGGCAATGCCTTGTAGGCGGGCCTGGAGGCGGATGCCGGCCGCAGCGCCCCGCCCCGGCAGCCGGGTGACGGCGGGATCCACCCACCGCTCCCTCCCGTCCGCCTCCAGCACCCCCAGGCGCCAGCCCCCTACCGGCAGCCGTTCCCGGGGGGCGGGCAGAAGGGTGAGGGCGGTCACCGTCCACGACCGGCCCAGGAACCAGCTCCAGGCCCGCGCGCCCGGCAGGGTCCAGCCGGCGCGGAGGCGGGGGCCGCCGGTCGCACTGGTCAGGGACTGGGCCAGGTAGGGCGGCGGGATCAGCAGGACCCCGAGGTTGAGGCGGGTACGCAGGGGACCGTTCAGCCAGGCCGGGTCCAGGGTCGCCTGGACGTGGCTGCCGGTAGCGCGCTGATAGGAGGCGGCCACCAGGGAGCCGTAACCCTGCACACTGGGCAGGCCGGTGAGGATGTTGAGGTCGGGCTGGCCCAGGGCGTCCATCAGGCTGTAGTGGTACAGACGGGGATTGTACACCGCAAACCGGTCCCGGCCGGCCAGGGCCTGCAAGGCCGCAGCCGCTGCGGGACGCCCGGTGGCAGGCGACAGGCGGGGCGCGCCGATCCAGTATTGGGCCCCGTCAAACAGCCCCAAGTCGAGGGCGGTAAACACCACCAGCACCTGCAGGCGCCGGCGGGACCCGCAGCGGCCCAGCCCGGCCGTTACTGCCGCCGCCCCCAGCGCCAGAGCACTACTTCCCGCCACATAGCCCCAGGTGTGGGCGGCCACGACCGGCACCGCCACCAGCCGGCCGGCGAGGAGCGCCACCCCGAACGCCGCCAGCAGGGCGGCCGCCGGGCGCCACGCCGGACGTTGCCCGGGCGGGGCGTCCAGCCGTTCATCCACCCAGACGGCAAACAGTGCCGCGAGGGCGAAATCCACCCAGAACAGGTTGCGATTCTGGGCCCGCAAGCCGTTCAGCACCGGAATGTGATACAGCACCAGCCCCAGCGGGGTGTGGTCCCCCAGTGCCCACAGCAGGCCGATCCCGCCCAGCAGGTACCAGATGCCCACGGCTTCACGGCCGGCACGGGTACGCAGGCGGGGGGCCAGCTCCAGCGCCGCCGCCACCGGCAGCAGTCCGCTGTACCAGGTGATTTCCGGCAGATTGAGACGCCCGACGTAGTGCATCGGCATCCAGAAAAAGCCGTATCCCCCCTGCACATAGGGCACCAGCCCCAGGGCCAGCGCCGGCAGGGGCAGGGACATGGAGGCAAAGAAGGCGTAAGAGGCCCGCGCCCGCTGGGACAGCCGGATGAAAGCCTCCCCGGGCACCCATTGGACTGCCCCCACCGCCAGTGCCAGCAGACCCGCCGCCGCCAGCCGCAGGGCCAGCCGCCGCCGCCGGCCGGGGGGAACCTCCCGCCACCAGCGCAGGCTCAGGACCAGGAGGAAGACGGCACCGTAGGCGATGGCCTCGGGACTGCCGGTCAGGATGATGAGGCCCCCGACTGCCCCCGCGGCCGCCAGGGCCCGTTGCATCTCCCGGCCGTTTCCGGCCCGCAGCAGGCTTTTCACGGCCAGGGCCGCCCACGGCAGCCAGGCTACGCCTTCCACTGTCTCCACATGCACCATCTGGGAGACCAGAAAGCCGCCATAGGCAAACGTGGCCGCCCCCAGGAAGGCCGCCGGCCGGGAACGCCCGTCGCTCCGGAGAAAGCGGTAGAAACCGGTGGCGGCCAGGGCGTAGGTGACCGCCAGGTTAAGACTCCAGGCCAGGTAGGCCGGTAACACTGCGAACAGCCAGGTGAGCGGATAGGCCGCTCCCGCGTTGAAGCCGGCCAGCAGGGGCGTACCGCTCCACAGGTAGGGGTCCCAAAGCGGCAGGTGACCGCTGCGCAAGGCAGCCCCGCTTAACACCCGTAGGGGAAAGTTCTGAATCAGGTTGTCCCCGTTCAGCACCGGCTCCCCCAACGCCCAGCGCAGAAGGAAGAACAGAAAGGGGAGACCGGCTAGCAGCGCGATGACTCCGGCCTCGCCTCCCCGCCGCCGGGCGGCCGGGGACTCCGTATCCCGTCCCCGCATTTAAATGGTCCGGAACCAGCTCTTGAAGATCACCCGGGCGTAGTGGTAGCCGTACAGCAGGTTGTGCCCCTTTTTGGTGGTGCCCGAGGTCCGGGGCCGCATGGAGGCGGGCCGTTCCACCACCCGGAATCCCTGCCGCATGGCCAGGAGCAGGAGTTCGGCGGCATGGTACTGGTCTTCGGTCAGCCGGAGCCGCTCCAGCACCTCGACCTTGATGGCCCGGAAGCCGTTGGAGGAGTCGGAGATGGGCTGTTTGGTCAGGCGCTGGATCAGCCACCCGAAGAAGTGCACCCCCAACACCCGCACCGGGTCGTCCGCCTCATAGGTGCCCAGGCGCCGCGAGCCCTGCACGTAGTCGGCCTCCCCGCTCAAAAGCGGCTCCACCAGGGCGGGCATCTCCGAGGGGATGTACTGGCCGTCTGCGTCCAGGGTCACCACGTAACGGGCCCCATGGGCGATGGCCAGGCGGTAGCCGACGCGCAGGGCCGCCCCCTGTCCGCGGTTCACCCGCACCATGGCCACATAGTCGCCGTGCCGGCGCACCACGGCATCGGTGCCGTCCCGGCTGCCGTCGACCACCACCAGCACGCTGACCGGCAACCCGTGGACGGTACGCGGAATAGCCGCCAGCACCCCGCCGATGTTGTCCGCCTCATAATAAGCGGGGATTACCACCGTGACCGGGTTGAAGGTCACCGGCCCGTATTCCCGGGCAAAATCCTCCACCGCCTGTTCGTCCACCAGCTGATTGATGACCCGGAAGGCCTGCTCAGCCCGCCGCCGGGCCGCGGCCAGGGCCAGGGCCAGCACCACCGCCGCCGCCAGCAGGATCGCGGTGAGGCCGTCGACCAGGCCCAGGTTGTAGCGCCCCAGAGTGCGCAGCGCTGCCGCCACCGGCGCCGGGTCCAGCCCCGCTGCCGCCCAAAGGCCGGCCAGCACCCAGGGCCAGACCGCCCGCGTCCGCCCCTCAAACCAGGTCAGGAAGAGCGTTCCCGCTAACAGCAACACGGCCACGATCCGCACGGCCATCATGATTGCGCTTCCACCCTTTCGCGTTGAATCAGCCCGCCTGCGGCGGTTCGGGATCCGGGCCCCGGCTGAAACGCCAGGCCACGACCGCCGGCCGCAGACGTCCGGCCCAGTAAGCCAGGGACCAGATGCTCACCGCTGCCAGGTTGAGCAGGTGAAAGGTGAGGGCCAGCAGCAACGCCGAAGGCAGGTGCACACCCACCAGGCTTAAGGCCAGCACCCACCAGGCATCGGAGGTTCCCACCCCCGCCACGCCTTGCACCGGAACCACCATAAACAGGGAATAGAGCACCATGGCCGCGGCCACGGCGGTAAATCCCACCGGCACCCCCAACCCGCGGGCCAGGACGTAATAAAAAGCGGCCGCACTGGCCTTCATGCCCAGGGTGAGCAGGGAAAACCCGGCCAGCTGAGCCGGCCCCCATCCCCGGAAGACGGCGGCGGCCTGGCTCAGGAAGCGGGCCAGCTGCGGGCGCGCATGCAGGTGCGCGGCCAGCCCCGGCTGCCACCGCGCCCGCGTGGCCCACAACCCGGCAGCCGCCAGGAGCAAACCCGCGGCCGCCAGCACGCCCTCCACCACCGGAAGGCGGGCGCCGTCCGGCAGGAACCACGCCGCCACCCCCAGTGCCAGTACCGCGGACCAGCCCACGTCCAGCAGACGGGACCCCAGTGCCAGCCCGATGCCGGTGCCGGCGGAGATGCCCAGCGGGCGCAAATAAACCGGCAGGAGCAGCTCGCCGCTCCCGCCGGGGAAAACCGTACAGGTCATCGAATAAGCCGCCACCGGTGCAAACCAGAAGCCGGCGCCCCGCCGCGACCGGGCCATCGCCTGGAAACGGGCCGCCCGCAGGCCAAGGAAGGCCCCCTGCAGCAGCACGGCCAGCAGCAGCACTGGCAAGGGGAGATGGGCCCACGCCCGGCTCACCTGCGCCCACGAGAGCCGGTGCAGGAAGAGGGCCAGGAACCCGACGCCAAGCACCGCCACCGCGGCGGTGGCCCAGCGCCGGCCGGCGGTGCGCCGCCCGCGCGCCGGAAACCCGCCAGGTTGGGGACCGCCCGCTCCGGCTACGGCCGGTGCCTTGCTGCTCACAGTGTGCTTGCCCCCCCGGACTAACGCCTACGTGCGTCCGCTCCGAGGATACCGCCGGAAGCACTGCCACAAACTGAAGAGTGCCTAAACAAACGCCCGGCCGGTCAGCCCGCGGACGAGCCGGATCGCGGCCGCCGGCCCCAAGACCGCCGCCACCGCCAGGGCCAGCTTCCGCACCCAACGCGCGGTCCACCAGAGACCCGGCCCGCCGGCGCACCAGGCCGGATGCCCGCCCCACCGCCAGGCCGCCCCGGCCGCCAGCCCTGCCAGCGCCGCCGCCGCGCCCGCCTGGAGGCTGGCTCCGTGCCTGCGGACGGCCGGCACCATCACTCCAGTGACGGCCACTACCCATACCAGGAGGAAGCCGGGCCCGCTGACCAGCGGGGCCCACCACGGCTCCAGGCCGGCCAGGAGGCCGAAACCGGCCCCGGCCAGCAGCGGGACCGGATGCAACCGCCAGGACCCGCCTGCCGGCCGCCGGTTCCGGTGCAGGACCCAGCCGGTGCTGGCGGCCGCCAGCACCAGCACCCCCGGAAGCCACCACGGGACTACCAGCAGCGCGGCCCCGGCAGCAGCCGCTACTTCCGGCCAGGGCGGCGCCTCCGGCCAGGCGCGGGCAATCAGCCCCGGATCGCCCATGGTCGCCAGGGCCGCGGCCCGGGCCTCCCTTTCCGGCAGGCCGCGCGCCCGCTCTTCCTCATAGGCCATTTGCAGGTGGCTGAACAACTCCCGGCGCACCGCCGCCGCCCGCCGGTTGGAACGGATGCCAGCCGTGGCCGCCTCCAGATACTCATACCAGTCCACCGGCGGGCACCTCCCCCGGCACCAGGCAGCGGTCCACGGCCCGCGATCGGCGCAGCCAGAGCTCCCGTTCCTGTTCCAGTGCCCGCCGGCCGTTGTCGGTGAGGGCATATTCCCGCACCCGGCGCCCGCCGGGCGAGGTGGTCCAGCGCCCGGCCACCAGTCCCTGACGTTCGAGCTGGTGCAGCACCGGATAGAGGGTACCCTCCTTGAAACTCAACTCGCCCCCCGACCGGCCCTCCACCCAGCGGGCGATGCCGTAGCCATGCCGGGGTTCCTCCTCCAGGGCCCGCAGGACTAGCAGGGTAGGGACCGACGGGACCAGGGCATCCATGCCCGAGCCTCCCCCTTCCGTCAGACTTGTACCTAGTATACTATGCTGAAACGGCATTCGACAAGCCCGGCCGCCCGTCATGGGGACCGGGGTGCCGTGCGAGGGACCGCATCCCGCCCGGCGCAGACGAGGAGGCGGTTATGAAGCTGGTGGCGTGGGCGCTGCACCACGATCCCGTACGTGCGGGCCAACCGCGTGGTCAGCCGGTGCAGGGCGTCCTGGCGGATGTGCGCCACCCGGGTGCGCAACCGGGCGAAGCGGCGGCGGGTCGCCCGCCAATGCCGGCTACCCCGTTGCCGGCGGGGTCAGCTCCCGGTTCAGACGGGCGAGGGTCCGGAGCGCCTTCCGCGCGGTCCCTGATGGCCGGGGACATGAGCCGGGTCTGGGATCCCGGCAGTCCGGACGTGCGTTGGATCGCGCCTTCGCGGCGCTGCTGCGGTTCCTCCGGACCACGCCCGGCCGCCGGCAAGCCCGGCCTATCGACGTTAACGTCCTCTCCCCGGTCGGGGACCACATCCTGCGCACCATCCTCCGCTGGCGGCGGGCTGCCGGGGATTCCGCCGGCCCGTCCGGCCCGCACGTCGAGGCAGGTCGGGGGCACGAAATGTTCCCCAAGGTTTCCCTGGCCTTGTGGGACCTGCCGAATCACGCCTACAAGGCCCCGAGCCAAGGGCCTCTCCGGGCCAGGCTATTCCCGGCCGTCACCGGGCCGCGGATTATCCCCGGTGCCGGCTGCCTGTATAATCCAGCGGCGGATCGGGGCGGCAACCAGCTGGATGCCCTGGTCTGCGCCCGGGCCCTGGCGGATTGCACGACCGGCTCCGGCCTTCTCCTGCTCGGGGAGGACGGCTGGGCCTACCTGGGCACGCCGGCCCCGGCAGGTTTTGACCCGGCGGCAGCCAACGCCCGGATCCGGGCCGGCCGCTGAAGCCGGACGGTCTAGGCTCCTGCCCGGGCCGCCGGAGCCACCGCCGCCTCGGCCAGGATCCGCTGCACCAGCGCGATCAGGGTGTGATAGACGGTCGCCTGCCCTTCCTGGATGCGCGGCACATGCTGATTGGTCACCGTGATGCAGTAGTCAACCGCGGGGGAGCGGGCCATCTCCCCGCCATCGTAGCCGGAAAGCCCGATGGTGATGAGACCCTGGCGCTTGGCCTGCACCAGACCGGCCAGTACATTGGCGGAATTGCCGCTGGTGGAGATACCAAAGGCGATGTCCCCCGGCCGCCCGAAGGCGATCACCTGCCGCACGAAGATATTCTCAAAGCCCACGTCGTTGGCGATGGCCGTCACCGCCGCCACATCGTGGGTCAGCACCAGCGCCGGCAGAGGCCGCCAGCCCGGCAGGCAGGGCCAGGACAGCTCTGAGGCCAGGTCCTGGGCGTCGGTGCTGCTGCCGCCGTTGCCGAGGGCCAGCAGGACCGCCCCCCGCGCGAACGCCGCCGCCATCACCTTCGCCACCTCCACGATGCGGGCCTGGTCGCGCTGCCAAAGGTCCCGGCGCAAGGCCACCGTCTCTTCCGCCTTTTCCACCGTGGACCGGCGCACCTGATCCAGGAGGGCCCGCAGGTCCTCCCGGACCCCCCCGAACAGCTCCGGATAGAAGAGGCGGTCATATTCGGAGGCCTCTTCCGGCCCCCGCTCCGCCCCGCCCGGGCGTCCCGGTTCAGACATCGAGGGTCCCCTCCTCCACCACCGCCAGCGCCACCCCGCCATGGACCAGCACCAGCATGCCCGGACGCACCGACCCCACCAGGGTGACGTCCACCTCCACCAGTCCTCGCGGCCCCCAGGCCCGCGCCCATCCCCCATCCGGACCGACTGAGCGGATCCGGAGCGCTTCCGCGGCATCGGAGCAGGTCAGGCAGACAGGCACACGGTCCCTGGCCTTTGCCGGCAGATCGAGGTACCAGCTCATGCCATCCGCCCCTCCTCCAGGAAGACGTGTACCAGCTCGTACAGCACGTGCACCAGCGTCTCCAACACCTCCTGCACCAGCAGAGGATCACAGGAGGGGACTACAAACAGGTAGTCCGGCCGGCATTCCGCCAGTCCTTCGCCCGGCAGGCCCGATAAGGCCAGGGTCAGGAGGCCGTGCTCCCGCGCCCAGGTCACCCCCCGGGCCACGTCCTCGTCCGCCCCGTCATCGGAGAAGGCTACCACCAGGTCGTCCGGACGGGCCAGCAGCGCAAGCCCGTCCCGGTAGCGATCCCGGGCCACAGTGGGCGCGGCGGCCAGCAGGGCGTTATCGTTGGCCAGGCATAGCCCGGGCAGGGCACGGTTGCCGACGATTACCGGGTGCACGAACTCCACCGCCACGTGCTGGGCGTCGGTCACCCAGTGCCCGCTGCCGAAGCTGAGGAGCCGTCCGCCCCGCCGGAAACGCCCGGCCATGGCGTAACAAGCGCGGGCGATGCGATCCGCCTCCTCCCGGAAAAACGCGCGGGGCAGTTCCTGACTGCGGCGGAAGCGCTCCTCCGCCACCGCGGTCAGTTCCGCGTCCGTGATCATCCCCCGTTCCCCCTTCCCTCCCGGAGCCGGGCCGCCGCCACGGCCAGCTGCCCGTAGGCCAGCCCCCCGTCATTGGGGGGGACCTGGTGATTGACCAGCACGGTGAGGCCGGCGGCCGTCAGGCGGCGGTACAGGCAGCCGGTCAGGAGCCGGTTCTGGAATACCCCGCCGCCTAAGGCCACCTCCTCCAGTCCGGTGGTCTGCCGCACCGCCTGGACCGCCTCTTCCAGCAGAGCGGCCACCGTGGCGTGGAAGCGGGCCGCCGCCAGCGGGACCGGATCCCGGCCGGCCAGCAGCGCCTCCGCCGCCGGCCACAGATCCAGGACCAGCCCTCCGTCCCGCCCCCGCCGGAGGCGGTAAGGATAGGGCGGGACCGGGGCCGCGTCCGCGATTGCCTCCAGCTCCATGGCCGCCTGCCCCTCATAGCTCACTACCGACCGGATGCCCAGCAGGGCCGCCGCCAGGTCGAACCAGCGGCCCAGGCTGGTGGTCCACGGGCAATAGGGGCCGTCGAGCAGGCGGACCACCGCCTGCGCCGCCTCCGGCCCCATCCCCGCCGGGCGCCGCCGCGGGTCCGCCAGCACCTCCGGCCCCCGCAGCCGGTAGGCGGCGGCCAGCCCCACCCGCCACGGCTCCCGAATGGCCTCCTCCCCGCCAGGAAGGGGCAACGGGGCCAGATGCGCCACCCGCCGGTAGCCGGCCAGGCTGGCGACCAGGATCTCCCCGCCCCAGAGGGTGCCGTCCTCCCCATAGCCCGTCCCGTCCGCCGCCACCCCGATGACCGGCCCCTGCCGTCCGTGTTCGGCCAGCACCGCGGCGATATGGGCATGGTGATGCTGAACGGCGAGACGTTCGAGCCCGCTCTCCTCCGCCAGCCGGGTGGAGAGATACCGCGGATGCAGGTCGTGCACCACCACCTCCGGGGTGATAGCGAACAGGCGGCGGAAGTGGCGGATGCCGGCCTGCAGCGCCTCCAGGGTCTCCAGCGTCTCCAGGTCGCCGAGATACTGACTCACAAAGGCCCGTTCGCCCTCCCCCAGGGCAAAGGTGCTTTTTTCCTGACCGCCCACCGCCAACAGCGGACGCGGGGTCCCCGGCCGCAGGGGCAGCACGTCCGGCACGTAGCCCCGTGCCCGCCGCAGTAGCTGGAGATGCCCGTCCGGACCGGACTGGGCTACGGAGTCGTCACAGCGGACATGGATGGGCCGGTTGTGGTCCAGAAAGGCGTCCGCCACCCCGCCCAGCCGGGCGTGCGCTTCGGCGGTGTCGGCCACGATCGGCTGTCCCGAGATGTTGCCGCTGGTCATGACCAGGGCCGGGAATCCCCCCTGCCGGCGCACCGCATCCAACAGCAGGTAGTGGAGGGGGGTATAGGCGAGCATCACCCCGACCGTCGGGTAGGGCGCAGAGACCTCCGGCGCCAGCGGCGCCCCGGACCGCCGGGGCAGCAGCAGGATGGGCCGGGCAGGCGAGGTCAGCGCGGCCTGTTCGGCGGCCGTCATCCGGACCAGCACCGCAGCGGTGTCCGAGTCCAGGGCCATCACCGCCAGGGGTTTGTGGGGACGCCGCTTGCGCGCCCGCAACCGGGCCACCGCCCGCCCATCGGCGGGATGCACGGCCAGGTGGTAGCCGCCCAGCCCTTTCACGGCGACAATCGCCCCGCTCAGCAGGGCTGCGGCGGCCCGCTCGAACACCGCCTCCCCTTCCACCACCTCCCCCGCCAGCTCCAGCCAGGCCCGGGGTCCGCATTCCGGACAGGCGTCAGGCTGGGCGTGGAAGCGGCGGTCACCGGGATCCTCATACTCCGCCCGGCAGCGCGGGCACATCGCGAAGGCTGCCATGGTCGTAAAGGGGCGGTCATAGGGGACATCCCGGATGATGGTAAAGCGGGGCCCGCAATCCGTGCAGTTGATGAAGGGATAGTGATAGCGGCGGTCGGACGGGTCGAAGAGCTCCTGAAGGCAGGCGGGGCAGACGGCGGCGTCGGGCCGCACCAGCGTATCCTTGACCGCCCCGGCAGCACTTTCCGCCACCCGGAACTCCCGCTCCCCCCGGGGCGGGACCGGTTCCGCACCCACCCGGTCGATGCGGGCCAACGGCGGCGCTTCCAGCGACAAGGCCTCCAGAAACGCCGCCAGGGCCCGGGGATCCCCCTCCACCTCCGCCGTGACCCCGCGGCTATGGTTGCGGACAAATCCGCCCAGGCTGTAACGGCGGGCCAGACGGTAGACGAAGGGGCGGAAACCGACCCCCTGGACGATCCCCTGCACCTCCACCCGCCAACGGTCCACCGACGGCCCGCCTGCTGCCATCACCGCTCGCCCCCTTGAACGCACCGGGAACCCGGCGGCCCCCGGTGGCGCGCAGGACTGAATCGTTGGCATTCTGTTATTCAATGTGTTTGAACTTTACCGCGGCCTTGTCCGGGTGTCAACTAGGCCTTTTTGCCGGTTCCCTTCCGACAACCGGCCGCCCTGAGGGGCAGCCGGCGGTCCCGTCCGGCCTATCCCTGCCCGCTGAGGGCGAACGCGGCCAGTTCGCTTACCACCTCGTTCAAGGTTGGGGGGGATGGATGCTCGCGGCAATGTCGTCCATCGTACCACCCCGGGTAATGACCTGGGTGGCCCCGTGGATGAGCTCCCCGGCGTTGCGGCCGATGACCTGGAGGCCATAGGGGCGGTGATCGGCGGGATCCCAGCCCATCTGGGCGAAGCCTTGCAGATCCCCGACAATGCGGGCCCGGGCATCCTGCGCATACGGCCAGCGGGTAACCCGCCAGCCGGGATGGTCCGCCAGGTCCCGGCTGTCCGCCCCCACTGCCGCAATCTCAGGGTCGGAAAAGATCACGTGCGGCACCACGGGCAGGGGCTCCACCGGCAGCCCCAACAGGTGCCGGGCCGCCAGCTGGGATTGGCGGGTGGCCGCGTGGGCCAGCATAATGCCCCCGTTGACATCCCCGGGTGCATAGATGTGCGGCACTGCCGTGCGGGAGGCGGCGTCCACCGGCACTTCCGCCCGTGGACCCAGCCGGATGCCGGCCCGCTCCCAGGCCAGGCCGGCGGTATTGGGACGCCGGCCCACGGCCACCAGCACCTGGTCCCCGGTCAGGCGGGCCGGCTCCTGGCCCTCCTGCCGGTAGTGGACCTCCCAGGCGCCGGAGGCGGGATGCCGGATGGCGTCCACCCGCACCCCGGTGTGCACATCCCCGGTTCCTGGTCCTGCCAGGCCGCGACCAGGGCTGCCGCCACCGCCGGATCCTCCGTCATGAGCAGGCGGGGCGCCTTCTCCAGAATGCGCACATGGGAACCGAACCGCGCGAACAGGGTGCCCAGCTCACAGCCGATGTACCCCCTGCCCACGATCAGCAGTTCCCGCGGGATGCGGTCCAGGTTTAAGGCCTGCTCCCCGGTCCGGATGGCCGGATCATCCGCGCCCGGCACCGGCAGGGGACCGGAGACCGACTCGGGTGCGGCCAGGAAGGCCCCGGCCTCGAGCTCCAGCTCCGCGCCGTCCGCCGTCCGGACCTGCAGATGATGCGCATCGAGAAAGTCCGCCTGGCCGGGGATGACCGTGATGCCCGGGCGGGCGGCGGCTTCCGCCGCACCGGCCAGCCGTGCCTGCAGGATGGCCTGCTTGCAGGCCCGCAGGCGTTCCAGATCCACCGTGCCGGGTATCGCCCCCCGGATGCCGAAGCGTCTGGCTTCCGCTGCCATCCGCAGCCCCGCCGCTGTCCCCAGGAAGATCTTCGATGGGATGCAACCCTCAAACAGGCAGGTTCCCCCGCGACCCTCCCCCGTTCCCCAGTCGCCACCCGCTTGCCGGCCCGCGCCAGCCGCTGCGCGCCTGGGGTCGCTCCCGGTCCGCCGCCGATGGTCACCACGTCGTAGGCTGTGTGCGCTATCCCCCTCACCTCCATCTCCTCTGGTATGACCTATCCTGACTGTCCGTTGAAGCCGGGAAAGCTCCGGCTGCAACCGCCTGTGACCCTGCGGTCACAGACCCGCCATCACGGCGCCACAGGAGGACGCTACGGTAAAGGCATCGGCAGAGGAACTGCCAGGGGAGGCGACGATCATGATGGGCTGGGTATGGGGAAATGCATTCGGCGGCTGGTGGTGGATGGGCTTGCTGCACCTGGCGTGGGTAACCGGCATCATCCTGCTGCTGGTCTGGGCGGTGCCGCGTATCCTGCGGCGCAGCGGCGGGCCTGCCGAGACCCCGCCGGCGGATCCGCTGGCGCAGCTGAAGTTGCGGTTGGCACGGGGGGAGATCACCCCCGACGAATACGAGGAGTTGCGGGCCCATCTCCGCGGGTGAAGGGTCCCGGGCAGACCGAGGGGCACGGTCACGGCCGTGCCCCTTCGTCTCCCGATTCGCGCCGCTCTACCGGCCCCCCGTCAGGAAGCCGGCCCGTCCGGGCACACTAGGGGAAACGGACAACGGGCGGTGGGGCGCGGCGTGTGGGAGGAACTGGCGGTGATTACCAGCGGCTTCGGAGGGGTCATGGCCCTGGTGTGGTGGGGGCTGACCCGCTGGCCGCCGGAGGAGATAGGGCTGGACCCCCGAAAGACCCGGATACCGCGGGGCTGGCGGGTGATCCGGGGCCGGCGCGGCGGTCCATGCCGATCGCGCATAACCCCATGAGATACTAATGCCACCGGGGTATAGTAAGGACAGCAACGGATGCCGGCTGCCCGCCGGCGGGTCCGGGAATCCGCACCGCATACCCGAGGAGGTACAGCATGGCGGTTATCGTGTACACCACGCCCACCTGCCGCTGGTGCAAAGCGGCCAAGACCTACCTGAGCACCCACAAGGTGCCGTACCGCGAGGTGGACCTGACCCGTCACCCGGAGGCGGTGCAGGATGTCATGCGCAAGACCGGACAGACCGGCGTGCCGGTGATTGTGGTCAACGGCCGGGCGGTGGTCGGCTTCGACCGTCCGCGGCTGGCCCAGCTGCTAGGTCTGCGCGACGCCTGAGGCCGGGGCCGGCGCGCGATCCTGCGCGCCGGCCTTGGCATCCTCAGGAGCGGCTGATGAGGTCGGTGCCGGCCAGCCAGCGCGGCAGACGCAGACCATGGGCCGAAATCCCCCATTCCTTGAAGATGGGGGTGTTCACGAAGGCATAAGCCAGGGCTTCCTTAGCCAGGGGCCACGTGCGGCCCAACGACGCTTCGCGCACCTCCTCATTCCAGAGGCTGCGGCGCACAAACAGCCCTTCGCCCCCGCCCAGATCGAGCACACAGCTCATCTCATGCACATACTCGCGCTCCGGCCCGCTCACCGCCCCCAGGTCGCGGGCCAGGTTGTAGGCGGCCACCTCCGCCTGCAGCATGGCGGTGTGCCCCTGCTTGGGCCCCTCGAACCCCACCGCGCTGCCGGCCACGAAGACATCCGGATGCCGCTTAGCGCGCATAGTCTTGTCGGTCTCGATCCAGCCGCGGGGATTGTCCCCGGCCAGCGCCCGCTGCGCCTCATGCCCCCGGAAGGGCGGCAGCAGGATGGTGAGGCGGGATTCCAGCTCGGTGTCATCGCCCAACACCACCCGGTCGGCCTCCACCCGCTTAATGGTCACCGGCCCCCGGCGGGTGATGCCGCGCTCCGCAAACGTCCGCACCATGAACTCGCCCGCCTCCGGTCCGGCCGGCGCCCACATCCGGGGGAGGGGATCCACAAACTGGATGGGACCCTCCTGGTGCAGGCGGGCCATGCGGCCCTGCAGGGCCAGGGCCACTTCAAAGGCCGGACCCCCGGTCTGGACGTTCTGGCAGAAGCCCACCACCGCCGGCCCGCCCGTGTACTGCTCGAGCGCCGCCCGCAGGCGCAGGGCCTCCTCGCCGTTACACACCGAATAGCCGTATTCCGCCAGTCCCGGGATCTCCTCGGGCGCCAGCCGCTCCCCTAACGCCACCACCAGCTTGTCGTAGGCGAGATCGCCCTCGGTCGTGGATACCGTCCGCGCCTCCGGGTCGATCCCGGTGACGGCCGCTGCCCGGAATTCGATCCCCAAGCGGCGGTAGGTGGGAGCCAGGTCGAAGGTGATGTGCTTCAGGTCCTGTTCCCCGAACGCCACCCCCACCAGGGAGGGCCGGTAGAGAAACTGCGGATCCTTGGCCACCACCGTGATGGTGTGCTGAGGCAGGTTGCGCAAATGGCGCCGCAGGCGCACGGCGGTGATAAGCCCGCCGAAGCCGCTGCCGGCAATGACAATCCTGGCCAACGGGAATCCCCTTTCCCGGCCGGACCCCCCGGAGCGGGTCCGGCCACCTGCAATTGTTTTGCGTGCTGCCCGTATTCTATCCGAGCGGCCGGTTCAGCCGTAACGGCCACCACGCGCCTGTGGACGCGACCCTGGTCCACCCCCGCCTACCGCACCGGCCTAGGACGGAGGCATTACGCCCGTCACGGCCTGCTCCAGCCGGGGGGTCACCAGCGCTCCCTGGATCACCTTGCGCACGCGCCCGTGGGGGCCGATCAGCACCAGCGTGGGCAATTCGGACAGCACCCACTGCTGTTGGGTCACGGGCAGGGCCACATAGGCATGGATGGCGGGGGGCAGGGCATAGCGGGCCCGGTAGGCCCGCATGGTGGCCGCCATAGCCGCCACATCCTCCGGCGGCCCGCTGCCGTCCTGACCGCTGAAGGGGGGATATTCCGGACCAGGGTCAGCGATGCCGCCATGGGGGGAGATGTCGACCAGGTCGACCGCCACCCCGGGCAGGCGGGCGATGCGGGGCAGGGCGTAACGGTCCTCCCACCCGCAGTACCGGCACCACGAGGCCATGGCCTCCACCACCGTGAGCCGGCGGCCGCGGGTCAGGGCCGCCGGCTGGTTGTTGAGGTTATGCACCGGCAGCCGGGACCAGGGAAACGGCTGTCCTACCGCGATCACCGCCGGCGCTGCCGGCGCCGGGGCCGGCTCCACCGCAGGCGGCGGGAGGTGGCGGCGTGCCAGGCTATAGGCGGTGACCGCGGCGGCGAGCACGCCAGCTGCCACCCCGGCTACGATGCCCCATCGCATCCCGCTTCCTCCTTCGCGTTGTTGCCGCTATGCTAGCCCAACCCGGCCGGAGGGGACAAGCCGGCGGCGCCGGCCGGCGGCAAATGGGCCCGCCGCCCTATTTTCCGCCCCTCCCCGGCCGCCGGGCCCACCCGTTTCCGCCGGCGCCCCCGCGCCCCTGATCCCGCCGGCCTATCCGGAGCCCCCCTGGTCCCCGCATCCTAGGCGCACCGCCGGCAGATAGGGCGGGCGGGCAATTTCGGGCCGGTGCGCCCCGTCCTACGGTTAAGGCGGCTTCCGGCCGCCACCCGGCCGGCTGCCCGCGCCAGCGGGAGCCGGCTATCGGCATCCGATGCAGCCGATCCTGCCGGACCGGAAACCGGAACGGAACGGGGAACGAAAAGGAGGGACTCCCATGCGTCGCCTGCCGCGCAAGACCCTTAAAGTGCTGGGGCCGCTCGCCCTCACCGTCCTGCTGGGCGGATCCGCCTACGCCTTCATGGCCAACAACAACGTCCACCAGTCGAGCGCCGGTTCCGGCCAGGGCACCATCACCGGCTACACGGTGAGCGGTGTGACCTACAACCTGAGCCAGTACGCCCCTGACCCTGACCACCTCACCAGCGTCTCCTTCGTCCTCACGCCGGCCCCCGGCGGCAAGCCGGCCGACCAGGTAGCAGTCTGGTTCAACGGCAACAAGAGCAATGTCGCCAACTCCGCGGGCGGGGAATGCCGCATGATCGGCCGGCCCGCCCCCAACGGTGCCGAAAACTGGACCTGCAGCATCGGCTGGGACCAGCAGGCGCAGCCGTCCCTGCAGCTGGACGTGGCCGCCGCCCATTAAGGCGGCCGCTGGAGCCGGCGGGGCCGGCCAGCGGTCCCGCCCCGCTCCCGTCCCGGCTGCCCGGCCTCCGGTCCCGGAAGGGGGTCAACCGTGAACAGGCGCCGGACATTCCTGCAGGTCCTGGGCACCCTCCTGGGCGTGAGCCTGGGGATCGTGCTCTGGACCCAATTCGCCCCTCCGGCCCTCGGGGGGCGCACCTCGGTGCTGGTGGTCAACGGGACCAGCATGCTGCCCCGTTTCCGGAGCGGGGACCTGGTGGTGGTCCGCCGGGCAGCCCGCTACCCGGTCGGAAGCCTGGCCGCCTACCACGCCGTCCCGTATCACGCCGTGTTCTTTCATCAAATCATTGCCCGCCAGGGCCACCGTTTCGTCTTTCAGGGCATCAACAACCCCGCCCCGGACCCCTATCATCCCACCCGGCAGCAGATTGTAGGCCGTTTCTGGTTCATGGTGCCCGGAGCGGGCCGCTGGCTGGCCTTTTGGCGCTAGCCCCTTCCATCCGCCCTGCTGGTGGTGGAGGTAACGGCGCTCCTGACCATCCTCACAAACAGAAGGAGGCGGAAACAGATGGGTCAACCGGCCAAAGATGCGGCGGGCTCCCGAGCGCCGGCGGCCTTCTCCCCCACCCAGGCCGCTGCGGCCACCCTGGCTGCTGTGGCGGTGGGAGCCGCCGCATCCGGGGTGTGGGCCTTCTCGACCCCGGCCACCGTGCAGCAGCCGGATACGGTGAGCTACCGGCAGAGCGGGCGCTTCAGCTATGACGCCGCCACCGCCCGGAATATCGTCTATCCCGCAGGCCGTCTGACATCGCCGGCTCCCATCTTTTCCCCGCTGGTGTCGTCGGTCGCCGTCCGCTTCGCCTACCGTCTCACCGTCCCCCAGGGCCGCGTGGAAGGCGGCCGGGCCGGACTGGAGGCGGTGCTGTCCAGCAGCAACGGCTGGACCCGGCGCTGGCCGCTGGCCCCGCCCCTTCCCTTCCACGGGGCCTCCGCCACCGTCACCGGGACCCTCCACGTATCCGGCCTCTTCGCCACCATCGCGCAGGTGCAATCCCTGACCAAGGACACTACCGACTCCTACACCCTGTCGCTGGTGCCGCAGGTGCAGGCCCAGGCCGTTGCCGGCACCCGCCTCCTCACGCCCGTGTTCCATCCCGTCCTGCGCTTCTTCATCCAACCCAGCTGGCTGCAACTCACCCTGCCGGCCAGTGCCTCCGCCGGCGCCATCCTGCACCCGCTCGCGTCCCGCAGCGTCGCCTTCCCGGTAACGGTCGCCCACACGGTGAACCTCCTGGGCCATCCGGTCCCGGCGCCCTTCCTGCGCGTTACCGCCCCCCTGCTGGCCTTCCTGACCGCGGCCGGGGCCGGCCTGCTCCTCCGGACGGAGGCACGCCGGTTGCAACAGTTGGGCGAGACCAGCCGTGTGGCCCGCCAATACCGGGGCCTGCTGGTCGACGTCGACAGCCTGCCCTTCTCGCCTACCGCCCGCAGCATCCGCGTCGGATCCATCGAAGGGCTGGTCAAGCTGGCGGAGCAATGTGAGCGCATGATCCTCCACGCCCGCGGGGAGGAGGGCCAGCACCTCTATCTCCTGGAGAACGTGGGCGAGAGCTATTACTGCATCCTGCATGAGGATGCCCCGCCCCCGCCGGTCCGGACGGTGCCCGCCCCGGCAGCGGAGACCCGGGGCGCGCCGGCGGCCCCGCCTGTCTCCTGAGGGGGTCCGGCCCCGTTTATCCCGAGGAGGGGACACCGGCCATGGACGGCCGTGACTCCGCAGGCCTCCTGGGCCTGCTGGCGGAAGTGCTGCAGCACCGCACCCTGCACCATGTGTACCAGCCCATCTGGTCGCTGCCCCATGGCACGCTGCTGGGGTATGAGGCCCTGGCCCGCCCGCCGGGAGGGACGGTCCCGGAAGCGCTCTGGGACCTGGCCGCCGCCACCCGCTGGTGGCCGGAGCTGGACCTCCTGGCCCTGGAAAGGGCCCTGCGGGGTGGCCGGCATCTCCCGGGCCGGCTGTTTCTCAATGTCTCCGCCCGCTTCCTCGAACTGGAGGGCGAAACCCGGGAACGGGCCCTCAGCCTGTTTGCCCGCTACCGCCCCCGGCTGGACACGGTCGCCTTGGAGATCACCGAGACCGCGCTGACGGATGCCATCCGGGCCAGTGCCGGGGCCCGCTTCTGGCAGGGGCGGGGCGTAGCGCTGGCCCTGGATGATGCCGGGACCGGCGCCAGCCTGCCGGAACGGGTACCCCTGCTGCGGCCCGATTTCGTGAAAATCGACCGGGAGCTCACCCGACGGTGGGCGGGCGGGGAGCCCGAGCCCCTGCTGCAGTGGAGCAGCTGGGCCCGCACCATCGGTGCCGGCATCATCGCGGAGGGAGTGGAGGATCGCCATGCCCTGGCCGGGCTGACCCTGCTGACCCCCCTGGCGGTGCAGGGGTTCGCCCTGGGCCCGCCACGCCCGCCGGAAGCGTGGACACCGGAAGAGATGGCACGCTGGGCGCCGCCGGGCCCGCCGGCCGCCGTCCCGGCCGGAGGCCCGCCCCGCCCGCCCGCCCTGCCCGAGGCGGACCAGGACGCCTGGTTCTGGCGCCGGCACCGCCGGACGGAACGGCTGCTGGCCCTGGCGCGCGACCTCACCGTGCCCGTGCTGGTGGCCGGCTGGTTTCTCCATCCCGCCCACCACCTGCCGCTTTCCCTCCCGCCGCTGCTGGCCGGGGCAGCCGGCATCGGCTGGAGCCTGGGTGCCACCTGGTATACCGGGCGCCACCGGGAGGTCAACCCCTGGTGGGGGTACGGATCCACCGCTGCGGACGCCTTCTGGACCGCCGCCTGGATCGCGGCCACCGGCGGCAGGGTTAGCCCCTATCTGCCGCTGCTGTTCTGGCAGGTACTATGGGCGCTTATCCGGCTGCCGCGGGGGGCGGCAGCCGCGGCCATCACCCTGCTGGTGGGCCTCTACGCGCTGGAAACGGGGGCGGTGAACACCATGGCCCTCTACCTGGCAGTCATGGTGGGCACCATCGCCGTCTGGAAGCGGCTGTTCGAAAAAGAGGCGGACAGCCAGGTGCGCGACAGCGAGACCGGATGGCTGGCGCGGGAATACGGCACCTTCCTCCTGGAGCAGGCCCTGCGCGCGGGAACGGCGGTGGCTGCCATCCTTCTGGATGTGGACCCTCCCCCGGGCGGGGACAGCAGCCCCGAACCGGCGGTGCTCCGGACCCTCGGCAGCCTCTGCGAGGCCACCCTAAGCGGGGAGCACGCCCTCATCCGCTACAGCGGGCGGGAAGTGCTGGTGCTATGCCCGGCCTGCGATCCGGGCACGGCGGCGGGAGCCGCCGACCGCCTGCGGCAGGCCGTCAGCCACACCGCCTTTCCCCTCTGGGGACAACACGGCCGCCTCCACCTGACCATCAGCGCCGGGGTGGCGGTGGCCTGTCCCGGCACTGGCGTGCAGGCACTCCTGGAGGCGGCGGAGGCAGCCCTGGCCCAGGCCGCTGCCCGACGTAACGCCACCGTCACCGCTGCCCCGGCGGGCTAGCCCGGCGGGCGCCCGCCGCCAGTAGGCGGCTTACCGCCCAACCCGCCAGTCCCACTTGCGCTACCGTGCACCAGAGGCAGAGGTGACCGGCCGCCACCTCGTTGCCGACGGCCCACCCCAGGCCGAGGAGACCAGCCACCGCCCAGACGGCCGAGCGTCCCAGCCGGGTACACCCGGCCGCCGCCCACAGGAAGCCCCAGCCCCAGACCGGAATCCCGGCCACTGCCCCCGTCGCCAGCACCGCCCGGCAGTCGACCAGCCCGTTGTCCGGGCAGCCGGTAGGCACGGAGAGGGCAGTGGCTGCCGCCCCTGCCAACCCGATGAGCAGAAGAAACGGCCAAACCAGCTGTAGCCCGACCCGCCGGCGCCCGGCCGGCTTGCCGGTGATCATCCGCCATTCCCCCTCCCTCGACACCCGGCGTGCCGGACAGCGGACCCGGCGATCACCGGTGGCCGCCTCCATCGTAACGGGCCCGGCCGGGCGCAGAAATGGGCCGCTCAGGCCATCCGGGCCCGCAGCCCCCGGGCCGCGCGTCCCCTGGGCCGCATGTCCTATGTTTTACAATTTCAGGATACCCAGTCAGGAATTTCCCCTGCCGCTGTCGAAATAGTTCATAATGGCTATCAACCGCACCGGGGACGGCGCGGCCTGCCCGGTGGGCCCGGGGGCGCCATGATGCCTGCCGTGCCCTCGCCCGGCTCCCCTGACACGCTACCCGGCAGAGGAGGGTGCACCCGATGGTGGATACGGGTACCTTCACTCAAATCGTGGTCGTAGGACGTTCCAGCATGCTATGCCAGACCCTGGCGCGCTGGCTGAGCGAAATCGGCAACGGGACGGCCAGGGTGCTGGAGCCCTCGGGCCTGGCCGCGGCCACCGCGGCCGATGCCATCCTGCTCCTATTGGAGGACGAAGCGGATCTCGCCCTGCTGCAACGTCTTTCCGCCCTCCCGGCCGGCTCCCGGCCGCACCGCCTGCTCCTGTTTCCGGAACTGCACTGGCCGCTGATGGAACGGGCCGCGCACGCGGGGCACGTGGACGCCATCATCGGCCCCCCGGTCTCCGCCCGCCTGGTCCGGAGGGTCTTGGACCTGATGGCCGGCTGCACCCACCACCCCCGTCCGCTCTGGGTGCTCGCGGGAGGCATGCCCGACGTGCTGCCGGACGCTGGTCCCCTGCCGCCGTCCGGGGCGCCCCCGGGCGGCCCGGTGTCCCTCACCCCGCGGGAACGGGGAATCCTGACCCTCCTCGACCGCGACTACAGCAACCAGGAGATTGCCCGCCTGCTGGTGATCTCCCCCCATACGGTCAAGCGCCGCCTCGAGCACCTCTTCCGCACGCTGGCGGTCAGTTCCCGCATGGAGGCCGTACATATCGCCCACCGCAACGGGCTCCTGCGCACCCGCCGGACGGACGCCGCCGGCCAGCCGCGGGCGGGCTGCTCCGCGCCGTAATCAGCCGGGCATGCGGGGGCCGGCCCCGCCTCCGCCCGGAAGCCGGGGCCGGCCCCGACCGGCCTAGAGTACCGAGCAGCACTGCTGGTGGTAGCGGGCGGTCACGCCCTGACTACGGGCATAGGCGATGGTGGCCGGCAGGGGGTAGGCGATGCTTTGTACCCCCACGTCCACTGCATAGCGCTCCATGGCCTCCTTCACCGGGCCCGGGGGCTTGGCGCATCCCAGGGAGATGGGCATCTCCGGCATCATCAGCCGGGCCGCGGCGAGCACCCGCGCCACGTCCTCCGCCGGCACCGGCGGCAGGCCCGCCATCGCGGTGCCAGGCAGTGGCTCCAGCACCACAATCACCAGCTGAGCGGCCCCCTCCTCCTGGATCATGCGCAGGGCCTCGAACTCGCCCCGGATGCGCCCGTAGTGCAGGCCCACCACCACATGCGGTACGGCAGCCAGACCGTTTTCCGCCAGGAGCCGCAGGGACTCCCGGTATGCCTCCACCGTACGATCCAGATGGTAGACCTCACGGATGGTGTCATTGTCCCCGATGATATCCAGCAGCACCTGGTCCACCCCGGCCGCCTTCAAGCCGCGGGCCACCTCCGGCCGCACCAGGCCGGAGTGGACCAGCACCCGCATGCCCTGCGCCTTCAGTTCCGCCAGGGCGTCAAGGAAACGGTCCAGGGGGACGGTGCCGTCCTCCAGGCACCCGCCGCTGACCAGGACCCCCTCCGCCCCCTGCTGGGCCAGTTCGATGCCGAGGCTGCGGAAGCGGGCGGGGCTTTTGGCTGCGTGCATACTCTGCAGGATGCGGGTGCCGCAATGGTCGCACTTAAGGGCGCAGGCGCTGCCGGTGACGCTGATGGTCTCAAAGTGATGCGGCTCGTTGCGGTACTCCCCGCCGTCGTAATGCTTCTGGCTGGGGGCCGCGAAGAGGATTTCGGCCGGGAAATGGGCGCGGCTGGTGGCGCGGGCGCGCGCCACCAGGTCCTCCACCCGTTCCTCAAGCCAGTTCGCTGTGCTCATCATCGTCCGCACCCGCCCAATCGCCCCAGAGTTGTTGGCGGATCTCCTCCAGGTCGGCCGCATTCGGCAGGAAGGGGAAGTTCCGCAGCGGCTGGCTGGGCCGTCCGTTGCCGTAAGGGCGGTTGCAGGCGGTCTCCCCTGCGTGGTCGGGGCAGCCGGAGGTCATGAAAGGCCGGCCGGAATCCACGACGGCCTTCAGTTCCTCCGCCGGCAGGCCGTAGTCCACCACCTGGCCCAGGCGGTTGAAGCGGAAGTGCTCCAGACCCCATCCGCGCTCGTTGATGAGGTAGCGGCCGAGCTGGCAGCGGCGGTACTGTCCCATGGGCGGTTGCGGCCAGTCCTGCAGCAGGGTGCCGGGCTCGGGGTTGAAGGAGAAGAGGTGGGTCTCCACCCCCATGTCCTGGGCCTTCTGCACCGCGGCCAGCAGCTCGGCCTCCGTCTCGCCCAGCCCCACCACCAGGTGGATGCCCACCGTACCCGGGGGGAAGACGGTGGTAGCCTGCTCCACCACCCACCAGAAGTGGTCCCAGCGGTGCGGCCCCCGCACCGGCAGGCCCCGGTGCTGGTTGAAGAGCTCCTCGGTGGCGGCGTCGATGGCCACATCCACCCGGTCGGCTCCGGCGTCGCGGATAGCCTCCAGCTGGCTGCGGTCCTTGATGAGCGTAGCGGTGATGAGACCGGAGATGAGGAGATGGCTACGCTCCCGGAAGCGGCGGATGATCTGCAGGGAGTCGGGTAGGGAGCGGCGGTTGGCCAGCATGCCCACGCACACCCGCTTCATCTGGTGGCGCATGGTGTTGGCGCGGTCGATAAGGTCGTCCACCTCCACCACCGGCCACTTGACCCGGATGAAGGTCCCCTCCTCCCGGGTCACCGGGCGCTCGCGGGACATACCGCAATACGAGCAGTTGGCGGTGCAGTTTTCGGGATAGGTGGTGAGGACGTTCAGCCCGTGCAGCTCAGTTTCCGGCCGGGCGAATTTGCCCTTCTCGTAGCCGAGGGTGATGGCGCCGGCCAGGGAGGTCTGGACATAGCGGGGGCTTTCGTACCGCTCCTCCAGCGGCGGGCGGTCCTCCACATCCTGGGCCACTTCCCGCACCACGCGCAGGGTGCCTTTCTCGGTCTTCATCCAGCTAACGCCCCTTTCGGGTCGGATTGGCTGCCCAGGGCCCGGGTCAGCACGGATACCCAGTCGGCCGGTTCCACGCCCAGATAGCGGGGGGCGTCGGCTTGCCGGTAATGGGCGATGACAATGGCCTCCAGCGCCTCCGGGTCGGCCGGCGCCTCCTTCAGGGCAGCCTCCAGATCCAGGACCGCCCGCTCGGGATAGACGAAGAAGTCGCCGGTGAGAAAAGCCCGCCGGATGCGGCCGGCCTTGCGGTCCACCACCAGGTGGGCGCGCAGGAGGCCCCCTGGCGCCTTATAGGCGGCGGATACCAGCTCCTGCCCGGCGGGGGCGCGCCGGCGGTCGATCCATTCCGGACGGGCGAAGTCGTCCCGGACGCGCCCCCATTCCTCCTCTTCATAAGAGGTGAGGGAACCCGGTTCCACCGCCACCCCCAGCACTTCCTCCACCGCCGACACCATAGCGGCCTTGACCGCGTCCAGGGTGGGGGCGTACCCGAGGATCTCGCGCATGGTGACAATCCGCTGCCGGTAGGAATCCACCAGTTTATCGGTGAGCTTCTCGATCGGCAGGCGCAGCACATGGAGCATGGTCTCGATATCGAAATCCACCAGGATAGTGCCCTGGTAGATCATGGCGCTGCCCCATTCCGCACCCCCGGTGCCCGAGATCTTCCGGCCGCCCACCTCGATATCGTTGAGGGGCCGGAACTGGGCGGGGATGCCCCAGTGCTCCAGGGTGCGCACCACAATCGCGGAGAGACGGCGGTAGACGGTGTTGGGGTCCGGCGGCAGGCGGGTATCCGCCTTGGACAGGCTGATCTCCCACCCCAGCTGCCGGGCGTCCATGTAGATGGCGCCGCCCCCGGTCACCCGCCGGTTCACCTCCACCCCCCGCTCGGCGCAGGCCGCCCGGTCGACTTCCAGGTCCACGGCCTGGTGATACCCCACCAGGGCGGCGTGGGGGCGGAACTCCATGAAGCGGAGGGTATCGGGAGCCCGGCCGGCGGATCGGGCCCGCATCACCGCCAGGTCCAGCGCCATCTGCTGCCACGCCGGCATGGGCCCCGGATCGAGCAGCCGCCAGCGGTCCATTTAGAGCTCCTCCGTTTCCAGTTCCGCCAGCATGGCGCGGTAGCGCTCGGGGCCCATGAGGCGGCTGACCGCGAATCCGGCCGGCACGGCCGGCTTCACCTTGATCAGCCAGCCCTTGTGATAGGGATCCTGGTTCACCACCCCGGGGGCCTCCTCAACGGCCTCGTTGGCCGCGATCACCACCCCGTCGAAGGGCGCGTAAAGCTGGCCGACCCACTTGCCCGATTCCAGGCTGCCCCAGGGTTCCCCGGCCTTCAGCTCCGTGCCCGGCTTAGGCAGGGACACATAGAGGATGTCCCCGGCGGAGTCCTGTACGTAGTCGGTGACCCCCATGGTAATCACCGCATCCTCCACCTGCGACCACTGATGGTACTGGTCATAGAAGCGGTCCTCCAGCACCTGCCAGCGGACGGGGACCGACTTGTTGAGCGCCATGGTCTTGCTCCTTTCCCCGGCGGCAGCGCGCAACAGGCATAGACATGCCCGGGACGCCGGCGGCGCCGGATTGCGGAATGTGTCGGAACTTAGCGTCCGGCCCTGGAGAGGGAGCCGGAAGCTTCCAGAAGGTCGGGCAGGGCGGCGTATGGGCCGCCGCGGGCAGCCAGCTGCTCCACGGCCGCCAGGTCCAGGGGAACCGGCAGGGACTCGTTGAGGCCCCAGATCGCCAGCAGGCGGCGGGCGGCGGTATCCACCTCGGCGATAAGCATGCGGCCGTCCGCCAGGGGTAGGGCCCGCACGAAAACGCCTTCCCGCACCTTTACCTGCTGCATCCGGCCGCTCAGCCGCTCCTGAGCCAGCCAGTCCGGATCGATCAGGGAGCGGCCCACAGCCGCCACCGGGTCACGCCAGCGCTCCCAGGGCACCGGGCGGACCTCCCCGCCGAGATACGCCGCGTAGGTGCCTGCCAGCCCCTCCATCACCGCTTGCATGGATAGCTCCGCGAAGGCAGGATAGCGGCGCAGGGTGGTCAGCTGCCGCCGCATGCTGTCCCGGAAGGCGCTCCGGAACGCCGGGTGGGGGCTTGCCCGCACCTCCGCCATGCGGTCGACCGGGAAATCCAGTAGCAGGTTGCCGACCACCACCGCCATGTCGCCGATGTACCCGCCCCCGTTGCCGGAGACCTTGCGACCGTCAACCAGGATATCCGCGGGTTCCCGCAGCTCAGCATCCAGTCCCTGCTCCCGGAGGTAGCCGACCACCGGTTCCAGGGCCTGGCGGTACCACCCGCCGGGCGTGCGGTTGCGGCCCGCGGGGCGGAGGATGACCTGATAGAAGATTTGGCGGTCGTCCAGGTAGACCAGCGTGCCCCCTACCTTACGGCGGACCACCGGTACCCCGGCAGCCGGGTCCACGTCGGCCAGGTCCTGATGCCGGCCGATGCAGACGTACGGCGAGGTGGGCCAGCAGAGCACCACCCCTTCCTCCCCCATCACCGGCAGCGCGTGGTAGAGGGCCTGCGAGGTCAACCAGTCGACGGGACCGGCCAGGTAGATGGGCATCACGGGCGATCATCCCCACCACTTTTTGACGGTTCGAGAAATACTATAAACACAACGGTTTCATTTTCCCGATGGTAAATGTAATTGGTCCATTGTTCCTAATTATGGCCCGGACTGCCGGCCGGGGGCGGTAATCCGGCGGCGCCGGCAGGTGGGGACGCCGACGCCGGGTCTGTCGCCGCCGTTTGAACTATTCCGCGCCGGCGTCCTGCCGGACCGAAAACCGCAGCTGGTGGCTGCGGGGGAACTCCCGGTCGATGGCGTCCCGCAGGAGGCGGAGGGCCTCGTCCTCCCCTACCTCCCAGCGGTGGTGTTCAAAGCCGGCTTCCGCCACCACCAGTGAACCCGGTCCCAGACGGGTGATGGTGACGGAACGGTCCTTTTTGAAGCTCAGGAGCTCCAGCCGGTAACCGGGCTTGAGGCGCCGGATCATGCCGGTCGCGGTACGCACAGCATTGGAGGCCGAGATCATGCCCACGGTTGTCACCTTCTATCCCCGAGCCTACCATACCCGTGGACGGCCGATGCAACCGGCCGCGGGGCGCAGTGCCAAGGAGGGATATGACGGTGGCGCGGGATGCCTCCGACCTCGAGTACTGGCGGGCCTTCTTCCAGGAACACCCGCTTGCCTACCAGGTTCTGAAGCACACCTGGACCTACGGCCCTGATACCCCCACCATCATCCGCAAGCGCTTGCTGGGTCATCGGAGCGGGGTGGGGGTGGAGGTCATCCGCGAGGCCTATGCCCTGCTGCTGGAGGCCGGGCTGGTCGAGCGCATGCCCGGCAAGGAGCTGGACCGTAACCAGCTCACATCCTCGGTTAAGAAGACCCTCAAGCGGCGGGCGAAATACCATACCCCGCGCAAGACCCATACCTACTACCGGCTGAGCCGGACCGGCGAACTGGTGGCCCGGGCCCTCATTCACGCGGAGGGTTAGGCGCCTGTTCCCGCGTCCTCCTGCTGCCGGCGCCCTTGCACCAGGTTGCGGATGAGACCGCGCTCGCCGGGGGAGACGTTGCGCTCCGCCTCGGGATACAGGCTCTCGTTTTCATGCTCCACATGCTGGACCAGCAGCAGGCGCAGGCGGGCGGCGCTCTGCCGGGCCAGGTCGGCAAGACCCGCGCGCGCGTATTCCAGCACCTGTTCGTTCAGGCGGAGGATGGCCAGGTGCTCGGCCACATGGTGGCGCACGTTCTCGGCATCCTCGCCATGCTGTTCCAGGAAGGGCAGCAGGATCTCCTCCTCATCCCGGAAATGCCGGGACAGCAGGCCGGCAAAACCGGCCTCCTCCGCCACCACGTCCGCCGGCGCCTCCACCGCCATGCGGTCGAGGATGCGCAGCAGATGGTCGTGATCCTCTTCAAAGATGGCCCAAACCTTGTCCGGGGTCCGGCTCCCCATCCCCGACCGCACCTCCCCGCGCTCCGTAGTCCGGCGCCGTCCGCGGGCACCGTTGCCTCCCTTCTGTAGTATAAGGGGGCGGGGCCGGACCCGGGGCCGCAGGCTCCTGGTTGTACCGCCTGCCACGGGAATTGGGTCAATAGGCCCTGGATCGGTTGACCGTTGGGCCCGGTTGGGCCGCCTACGCGACAGGTCCGGACGTCTATGCGGCGCCGGCCGGATCCTATGGTCAAGTTCAAACTGAACCGGCGTCCGATCCCATCCCGAACCGCGGTGCAACCGTTCCGGCTCAGCTGTTCACGGCCACCGCATCCCAGGATTCATCCAGGACTGCCCCATCCGGTTCGAGCCGGAACAGAAAGGAGGCATAACCGGTCCGCGGATTGAAGTACAAGCGATCGCCCGCCATCCCCCGCAACGGCACCACCGGAATCCAGTCCAGACCCCGGTAGGCGGTGGATCGTACCGGCCGGGCCGGATATCCCAGCCGGCGGGAGACCGCGCCGAGGTTGACGGGGACCTCCACGTCGACGTAATAGCTGCCGTCAGGGCCCCCACGGGCGGGTCCATACGAATAGTATCCGGGCAGGGTATCACTGGCCAGGTCGGCCTTATGTCCCGTCAGGGTGAGGATCCCGGCGGCAATGGTGGGCCCGGCAAGGGTCCGGGTGTCCAGCACCTGCTGCACGGGCCCGGGCATGGCGCCAATGGCGTGTCCGGACCGCGGCCCGCCGCAGCCGGCCAGCAGTGCCGCCGCCAGGGCCAGGCCCGGCAACCTCCTCCGCATGGGCAGACCGCCCCCCTCCCCGCCCGGCCGGCGGCGCCGGAGCGCCACCTCTGCCGGAGCCTTATGCGGGGGGAAGGGGGCCTATGCCTGCCGGCTGAGGGTGGCCAAATCGGCCGCCACCCCCCGCTGCAGCATGCGCCGGAAGAGGCGCAGAGCAGCCCGGGCGGCCCACCAGGGATGCTCGAGGCTGGTGGGCCGCCCATGCTCCACCGTGAGATGGCTGAGGATGGACGATGAATACGCGGCGGCCGGGGCCAGTCCCAGGTACCACCAGGCCCCGGTGAGTGCGAAGAGCAGCGCACTCAGCAAGCCGAGGCCGATGCCGGCGAAGTGCCAGAGGCGGGTGCCGGTGCGGCTGTGGCCTTCCAGGTAGTGACGCCAGAAGGCTTCGAAGTCCGGCGCGGTCGCGCCCATGGTTCTCCTCCTTCCGCTCGCGGGCAGTCCGGCGCCGGAGGCTTCCGGCTCCGGGGCAAGGAATTCGCCGTCTGCCGAAGGAGTCCTGCCGGCCCGATCCTACTGGTTCCCCGGACTGGAACCGCATAAAATGTTAAGAACATTCGCGGCCATTGCCCGGGCCCCGGTCGCCGCCCGGCACAACTGTCGGACAAATGGCGACGATTCCCGGGTAAATATGTTCGCGATGTCACGAAGTAGTTTGGATAGACGAAATTTTTACGCGAATCATCTGGAATCCGGGTTCAAAGTTTGCTATGATGCCGATACACTGGCTGAGAATTCTCCATCTTTGTACTATCCCCAGGCCTAACCCTGCAGGGTGTGAACGGAGGACATATGGTCACCAGCATAGTGGGTTATATCGCCCTCGGCCTCTTCCTGCCGGTGTCGATGTTCATGATCGGGGGCTTTCTGGGGCGGAACCGGAAGAAGCGCGAGAAGGAGCAGCTCCGCGCCTACGAGTCGGGCACGGTGCCGGTCGGGGACACCTGGCGGCCGCAGATGGTGCGGTACTACCGCTACGCCCTGTTGTTCGTCATCTTCGACGCCGAGGTAGCCTTCCTATACCCCTGGGTGGCCGCGTCCAACGGGCTGCCGCGTCTGGACTGGTGGGAAGCGCTGGTCTTCGTCGTACTGCTGCTGTGGGGCCTGGCCTACGCCTGGCGGAAGGGGGCAATGGAATGGATCTGAACCTCCCGATCAAAACCACTGCCCACGCGCCCGATGCGGACGGGGCGGAAGAGGCGATCAAGAAGGGGGTCTTCTTCGGGCGCCTTGAACAGCTGCTGGGGTGGGCGCAGAAGTCCTCCCTGTGGCCGATGACCTTCGGACTGGCCTGTTGCGCCATCGAGATGATGACCGTGGGCTCCTCCAACTACGACATCGACCGCTTCGGCATGGTCTTCCGGGCCAGCCCGCGGCAGGCCGACGTCATGATCGTCTCCGGCACCGTCACCCAAAAGATGGCGCCCATCCTGCACCGCCTGTACCTGCAAATGCCTGAGCCGCGCTACGTCATCGCCATGGGCGCCTGCGCCATTTCGGGGGGGCCGTTCTATGACGTCTACAGCGTGGTCAAGGGCGTCGACAAGATCGTGCCGGTCGACGTGTACGTCCCCGGTTGCCCGCCGCGGCCGGAGGCGCTGATGTGGGGGTTGTTCAAGCTGCAGGAGAAGATCACGGGCCGGAAGGTGATCCCGGAAGTCCGTCAGCCGGCCCCGGCACGGGAGTTCCCGTTCTGGACCGCGGCCGACGAGGCGGCGGAAGCCGCGCAGACGGAACCGGAAGCGGCCGCCACCGGCGGGGAGGCGGAAGCGTGACCAAGGTCGAGGTCGAACTGGCGCAGCTGCAGGAGGTGGCGGCTTCCTTTGTGCGGGACGGCTACATCGAGCCGGTGATGCACACGGCGGTCGACCGCCTGGACCACCTGGAGCTGGTCTATCTCCTGCGCCGGCCGCGGCCCGAAGGCGGCCGCATCCTGGACGAGGATGAGGTGTTGCTGCGCACCCGAGTGCCCGCCAACAAGCCGGAGGCGCCTTCGCTGGTTGCCATCCTGCCTGGCCTCGAATTCCAGGAGCGGGAGGTCTACGACCTATTCGGGGTACGGTATCACGGCCACCCCGATCTGCGGCGCATCCTCCTGCCGGAAAGCTACCACGGCCATCCCCTGCGGAAGTCGTACACCAACATCGACGGGACGGTAGGGCAGGCTCCCGAGGAAGTGGAGCCCGGCGAACTCGAAATCTAGTCGCAGACGCGGCGACATAACGGAGGAGCGAGTGGGGACGTGAGCGTGAAAGAGGAGACCCTGACCCTGAGCCTGGGTCCCCAACACCCGAGCACCCATGGCGTGTTCCGCATGGTGCTCCAGCTGGAAGGCGAGCGCGTCATCGACGTCGTCCCCCACATGGGCTACCTGCACCGCGGGTTCGAGAAACTGGCCGAGCGCCGCACGGTGGTGCAATACCAGCCCTATCCCGACCGGTGGGACTACTTGTCGGCCATGTTCAACGAATCCGCCTACATCGGGGCGGTGGAGGCCCTGGCCGGCATCGAGGCGCCGCCGCGGGCCCAGTACCTCCGGGCCCTGGTGATGGAGATGAACCGCATCTCCAGTCACCTGCTGTTCTTCGGCACCTTCCTGCTGGATGTAGGGGCCCTCTCCCCCTTCCTGTATGCCTTCCGGGAACGGGAGATGATCCTGGACCTCTTCATGGAGCTGTGCGGCGCGCGCCTTACCTACAACTACCTGCGCATCGGCGGGGTCGGCTGGGACGCGACCCCCAAGTGGCTGCACAAGGTGGCCAAGGCGGTGCCGTACTTCCGCAAGAAGATCCAGGAGTACCGCTGGCTGGTCGACGACAACCCTATCTTCCGCTACCGCACAGAGCGGGTAGGCGTACTCGACACCGGGCTGGCGCAGCGGCTAGCCATCACCGGACCTGTGGCCCGCGGGTCGGGGGTGAACATCGACCTGCGCCGGGACCGTCCCTATGGCATCTATGGCGAGCTCGACGTCCCGGTGGCGGTGGAGCATGGGGGCGATGTCTGGTCCCGCTACCTGGTGCGGATGGAGGAGATGGAGAATTCCCTCACCCTCATCGAGCAGATCCTGGACCGCATGCCCGCCGGGCCCATCATGGGCAAGGTGCCCAAGAACGTGCGCCTGCCGGCCGGTGAGGCGTATTACGCCGTGGAAAGCCCGCGGGGCGAGCTGGGGGTCTACCTGGTGGGCGACGGCAGCGCCAACGCCTACCGGATGAAGGTGCGCCCGCCGACGATGATCAACCTGCACGCCCTGAAGCCGATGCTGGTCGGGCACATGGTCGCCGACGCCGTGGTAATCCTGGGCAGCATCGACATCGTCCTGGGGGAGGTGGACCGCTGATGCATACCTGGCTCCTGCGGCTGTTGCCGCTGGCCTATCCGGTGGGAGCGGCCCTGGTCATCCCCGGCATCGCTGCCATGCTGCTGTGGTATGAACGCCGGCTGCTGGCCCGCTACCAGGTCCGCCTGGGGCCCAACCGGGTGGGACCGCAAGGGTTGCTGCAATCCTTCGCCGATATCCTGAAACTGTTGTCCAAGGAGGACATCATCCCCACTACGGTGGATGAGCGGCTGTTCCGCTGGGCACCGGTGTTGAGCTTCGCACCGGTCTTCATCAGCTTCGCAGCCCTGCCCGCGCTCACCCCGCGGCCGATGAACATCGCCATCCTGTTCATCTCCGCGGTCCTGAGCCTGGAGGTGCTGGGGGTCATCGCTGCCGGGTACGGCTCGCACAGCAAGTACGCCCTTATCGGCGGGCTGCGCGCGGCTGCCCAGATGGTAAGCTACGAGGTGCCCCTCACCCTGGCGGTAATGGGAGCCGCCATGGCGGCCGGAACCCTGAACCTGGCCCGCATCGTCCAGGCCCAGCATCACGTGTGGTACCTGTTCTCGCAACCGCTGGGTGCCATCATCTTTCTCATTGCGGGGATGGCCGAAGCGCAGCGCCCGCCCTTCGACCTGGCGGAGGCGGAATCGGAGCTGGTAGCCGGCTACCATGTGGAGTACAGCGGGGTGCGGTTCGCCCTCTTCGTGCTGGCGGAATACTCGCACATGTTCTTCCTGGCCTGGCTCATGAGCGTGCTCTACCTGGGCGGGGGCGGCGTCATCGCCATGGCCGTCAAGATCTTCATTCTCATCTCCATCATCATCTGGATGCGGGCCACCATGCCCCGCATCCGGGCCGACGAGCTGATGACCCTGGGCTGGAAGATCCTGATCCCGCTGGCTTCGGCCAACTTCATCTGGGTCATCCTGCCCAAGGCCCTGTCCTGATCCCGCATCACCCGTGAAAGGAGCGTCCGGCTGATGGCCCCGGAGACGAAGAAGCGCCGTGTCCCCTCGTTCCGGTATCTGAAGCGCCTCGGCAGCGGCCTCGTCAAGGGCCTGGCCGTGACCACCGTCCATCTGGGCCGCCGGCCCATCACGCGGGTCTATCCGGAAGCCAAGGCCTACAGCCCCGAGCGCTTCCGGGGGATCCACAACCTGGTGGCCGACGAGTGCATCGTCTGCCAGGCGTGCGCCCGCATCTGCCCGACCCAGTGCTTCACCATCGTGGGGCACCGGGGACCGGACCGGCGCTTTATCCTGGAGCAATTCGACATCGACTATAACCGCTGCATGTTCTGCAACCTCTGCGTGGAGGTCTGCCCGCCCAAGTGCCTCACCATGGGCAATGAGTTTGAGGTGGGCGTCAATGATCGCGTTAATCTCGTCTTCCACGTGGATGCCTTGAAAGTGGAGAGGTGAAGACCATGGCCATCCTGTACGGCCTGACGGCCGCGGCGGCGGTTGCGCTGGGCATCTGGGTCTTCCTCAGCAACCGCGCCATTGTGGCCGGTTTCGCCCTGGTGGGGGTCATGGTGCTGGTGGGGCTCCTGTTCTGGGAGCTGGGCAGCCCGATGCTGGCGGGACTGCAGGTGCTGGTGTACGCCGGCGGGGTGCTGGTGACCATGCTGTTCGTCATCATGCTGGCATCCAGTAACGAGGTGCTGCGGCCCAACTCCAAAGGCTGGCTGCTGAGCTGGGTGCTGGTGCCCCTGGCGGGCTGGGTGGCCTACCGCCATTATCCCCGCCACATCACCCACATCGGCGGCGCCGCCCTCGGGCACTGGCTGCTGGCCCGCAACGGCGTGGCCTTTGAAATGATGGCCATGCTGCTGCTGGCCGCGCTGGCCACCGCCATCGTCATTCACGTCGCCCCCGCCATCCGGCCGGTGGAAGCCGGCCGGGACCCGGCGCCCGGCGGGAGCGACCCCGACCCTCGGCATTAACCCGTCCCGGGACTGATAAGGAGAGGTAGCCATGTTGTGGGCACTGACCATGCTTCCCATCGCCTCCGGTATCCTGGTCAGCCTGACCCGCAAGGCCTGGGGCTTCGTCCTGGCGATGGTGGTCGGGATTGTGCTGGTGGGTCTGGCCGCCTACGGCGTGGCACATCCCCTCACCCCCGTCCGTTACGTCTACTGGAACCTGGACGGCATCCGCTTCAGCCTCAGCCTGACCAGCGGGCACCTGCTGGCCTGGATGGCCCTGACCACCACCGTGGTCCATCTCATGGCCCAGGTCTATGCGCACGGATACCTGGACGGCGATCCCCTGCGGGAACGCTTCGCCGGCTTCCTGGAAGCCTTCGCCGGCGGCATGCTGCTCTTTGTCAGCGCCGCCAACCTGTTTACCGCCTACATCGGCTGGGAGGTCATGGGCCTGGGGTCCTTCCTCCTCATCGGCCACTATCAGCACTGGCGGGAGGCCCGCTTCGGGGCCACCCAGGCCTTTGCCCTGACGCGGATTGGGGATGCCGCCTTCCTGGCGGCGGTGGCCTGGGGCATGAGTCATCATGTCTCCACCTTAGCTGCCCTCAACCGGTCGGGCCCGCCGATCATCATCTGGCTGCTGGTGCTGGCCATCTTCACCAAATCGGCCCAGGGCCCCTTCCTGTCCTGGCTGATCGGGGCCATGGCCGGTCCCACCCCGGCCAGCGCCCTCATCCACGCCGCCACCATGGTGGCCGCGGGTCCCTTCCTGCTGGTCCGGTTGTTCCCGCTGCTCGACCGTTCGCCGGCCCTCATGACCACCCTGGTGGTGGTGGGCGGAGTGACGGCGGTGTGGGCCGGATACCAGGGCGCGGCCGCCAAGGCGGTCAAAGAACTGCTGGCCTACTCCACGGTCAGTCAGCTCGGCCTGATGCTGCTGGCATTGGGCGTGGGCTCGCCCCGGGCGGCCTTCGCCCTCCTGATTGCACACGCTGCCTTTAAGTCCCTGCTCTTCTTCCTGGCCGGCATCGCCACCCACCGCGCCGACTCCACCCTCCTGGAACGGGTGGGCGGCACCCTCTCCCAGCCTATGCTGGCGGCCTTCTATGCTATCGGCGCGCTGGCGGTAGCCGGTCTGCCGCCAACGGCCGGCTTCTGGGCTAAGGACCAGGTGGCGGCCGCGGCGGCTCACGCCGGACTGCTGGCCGGGGTGCTGGCCATGCTGGCGGCCCTGGTGGGCGGCGCCTACGCCGGCCGTCTGACCGCCTCCCTCTTCCGCGCCCCACGCCGGGCGGAGCACCTGCATCCGGTGAACCCCTGGCAGGCCTGGGCCGGTCTGCCCCTGGCCCTGGTGGCCCTGGGCGGGGTGGCCGGTCTGCCCGACCCCGTGCATACGGGCCTGGCCGCGGACGCCGGTATCGGCACTACCGCCATCGACCTGCTGGCGGTCATCCTGGGCGCGGCTGCCGGCTTCCTGGCCGCCGGCCCCTTCCCGGCCCTGGCGGCCATGCCGTGGGTCCCGGCTTGGCGGGGCTTCTGGGCGGTAGGCGAGGGCATGCGCATGGTGGAAATCGTACTGCACGCCGCGGCCGCCTGGCCCCTGCGGGTGGTACGGCACCTGGCACGGCTCGGCCTCTTCACCGCCCGTGGCCGGGCACAGTGGTACGCGGCCCTTACCAGCCTCTTCCTGACCGCGCTGGTCGGGTGGGCGTTCATTCACTAGGAAAGCGGGGTTGAGTCCGTGCTGATCGCCCTTATCGTGGTCCCTCTGGTGCTGGCGGCGCTGGCCCCCGCCTTCAAGGGACGCCTGTGGCTGGCGGGGCTGGTGATGCTGGCCCTGACGGCGGTCGCCACCCGGACCGAGCAGACGGTCACCGTCCCCTGGTGGCCGCCCCTCCACCTGAGCCTGGCGCTGGTGACCAATGCCACCAATGTCCCCCTGCTGTGGCTGTCAGCGGTGCTGCTGCTGGCGGTGGGCTTTGTAGAGGAGGAGCTGCCCACTCCCTCCCCCAGTCTCGTGCTGATCGCCATTGCCGGTGCCAACCTGGCCTTCACCGCCACCGCGCCGCTGATGTTCTTCCTGGGCTTTGAGCTGGCGGTGCTGCCCTTCTACCTGCTCATCTACCTGGTCGGCGGGCCTCAGCGGCGGCGGGCGGCACTCTTCTTCCTGGCCTTCTCGGCCACCGCCTCGGTGCCCCTGCTGTGGGGGATGATCTGGCTCACCATCCACGGGGTTACCATCTTCCACCCGGCGCGGGTGCCGCTGGCGGTGCAGGAAGGGGTCTACCTGGCCCTGCTACTGACCTGGGCTATCAAGACCCCGTTGTGGCCCTTCCACGTCTGGCTGCCGCGGGCTCACGGCCAGGCCTCGACCCCCGTGTCCATGCTGCTGGCCGGCATCTCCCTGAAGATCGCCCCGTACGGGCTCATCCTGGCGGACATCGCCTTCCCGGCCGCCGCCCGGGCGCTGGCACCCTGGCTGGCCCTCTGGGGCGGCGCCAATGTCCTGGCGGGGGGCCTGCTGGCCCTGGGCCGGCGGGACCTCAAGGAAACGGTAGCGTACAGTTCCCTGGCCTCGATGGGTTTCGTCATCATCGGCCTCGCGGTCAACACCCCCTTCGCCCGGGAAATGGCCATCCTGGTCATGGTCGGGCATGGGGTGGCCTCGGCCTTCCTCTTCTGGGCCACCGGCGCCATCGCCCACCGGACCGGCACCCGCCAGCTCGACAAGCTGGCCGGCCTCTATGTGGGCTCCCCGGACCTGGCCCGTTGGATGACCCTGGGGGTACTCGGCTACATGGGCATGCCCGGCCTCGCCCTCTTCCCCGGCGAGGTGGGCGTCATTACCGCCGCCATCGGCCGCTACCCGTGGGCGGTGGGGCTGGCCCTGGTCGGCTGGCTGGTGGCGGCGGCGGTCTGGATCCGGGTCCTGGCCCGGATCCGGTTCGGCCAGCAGGGCCCGGTGGCGGTCGGGCATCATCCCCGTCTGGGGCCCGTCCCCGGCCTGCTGACGGCCTCGATGGCTGCAATGGGGGTGGCCCTGCCCTGGGTCACCGCCCTCTGGAACTGGAGGTGACGGTATGTCGCTGACGCCCCTGTGGCCGGCCATCATCCTGGCCGCCACCGCGCTGGTCGCCATGCTGGCGGAGATGTTCAACCTGGGGCGGACGCCGGTGGCCGTCCTCTCCACCGCCGGACTGGCGGCCGCGGCCGTGGCCGTGGTGGAGGAGGCCGCCCGCCACGCCCTGGCCTACGGAATGGCCCCGGTGGCCGTGTTCCTCATCGCCCTCGGCGAACTGCTCGTGCTGCTGGTCCCGGACCGCCGCTCGGCGGCCATGGCCAACACCCTCATCGCCTTTCTGGTGCTGGGCGGTTACGTGCTGCTGACCACCAATAACTGGCTGGTGTTCTGGGTAGGCCTGGAGACCCTCAACATCGCCCTCTACGGGCTGCTGGGCCGCGTGTCCACGGACGCCGCCACCGACGAGGCCCTGCTCAAGTTCTTCCTGTTGAGCGGGCTCTTCAGCGCCTTCGCGGTGGCCGGGATCGGGTTTCTGGATGCCGCCACCGGCACCCTGCACATGGTCCCCGCCCACGGCCTGTGGGCCGGAGTCGGCCAGCTGCTCATCCTGTCCGTCATCCTGTTCAAGCTGGGCAGCGTGCCGTTCCACACCTGGGCTCCGGACACGTACCAGGGCGCCTCCTGGCCCGTCACCCTGACCTTTGCCGTCTTCCCCAAGGTGGCGCTGGGCGGTCTGCTGATCCGCCTGGTGCACCACGGGCTCCTGGCGGCCATGGGGCAGGAGGGGCTGCTGCTCACCATCCTGGCGATCGCCACCTGGGCGGTGGGCACCCTGGGCGCCTGGCGGCAGACGCTCTCCCTGAAGCGCATGATCGCCTACTCCGCCATCGCTCAGATGGGCTACATCATCGCCCCGCTGGCCATCGGCAACCTGGAGGCGAGCCTGACCTACCTGCTGACCTACGCTGTGCTGACGGCTACCGCCCTGGCGGCCCTGCTGCTGCTGCCGCCCGGGGTGGAGGATGTCAGCCGCACCGAGCTGGCGCGCGAGTATCCGCTCAGCGCCTGGACCCGGGTCTCGCTGGTGGTGGCCCTGGCCGGCCTGGCCGGCTTCCCCCTCACCATCGGGTTCGTGGGCAAGCTGTATGTCGTGGAGGCGCTGCTGGCCCGGGATCCCGTGCTCGCGGTCGCCGCCCTGCTGGCCACCGGCTTCTCCTTCCTGTACTACTTCCGCTGGCTGGCGCCGCTGGTGCTGCGGAAGACGCGGCCGACCCCGGCGCCCCGGCCCAGCGCCCTCTCCGTGGGCGTTACCGTCGTGCTGGGGTGGGCGGTGGCCCTGCTGGGAGTCTGGCCCTATCCGCTGCTGTGGCTAACCCATACCCCCTGACCTTGGGACCGGAAAGGAGGTTCCGCCCGTGTTCATCGCTCCGGGTATCCTGGCCCTGGTGGGCGTCCTGGTCATCCTGCGCTACCGCCACGCGGTGCTGGCCTTCATGGGATTGGAGATTGTGCTGGCCGCCGCCAACTGGGCCATCCTGGCCGCGGCCCAGGCCTTTGCGGGCGGGGCCCAGGTGGCCGGGCTGCTGCTCTTCGCTATCCCCCTGGGCGCAGCCGAGGCTGCGATCGGCCTGACCGTGGTCCTGCGCCTGGCGGCCCGTCACCACACCATCGACCTGACCACCTTCGCCCGCCTGGGCGAGCGCCGCAAGGCGCCAACGGTGCCGGCGGCCTCGTCCGCCTCCGCCCCCGTGCGCAGCGCCTCCGGGGAATCCGCCTGACGGCGGCCCCGGCAGCGGCCCCCGCTCCCGGGCGGGGGCCGTTTTGTGCGCCCGGACGCCTCACCCCCGGGAAACACAGGGATGCCCCCGGATCCAGAACCGCCAGGGATAGGCCTGAGCTTCCCCGGCATAAGGAATGTTGACCCGGGGCCCCCGGGCCACCTCCCCGGCCGGCACCGCCCGCGCCCCCGCCCGGGTCAGGTAGAGCGGCGGCTGCCAGAGGGGCATCCCGTACTGGGCCAGGGTGATCCCCAAGGCCCGGGCCAGGCGCCCGGGTCCGGCCGTCAGCCGGCAAGGCCGGCCCGGCACCACACCCAGTCCGCTGCGCCGGGCCATGAGGTCGAGGCCCATGACCGGCTCCAACGCCCGCACCAGAATCGCCTCCGGTTTTCCCTCCGGGGCCGAGACCACATCAAAGCAGTCATACAGGCCGTAGATGCGGTAGATGTAGGCGATGCCCGGCGGTCCGAACATGGCCTCCGTCCGCCGCGTGCGCCGGCCGCCGTAGGAGTGGGCCCCCCGGTCCTCGGGGCCCCGGTAGGCCTCCACCTCGACGATGCGGCCGGCGGTCACGCCTTCCGGCGTCTCATGAACCAGCACTAGGCCCAGCAGGGCCCGGGCCAGTTCCAGGGTCCCGAGGGTGAAGAAGGCCCGGTCCACAGGCTCAAATGCCGGCGCCTGCGGCACCGCCCTCCCGCCCTTGCCGCTGTCCGGCATCACGGGATCTGCAGCACCTCCCGGCGGTCGCGCAGCGCGTTCTCCAGCGCCGACAGCGCCCCCGCCACAGGATCAAGCTGGGCGGCATCGGTGTAGGGCCCCATCTCCCGCACCGCCCGCTCCAGCTGTTCGGCCAGGCTCACCAGCAGCCAGTCATACGAGCGCAGCGTCTCCAGCAGGGTGCGCTCCGCCCGCACCCTCCGCCAGACCCGGTCCCCGGCCGGCATGGCCAGGCCCAGCACCTCGCCCGCGAGGTCCGACAGGCGGCGGGCCAGGCGTCCGGCCGCCGCCGCCGTCGCCAGCAGCTCCCGGGGCGGCTCCGGCGCCTCCCGGCTGAGCACCGGGATCCGGGTCCGCCGGAACTCCGCTTCCCGATTGCGCAGCTGCCCGGCGGCGGCGGACAGGGTCTGCGCCACCCGTTGCCGGACCAACAGGTCGTTGGCGCGGATGTCCTCCGGCCGCTCCCCCTCGCGATAGGCCCCGGCAAACAGGCTGCGCAGGCGCTCGCCGGCATCACCCCCGCTCATGGCGTCCAGCTCCCCCTGCCATGGTACCGTTCCAGCCCGTCCAGCCCATGTAAAACGGCTCCCCTACCGCCATGTTCGGCGCGGAGACCAGCCCTTTCTCGGCCATGAGCATGGCGGTGTAATAGCGCACCGCGGTGAGCTCGTCGAGGCCGAAAGCCTTAAGGGCAATGAGGGTCTTCATGAGGTGGTCGCGCGGGAAGACCAGCACCTTGACATCGTTGAGGGTGATGCCGTAGACGGCCAGGAATTCGCCCAGGTGAACCTTCACCAGTTCGGTGAGGTCATGGATACGCTCGTTGACCGCTTCCAGGGGCGTGACCTGGATAACCTGGTTGATGGCCTGTTCCACCACCGGTGCCGCGTAGGCGTTGACCTCCTTCCCGGTCAGGAAGTGGCCCTGATAGGGCATGTGCTGGACCAGCCTGACCGCGTCCTGCGGGCTGTCGACATGAATGTAATAGTCCACCGTATAGCCCAGCTCCGCCATCTCGCGCGAGAGGGCCATGCCCTCAGCCTTGAGGAGCAGCTTGGCGCGGGAGACGTACAAGGCCTCGTATTGCCAGGGGGACTGCCCCCCGTAAAGGGTGTTCTGGACCAGGTTGCCGATGATGAGGCGTTGCGGCGTCTGCACCGGATACTGGCCCGTCTCGTACACGTTGAGGATGGCTCCCCGGCTCTTCAATACACAGAACTGGTTGGACTCCACCGTCAACAGGGTACCGTTCTGGATATCGTTGTTGGGGTAATGGTAGAGCAGGACGTCCGGCCCCATCACCTCCTCGCCCTCGGCGTTCAGGGTACTGATGACATTGCGCAGCGCCATGGCCGGCGCCCCCTTCCCTGCTCAGATCTCCGCCTCCGCCCCCGCCCGGGCCAAACCCAGCCGGCGGGCCACCCAGCCGGTGGTGGTGGCCTGCCCGCCAAGCGTCACCAGCGCCGCCGCAAATACCGTCGCCACCATGGTAGCCGCCCCCGGGACCCCGGCCGCCGCCACCGCCCCGGCCAGGGCGGCGGGGATGACGCCCGTCTCCCGCACCCACATCAACAGGAGGAGCTCGGACCGGCGCCAGGGGGGCCGCCGGACCGGCGCCAGGCTGACCAGCACGGCCAGAGGACGGGCAACCAGCACGAGCACCCCCGTCACGGCCCAGGGCCCCCACCCGGCGGCGACCAGGGCCCCGGGGGTGATGCGGCTGCCCAACAGGGCGAAAATCAGGGCCCGGAAGACGAACAGCAGCAGGTTGCCCCAGTGCTCCTCCAGACGCCGGCTGCGGGGCGGCAGCCGGAAGCCGGCCATCCCGGGATTACCGGTCACCAATCCGGCGGTGAAGGCCGCCAGATAGCCGCTGCCGCCGGCCGTGCCGGCCAGAACCAGGGCGCCCCAGGCCGTCAACACCAGAACCATGGATCCCATGGGACGCAGCCAGGCGCCGCCCCGGGGCGCGATCAACCAGAGGGCAGCCCACCCGGCCGCTACTCCGACCACGGCGCCAAGGCCCAGCGTACGCAGAAACAGGATGCCTCCGCTTTGCCACGCCGGCGCAGTGCCATGCAGCGCCGCCGGCAGCAGCACCCCCACCAGAGCCGCCCCCGTCGCGTCATTGAAGGCGGACTCGGCGGTGGCCACCTCCTGCACCCCGCGCGCGACTGGCACCCGCCGGAAGACCGGGATTAGGCTGGCCGGGTCGGTGGGGGCCAGGATGGCCCCTACCAGCAGGGCCCTGCCCCACGGCCAGCCCAGCATCCAATGCATGCCGGCCCCGGTCACCGCCGTGCTGACCGCCACCCCTACGGTGGCCAGCAGCGCCACCGACCCCCAGCGGCGGCCCAGCCGAGGCAGCCGGAGTTCGCGGCCGCCCCAGAACAGGATGACCGCAGTCCCGGCGCTCAGGATGAAGCCGCCGGCGGCGCCACCGGGGCGCCAGTGCAACCAGTCCAGACCGGCCGGCCCCAGCACCACCCCCCAGAGCAGGAAGGCGGCCACATCGGGGATGTGCGGTCCTTCCGTCAACCGGCTCCAGAGTACCGCACCCGCCAGCACCGCGGTCACGACGGCCAGCACGGCCGTCCCGCTGCCCGTCATGCCCTACTCCGCCACCACGACCCACTCGGGTCGCGGCGGCTCCCGATCGGCAAACCGTGCCACGGCGGTCCCCTCGGCCCGGAACTCGAACAGAGCCGGGCCCCATTCGTGGGCCTCCTCCACCAACCGCACCCCCAGCACGCCGTCCGCTCCCGCCAGACTGCCGGCCTGCGCCTCCATGCGGGCCAGGGCCAGTTCGCGCGCATCGTACAGTCCCTCGGTCATCCCGATCAGCTCCACCTGCCCGTGACCCACCCGCAGCGCATGCGTCAGGGTCTGATGCCCCAGGGCCCAGACGACGTGCCCCGCCACCACCGAGAGTGGCCGGTAGCCGCCGGTCACCATCGCCCAGAAGGCGGAGGGGGAGCACAGGCAGGTGAACGGCCGCCCCCCCCGCCCGTGGGGCAGGTCGCCGCGCTCCACCCGCACCGCTGTCCCCTGGGCCAGGACGTCCGCCACCCCTTCACCCCAGTCATGGCGGCTGCGCACGACCTGGACACCGATCACCCCGTCGGCCCCCACTTCCCGCGCCTCCTCCAGCAGGCGGTCCAGCGCCGTCTGCCAGGCCTGGGCCACGGCCTGGCTGAGGGCGCTCACCTCCTGGCTGCCCCGGATCCCGAGGGGCGCCGGTCCGAAGTGGTAAACCGCGGTACCGGAAACCACTGCCACCGGCTCACAGCCGGCCGCCCGCACCAAAGCCAGCTCGTCGGGGCCGAAGGCGGCCGTAAACAAACGCCCGCCCACGCCCTCCCGGCCCAGGCGGGCGAGGGCCGCCTCCGGCAGGCGGCCTTCCCCTTCCTTCATACCCCCACCCCGCCGGCACCGACCCGGAACACCAGGCGGACCGCGGCCGGGGCGGCCGGCTGCCCGAAACGGCCCACCGCCGTTCCCGCCGCCACCACGTGGATCACGTGGTCCGTGTGCTCAAAATCCTCAAAAGGTTCCACCGCGATGTCCACCCCCAGGCCCAGCACCCCGTCCGCCCCCAGCCCGCGGGCGTGTGAGTGCAGGCGGTTTAAGGCCAGGTTGCGCGCCTCATACACCGCATCCGTTAACGCCGCCGATTCGCCGGGCACCTGCGCGGCCGGGTCCCAGACCAGGGCCTGGGCGAACACATAATAGCTGGCGGTGCCGAGGGCCAGCCCCAACGGCATCAGCCCCTGCTCGAGCAGCCGGGCAAAAGCCGCCGGCGGCATAGCGGCCAGGAAGGGCTCCCCGGGAACAGGCCCGCCGGACGCCGGCCGCACCGCCAGGCCCTCGGCGCTGGCGACGAGTCGTCCCGCCGGTTCCGGCGAACGGCGGACCTCGATCCGCACCCCCACCACCCCCGCTGCGCCCAGCTGCCGGGCCTCCTCGCCCAACCGCTCCAGCGCCAGGGTGCGCACACGCTCCTGGGCCCGCGACACCGCCGCCAGCTCCGCCTGCGGTCCCAGGGTGGGTTCCGCCCACTGCGGATCCGGCTCCGGCGGGGCGATCTCGAACGCCAGCACGGCCGTCCCGGTAACCGGGGCAGCGGGCAGGAATCCCACCCGGGCCAAAGCCCCGATCGCCCCCTTGCCCGGGCCTGCCCCCCACCCGCCGGGCCGGGCGGCCAGACGCCCGCCGGCCGCCAGGGGCAGTTCCCCCGCTTCCATCCGCCGGCGGCTGGCGTCCGCGTCCCAACCGCCGCCCTCCCGGCGCCGTTGCCAGAATCCCACCGCCGGAGCCTCCCTCCGGCCCCGCTTCGGCCGTCCGTTCCACCGGCATCTTACCGTTCCGGGCCACGGTCTTCAATTCCGGCCCGGGTACCGGCACAATAAAGCCGCCCACCCGGGGTGAGCGGCTGTAACCAGGGCGCGGGGATCAGGGCTCGGCCACCGCCACCTTAACCAGATAGCGCTCGCGCTTGCGCGAGTGCTCCCGGTGGCAGGGAATGCATCGTTTGGCCTGCCCGGTCTCCAGCACGTCGTTACGGGTCAAGGGTTCCCCGCATTCGATGCAGGTCGCCAAGGCCGGCAGGGTCGCCAATCGATGAAGGGCCATGGACATTACCTCCTCCTGGATGAACCGTCAGGTCCGGAAATACCGGTGGCCGGTGCCGCCCTGGTCACCGCCGCTATGTGTAAGGTTCATGTAACGTCTTCGGCTATGTTGGTAAGGTATCGCAAGCCGCCGTCGATGTCAACCGCGAACCGCCCCGCCCTTAGCGACATTTTTCCGGTGAATCTGACGCAAAAACGTGGGGCCGGGAGCGCCCCGCTGCTCCCGGCCCCGGCGTACCTTCAAACCGGCTGACCGCTGCCGCCCGACGACCACAAACCGAGTTCCGCAGGGGCTGCCGGCTCCTCCACCCGCGTCCATTGCCAGCAGAGGTAGGCGGTCAGAACCCCCAGCACGTTGGCACGGCCGATGAACCACAGCAGGAGGGATCCCAGGAACCGGGGATAAATACGGGACAGCCAGGTCTGCAGCCGGGACCGGGCCGCCAGGGACGCGCCCCGCCACATGGCCTCCACCGCCCGGACGGGCACCTCCCGCTCCGGGCTCCAGCCCTGATACCGCCGCCACCGCCGGCCCACCAACTCCACGACGCGGGCCCGGGCCTTGCGCCGCGCCTCCGGATTGCGGGCCCGGTGGAAACGGAGCGTCCATCCCACCAAGGCCAGAAATTCGTTTCCGCCCCGCCGTGTCGCCATCATTTATCCCCCCATGTCGTGCCGTCCCGGCCGTTGACGCGTCCTGTGCCGAGGGACGAGTAAACCGGTCCCGCCCGCTCCCGGTCAACGGTGTTGCAGGACGGAGGCGCGGCAACCGAGTTGATGTGGATAGGCTCCGGGGGCCCCGACCGAGGCCCGGGAGTTTATGACTATACGTATTATACAACTATCCACTTCGGTTTACTAGTACCCCGCCCTAACGGACCGCATTTTCCGCCCGCACGGTCCGCGTCCCGGCCACCAAACGGCCCGGACCCCGGGAGCCGGTCAGCCGGACTGGCCCGGACCGCCCGACGACCACGGAGGCAGGGCCTGACCGGGCCGCAACGGTGGACCCGGGCGCATCCACAGCTAGCCCCGGTAGGCGATGAGGAAACCCATCACATGAGCCCGCCCCAGGATTACCAGGACCCCCGCCAGAGGGCCTCGAGGTGGCCTGGCCTGGCGGAACCCTCCTGCGGCGGGATTAGATGACTTAAGGGTTCGCCATAATTCCCTTTTGCGGCTGCCGTTAGTCCGACTTTTTCAGTGTTCTCTGATTGGCAACACCAGGATGGTATACCATGAAAAGTATTTTAAAATAGCGATAGCTAATGCGGCTTCCGCTGCCGCACTTATAGTTGCGGGAGTTGCGGCAAGTTCATCGAGCCAGGCTAGTCCACCACCCTTCCTGGTGACTCTTAGTCGCGAGATCGCTATGCGAATGGGCGATCCTCATCCTGTATCTGCAGTTTTCGTGCAGACTACTCGACAAGCTGCTGAGTTGCGAGTTTCTGGCAATAAGGAAGATTCGAATTCACCGGTATACCTTGTTGTCGTGCATGGACAGTTTCGGGATCCCTATGCCTATGCCGGAAGGGACTACAATTCCTTCGGGTACAGAAATCAATTTCACCGTTATCCCAGCAACCAGGGGAAATTCTCGATTTCGGGATTTCTAACCAAACATTCAATCTATCCTGGTGGGAGTACCTCGCGACCTCAATTTGGGGGCAGGAACGGAATGACCTTGCCGTCCTGATCCGCCGCCGAGGGCGTGTGGAAAACGGACATCAGGTCCAAAGCCCGCGCATCCAGCCACGTCAACATGGCCGGCAAGGTGAAGGCCCTCGTCGAAGGCCGCCCCGTAGCCGGTCAGGGCGGCAACCGGGCCGGCGCTACCCCGCCTGCGGCGCGAAGCGGGCGATACCCATCCGGCTTGGCTCCAGGCGCATCTGCCAGCCTTACAAGGCCCCCATGCCGGGCCGCCATGAATTCGGGTGGTGCTTCGTGAATTGGCGGGGCTCGTCGCCAGTTAGTGGCAACATGTACCATCGAAGGAGGGCGCATTTGACCGAGAAGGTCTTTCCACACACTTGCCCGACGAAACGGCTGGCGGCCCCTCGACGGCCAGTACGTCAAGCGCCTTTGGTTCCTGGAGGGCTGGCAGGCCGAGACTGACTCGGTCAACACCGCCATCCGGGTGTCGACCCGCATGCGGCAGCTGGCCGAGCAGGGCCAGTGGACCAGTGGATGGGCGCCAAACGGGTACCGGTTCGACCCCACGCGCCGGCCGGTGCCACTGGCCATCGACCCCAAGAAGGCCCGCTGGCTCCATCAGGCGTGCGCCGGGTACCTGGACGCAGGGTCGGCACCACCACCATCGCCGCCCGGCTGAACCCCCGCGGCCACCGGCAGCGGGGCGGCCGCCCAACAGCGGCGGACGATGCCAAATCCCATCCTGACCGGACGGCTGGCCTACGGGCGCACATATACCGAGGCCCGCAAACGGCGGCAGCGGGGTGCCGACGACTTCATGGACATCAGCCTGAGCGATCCCATTCCCGAACTGGTCCTCATGCCACGGGAGCGCGGGGAGATAACCATGGACGCATAACCCATTACAACGGCCGGCGGGCGCGGCACCTGCCCCGGCACAGCCGGGCGGAGGCGGGGCCGATGCTGCTCCCGGGCTTGGCCCGCTGCGCCCACTGTGGAGAGCCGCTGGTGGCGACCGAGGGGTCCACCACCAAGCCCCACAAGGCGTTGGGCCAGAAGCACTACTTCTCCCAGGCGTATCCCTGCCCGACCAAGGCCACGCGGGGCACCGGCGCCTGCGACGGGCAACGCACCAGCTTCAGCTCCGCGAAGCGGATGGAACGCACGATGCTGGCAGCCCTTTCGCACGCGCTGGGCCAGCTGAGCACATCCACGCTCATCGCGCGGAGGTCCGCCAGCAGACCGCGCAGGAGATAAGCCCCGAAAAGTTCCACAGCCTCGGTGGCATCCCGAAGGACAGCTGCCCGTCCCGGCCCCGCTCGCCGGTGCCTGCGCCGCCAGCCGTCCGGGAACACGTCGAGCACCCAGGGCCGTCACCCGCCAGGGCACTGTACCGATGGTACCGATGCGCGGATCGGCCAGAGCGGCCGCCGCCGCGCCGGCTGGCATGCCCAGCGCACCCACCCTGCCGGCACGGCAGCCGGCCGTCCGACACCCCCGGGTGCGACACCCCCATTCGGGGAGGAGGTCATCAGCATCTACTTCCACCCGTTTCGATGTAGGGTTTTCCCTCCCTTATAAACCAGGATTCCCGACGGGCAGCAATCCCCGAACTGCTCCAGACGGGTTCAATCCGAGACCACGGTTCCCGGGCACCTCATCCTGGCTGCCCACGCCCACCGGATGTCCAGGGATCCAAGGCCGCCCGCCGCGCCGGGCGGGGAGGCCGGGTCCACGCCCAGCAGCGGTATGCGGCCAGGATACCCAGTACCGTCGCCCGCCCCGCCAGCCCCAGCAGGAACCGCCACAGGAACCGGATCACGGGCGGACGCGTTCGCCAGGCTTGCACCCGGGAACGGGCGGCCAGGGCTGCCCCCCTCCACAGGGCTTCCGGCAGGCCCCCTGGTATCCCGTCCGGTGCCACGCCGCACCGGGCGAAACGGCGGGCCAGAAGGGCCAGCACCTGGTCGCGGGCCTGCCGCCGGGTGCGGGGCCGGCGGGCCCGGTGAAATTTCAGGCCCCACCGCATAAGGGCCAAGAGTTCACGCTGATCCTCTGGTGCCGCCATATCGTCCCCCCCTCTCCGCGCCGGCTCCTTCAGGCATCGCCGCCTTTCCGGCCGGCTCCCCCGGACCCGGACGCCTTTTCCACACTGATCTCCCCGGTCGGCTCGAGGAGAGCCCGCTTAACCTCTTCAGGGCTCTGCACCTCCTGCTGACGGAGCTCCATTTGCAAGTCGGCAGAGGAGATGCGTTCCCGGCGCATGGCCGCTGCATCCACCTGCCCATCCCGGATGAGCTCGGTGGGGGTGCCCTGAGTGACCCGTTCCAGCCAGCGGAAACGGACATTCAACCAGGTGAGCAGGTACTGGAGCGCCCCCAAGGCGACGGTAATGGCCACCGCATTGATGAGCGGGGTCTTGGCATCCTCCATGCCGATGGCCACGGCTTCCCCGATCATGATGATGACCGCGAAGTCGAACGGCCCCATCTTGGCCAGCGTGCGCTTGCCCATGGCCCGGAAGACCGTCAAGGCCACCAGGTAGAGCACCAGCGTTCGGACCACCAGCTGGCCTACTTCACTCCACTCGCCTATTGCCGTGCCGACCACACCGCCGCCTCCCGTCTGGAGAACCTTGCTGCAGTTGGTAGTATGTCCCGGTCCCGCCGGGCGCAACCGCGGCCCCGCTGCCACGTGCGCACCGGCTCCTGCGGGCTAGGTGGTCACTACGTCAGTCGACACGCACTGTTCATATGTCGAACAAAAATTCAAGAATAGAACAACAAGCAAGCGTTAGTGGTATATTCGTGTCGGTCCTGACGAGCTAGTTCGCACCTTTACCCATCCTGCTCGTGCAGGACCGGCTAACCCCGACCACCCATGCTCCCCTGGCGCAGGCACAAAGGGGTGAACGCCATGCAGTGGTTAATCCTCAGCTTGCTGGCGGTCTATACCGGGGTCCTGGTCTACCTCGGACGCCTGGGCCGCCGCCGGTCCACCTCCGAAAACTTCATCCACGGCGGCCGGCAATTCTCCGCCTGGCAGGTCTTCTTCATGATCAGCGCCCTCTGGTGCTCGTGGATCTTCATCGTCGAAATCGAGACCGCCTACCTGTTCGGCGTCTCCGCCGTCTGGTTCGGGGTGGCGGTGGGGGTGATGGCCTTCGTCAGCATTTTCCTGCTGGCCACCCCCTTCCGGCGCCTGAGCTACGTCACCAACAGCGGCATCCTCGGCCAGCGTTTTGGCACCGGGGCTCGCACCCTCTCCGGGCTGGTCATCGCCCTCACCTTCCCCATCTTCGCGATGTCCAACGTGCTGGCCGCTGCGGCCTTCCTGCATGTAGTGACCGGCTGGCCGCTGGTGGTCACCCTGGCCGGCACCGCGGTGGTGATCCTGGCCTACGCCGTGCTGGGAGGCATCTGGGCGTTGGCCTATACCCAAATCGCCAACTTCGTGGTGATGGCTGCCGGCCTCATCCTGGCCACGGGGGTCGCCCTGCACGCGGCACCGCCTGCGGAGTGGGCCCGCAACCTGCCGGCCCGCTACCTCTCCTGGACCGGGGTGGGCACCGGCACCATCCTGGTCTGGCTCTTCTCCGACCTCCTCAACGTGGTGAGTGCCCAGGCCGAGTTCCAGATCCTCACCGCCGCCACCGACATGCGGGTAGCGCAGCGCGGCCTCAACTGGGCCATGATCTCCATCGCCGTCTTCACGGTGTTGTCCGCCCTGGTGGGGGTGGCGGTGCGGGCGGGGGTGCCGGGCGGCCGCCTCCTGGGCGTGGTGGCCTTCCCGCTGCTGTACCTGCACCATGCTTCCGCCCCGGTGGTGGCCCTGATGACCCTGGTGGTGTGGGCGGCGGCCCTCACCTGGTCGGCCCCGCTGCTCTTCTCCGGCGCAGCCAGCCTGGGTGCCGACGTGCTCCGCTATCTGGTGCGCGGCCTCTCCGACCGCACCCGGTTCTGCGTCCAGATCTGCCTGCCCCTGCAGGCGGCGCTGGTGGTGCTCTATGCCACCATGCGCCCGCAGGACCTGGCCTGGTGGCAGGTGTTCTCCCTGACCATCCGCAACGGCGCCATCTTTGCCCCCACCGTCGCCCTGCTGGTGTGGCCGGTCGCCGGCCGGGGGGCCGCCGTCACCTCCATCCTGGGCGGAAGCCTGGCCGGATTGGCGTGGAACATGGCTACCGGCTTTTCCACCACCCGCTTCCTCTACGGCCTGAATCCCATGTGGGTGGGCGCCTCCGCCGGGATCGTGCTGCTGGTCGGCCTCTCGCTCCTGACCGCCCGCGGCCGCTACCGCTGGAACGGGGCCGCCTTCCGTCACCACGGCTGGGCGGCCTGGCCTGCCACAGGTCTCCTGGCCCTGCTGGCCGGGCTGCAACTGCTGGACTGGCCCGGTCTGGTGCGGACCGCCCTGGCCGGCCCCCTGGTCCTCCTGACTGCGGTCGACCTCCTGCTCCTGGCGTCGCTGCTGGCCCGCCCGCGGACGGAAGAGTGGGCCAGCGCCGTCAGCACGGCTCCCACCCCCGGCTAAGGCCTCCCGCCCTGATCGCACGGACCTGCTGATCCGATTCCGAACGGAAAGGAAGTGTGCAGCCATGGCTACTGAACCCATCACCCGCCCCGACACCCCCACGGACATCCCCGTCGAGGAGGAGCCCCGGCCCCTGAAGCGGGTTGCCATCATCTGCCGTGCGGGGACCTACGACACCATGGTCACCGTGCTGGGCTGGGCCCACGCCCTCTGCTTCGACGCGGAGGAGGGGACGGAGGTAAATGTGCTCTTCACCGCCTGGGCGGCGGAGCTGCTCAAGAAGGGCCATCTCGACCAGGCGGTCTTCCCCCAGGACTGCGCTCCCCGCAAGGAACAGTTCCTGCAGAAGGTGCACGAGCAGCGCTTCACCACTCCTTACGACGCCCTCAAGGCCGCCCACGCCACCGGGCGCTTCCACATCTACGCCTGCGCCATGGCCGCGCGCCTGTTCGACGTCACCCGCGACAACCTGATCCCCGAGGCGGAAATCATAGGCCCGGTGACCTTCGTGCGGGAGAAGGCCAACGGAGCCGACGTGGTGCTCACCTTCGGCTAGGGCGGGCACCGGCCGGGGCCGGGTCGCGGCCCCGGCCCGCCTGCGGAAAGGAGGAGCGGCCGTGGCCCACGTCTACGACCAGAACCTTTCCAAGTCGCTGGGAAAGGCCTTGCGCATCCTGTCCGCCTTTGACGAGGAGCACTGCCGGTTCTCAGTCAGCCAGCTGGCCGCGGTGACCGGCATCAACCGCACCACCGTCTACCGTCTGGTCAGCACCCTGGCAGCGGAGGGCTACCTGACCGCCACCCCAGACGGCCGCTACATGCCCGGTCTCAAGCTGGTACCGCTGGGCCTGGTGGCGCGGGCGGCGGCCTGCATCGAGGATATCGTGCTGCCCGCCCTGGACGCCCTGCGCGACGCCACCGGGGAGACAGCCACCTTTTACATCCGCGACGGCGGCTACCGCCGGGCGGTGGCCGAGGCGGTGAGCCGGGAATGCATCCGCTATGTAGCAGGCCTGGGAACCCCCTATCCCCTGGTCAAGGGGGCCGCCGGCCGTGCCATCCTCAGCCTGCTGCCGCGCGCGGCCGTGGCGGCTGTGGCCGAGGCCCACGGCCTGGGGGAGGAGGAGCTGCAGGCCCTGCTGCAGCGGGTGGAGGCGGTGCGCCGCCAGGGGGTGGACGTCAGCCGGGCGGAACTGATCCCGGGGGTGGTCTCCGTTGCAGCCCCGGTAGAGTGCCGCCCGCGAGCGCTGGTGGGAGCGGTCTCCGTCTGCCTGCCGGCCCTACGGCTGGAGGGACGGGGCCTGGACCGGCTGAGGGAGCGGGTGCGGGCGACCGCAGCCACCATCCAGGAACGGCTGCGCCTGGCTGCGGCCGGAGGCCTTCCCTCCGGCTAGGGCGGGATCCGGCGGCCATGCCCCGGCCCCGCTTGGGCTAAAATACCAGGGATCTCCCCGGGCGGGGAGGCAACCCAAGCGGAGGGGCAGGGACGCACATGGAACAGGAGCAGGGGTATTACCGCTATCCCACCGTCGCGGCGGGACAGGTGGTGTTCGTGTCGGAGGACGACCTCTGGCAGGTTCCCCTCACGGGCGGGACCGCCCGGCGGCTGACGGCCGGGCGGGCCAGCGCCGGCCGGCCCTGGCTGTCCCCCGACGGCCGCTGGCTGGTCTTCGCCGGCCGGGAGGAAGGGGACACCGACCTCTACCTCATGCCCGGCAGCGGCGGCGAGGCCCGACGCATCACCTGGCTGGGCGCCGCCACCCAGCCGGCCGGCTGGACGGCCGACGGCCGGATCCTCTTGGCCACCAATGCCCGGCGGCCGTTCCGCAACTGGGTGGAGTTGTGGACCCTGGAGCTGGAGGGTGGCGAGCCGGCCCCCCTGGGCTGGGGCCCGGCCTCCGCTGCCGCCTTCGGGCCCGACGGGGCCGTGGTCCTGGGCCGCAATACCGCGGACCCCGCCCGCTGGAAGCGCTACCGGGGCGGTACCCGCGGGGTGCTCTGGATCCGGCGCTCGGCCGGGGCGGCGTTCGAACCCTTCCCCGTCGCCGAGGGCAACCTGGCCAGCCCGATGTGGATCGGCGACCGGATTTATTTCCTGTCGGACCATGAGGGGATCGGCAACCTCTACTCCGTCGCGCCGGACGGCAGCGACCTGCGCCGGCATACCCACCACGCCGACTATTACGCCCGCAACGCCTCCACCGACGGGACGGTGATCGTTTACCACGCGGGGGCGGAATTGTGGGCCTATGATCCTGGCCGCGACCTCGGCTGGCGGATCGAAGTCGACTACCACAGCCAGCGCACCCAGCGTCAGGTGCGGCATCCGGAGGCGTCCCGGTTCTGGACCGGCTTCAGCCTGTCCCCGGCCGGCGAACGGCTGGCAGTGGTCTCCCGCGGCCATCTCTACACGTTGGGATGCTGGGAGGGGCCGGTAACGGAGCCAGGGGAACCGCAGGGGGTACGCTACCGGCTGCCGCAATGGACAGACAGCGGCCGCATTGTGGTTGTCTCCGACGCAGGCGGGGAGGAGCACCTCGAGCTGCTGCCGGCGGATCCGCCCGGCCCGGCGCGGGCCGTCACGCCGCCGTTGGGCCGCATTACCGAGCTGGCGGTTGCCCCGGACGGCCGCTGGGCGGCCGCCGTCAACCATCGCTACGAAGTTTGGCTGATTAACCTCGAGGCCGCCGACCTGGACGGGGCCGCCGTCCGCATCGACCGCAGCGAGTTCGGCGCCCCCGGGGGGCTGGCCTGGTCGCCCGACAGCCGCTGGCTGGCCTACGCCTGCCCGGACAGTGCCACCACCGTGCCGCTGCGGGTCTGCGAACGGGAAAGCCGGGCAGTGCGGACCATCACCCGGCCGGTGATCGCCGACAGCGCCCCCGCCTGGGACCCGGAGGGCCGCTACCTCTACTTCTTGTCGGCCCGGGTCTTCGACCCGGTGTACGACACCTTCAAGTTCGACCTCGGCTTCCCCCGCGGGATGCGGCCCTACCTGCTGCCCCTGACCCGGGACACCCGGTCGCCCTTCCTGCCGGAACCGCGGCCGTTGACTTCGCCCGCGGGCAGCGGGGAGGGCCCGGGGCCGGTGGAGGTGCGCATCGACTTTGAGGGCATCCTGGACCGGGTGCAGGCCTTCCCCCTCCCCGAAGGCCGCTACCTGCAGCTGGCGGCCGGCCGCAATCGCATCTATTACACCACCCTGCCGGTGGAAGGCAGCCTCGATTCGTCCTTTTACCCCGGGGAACCGCCCGCCCGCGCCACCCTGGCCATGTTCGACCTCGAGACCCTGAAGGCGGAGGAATTGGGCCAGCACGTGACCGCCTTCTGCCTGGACCGCGAGGGACGCACCCTGGCGGTGCGTTCCGGCCGGCGCCTCCGGGTGGTGAAGGCCGGCGACAAGCTCGATGAAAGCAAGACCCAGCCCGGCCGGGAATCCGGGCTGGTGGACCTGGACGGCCGCGTGGTGGTCACGGTGGACCCTCCGGCGGAATGGGAGCAGATGCTGCGGGAGGCCTGGCGGCTGATGCGGGACAACTTCTGGACCCCTGACATGTCCGGGGTGGACTGGGAGGCGGTCTACGCCCGCTACCGCCGGCTGCTGCCCCGCGTCTCCACCCGCAGCGAGTTCTCCGACCTCATGTGGGAGATGCAGGGGGAGCTGGGAACCTCCCACGCCTACGAGCTGGGCGGCGATTACCGCAAGGAGCCTGAACACCGGCAGGGCTACCTGGGAGCCGACCTGCGCTGGGATCCCGATGCCGGCGCCTGGGTGGTGACAGCGGTGGTACGGGGCGACTCGTGGGCCGAGGACGCCGACTCCGCGCTGGCCGCCCCCGGCGTGAACCTGCAGCCCGGCGATCAGCTGCTGGCCATCGACGGGCGCCCGCTGGACCCCACCCTCCCGCCTGCCCGCGCGCTCATCGACAAAGGGGGCAAACCGGTGCAGCTGGTCTGGCGCCGGCCGGGGGAACCGGAGCCCCGGCGCGGGGTGGTGCAGGCGCTCAAGACCGAGCAGCCCCTTTATTACCGGGCCTGGGTGGAGGCCAACCGCCGGCGGGTGCACGAACGCAGCGGGGGCCGGGTAGGCTACGTGCATGTCCCGGACATGGGCCCGCGCGGCTTCGCCGAGTTCCACCGCGCCTACCTGGCCGAATACCGCCGCGACGGCCTCATCGTGGACGTCCGCTTCAACGGCGGCGGGCACGTCTCGCAGCTGCTGCTGGAGCAGCTGGCCCGCAAGCGGATCGGCTACGACGTGCCCCGTTATGGCCAGCCCATCCCCTATCCGGCCGAGAGCGTGCCCGGCCCCATCGTCGCCCTCACCAACGAGTATGCCGGGTCCGACGGCGACATCTTCAGCCATGCCTTCAAGCTGATGGGCATCGGCCCCCTGCTGGGTCAACGCACCTGGGGCGGGGTCATCGGCATCAGTCCCCGGCACCCCCTGGTGGACGGCAGCGTCACCACCCAGCCCGAGTACTCCTTCTGGTTCCGGGATGTCGGCTGGGGGGTGGAAAACTACGGCACCGAACCGGATATCCCGGTAGCCAACACCCCCGACGACTACCGGCGGGGCGTGGACGCCCAGCTGGAACGGGCCATCGATGAAGTGCTGGAGCGGCTGACCAAGAGCCCGCCTGCCCTGCCCGACTTCGGGCCCCGTCCATCCACCGCCCCCCCGGACCGCCTGCCGGACCCTGCTGCATAAGGCGGGCCCGCCGGCAATACCCTACCCGGACGAGGACGGGGAGGGATGCCCATGGCCGGAATGCTGCACTGGAGCGCGGAGTACCTGGGCCACGTGCGGCCGCGGGTACACGCGCTCCTGGCCGTCTGGGAGGCCCGGGCCGCCGGCATCCCCGATCCCCTGCTGCGCCGGCTGGCGCTGGAGGCGCTGGCCGGCAAACGCTTTCATTGCGAAGGCGGCGGCGTCCTGGGCGGCCCCTCACGCGACCCCTCGGGCGCCCTGCTGGCGTTCGTGGTGCCCTACCAGACCCTGTGCGATTTCCTGGACAGCGTCACCGACCGCGGACCCTCCCCCTCCTCGGCCGACCTGCGGCTGCTCCACCGATCCCTCCTCGATGCCCTCACGCTGGAACCAGGGGAGCCGGTGCCGGAGGACTACTACCGCCGGCATCCGCCGGGGCGGGGGGACGGCGGCTACCTCCGCCAGCTGGTAGCGGCATGCCGGGACGCCCGCCTGGCGTTGCCGGGGGAGCGGGCGGTCCGCCCCTGGCTGGTCGCCCTGGCCCGCCGCTATATTGCCCTGCAGGTGGCCAAGCACGGGCCGCCGGGCCGGCGTGCGGCCCGGCTTCAGGCCCTGCACCGGGCGCTGGCGGCGGCCGGGCCGCGCGGCGCGGGCCGGCTGTACTGGTGGGAGACGGCAGCGGCCGCCGGGTCCACCCTCGGCCTGTTCGCACTGCTGCGGCTGGCCGCGCAGCCGCGGCCGGATCCCGGGCTGGTCCGCGCCACCTACCGCCTGTACTGGCCGTGGATGGGGGCGCTGCATATCCTGCTCGACTATCTGGTAGACCTGGAGGAGGACGCGGACGGCGGGGACTTCAACTTTGTCACCTGCTACCCCGGGTTTCCGCAGCTGGAGATCGCCCGGGCACGGCTGGGCGCCATTTTCGGGCGCATCTCCGCCCAGAGCCGGGCGCTGCCCGACGGCGGTTTCCACCGCTACCTGGCGCAGGGCCTGCTGGCCTTCTACCTTGCGGACGCCAAGGTCCGGCGCCAGCGTCTAGGGCGGGCCGCCTGGGAGCTCCTACGGGGGGCAGGTCCGGGAGCAGTCGGCTTGTGGGTCGCCAGTCATTGGGCCCGCTCGCCTTAGGCCGGTTCCCGGCCTGACGCCGCGTCCTCCGGCGCCTCCAGCGCCTCCCATCGCTGGCGGAAGCGTACCCAATGCGGCTCCTCCCGCCCGGCCAGAAAGGCACGCACACTGGCCTCACAACGTGCTGCCCGCTCCGCGTCGTACCAGCCCCGGTGGAACGCGTATCGGGCGTAGATCAGGGTGGTGGTGAGCACGTCCAGCTCGCAGTAGGCGCGGATGCCGGCCACATCCCCGTCCAGCCAATGGCTCCACACATCGCGGCCGTCCATGTCCAGCTTACCGGGCACCCCCAGCAGGGCGGCCATTTCATCCAGGGCCACCCGCGGGCTGGCGCCGAACCCGCTCAGGCTGTCCATGAGGTCCAGGTGCATGCTCTCGTCGAACCGGCGGCGGTAGGCGGCGGCATAGAATTCGGGGGCGGCCACGCGGTGCCGCAGGGCCCGGTACACCAGCACCGGCAGGTCGAAGCCGCCGCTGTTCCAGCCAATCAGGCGGGGACGGGCCTCGCGCACCACCCGGAAGAATTCCGCCACCAGGACCGCCTCCGGGTCCCCCGGCACCCCCAGGGCGGCCAGGCGGCGCAGCTGCCCGCTGTCATCCAGCACGGCCGCCGCCACCGCCACTACCCGATGGAATACCGGCTTCAGAAACCCCCGCCCGTGGGGGGCGGCCGCCTCCGCCAGACGGCGGGCCACGGTCTCCGCATCCGCCTCGGGTCCCAATCCTAGCATCCGGCGGCCCAGGTCGACGTCGGGCACGGTTTCGATATCGAACACCACCTCGTACATCCGGCCCTGCCCCCTTGCCCGATCTTCATCAAATCTTAACCGAACCTTTCCCGAACGTTAACCGCGAGGCAACCCCCTGTTAACCGGGGATCCGGACAATGAGCACAGGAACAAAGGTGTACATAGGGCGGCACGGACAGGCGGACACTACCTGCGGGAGCACGGATCGGGGACAGGAGGCTCGGCGATGGAGCACGAAGGCCGGGACGCGGAGGCGGATCTGACCCGGGCCTTGGACGAGGCGCCTCTGGACGTCTTCCACCTGCGGGCGGTCCTCACCGCCGGCATGGGGTTTTTTACGGACGCCTACGACCTCTTTATCATCGGTGCGGCGCTGGTCCTGATTAAGGGCGAATGGCATCCGGGTAAGGCCCTGCTGGGTCTGTTGGGCAGTACCGCCCTGGCGGCGGCCTTTTTAGGGGCGTTCGTCTTCGGCCGCATCGCCGACCGCTACGGGCGCAAGAAAGTCTACGGCCTGGAGGCAGGCCTGATGGCGGCGGGGGCGTTGCTCTCCGCCTTCGCTCCCAACATCCTCTGGCTTATCGCCTTCCGGTTCGTGTTGGGGGTGGGTGTCGGCGGCGACTATCCGGTCAGCGCGGTGCTGATGAGTGAATACGCCAACATCAAGGACCGCGGGCGCCTGGTGGGTCTGGTCTTCTCCATGCAGGCGCTGGGCCTGCTGGCCGGACCGGTGGTGGCCCTGACCCTGGTCAACGCCGGCCTGTCCCCCGACCTGGCCTGGCGCCTGATGTTGGGGCTGGGTGCCATCCCGGCGGCAGCCGTAATCTGGTTCCGGCGCCGGCTGCCGGAGTCGCCCCGTTTTCAGGCCCGGGTCCTGGGGCAGGCCCAGCACGCCGCCCGGGAACTGGAGACCTTCACCGGCGGCCAGGTGCGGGCCGGCAGCCGGGCCCTGGCCGCCCGCCGCCTGCCGGTGGCTGACTTGGTACGGCAGCCCCGGATGCTCCTCACCCTGGCCGGTACCGCCGGCACCTGGTTCCTGTTCGATTACGCCTACTACGGCAATTCCATTTCGACGCCTTTCATCATGAAGCTGGTGGCGCCCCACGCCGCGTTGCCGCAGGCCATGGCCTGGACCCTCATCATCTTCGCCGTCTTCGCCCTGCCGGGGTATATCGCCGCCTTTACCCTGGTCGACCGCATCGGCCACCGGCGCCTGCAGCTCTGGGGGTTCGCTGTGATGGGCCTGGCCTTCCTGGCGATTGCCGTCCTGCCGGGTGTAACCCGGCATGCCCTGCCCTTCCTGCTGCTGTACGGGGCCTCCTACTTCTTCGCCGAGTTCGGGCCTAACACCACCACCTTCATCCTGGCCTCCGAGCTCTACCCGGCCAGCCTCCGCACTACCGCCCACGGCATCTCTTCCGGGGTGGCTAAGTTCGGCGCATTTCTCGGCGTCTTCGTCTTCCCGCTCCTCAGTGCGCAGCTCGGCCTCAACGGTACCCTGTTTGTGGCCTTCCTGTTCTCCGTCGCCGGCTTCGCCCTCACCCTGGTGCTACCCGAGCCCAGCGGGCGCAGCATCGAGGAACTAGGGGGCGACCGGGAGGCGGAGATAGTGCCCGCCCGCCAGGCCGAAGGCCGGCGCAGCGAGCCGGTCGCGGTGCGCTGAGCCCGCTCAGACCCGCGCCCGGTAGCCTTCCCGCCGCAGCAGGCGGTGATAGAAATAGTCCACGATGGCCGTCAACAGCGCGCTGTCCCAGATCACCCACGCCGGCTGCGGATGCCGGTTGGCCAAGAGGAACAGCCAGACCGTGAGGGCCGCCAGCACGAATTCCACAATCGCCGCCCAGACGCCGCCGACCCACCGGTACAGCAGCAGGTCCCCCAGCAGATAGGTGACGATGGTCAGCCAGACCGCTGCATAGACCGGAATCCAGAAGCCCAATCCGGCCAGCCAGCCCAGACTCACCAGCAGGGCCCCCGCCAGCCCCAGGTACTTGACGGCGACATCCCGGGCCACCACCGGGCCGCTGATGCGCGCCATGCCTTCACCCCTTCCGTCGTGCCGGTGCTACCCGCCGGGTCCGGGGCGGGATCGGCACCAGACCCAGCACCGCCCCGTACGCGAGGCCACCGGTCAGGCTGCCGTGCACCATCGGTTCCCCCAGACCCAGGACCGCAGCCAGCAGCACGCCCGTCCGCAACCACGTGGGCCAGGCCCGCAGCAGCCGCCAATGTGCCAGGTGCGGCCGGGCCCAGCGCCGCAGCGGCAGGGCCACCGCCAGGCTGACGGCCACCGCCAGCCACGGCCCCCAGTGCATGCGCGTGCCCCCTTTCCCGCCGTCCGTCTGCTCTGGGTATACCCGGAACGCCGGCTCCGCAAACGCCGACGGCGGAGGCCGCCGCCTCCGCCGTCCGGTCCCGGGACCGGTCAGTTGCCCAGGACGTACACCGTCACCGGTTCGATGCCGAAGTCGGAGACGGTTTGGGGTCCATGGTCCATGTAGATATCGATGCGGTCGCCGACGATGGCGTCCCCCTCATCCATGGCCCGTCCCAGGAAACCGCCCGCTGGCAGCACCGGGTCGGTGTAGCCGGTGACGTACACCCAGCTCTTCAGGGGGATGACCGAGGGGTCCACCGCCACCATGCCCGGCTCCAGGGGCTGCCCGAAGTAGTCGACCGGGCCGTAAGGGTAGTTGTCGCTCCAGCTGGGCCCGTAAGCGGTGGCAATCATGTGGTGCACCGCCAGGATGGGCCGCCCGTCGATGGTGCCGCCGGCAGCCAGGTCGGCGCCAGCCTGGGTGCCGGAGCCGCCGGATCCCTGTCCGCTGCTGCCGTTCGCGCGGCCGCCGCCCAACACCCCCAACTGGCTCAGGACGCGTTTCCAGGTGGCGACGTCGGTGCGGCCGGTGACCGGTAGCCCGTTGTCGGCCTGGAATGCCTTGAGCGCGGCCAAGGTGCGCGGCCCGAAGATACCGTCGTCGGGCCCTACTTCCGGGTAGCCCAGCTGCGCCAGGTCGGCCTGCAGCGTGGCAACCCAGTGCCCCTGGTCCCCGTAGCCCAGCACCTGCCGCATAGCGGGATGCTCGGCCAGCAGCCGGGCCAAACCCGCTGTGCCGGGAACCCGCGACCCGTCATAACGGGGCGTAAGACCGAAACCGGCCAGGATGTCCTGCCAGGTCGCCGCGTTGACCACGCCGGTCACGGCCAGGCCCTGATCGGCCTGGAACCGTCGGACCGCCGCCACCGTGGCGGTGTCCATGGTGCCGTTGAAGGGAACCGGATAACCCAGCAGGCCCAGATCCGCCTGCAAGGTGAACACCCACCGGCCGCTGTCCCAGGGATAGAGCACGTGCTGCATGGCGGGGTGCTCCGCTTCCAGGCGGGCCAGGGCCGAGGGCGATTCCGCGTGCGCCAGCGCCGGGCTCAACGCCAGGCCCAGGCCCAGCATCACGCCCGCCGCCTGCGACCGCCGACGCTTCCATTGGGATTGAATGGACAACGCAAGTACCCCTCTCTCCAAATTGCCTCCGGGGTTAGCTGACGGGTTGGGGCGGAGAGCTCCCTGCCGGCGTACGCCGGCTTCACCCCTGAAGAAGTGGGTCCCCCGGTATGCGGCGCGGGGCCGCATCTTCGGCAGGACCAGTGTAAGGAGAAAGGGGGGGCCTGTCCGGCCGCCTGAGGGCAGGGAGCCGGGTTGAGGAGGAATCACCTCGAACGGGGTTGCAATTTCGGATCAAAAGGGGAAAGTTTCACCCAGGTTCCAGGGCCTGCCGCCCCCGCCAGGGTCAGGCAAACACCACGAACTTCATCACCAGGAAACTGGTGACGGAGGTGAGAAAGGTGGCCAGCAGCTTGGCCAGGTTGCCGGCCGCTGCCGCCGGCAGCAGGTGGGCTGTCAGCAGCGCCGCGGCCAGCACCCCCAGCACGGTATCATTGAGGAAGACCTTGAGCACGGAATAGGAGAAGAACAGGGTGCGCCGCCGGGCAGCGCCCTCCGGGCGGATCTGCTGCCGGAAGGTCCAGCGGGTGTTCCAGACATAGCTGTTCACCACTGCCACGGCCACCGCCACCGAATTGTACCCCACCAGGCGGGTGACATCGTGAGTCGGCTGCAGGAGGTAGAGGAGGTTAAACACCCCCAGGTCAAGCAGATTATTGGCCAGGCCCACCAGGGCGAAGCGGGCCACCTGGTGCCGGGCCCGGGGAGGCCGGGCGCTCACGGCCCCACCACCGCCCCCCGTGCGGCCGGCGCTGCCCCCAGGCGGCGCACCTCCTCATAGACCTCCACCAGCTGCCGCGTCGGTTCCGCCCAGCCCCGCGCTTCCGCCTCCCGCCGCGCGGCCTGGCCCATCTCCCGGCGCCGGACCGGGTCGAGCAGGGTGCGCACCGCCCGCGCCAGCGCCGCGCCGTTGCCGGCGTCGAACAGGAACCCGGCCCCCGAGCCATCCAGCAGCTCATGGGCCGGTCCCGTCTCCGCCACCGCCACCGGCAGGCCGGAGGCCATGGCCTCCAGCACCACCAGCCCCAGGGTTTCGGTGGTGGACGGGAAGACGAACACGTCGGCGGACGCGTAGGCCCGGGCCAGGTCGAGCCCGTGCAGCACCCCCGTGAAGGCCACCGGCAGCCCCCGGAAGACCCATTCCAGATGCTCCCGGTCTGGTCCCTCCCCTACGAGAACGAGGTTGACATCCAGGCCCTCCTCGAACAGCGCCCGCAGACGCTCGATGTGCTTTTCCGCAGCCAGCCGGCCCACGTACAGCACCAGGGGCCGGTCCGGCCGGCGGGCCACCCGCCGCCGCCAGACGGGATCGGCCCGGCGGGGATGAAACAGGTCCACATCCACTCCCCGCTGCCAGACCCGGACCCGGCGGATGCCGTGCGCCTCGATATCCGCCTTCACCGCCTGCGACGGGGTGAGGTTCACCTGGGCGCGGTTGTGCAGCGCCCGCAGGATGGCCCAGATGGCCGGCTTGGTAAATCCCAGGTGGTAGAAATCGGCGTATTGGGCAATATTGGTATGGTAAGAGGCGACCAGCGGCCATCCCCGCCGGCTGGCGTGGAGCACCCCGGCAATACCGACCACAAAGGGATTGACGGCGTGGACCACATCCGGACGGAAGGCATCCAGGTAGCGGCCGACACGCGGTACGGGCAGTCCCCAGGGCTTGCCGCCGTAGATGAAGGAGACGCGGACATTGGGGACGCTGCGGACGGGGATGCCCTCGAATTCCGGTGCCCCCCCGGCGGGTGCGATGATGAGCAGGTCATGGCCCCAGCGTCGCAGTTGTCGGACGGTGGCCGTGAGTCTGGTGACCACCCCGTCGGTGGAAGGCCACCAGGTCTCGGTCACATAGGCAATCCGCATCGCCGCTCCTCCCACCGCGGGGCCAGGGCGGCCGCGCGGGCGTATGACGTCTTCCCTATTATACAAAGATATGCCACACTAAAACGTAACCCGGGACGGGCAGGATGCCGTCCCGCCGGCACGGCAGCAAAGGAGGAGGGCCTACCATGGAGGATCGGACCTGGGACCGGTTGAGCGGACTGCTGGTCGGCGCCAGCCTGGGATTTTTGGCCGGTGTACTTCTCGCCCCCAGCGCCGGTCAGGACACGCGCAGCAATCTGGCCCGGCGTACGCGCGACACCTACGGCCAGTTGCGCAACAACGTGACCGAAATCGGCCGTAACCTGGTCAGCCGCGGCCGCTCGCTCCTCAAGAACAACGTAACCGAGATCGAGATCCGCGAAGAGGAAGGCGGCACCGCCCCCGAAGAGCCCGGCGGAGAGCCGCTTGCATGACCGACCGCGTCGCCCTCACCGTCATCGCTGTCGCCCTTGTCATCCTGGCCGTGGTCGCCCTCGCGGTCCTGGTGGCAGCGGCGGCGGTGGCGGTGCAGCTTTTGCGGCTGCAACGCACGGTTTTGCAGCGGGTCGACGGGCTGGAACAGGAGCTGCGCGGGGTACTGGAACGGGCGGGACGGGTGGCGGTGGCCTTGCCCGCCGCCGGCCAGTGGGCCGGCCTGGCGGCCTCCCTCCTGCAGTGGTGGCTGCAACGAACCCGGCCGGCCCGCCAGCCCCCCTGGTGGCAGCAGGCCCTGGGCCTCGGCTACGGTTTGTGGCAGCTGACGCGCCCGCGCGCAGGCAAGCCGTCACCGCCCCGCAAAACCACCGGGGAGCGGTCCTCCTGACCGCTCCCCGATTCTGTGCCTCCCGCTCAGGCGTCCGTGCGGATGGGAATGGCCTTGGCCGCCGCCTTGGGCGCCTTGGGCAGCTCCACCGTCAGCAGCCCGTTCTTGAAGTGGGCGGTAATCCCGTCCACGTCCACTTCCTCCGGCAGCCGCAGCAGCCGGCGGTAACGTCCGTAGAGCGCGATCTCCCGCCGCAGGTAGCGGGCCTCTCCGTTCTCCTCCTGCTCCGCCTTCCGCTCGGCCGTGATGCTGAGCACGCCATCCTCCACGCTCACCGTCACGTCCTCGGGCCCGTAGCCCGGCAGCAGCGCCTGGACCTTAAAGGCGGTCGGAGTCTCCACGACGTCAATGGGAGCCAGATACACCTCGCCGCGGGCCGGCCGCAGCATCTCGTCCCACATGCGGGCAAATTCCCGATCCAGTTCGTCCCACATCCGCAGTGCCGGTACCATGGGAACCACCTCCATCATTGTCTTTGCCTTTCCTTGACCTTATAGTACCACTGCCATTTGCGGATGCAAGCCCCAAGGTCAAAATTGGTCAAAAAAATTTCCGGCCCTCCCGGGCTACAGGAGGGCGTAAGCGCGGCGGTAAAGCTCCCAGGCCGCCTGGTGCACATTGAACACCAGGCGCGGTACCGCGTCCATGGGACAGAAGAAGGCCTCCAGGGCATCCGACCCCGGGCGGAGTTCGCCCCCCACGGGGTGACCGGCGAAGAACACGATCAGCGTCTCGGTGGAAGGGGTGGACCAGATGCCCAGCTGGGCGTCCAGGGAGACCACCAGCCCGGTCTCCTCCGCCACCTCACGCCGCGCCGCCTCCGCCACACTCTCGCCCATCTCCACCCCGCCGCCGGGAAAGGTGAGGCCCCCCTCCTCAGGCGGATAGCGCCGCCGTACCAGCAGCACCCGCGGCGCGGCATCCTCCCGCACAATCACGGCCGCTGCCGGGGTGGGCCGCTGCCAGTAAACGAAGCCGCAGCGGGGACAATAGCGGCGCGGACGGCCGTCCCACTCGTGATCGGTCAGGGTATGGCCGCACTCGGGGCAGAAGCGCCAGGCCGCCGGCGGACTCAGCCGCCACTTGACAGGCAGGTCGCGTTCATCCTGTTCGGGTTCGCGCTGGTCGTTCACGATCGTCGTCCCCCGCCTTCCGGTCCGTGTGGGACCCGTCTCGCACACAAAAGCGCTATACTTGCCTTTGGCCTCAGCCGCCCCTTCGACGGGAAAGGAGCACGCCCCGCATGTCCACGGATCCGATTGCGGTGGTCCCGGTCCGCTCGCTGCTGGTGATCCGGCCTCCCCAGCCCCCCTGGTGGGCCATGACCACGGAAGGGCTCGCCGGGGCCGGCCTCCACGGACAAGGCTCAGCGGAGGCTGCCGGCTTCTTTACCGCCCGCCTGGTGCTCATGTCCCTGCTGGCCGCCGGCGTGCGCCCACTGGCCTTGAGCCATGCCGTCCAGGCGGCGGGGGAAGCGGAGACAGACCGGGTGCTGACCGGCATCCGCACCTGCCTGGAGGCGGCCGGCCTGCAGGACCTGCCTCTCCAGGGCCACCGCTGCCGCGGGGAAGGCACCGGACCGATGCTCAGCGTCACCGGGATGGGCCTGGTGGAGCCGGCGGCGTTCACCCCGGGCCGCGCCCGGCCGGGAGATGAGGTGTACATGGTCGGCCATCAGATTGACCGTCCGGAGGAACAGCTCAAACCCAACGACGCCACCATCCCCGGCTTCGCCCACCTCCAGCGGCTGCGCACGGCGGCCCACGACGTCCTGCCGGTGGGCAACGTGCCCATGCCGCAAGCGGTAGCCGCCCTGGCCGAGGCTGCCGGCCTCGTTTTCCGCCCGGTGACCGGGGTACCGGACTGGCTGTGGACCCGCCCGGCTGGACCCGCCACCTGCCTGCTGGCGGCCGTGCCCCGGACGGCGGTGCCGGTCGTCACCGCATTGCCCTTACCGGTTACCCACATCGGCCGCCTGGAGGCCCCGCCGGCCTGAGCCGGCTTATTCCGGCTGGTAACCGGCGGCGCTCACCGCCGCCTTCAGTGCCTCCAGGGTGGCCACCGCGGGGTCGAAGGTCACCCGCGCCTTCTCCTCGGCCAGGCTCACGGTGGCCGTCTTCACCCCCGGCACCCCTTTGAGGGCCCGGGTTACGGTCATCACACAATGGTCGCAGGTCATCCCCTTGACCCCGAATTCCACCCGCTCCATGGCCGCTCCCTCCTCATCCACATTGCCGTCCCCATTCTACCATCCGCCGCCCGGCGCCGGGCGGATACGGCTTGACGGCCGGCCAGGGCCGTCCTAGAATTCTCTTGCGAACATCTTGCACATGCAAGGAAGGGACCGCCATGGTGAACCTCTGGAACCCGGCCGCAGGGATGGCGGTGGGGCCCACCCTGCTGACGGCGTTTCTGCTGGGGGTGGTGCATGGGATTACCCCCGACGAGCACACCTGGCCCATCACCTTCAGTTACGCCATCGGATCCTATTCCACCCGCGGCGGCCTCAAGAGCGGCCTCCTCTTCTCCCTGGCCTTCACGGTCCAGCGGGCCATCGCCAGTGAACTGGCCTACCTCAGCCTGGCCCGTTTCCTGACCCGCCCCGGGGTGGACGCGGTGGTGTACGTGCTGGTAGGCGCGGCGATGGCCTGGGCCGGATCCTACGCCCTCCACCACCGCCATGCCCTGCATCTGCATCTCTTCCACCGGCGGGAACACGCCGCCGGGCCGGACAACGATTTGGAAAACTGGGCCCCGCGCGCACGCGCCCCCCGTCCGGCCATGGCCCTTCTGCACGGCTTCATCGCCGGTTGGGGCGTCGGGGCCTTTGCCACCATCCTCTATACCGTGCTCGCCCCCTCCATGCCCGGACCGGCCTGGGGCTGGGCGCCGGGGGCGGCCTTCGGCCTCGGCACCACGGCGGTGCAGGCAGCCGCCGGCGCGGCCTTCGGCGCCGCCAGCCGCCAACTGCACCTGAGCCCCGACCAGGCTGCCAACGTCGCCTTCACCACCTCCGGCCGCACCCTCTGGTGGGGCGGGTGGGCCTTCGTGGTCGCGGGGATCCTGGGTCTGATCTTCCCGCCGGTGATGCAGGCCGGCATCACCACCGGCCTGCACATTCACAACCTGCATACCCTGGGCATCGGCTTCGTGCTGGTGATGGTCACCGTATTGGGGGTAGGGGTCGGCTCCCTGGTGCGGGAGGTGCGGCGGGCCGCCCGGGCCAACCGCCTCCCCGCTCCCGTGGGCCCGCCGCGGCCGCACCTGCCCTAGGCCGGACCGCCCTCCTGCCCGTCCAGCTGCGCCTTGAGGGCCTGGAGCTGCCGCCCCAGGTCCTTCATGTCATGCTCCGCCATATGCAGAAAGGCTTCCAGCTCGGCTGCCCGCTGCGGTTCCTCCTCCATAATGTGACGGATGGCGTTGTAGAGGTCGAGGGCGCGGTCCACCTCCTCGCGCAGGGTGCGGATGCGGCTGCGCACCGCCGCCTCGCCGCTGGCCTGTGCCCCGGTGGTTAGGAGCGGAGCCAGAAGCCCGGACAGGCGCACATCGTCGGTGGCCACCTGGACCCCGATCAGACTCTGGGGCCACTCCGCCGCCGCCTGCATCCAGATCAGCGGATCCGGGACCGGTACCCCCCGCACGTATCCCATCCAGGGCACCATGGGGATTTCAATCCGGCGGTGGATGCCGAAGGTCATGCCCAGCACCTCGTCCGCGCCGTGACGGGCGACGAACTGCACCCGGCGCGCATTGGCCAGGAGCCAGCCCAGGGATACCTGGCTGGCCGGATATTGGGTGGTGGCCCGGGCCATGTACCCGAGCACGGTTTCGACGTCGCTCACCCTTCCGCCCCTTTGCCACGCGGCCGGCTGCGACCGGCGCCGCGGTTTGTCGGGTTCCATCCTACCGGAACTCGCGGCGCTTAGACAGTTCCCCCCACCGGTACCCCCCTGCGGGGACGGCCATAGGATGAGCGCGGGAACGGCCCGCACCGGCGGGCCGGCCCCATCCATTCGCGAGGAAGGGACGGACCATCATGCAGGAAACGGAGGTCCTCGCACGCTGGCGGCACCGGGTCCGGGACACCCTCTCCCGGCTGCCCGCCCCGCCGGCCGGGGACGACTACCCGGTGGAGGCGGTCACGCGGCTCCTGGCCCTGGGCATCCAGCGCATCCCCTTCGCCGCCGCCCTGGGCGGCGAAGGCCTGGGCCTGCGGGGATTTACTGCCGTGCTGGAGGACGTGGCCGCTGTGGACGCCTCCCTGGCGGCGGTGTTCATGGCCTCCTACAGCGCGGCCGCCCTGCTGGCGGCGGCCGGCACCCCTGAACAGCAGGCAGCCTGGCTGACCCCGCTGCTGGCCGGCCAGGGCCTAGCGGCCATGGCGGTGAGCGAAGCAGGGGCCGGGAGCGACGTGGCCGCCATCCGCACCACCTGCCGCCGGCTGAACGACGGCCGCTGGCGGCTGGATGGCAGCAAGGCCTTCATCACCAACACCGGCCATCCCCTCTGGCGCTGGAGCGTGGTGCTGGCCCGGGGCCCCCAGCCCGACCGGCACACCGTCTTTGTGGTCCCCGCCGACGCCGCCGGCCTGACGGTCGATCGCCGCCGCGCCACCTTGGGCTGGAACCGGGCCGGCATCCACGACCTGCGGCTGGACGGGGTGGTGGTACCGGACGCCAACCGCCTGGGGCCGGCCGGCGAAGGCCTGCGCCAGGTCCTGGCGGCCTTTGACCGCGGCCGCATCGCGGTGGCCGCCCTGGGGGCCGGCCTCTGCCGGGGGGCCTGGGAACAGGCCACGGCCCACGCCCGTAGCCGCCACACCTTCGGGCGGCCGCTGATCGCCCACCAGGCGGTCGCCGACCACCTGGTCCAGCTCTGGCGTCTGTATACGCGCGCCCGCCTGCTCACCGGGCAGGCGGCCGCGGTCGCCGACCGCGGGGAGACGCCGGGTGCCTGGGCCGCCCTGGCAAAATGGGAGGCCGCCGAGGCAGCGGTGGAGGCGGCCCGGCTGGCCATCCAAGTCCGGGGTGGAGCGGGCCTTCTGCGCGGGGACCCCGTAGCCGCCCTCTGGGGGGACGCCAAGACGCTGGAGATCGTGGAGGGAACCAACGAGGTCCAGGCCTGGGTGCTGCGCCGCTATGTGCAAGGCGACGGGCTGCCGGCCGCCCCGGGGGAAGGGGGAGCGCGGCATGCGGATGCTTGAGCCGGGACAGGGCGAGGCGCTAGCCGCCCTGATTCCCGACGGGGCCACCGTGGCGGTGGCCGGGAACGGGTCCCTCCTGCTGGCCGAGGAGGCACTGGCCGGCATCGAACGCGCCTTCCTGGCCAGCGGCCACCCCCGCGACCTCACCCTGTACTATCCCGTCCTCTCCGGCACCCGCGCCGGAACCGGCATCGACCACCTGGCCCATCCCGGCCTGGTCCGGGCGGTGGTGACCAGCACCTTCAATATCTGGGACATCCATCTGATGGCCGACCTCGTCCGCGAAGACCGCATCGAGGCCCACTGCCTGCCCATGGGGATCGCCTTCCAGCTGCTGCGGGCGGCCGCCGCCGGCCAGCCGGGCATCCTGACCCGTATCGGGCTCGACACCTTCCTGGACCCCGGGGCCGGCGGCGGCACCGCCTTCAACCGGGTGCCCCCCACCCGCACTTGGGTGAGCCGGACCCGGATTGATGACCAGACGTACCTCTTTTTCCGCAGTCCGCCGGTGGACGTGGCCATCCTCCGCGCCTGGGCAGCCGACCCGGACGGCAACCTGAGCCTGGAGGGGGAGCCGATCCGGCAGGCCGCCCTCGACATGGCCCTGGCCGCCCGCGCCCGCCGCGGGCGCGTGCTGGCCCAGGTCCGGTACGTGGTCCGGCGGGGGTCGCTGCCGCCCCGCCGGATCGACGTCCCGGGCTTCCTGGTGGATGCGGTGCTGCCCAGCCCCGGCCAGCCGCAGAGCCTGGCTGCGGACTACGATCCCGCCCTGACCGGGGAGTGGGCGGTGGAGCCGCCGGCCCGGCCGGTGCCCCTGAGCCCGCGCAAGGTGATGGCACGGCGGGTAGCCCTGCTGCTGAGCCCGGGCCGCCTGGTCAACCTGGGCTTCGGGGTGCCCACCCTGGTAGCGGAGGTGCTGGCGGAAGAAGGGGTGGCCAACGCCCTTACCTTCTCGGTGGAACACGGTCCCGTCGGTGGTCAGCCGACCGGCAAGGAGACCTTCGGCGCCTCGGTCGGCCCCCGCTTCCTGTTCACAGCCGCCGACGTCTTTACCCTCTATCACGGGCAGCAGCTGGATTGGGCGATCCTGAGCGCCGCCGAAGTGGATGCCGCCGGCCATGCCAATGTGCACCGCTTTGCCACCGCCCTGCCCGGACCGGGAGGGTTCATCGACATCACCGCCTCCGCCCGCCGGGTGGTGTTCGCCACCGCCCTCACCACCGGCGGCACCCGTCTGCGGCTCAAAACCCCGCCCGAAGCGGGACTGGAAGTCGAGCAGGAAGGCCGCATCCCCAAGTTCGTGCCCCGGCTGGCGGAGCGGACCTTCTCCGCCCGCGAGGCCCTGCGGCGGGGGGCGGAGGTCTGGTATGTTACCGACCGCGCCACCTTCCGCCTCACCCCCGACGGTCTGGTGCTGACCGAAGTGGCCCCCGGCATCGATCCCGCCCGGGACGTCATCGCCCGCATGGGCTTCCGGCCGCGGATCGACCCCGGCCTCCGGCCGTGGCCGCAGGAAGTGTTCCGGCCGGGGCTGCTGGGATTGGCCGCGCGCTGGGCGCATTCCTGACAGGACGTAGTTCCGCTAGAATACAGCTAACCGGCGGGGACCCCCGGGGGTCCCCGCCCGCACTAAGGAGGCGGGACAAGCGGCATGGCAGCAACCCTCAGCGCACGGTTGGCCCTGGCCCGGGCCCTGACCTGGCTGCACCTGGCCAACGCCTTCGTGCTGCTCCTCATTCCCCTCGGCCTCACCGTGGCCGGGTTCGGGGCCTCCCGCCGCCGGCACCCGCTAACGGCGGGCTGGTGGCGGTGGCAGGGGGGATGGCAGGTGGCGGTGCTGGTGCAGGCGGCGGCCGGGATCGCCATGGTGGCCCTGGGCCTGCGCCCCAAGGATCCCCTGCACTACCTGTACGGGGCCCTGGCCGTGCTCATCCTGCTGGCTGAACGCGGCTTGATGGCGGACCAGCCCTTGCGGGTGTCCCTGGAGGCGGACTACGGCCGCTTTAACGAGGCCAAGGTGTACGCCTGGATCAACCTGGTGGCATTCCTGGTGGCCGCCCGCGGCCTGACCACCGGCCTCTTCGGCTTCTGAAGCCGCCATGCCTGCGGCGGGCCGGTGTCCGGTATAATGGAGGCGGGAAGACGACCGCGGCCGACCCAGTTTGGTGCGGGAGGAGAGACGGCCATGAAACCGCTGACGGAGAGCCAGATCAAGGCGCTGATCGTCCTCTTGGGGGATGAAGACATCAAGACCGCGGCCATCGCCCGAAAGACCCTGCTCGACGCACGGCGGGAGGCCAAGCCCTACCTGGAGGAGGCGCGCGAGTCCCCCGATCCGCACGTGCGCACCCGGGTGTACGGCATTCTGGAGCGGCTGCGCCTAGACGAGCTGGGCAAGCGCTTCGAGGAGTTTGCCGCCCTGCCCTCCGCCTGGCTGGACCTGGAGGAAGGGGCCTTCCTCATCGCGGAGTCGGCCTACCCCACCATCAACCGCGACCACTACCGGGCCATGCTGGATGACATGGCCAACACCTTCCGCGCCCGCATGGAGAGCCAGAACCCCGGGCGGGGCCGGGAGGTCGTGGAGGCCCTTAACGATTACTTCTTCCGGGAGCTGGGCTTCAACGGCAACCAGGCGGAGTACTACGACCCCGACAATACCTACATCAACCAGGTGCTGGACCGCCGGCTGGGTATCCCCATCAGCCTGGCCACGGTCTATCTGCTCATCGCCCGCCGGCTGCGGCTGCCGGTGGTCGGCATCGGCATGCCGGGCCATTTCCTGCTGCAATACAACGATAACCTTTTTATCGACGCCTTCAACAAAGGTCAAATCATGACCCGCAGCGAGTGCGTCCAGTTCCTCATGAACAACGGTTTCGGCTTCCATCCGGCCTACCTGAGCCCGACGCCCACCCGGTTCATGCTGGTGCGGACCCTCACCAATCTGATTCAGCTGTACAGCCAGACCGATCCCGACCGGGCCGATTCCCTGGCCGGTTTCCGGGACCTGCTCACCCAGTCCTATACCGCCAAAGTCTGAGCCACCCGGCGGGCCCGGCGCGGCCTCCGGCCGCCCGGGCCGTCCTGTGTCCGCGGCTAGGCCAGCCGGTCCAGGAGGCGGGGCAGGTCCTGCACCCGGCCGACCCAGGTACCTTCGCCATGCCGCCGCAGCCCCGGCGCCGGCTGGGCTCCCACCCACAGCACCTGCATCCCCGCCCGACGGGCAGGGGCGACGTCGTTGTCCCAATCATCCCCCACCATCAGCCAGCGGCGGGCGGGCACCCCCAGGACGCGGGCCGCCTGCCGGTAATACGCCGGCTGGGGCTTGGAAGCGCGGCAAACCTCCAGGCTGGTCACCCAGTCAAAGGGGAAGCGGTCCAGGCCTCCCTGTTGCAGCCGCCATTCAATGAGGGGCCGGGGAAAGACCGGATGGGTCAGCAGTGCGACCTTGAGCCCTCGCTGCCGTACCCGTTCCAGCGCCTCCAGCGCGCCCGGCCGCGGCCGGATGAAGCCGGCAAACGCCGGGGCCCGTTCCCGCAGGAAGGCCTCGACCGCCGGTTCGAGGTCCTCGCGCCGCAACCCCGTCCGCCGCTGCAGGTCCCCGTAGAACACCGCGGCCAGCGGCCGCAGCGGCAGACGCACTGCCATCACCCGCCGGGCAGCGGCCAGGATGTCCTCGCGCAGCCGGCCCCGGTAGGCGGGGTCCCGCCGGCGCAGGGTCTCCCCGAGGGTCTCCTCCAGGGCCTCCAGGTAGGCGGGCACGAAGGCCGGGTCCAGCTCCAGGAGGGTGTTGTCAAGGTCGCAACCCACTGCTTGAATGGGATCATGGCGCATGCCGGTCACCCCCTTCCGTCCCTGCTGTCCCGATTATACGACCCCGGGAGGAGGCCGCTCATGGCCCCGGAAGCCCTGCCCTACCCCGGCCTGGTCCTGGCTGGAGGCGCCTCCCGGCGCATGGGACGCGATAAGGCCGGCCTCCGGCTGCCGGACGGCCGCACCCTGCTGGAGCACGCCCTCGCGGTGCTGGCAGCGGCGGTGACGGGCCCGTTGCTGGTCTCCACGGCCGGTCCGGTACCCCCGGGCCGGCTGCAGACCTGGGCCCGCGCCGCGGGCCGGGCGGTAGCGGTGTGCCCCGACCTCCGCCCCGGGCGCGGGCCCCTGGAGGGCATCCGCAGCGGGCTGCGGGCGGTGGCTCCCGCAGCCTGGCTGGCCGTGCTGGCCGTGGACCTGCCCGGTGCGGCGCCGGCCCTCTGGATCCATCTGGCCCCTCGCGCCGGCGATGACGGACCGGTGTTGCCGGTGGCCGGCGACCTGCGGCAGCCCCTGGCCGGTTTCTGGCCGGCGGCGGTGCTGCCCGCGTTGGAAGCGTTTCTGGATCAGGGCGGCCGCCGGGTGCAGCAGCTGCTGCAGGCGGTGCCGGTGCGCTGGCAGCCGGTGACTGCAGCCGGCATGCTGGTCAACTGCAACACCCCCGCCGAATGGGCGGCTTGGACCGGGCACCCGGCCGGTGCCCGGCCGCCCGCGCCGGGTGTAGAGTAGGGGCCGCAGACGGAGGGAGGCGCAACATGCGGGTGCTGGCGATCAGCGGACCGTCCGGGCAGGGCAAAACCCTACTGGTGGAAGCGCTGCTGGCAGCCTGGGACCACCCCCTGCCGGTGCTCAAGCTGACCCATCACCGGCTGGAGGCTCTCTTTCCGGACCATCCCGCCACCGACAGCGGCCGTTACCGGCAGGCGGGCGCGGCCGCCACCGTGCTGGCCGGGCCGGACGGCTGCCTGCTGCGGGGCCCCGTCCCCGGCCGGCAGCTCCTGGACGCGCTGGCGGTGCTGGTAGGACCGGGCTGGCTGGTGCTGGAGGGCGGCCGGGATGCCCCCTGGCCCCAGATCCGGGTCCAGGCGGAGCCCGACCGGATCCGCGCCACCGACGCCGTGATCGGCCCCTACCCCTGGGGGGCGTCGCAGTGGTGGCAGACCGCCCTGCCGTTAACCCCGGAACAGGCGCGGGCGGCGGCGCACTGGATCCGGGAGCGGGCCGGCCGTCTGGGCTTCCCGTGGCCGCCGGCCGGCCGGAAGGAGGAGCGTCCATGAGCCACCCCGGGTATCCCCCGCCTGAAGAAGGGCTGCGCCGGCTGCAGGCGGCCGCCGCCGCCCCCGCTCCGGAAACGGTCCCCCTGGACGCGGCCCTGGGGCGCACCCTGGCGGCGGCCGTCGCCGCCACCCGTCCCCAGCCCCCCTTTAACCGGGCCATGATGGACGGCTACGCCCTGCTGGCGGCCCGCACCCCCGGGCGGTTTCCGGTCCGCAGCCTGGCTGCCGCCGGGGGCCGGTCCCCGGCCGTGCCCCCCGGTTCCGCCGCCCGCATCCTGACCGGCGCGCCCCTGCCGGCCGGCACCGATACGGTGGTGGAACAGGAAGCGGTCACGCTGGAAGCGGGCAACCCGCCGGTGGCGGTGGTAGCCCGGGCGGTGGCTCCCGGCCGCAACGTGGGCCGGCGGGGTCAGGAATGGGAGCCCGGCGACCTTCTGCTTGCCCCGGGTCAACGCCTGGGTCCCCTGGAAGTGGGCCTGCTGGCGGCCCTGGGCCGCGACCCGGTGGTGGTGGCCGGGCGGCCACGGGTGGCCCTGGTGGTCACCGGGGATGAACTGGCGCCGCCCGGCCGCGATCCCGGGCCCGAGGGCATCTGGGACGCCAACACGCCTCTCTTCAGCGCCCTGGTACGCCGGTACGGCGGGGAGGTGGGGTGCACGATCCGGGTGCGCGATGACCCCGCCGCAGTGGAACAGGCCCTCGAGACCGCGCGGGCCGCCCGCCCCCACCTCATCCTCACCACCGGAGGCGTCTCGGTGGGCGACCGCGACTACGTCATCGCCCGCCTGCGGGCGGCCGGGCGACTGCTCTTCTGGCGGCTCGATCTGCACCCGGGCAAGGCGGTGGCCGGTGCCGTCTGGGGGGATACGCCGGTCCTGGCCCTGTCCGGCAGCCCCGGAGCGGCTCTCATGGGATGGTTCCTGGTAGGCGCCCCGCTGCTGGTGGGCCTGCAGGGCGGCCGGCTGCCGCAACGGACGGGGGAGGCGCGTCTGCGGGCACCCTTCCCCAAGCCGACCCGGGAGACCCGCTACCTGCGGGTCCGGCTGCAGGCGGGCCCGGCGGGCCTGGAAGCGGATGCCGCCCTGCCCCAGGGGTCCGACCTCCTGACCGCGTACCGCCAGCTGGATGCCTTTGCCGTGATCCCTGCCGGATCGCCGCCTTTGCCGGCCGGTACCCCTGTCCGGATCCACTACGTCCCCGGATTGGGCCGCGAGGCCCTCACGTGGGGTCCCCCTGCACACACCACGGGGCCGGAGGCCTAGGCCCCGGCCCCGGCGGGCTGTTAGTGATGGCCCTGCGCCTTTTGGCAGGACCGGCACAAGCCGTAGAATTTGAGCTCGTGGTCGAGGACCTTGAAGCCCCGCTCCTCGAGGATCCGGCCCTCCAGGGAGTCGAGCAGGTCCTCCCCGTATTCCTCCACCCGGCCGCAGCGCATGCAGACCAGATGATGGTGGCGGTGCGGCTCCTCCTGGTTGAGCTCGTAGCGCGCCCGCCCGTCCCCGAAGTTGATGCGCTGCAGGATGCCCAGCTCGGTCAGCAGCTCCAGGGTGCGGTAGACGGTGGCGAGGCCGATCTCACTCGCCTCTTCCTTCACCAGCGCGTGCACCTCTTCCGCCGAGAGGTGGCGGCCGGGGTGCTCCGCAAACAGCCGGATGATAACCTCCCGTTGAGGAGTGAGCCGCCGTGCGCCCTGTTCCAGCTTCTGGAGCACCTCGGCAATCTGCATGGCCCGCGCCTCCGTTCTCATTGCTTCTCAATTAATAGTACTATGCGCCTGCCCGCGGCCATTGTCAATTCGGGCAGCGTCCGTCCCGCAAAAAGCAGGGCCCTGCCGACGGGCAGGACCCGGTTACCGTCCCCGCGCCGCTACACCAGGCAGTGGTACAGGGCACTCTTCTCCACCCAGAGCCGGTTTTCCGCCTCCTCGAACACCACCGACTGCGGCCCTTCCAGCACCTCTTCGGTGACCTCCTCCCCGCGATGGGCAGGCAGGCAGTGCAGAAAGGCGGCAGAGGGCCGGGCCAGGCTCATGAGGGAGGCATTGACCTGATAAGGGGCCAGAGCCAGCCGCTTGGCCTCGCTTTCGGGGTCGGCCATCGAGACCCACACATCGGTAGCCACGGCATCCGCCCCTTCCACCGCCGCCGCCGGATCCTCGGTCCAGGTCACGGATCCCCCCGTCAGCTCCGCCTCCCGGCGCGCCCATTCGAAGACCCCCGCATCCGGGCGGTAGGCGGCCGGCGTGGCCAGGCGCACATGCCATCCCAACTTGGCCCCGATGGTCAGGTACGAGTTGGCCATGTTATTGCCGTCGCCCACATAGGTGAAGGTCAGACCGCTCAAGCTCCCCTGCGTCTCCCACAGGGTCAGGGCATCGGCCAGCACCTGGAAGGGATGCGCCTGGTCGGTCAGGGCGTTGAACACCGGCACCGTGGCATAGCGGATAAATTCCTGCACGGTGGCATGGGAGCGGGCCCGGATCACCACCGCGTCCACATAGCGGGACAGCACCCGGGCGGTGTCCCGGACCGGTTCCCCCCGGCCCAGCTGCAGTTCGTTCCAGCCCAGGGTCAGCACATGCGCCCCCAGGCTCTGCGCCGCTACCTGAAAGGACACCCGCGTCCGGGTGGAGGGCAGCTCGAACAGCAGGGCCACGGTCTTACCCGCCAGCGCCCGTGCCATGTGGGCGTCCTCCCGGTTCTGCTTCATCCACCGGGCGGTGGCCAGCACCCCCCGGATCTCCTCCGGGGCCCACTCCGTCAGCGCCAGCACCGAACGACCCAACAGGTTGAGGTCGGACACCACCGTACGTTCCACCATGCCCAGCGCCTCCTTGATGAATTACTATACATGATATTGCATGCTTATGCAGGATACAAGTCCGGACCCGGCAAACCGGGCAATTTTTTCCCGCCCCGTGCCGGATGGGGTACACTGAAGGGGCTATGATATCGACCCGCCGGCTGTCCGCCATCCTGGGCTGGCTCCTGGTCTTCCTGGCGCTGGCCGCCCTGGCCCCCCTGCCACCGGTCCTGGACCTGGACCGTGCAGCCGCCCTGCTGCTCGCCCCCTTGGGCCGGCGTTGGGTCTGGCTGCAGGGTGTATGGATTGCGGGCGGAGTGCTGCTGACCGGCCTGGCGGTGGCCGGCCTCGGCCTGCGCCGCCGGCCGCCCTGGGGCCTATGGGCCGGGTTCCTGGCCGGCAGCCTGGTGGAGGTGGCCCTGAAACACCTGCTGGTCCTGCCGCGGCCCCATCCCCTGCCAGCCCCCGCCCCCTGGCCGGCCCTGATCGCCGCCACCAACCTGGACGCCGTTACCGCGGCCGCCTGGCTGCATCACTGGCTGCCGCAGGCGGGACCCGTCCGCCACCTGCTCGCGGGCAGCTTCCCCAGCGGACACCTCTTCCGCCTGAGCTATGTCACCGGCGCGGCGGCCGGTCCCCGCCGGCGGACTCTGCTGTGGGGCGTGGCGGCCACCGCCGCCCTGGCGGTCACCGCCACCGGCGGGCACTGGATCTGGGATGCGGCCGGCGGCTACGCGCTGGCCCGCTTCTGCCTGAGCCTGGCCGGTCAGGCCTCCGTCTCCAGAAAGGCCAGCGCCCCGCGGTAAAGGGTCTCCACCCCCAATGGGAGGGCAGCTTCGTCGATGCGGAAATGGGGCGAATGATGCGGCCAGGCCGGCCCCTCCGCCGGGCGGGCGCCCAGGAAGTAGAACGCGCCCGGCCGTTCCTGGAGGTAGTAGGCAAAATCCTCCGCCCCCATCGAGGGCGGCCCGTCCAGCACTGTGACCACGCCTTCCCAGGCCCGCTTCAGCCGATCCACTGAGGGCGTGTCGTTGACCACGGCCGGGTAGCCGTAGAGGAATTCCAGTTCCGCCCGCGCGCCGTAGAGCGCCGCGGTACCTTCGGCGATGCGCCGCATCTCCTCCACCATCCGGCGGCGGGCAGCGTCGGAAAAGGTGCGCACGGTGCCGGTGATCTGCGCCTCCTCGGCGATGATGTTGAAGGTGGTGCCGGCCTGGATGGTGCCGCAGCTCAGCACCGCCGGCTCCACCGCCGGCATGCGCCGGGCCACCACCGTCTGCAGATTGACGACGGTCTGGGCGGCGATCAGCACGGCATCCTGCGTGTTTTCGGGTTCGGACCCATGCCCGCCGCGGCCATGGATGCGGATGATGAACTCATCGGCATTGGCCATGAGGGGACCGGGCCGGATGCGGACCGTCCCCACCGGGTCCAGGGCCCACAGATGCAGGCCCAGCACCCGGTCCACCCCCTCCAACACCCCTTCCCGGATGAGGGCGGGGGCCCCGCCCGGGGGCCGTTCCTCGGAGGGCTGAAAGAAGACCCGGATGCGGCCGGAGAAGGCCGGCCGTTCCACCAGGCGCCGGGCCAGGCCCAGCACAATGGCCATATGCCCGTCATGCCCGCAGGCATGCATGCGCCCGGGATGCCGGGAGGCAAACGGCAGGCCGGTCTCCTCCGCCAACGGCAGGCCGTCGATGTCCGCCCGCACCGCCACCGTCGCCCCCGGACGCTCCCCGGTGATGTCGGCTGCCAGCCCGGTGCCGGCCATCCGGCGCGGGGCCAGTCCCATGGCGGTGAGGGCCTCCTCCAGATAGGCCGCGGTCTCGGTCTCCTCAAACCCCAGCTCCGGTATCCGGTGGAGGTCCCGCCGGTAGCGGATAAGGGCCTCCTGCCAGCTTTCCCGGCCCTGTTGCACGCTTCCAACCCCTTCCTGCGGGTGATGGCGGGATCACGGCTAAATGATGCGGGCCCCCAGCGCCGAGGCGATGAGGTCCGCAGCCAAAGCTCCGGTCCGGTTCTGGACGTCCAGGATGGGATTGACCTCCACCATCTCCAGCGACGTCAGGACGTCCGCCTCCGCCACCAATTCTAACGCCAAATGCGCTTCGCGTTCGGTCAGCCCGCCACTGAAGGGGGTGCCGGAGCCGGGGGCATAGAGAGGGTCGACCACGTCGATGTCGAAGGAGAGATGGACCGCGTCGGTGCCGGCGGTCACCACCTCCAACGCCCGGGCCATGACCTCGCGTAACCCGTAACGGTCGATTTCGTGCATGGAGAAGACATGGGCAGGGCTGGCCCGCAGGCGGGCCGCCTCCTGGCGGTCGAGGGTGCGCACCCCGACGTAGGCCACCCGGGCCAGGTCCACGAACCGCCCGCCCATGATGGCGTTGAGGGCCGCCGGTCCCCGGCCGGTAATGGCTGTCACCGGCATGCCGTGGATGTTGCCCGAAGGGGAGGTCTCCGGGGTGTTGAAGTCCCCATGGGCATCCAGCCACAGGAGACCCGGCCGCGCCCGGCGGCGGAGGATGCCGGCCACCGTGCCCATGGCCAGGCTGTGGTCCCCGCCCAGCACCACCGGAAAGGCCCCCTCCGCCAGCACCCGTTCCACCGTGCGGGCCAGGCGGCGGCACACCCGGGCAATCTCGTCCCGGTACTTGAGATGGGGATCGAGCGGCAGCCGGCTCTCGGGCACCGGCACCGGCAGGTTGCCGAGGTCGGTCACCCGGTGCCCGATGCGCATGAGCCGCTCCGCCAGCCCGGCGTAGCGGATGGCGCTGGGTCCCATGTCCACCCCCCGGCGGTCGGCCCCGAAATCGAGCGGGACCCCGATGATCCGGACGTCCTTGCCCGCCATGGCCGTCCCCTCCTGCCTGCCTGGTCCGGCTGCGCCGGCGGCGCCTCCATTATACGCACGCAGGCAGGCCTACCGGCGCAGCAGGTCGCGGGGGGGCGGCTGCTGCAAAAGGGACTCGGGCCAGCGGCCCCGCAGGGCCCACCGTTCGATCCCCACCAGGATGGCCCAGGTCAGGCGGCGCTGGTAGGCGGGGTCGAGGAGCTGGCGCTCCTCGGCGGGGTTGGTAATGAAGCCCACCTCGACGTTAATGGCGGGCATGCGGGCATGGCGCAGCACGTACTGGTCGATGCGGCTGACCTCCCGGCGGGTGCCGGTCAGGTGCTGCAGCTCGCTTTGCACATCCTCCGCCAAGAGCGCGCTCGACCGCCGGTCCCAGTAGAACGTCTGGGGCCCGCGCCAGGCAGCACCCGAGGAATTACAGTGGATGTCGATGAGGGCCACGGCCCCGGTGCGGTTGATGAACTGCACCCGGTCCTGGACGCGGAACTTCTTGCGGGACGGGATGTCCCCCGGCTGGGACCAGGTGTAGACCACCTCCGCCCCCGCCGCCGTCAGCCAGCGGCCCAGGGCGTGAGCCATAGCCAGATTGATGGTGTCCTCCCGGCTCACCCGCCCCAGGGCGCCGGGATCGAAGCCGCCGTGGCCGGGATCAATGACAAACCGTTTGCCGGCCAACAGGTCCCCGGGGAGCGGGGTGGGCGCTGCCAGAGCCAGGCTGTCCACCCGCCGGCCGGGCTTGCCGGCGGCCAGCACCAGGGCACCGCTCAGGAGGACCGCCGCCCCCCACACCAGCGTGCGCGGCGTCCGCCCGCGATCCCTCTGCCCCATGCTATCCCTCCCCGGACAGGCTATGCCGGGACAGGCTGCCGCTATTCCCGCTCCGGCGGGCACCACCCGCACCCGGGACGCAGCCCGGCCGCCAGGACCTCGGGCCGGTTGTCGGCGGGGTGACATACCACCCAGCGCCGCATGGCCGCCAGCACCCGGCCCAGCTCCGGACCTTCCAGGCCGGTCAGGGTCGCCACCGTCCGCCCGTCCAGCGCCGGCGTCACCGGTTCCCATGCAGGGTCCCCCGCCCGGGCCCAGCCCTGGAGCACCGCCCATTCCCGCCAGAGACCGGCGTCAGGCCCCCCGGCCCGGCACCGGCAGGCCAGGGTCCCGGCATCGGTCTGCCAGGGATCGGGGCCGCTAAAAGCGGCCACCCAGGCACGCCGCCAGGTCCGTGGCAGCGGCCAGCGGGCGACCCAGGCCGCCCCCGCCCCGCCCTCGAGCCCGTAGGCGCGCGCCAGCAGGAAAAGGGCGAGCCCGGGCCCGGCCCCGTCAGGGGCCAGGGCCCGGGGCCAACGGCCCGGCCACTCCAGGGCAAAGGCCAATCCTAAAGCCCCCAACAGGCGCCATCCCCGGGCCGGCCCCTGCGCCAGGCGCCCGGCCTCCGCCAACCGCCGCTCCCGGGAAACGGCCAGTAATCCCGTCCGCTCGGCCCACGCCGCCTCAAAGGTGGCGGCATCGATGGTCAGGTTGTAGACGCCCGCCAGACGGGCCAGACGCAACACGCGCAGCGCGTCCTCCCGGAAGCGGCGGCGCGGGTCCCCCACCGCCCGCAAACGGCGGGCGGCCAGGTCCTCCAGCGCCCCGGGCGGGCCACCCAGCCGGGAGGCCCCGTCCCAGACCACGGCATTGAGGGTGAAGTCCCGGCGGGCCAGATCCCGGCCCAGGACCCGGGTAAACCGCACCCGCCCCGGCCGCCGCCGGTCGGCATAGTCCCCTTCCTCCCGCATGGTGGTGACCTCCACCCCGCCGGGGATCCGCACCGTCCCGAACCGCAATCCCGGGGCCACGGCCCCCGGAAACAGGGCCAGGACCCGGTCCGGCGGCGCGCTGGTGACCAGGTCCCAGTCCTCCGGGGTCCGCCCCCAATACAAATCCCGCACCGCGCCTCCCACCACATATGCCATCTCCCCGGCCTGCCGCAGGCGCTGCAGGGCAGCAGCCACCACCGGCGGCAACCGCCAGGCGGCGGTATCGGCCGCTTGCCATTGCACCAGGTCCCTTGACTCCCCCATGCCCATTTGCCACCATCCCGAATAACTACCCGTAGCCCCGGGTTACACCACGGTCAATGCGGTAGGATGCGCCGCGGAACGGTTGTACTTTCCTTGTATTATGTACAAAGTCGATACACCGTGTTACATTACTCTCTGGGAGGGATAGACCGTGGTTGGAGCGAAGATTCGTGACCTTAGAAAAAAGCTGGGATTAACCCAGGAACAGCTCGCGGGCACCCAGCTGACCAAGAGCTACGTCAGCCAGGTCGAGCTGGGGCGTATCAACCCCTCACCCAAGGCCCTGGAGATTATCGCTAAACGGCTGGGTAAGCCGGTGGGCTATTTTGTCGAGAACGGGGACGACCTCCGGACCATCGACATCCTGCTCAAGGCGGCCCAGGCTTTGTGGACGTCCGGACGCCTGGATGAGGGCATGCTGGGCCTGAAGGAGGCCATGACCCTGGCCGAGCGGACCGGCCGGGAGGACATCCTGGCCCGCATCAAGTTTGCCATGGGCCGGATCGAGATGGCCCAGGGACATCGCAAGGAGGCGATGGCCCTCCTGGAGGAAAGCCTGCGCCTGGTCGACGTCACCGAGAATCCCCAGGATGCGGTGGAAATCGCCAACACCCTAGGTATGGTCGCAGCCCGCAACAGCCAGTTCCATCGGGCGATGGATGCCTTCCGCCAGGCGCTGGAATTTGCCGGTCATCTGGACGACGAGCACATCGACCTGCGGGTGGACGCTGCCCAGCATTACGGTGATTTCTGCTTCGAGCACCAGCAGTGGCTGTCGGCCCAGGAACTGTACGAGCAGGCCCTGGCGGAAACCGGCCCCCGGCTGTCCAATGCCAAACGCGCCTACCTCCTGGCCCGCATCGCCAACACCCAGTGGGCCTCCGGCCATCAGACCGAGGCGTTGCAGCTGGTGGACCAGGTGATGAGCCTGGCGGAGCAGATCAGCCAGGAGGACCGGGCCATCGTGCACGCCGACGTGGCGCGGGTGTTCATCTCCGCCCGGCGTTACAACGAGGCTCACGACCTGCTGGCCTCCAGCCTGGAGGTCCTGGAGGAGCACGCCTACCTCGACGGCGCGGCCACCGTCCTCGACCAGCTGCTGCTGCTGGCGGGCGAAGCCAAGAACGACGCCTGGCTCACCCGCTGGGCCAATCGCGCCCTCACCGACGCCGGGGACACCCCGCGGTGGCGGGCGGTCAAGGTCCGCGCCTACCGGCTGCTGGCCCGGCGCGCCCGGGAGGCAGGCAACCTGGAGGAGGCCGACGCTCATATGCGGCATGCCCTGGCCCTGGCCAGTGACGAAACCCGCCAGGCGGTCATGCTGGAGGCCTTGCTGATCCGGTTGGAAAAGGGCGACGAAACCGCCCTGGGCGGCATCTGGGACTACGTGGTAACCCCGGAGCTGCTCACCCTGCCGCGGCCGGAATTCACCCCCCACGGCGCCCCCCTGGCCGGAGCCACCCGGCCCCTGGCCCCGGCCCGCTAGGCCGCCGCACAACAGCACCGCGCCCGGACAACAGTCCGGGCGCGGGCATTTGAGGGGCCGGCTCAGCGCTTGGAGAACTGCGGCGCCTTGCGCGCCTTCTTGAGCCCGTACTTCCGGCGCTCCTTCGCACGCGGATCCCGGGTCAGAAACCCCAGCTTCTTCAAGGTAGGCCGGAAGTTGCCGTCCACTTCCAGTAGGGCGCGGGCAATGCCCAGCCGGATGGCTCCCATCTGGCCGCTAAGGCCGCCACCCTCCACCCGGGCAAAGACATCCACCCGTCCCTCCAGGCCCGCTGCCTTGAGGGGGGCCAGCATCGGCCCGTGCAGCACGCTAACCGGGAAGTACTGCTCCAACCGCTTGCCGTTTACGTACACCCGGCCGGTGCCGGGAATAAGCCGGACCCGCGCCACGGCCTCCTTGCGCCGGCCTGTGGCCATGAACTGGGGATTGTTGCCCCGCATCACTTGACCTCCCACACCACAGGGTGCTGCTCACCGTGGGGATGCTCGGGACCGCGGTAAACCCGCAGCTTCTTGAACATGGCCCGCCCCAGCGTGTTCTTAGGCAGCATCCCCCGGATTGCCTTTTCCATGACAAATTCCGGCTTCTTCTGCAAGAGGTGCCGGTAAAGGGTGCGCTTCAGCCCGCCCGGGTAGCCGGAGTGATGGTAGTAATACTTCTGGTCCAGCTTACGCCCGGTCAGCACCACCTGGGCGGCATTGATGACGATCACGTAGTCCCCCGTATCGATATTGGGGGTAAAGATGGGCTTGTGCTTGCCCTTGAGCAGGGATGCCGCCGCGCTTGCCACCCGGCCGAGCGGCTTGCCCGCCGCGTCGATCACGTACCAGCTGCGGACGACGTCCCCCCGCTTGGCGCTGTAGGTGGACATGCCGATCATGGTTGGACTCCCTCCCGACCCACCGTTGCCGGCTCCCCGCCGGCAAACAAACATCGGTATTTTAGGGTTCCGGACGGGTCCTGTCAAGGAAGGCCGGGGGGCGGCCCGCCCGCGGGTCCCGGCCGTAGCCATCTGCGGGCTCCCGCCGGCTTGCCGCCCCGGCCGATTCCGCCCGGAAAGGATACCCGGCCCTGCCCCCTCTCCTGACCCCGGCAGTACTATCGTCCACTAAATGACAATATTGCATTGAAATTCCTGTTTTTGTATACTGTGGCATGTTTCCTTATGGAAACCCCGGGCGGTCCCGGAGCCGCCCGGCATTTCAACCTGCTGGAGGTCTCGCCCGAATGAGCAACCGATTGAAAACATCCCGAATTGCGGCCTGGCTGGCGGCGGTCAGCCTGGGCATGCCCCTGGCGGGGGTCCTGCCCGCGGGCCGCGCCGCGGCAGCTCCCCTGCACGGACCGGCCAAGTTAAGCCTGGCCGGACAGCAACAGCGCCTGAGCCAGCCGCTGGTACCAACCCCTCTGTCGGTCGCCGACCGCGCCGCGTCCCGGTTCTTCCCCTCGCAGTGGATCCAGGTGGAAGCCAACCAGCAGCACGACCCGGTGTTCGTGACCCGGCCCGGGGCCCCCGGCTTCCTGACCCGCGGTACCTTCTGGGGTACCCCCCTCACCGGCAATGAGTTCTGGCGCTTGGCCCGCGCCTTCTCCCGCTATCCGGACGCCCAGGCCTGGGGGGCGGAGGTGGCCCAGTGGCTCGGCAACGTGATGGGCGTGTCCGTGGTGGATGGCATCGTCTACGTGGAGGAGAGCCGGAGCGAGATCTTCGCCCTGGATGCGGCCACCGGACTGCCGCTCTGGCACACCTCGACCGTCAACTGCCTGATGGGGGATCCGCTGGTGGCCAACGTGGGCGGCAAGCCGATGGTGTTCGTGGCTGCGGGCGACGTGGCCTTCACCCGTCAGCATGCGGTGGACTACGCCAACCAGGGCCACCCGCCGGGGCCCACCGTCCGGGGGGCGGACTTCTCGGCCGTCTACGCCCTCAACGGGCTCACCGGCAAGGTGGTGTGGCGCTTTGATACCAAGGGGGAGGACATGCCGACCCCCGTCCTGAAGAACGGGGACCTGTTCTTCAGCACCGGGGACGGTCACCTGTACGCCGTGAACGCTGAGACCGGCCGCGAGGTCTCCGCCTTCTCCAACCCCGGCTTCAGCAGCATGTCCTCCAGCAACTGGTACGAAACCGCCAATCATCAGCTGTACATCATCTACGGCACCCAGGATCCCAACTACCTGATGGCGGTCAACGAGACCGACCCCGCGCATCCCGTCCTGGCCTGGGAATACCATGTGCCGCATTCGTTCAACACCGGCAACGGGGACGTCCCGCCGGCGGTCGACCCCAAGCGCAACCTGGTCATTACCGACAGCCTCATCAACCAGGCGCCGCCCGGGGCCAAACCGGAACTCAACCTGGACGTGGTGGCCGTCAACGCCACCACCGGCCAGCTGGTATGGAGCCGGCTGGCGGGCACCGGCCCCATCTTCCCCGTGGCTTTCAAAGGCAGCGTGCCGATGATCCATGGCGGCAACGTCTACGTCGGCGACCTCATGAACCAGACCCTGCAGTCCTACAACGAGACCACCGGGGCCCGCAACTGGAGCACCTCACTGGCTCAGGCCGGCAACCCCTTCCTCAACGAACCCCGCGGCGGCGCGGTCTATTACGACCATCACATCCTGGAAGCCAGCGGGCCCTTCATCTTCACCCTGGATCCCCGCACCGGCGCCATCGTCAACAAGTTCCGGACCCCCGGTGCCTACGTGTGGGGGATCACCTCGCCGGTCATCGTCGGCGGGGAGATGTACCTGGGCTCCATCTCCGGGTGGGCGCTGGCGCTGCCGGCCCGCTACGTCATGACCCGGGCCGGCTTCACCGGCGAGCCGTACGGGCCGCGCGCCTTCCATCCCGCCCTCCGGGTGCGGCCCCCGAGCTACTTCAACCCGGCGGCCCTGCCGACCCCCGCCCAAGCGGCAGCCTTCCCCTCCACCTGGACCGCCTACGCCGGGAATGCCGAACATGATGCCGTGGTGAACCGCGGACCGTCGGGCGTCGCCTGGCAGGCAGCCCTGCCCGGGGCCCTGCCGTTGAACGCCCCCCCGCGGGACAGCAGCGTCTTCGGGGTACCCACCGCCACCACCATGACCGAACTGGCCTTCGGCGCCGGCAGCGGGGTCAGCCCGGCCAACGGCATCCTCTACGTGGGGGGCGAGGACCACACCGTCAACGCCTATAACGCAATCACCGGCCAGCTCATCTGGCGGTCGCCCACCATCAACGGCAACTTCGGACAGCCCCTGGTTACGCCCCAGGCGGTGGTAGTCTCGAGCGGGGACCCCTGGTTCAACTTCGGCGGGGTGGTCAAGTTCGCCGCCGGGGACCAGACCGTGCACCTGGGCGCCAGCTTCCAGAACCTGCACGGCTACGACCCCCGCACCGGGGAGCTCAAGTGGACCTTCTACACCGAGGGAACCGATATGATGACCCCGGTGTACTACAACGGCAACCTCTACTGGGTCAACGGGCACGGGGATGTCTGGGCCCTCAGCGCCTCGACCGGCAAGCCCGTCAAGGCCTTCCTCAACCATGACGGGAACCCGAAGCTCCACCTCCCGGGTTATGTGGCCATTGCCTCGCCCAACGTCTACCTGCAGGGCGGCAGCCCCATCCTGGTGGTCGGCACGGCCAACCCGGGCCGCTTCTACGGCATCAACCTCGCGACCGACAGCGTGGCCTGGTCGACCACGGTGACCACCGCGCCCCTTTACTACACGGGCTTCGGGGACGTCTCCCCCGCCGTGGACCCCCGCCGGCATCTGCTGGTAGGGGATGTGCTGACGAACCCGGGCAGCGGCAACACCGCCACCCTGGAGGCCTTCGCCCTCGACCCCGCCACCGGCCGCGTGCTCTGGACGCGGGACCTGGGCACGGGCCCGGTGCCCTACGGTTTCACCGGGGCCGTGCCGGTGATCCACCGCGGAACCGTCTACCTGAGCGACCCCATCAGCGGCTCCGAGGTGGCCCTGTCGGCCGCCAGCGGGGCGGTGCGCTGGCAGGCGCCCCTGGCCGGCGCCGGCGATACCCCGCCGGTGGTAGCCGACGGGGCGGTCATCCAACCCGCCGGCAGCGCACTGGTGGTGTTTAACGCCGCCAACGGCGCCCTCCGCCATGTCCTGCCGGTCGGCGGGGCGGTAGTGGACAACGGCGCGGTGCTGGCCGGTCAGACCCTCTACCTGGGCAACGCCTGGGGATGGGTCATGGCGCTGCCGCTCAGCAGCGTGCTGGGCACGGCCGCCCGGTAACCCCGCTCCGCGCGGCGGTCCGGACCTCCCGCCAGGGGGGTCCGGACCGTTCCATTCCGCGGCTGCCCCGGCCGGGTCAGGCCCCCACCCCGTCCCCGGTCTCCCAATGCGCGGTCTTGATGTGGGCGTAATAGTCCAGCCAGGAGGCGAAGTGCTCGCCGCAGGTGCGGCAGGTGCGGAAGACCCGGGTGCGGAAGGCCTGCCGGGCGCGGTCCTCATCCTCAGGGGTGACCAGGGCCCCGTTCACCCCGATGGACAGGAGCGCCCGCCCCCGCTCGTACAGGGCGTCCGGATAGCCCCGCGCGTCCTCGATGCGGAGCTCAATCCACCGCTCGCGGCTGTCATGGACCGCGAACAGGGCGTGGTAGGGCGTGGTCTTCATCCGGGCCCAATCCACTTCCAGGTGATGGTGGACCATTTCCCCCAGGCTGGGGGTGACCTCGGTGCTGTCCACCACCGCATTGATGAAGCGCCGCAAGGCGAATGTCCCCAATTGCGCCCGCATGCCGGATCCCTCCGTCCTTCCTGCCCGGCCGCTTACAATCCCACAATATTCTGTCTTCCGATGATGGTGTAGTCTATCACCCGCCCCCCGACGGCGGCAAGGCGGGAGGGCCCACGGGGCCGGGGCCGGCCGGACCGTCCGCCGTCGGTCTAAGGGTTTGGCGCAGCTGACGGCCGGGTGGTACGGTAAAGCCGCAAAGGACCAAAGGGGGCATGGACATGACCGGTTCCGCGGCCCTGGCAGCGATCGACCGCACCCTGGAGGAAGCCTTGACCGGCAGCGGGGCCCTGCCCCCGCCCCCGGAGGCCTGGCTGGCCCGCCAGACCCTGCTGACCGCCGGATCGCGTCGCCGGCTGCTGGCCGGTCTGGCGTGGCAGCCCGGTTGGGCCGTGCTCGACGCCGGCTGCGGTCCGGGGGTGGTGGCCCTGGAGCTGGCGGCCCTGAAAGGGGTGGCCGTGACCGGCATCGACCGCGACCCGGCCATGGTGGCCTGGGCGGCGCAGCTGGCCGCGGTCAGTCCCGTGCAGCCCCGGCCCCGCTTCCTGACCGCCGGCCTGGAGACAGCCCCCCTGGCCGAGGGCAGCTTCGCCGCCGGCCTCGTCCGGTATCTCTTCCAGCACCTGCCCGACCCGGCTGCCGCCGCCCGCAGCCTCTTCCGCCTGCTGCGCCCGGGCGGCCAGCTGCTGGCCATTGATGTCGACGACGGCCTCATCGTGGAAGACCCGCCCCCGCCGCCCGCCTGGGAACGGTTGCGGACCGCCTTCGCGCGCCGGCAGGCGGCCCGCGGCGGCGACCGGCAGATCGGACGGCGCCTGCCGGGGCTGTTGCGGGAGGCGGGCTTCCGCATCCAGGGGGTGGGGATCGAGGCCGGGGCCACCTATGCCCCCCGCCTGCCCCAACGGGCCGATGTCGCCTTCGAACGCACGCGGGTGGAGGAGGCGCTGCCGGAACTGCTGGCGGCCGGGTTCCTGCGGCCGGGGGACGGGGCGGCCGGCCTGGCCGCCTTCGCCGCAGCCCTGGGGCGCTGGCATTTTGAAACCGCCGGGCAGGTGGTGGTGCTGGCGGAACGGCCGCCGGGCTAAAGGTCGCCCTCGAGGGGAGCGGGCCGGGGTACCAGCCGGTGCCAGCGGGTGTCGCCGGTGGTGTTGTCCTCCGTCAGCATCCATAACTGGTCGACCGTCACCGGAAAACCGGGCAGGCGCTCCCCCAGGCGGGCGGCCGCCATCAGCGGCCCCAGGGGCAGGTGCAGTTTGGGCACCCGCGGCCGCCCCACCGTACGGCCCACGGCGTCATAAAGCTCATCGAGGGAATAGACCCGCGGCCCCCCGACTTCGTAGACCTGGCCGACGGACTCCGGGTCCGGAAGGGCCAGGGCGATGAGGCGGGCCACGTCCTCGCGCCACACCGGCTGCAGGCGAGACCGGCCGTCCCCCGGCACCGGCACTACCGGCAGGCGGCGCACCTGGTCCTGCAGCATGACAAAAAAGGGGGCCCCACCTCCGAACAGCAGCGACGGCCGGACAATGGTCCAGCTCAGCCCGGAGGCGCGCACGGCCTCCTCCGCCGCCCACTTGGTCTGGTGATAGCGGCTGCGAGCGCCCGGCCGGGTGCCCAAGGCCGACATCTGCAGCAGCCGGCGCACGCCCGCCCGCTGCAAGGCGGCAATCACACGCCGGGCCACCGCCACGTGCATGGTCTCGAAGGTGACGCCCTGCGCCGGCTCCTCGCGGATGATGCCGATGAGGTTGATGGCCGCATCCGCCCCCGCCAGCAGCGGCGCCAGCTCATCCCGGCGGGCGTCGGCTGCCGCCAGCTCGGCGCCTGCTGCCACCGGCCCCCGGCGGGCTACCGCCACCGGCTGGTGGCCCTGCTCCACCAGCGCCCGGCACACCGCGGAACCCACGTAGCCGGTTCCCCCGAACACCACCACCCGCATGGGCGGCCCCCTTTCAACGCGGCCCTAGCCGCCCAGGATGGCACGGCCGGCAAACAGCAAATTGGCCGGACGCTCGGCCAGCCGGCGCAGGAAGTAGGCATACCAGTCCTGGCCGTAGGGGACGTAGACCCGGCAACGGTGGCCCTCCCGGGCCAGATCCTTGAGGGCGGCATACTTGACCCCATACAGCATCTGGAATTCGTAACGGTCCGGTGCCGCGCCCAGTTTGCGGATGCGACGCAGCACCCGCCCGATGGTGCGTTCATCGTGGGTGGCCACCGCCACCCGGTGGCCGGCCTCCAGCGCGCGGGTGACCAGCTCGACAAAGGCATCGTCCACCGACGCCTTATCGGGCAGCACCAGCTCCCGGGCTTCCTGGTAGGCCCCCTTGACGATGCGGAGGTTCCGCGGGCGGTCGGAGAGGGCAGTCAGATCGGCGGGCGTCCGCCGCAGGTACGCCTGCAGCACCACCCCCACCCGGCCCGGATCCCGGTCCGCCAGGGCGCGGTACAGGGCCAGGGTACCGTCCGTGTACCGCGCCTCCTCCATGTCGAGGCAAAGGATGCGGTCCCGTTCCCGGGCACGGTCCAGCAGGGCATCCAGATTCGCACGGGCCAGGTCCGCATCCAGGCCCAGCCCCATCAGCGAGGGTTTCACGGAGATACCCGCATCCAGGCCCCGTTCCGCCAGGGCGTCCAACAGCTCCAGGTAGGCGTCGCGGGCTGCTTCCGCCACCGCCGCCTCGGGAGCGGCCTCCCCCAGGTAGTCTACGGTGGCGGCCAGCCCGTCCCGGTTGATGGCCGCCACCACCTCCAGGGCGTCGTTCAGGGTCTCGCCGGCTACAAAGCGGGAGGCCCCCCACTCCAGCCCGAAGCGGCGGATCTGCCCGCTGAGCCACGGCTGCTGCCCGATCCCCAGCACCAGTGCCCGGTACATCCTACTCCCCCCCAGCTGCCGGCCCGCCGCGCGCCGCGACGGCGAACGGGTCCCGGTCAAAGGCGATCCACTCCAATGTTAACCCTTGGGCCGGCGCCAGTCGGGCAAATTTTTGCGCCGGCCGCTCCAGCGCCGCCAGCACCGCCGCCTCCGGACCGCCTCCGCCGACAAACACCAGCGCCCCCATGATCATCCGGACCATGTGGTACAGGAACCCGTCGGCCACAATCCAGAGCGTCCACAACCGGCCAGGCTCCTCCGGCTCGAACCGGCAGACCAGCACCCGCCGGCGGGTGGTCCGGGCGCTGGACCCCTCCTTGCGGAAGGCCCGGAAGTCATGGGTGCCTTCAAACCGCCGGGCGAGGCGGCTCATCGCCGCCAGGTCGAGGGGCGTCTCCGGGGTCCACACCCGCCCGGCCCACTCCAGGGGGCACCGCTCCGCCCCGGTCCAGACGCGGTAGGCATACGCCTTGGCGGTGGCGTGCCGGCGGGGGTCCCAATGCGGGTCGGCCACCCGGGCCACCGCCTCCAGGCGCAGGTCGGGGGGAAGCCGGCGGTTCAACACCGGCAGCAGGTGCTCCTCCGGGATGGGGCAGGGTCCGTCCCAACTCACCACCTGACCGCGGGCATGCACCCCGGCATCGGTGCGGCCGGCCCCCCGGATGCGGCCCGGACCGCCCAGGACGGCGGTGAACACCCGCTCCAGTTCGCCCTGCACCGTCCGGACCGCGCGGCCGGCCTGGATTTGAAAGCCGTGAAAGGCGCGCCCGTCATAGGCCACCCGCGCTACCAGCGCCATGCCTGCTCCCTCCCGGGCCCGGACGCACAGCACCCGCAGCCGGCATGCCGGCTGCGGGTGCCTCCCTACGGGGATGATCAGACCAGCTCGATGACCGCCAGGGGGGCGTTGTCACCGCGCCGGTATCCGGCCTTAATCACCCGCGTGTATCCCCCGGGACGCTCCCGGTAGCGCGGGGCCAGGTCGGTGAAGACCTTGGTCACCACATCCTCATCCAGGATGTAGGCCAGGGCCTGCCGCCGCGCGTGCAGGCTGCCCCGCTTGCCCAAGGTAATCATGTGGTCGGCCACCCGGGACAGCTCCTTGGCCCGGGTGAGGGTGGTGACGATGCGTTCCTCCCGCAGCAGGGAGGTGACCAGGTTGCGCAACATCGCCCGCCGGTGGTCGCCCGGCCGGCCCAGTTTGGTGTGATGTCCCGGCATCGGCTCGATCTCCTTCCGTCCGTTGACTCTACTCCTCGGACGGCTTCAGGGACAGGCCCAGGGCAAACAGCTTCTCCTTGACCTCTTCCAACGACTTCTTGCCCAGGTTGCGCACCTTCATCATGTCCTCATCGGTCTTCTCGGCCAGTTCCCCGACCGTGTTGATGCCGGCCCGCTTCAGGCAATTGAAGGAACGCACGGAGAGGTCGAGCTCCTCAATGGGCATCTCCATCAGCCGGTCCTTCTTGTCCTCCTCGCGCTCGACCCCGATCTCCACCCCGGGGACGTTGTCGGTGAGGCGGATGAACAGCTGCAGGTGTTCGGACAGGATCCGCGCCCCCATCGACACCGCTTCCTCCGGGGTCAGGGAGGCGTCGGTCCATACCTCCAGGGTCAGGCGGTCGTAGTCCGTGATCTGACCCACCCGGGTGTCCTCCACCCGCCAGTTCACGCGACGTACGGGGCTGAAGATGGAGTCGACCGGGATCACGCCAATGGCCTGTTCGGGGCGCTTATTCTTGTCCGCCGGGACATAGCCCCGCCCGCGCTCCACGGTCAGCTCCATGGCCAGGTGGCCGCCTTCGTCGATGGTCGCGATGTGCTGGTCCGGCTCCAGGATCTCCACATCCGCGTCCCCCTGGATGTCGCCGGCCACCACCTCGCAGGGCCCGTCCTTCTCCAGGCGCAGCACCCGCGGTTCATCGGACCACAGCTTGAGGGCCAGGTGCTTGAGGTTGAGGATGATGTCGGCCGTGTCCTCCACCACCCCCGGGATCACCGAGAACTCGTGCAGGACGCCGTCAATCCGCACCGTGGTCACCGCCGCGCCCGGCAGGGAGGACAGCAGCACCCGGCGCAAGGCATTGCCGAGGGTGGTGCCGTAACCCCGCTCCAGCGGCTCGATGGTGAAGGCCCCGTAGTGGGGATCGCTGCCATCGTCCACGCGACGGATTTCTGGCTTCTCGATTTCGGTCATGGCAGGCCTTGTGCCCCCTCTCGCCCCGTGACCGCGCTTACCGCGAGTAGAGCTCGACAATCAGCTGCTCCTGCACCGGGGCGTCAATCTCCTCCCGGGTCGGCAGGCGCAGCACCGTCCCCCTTAGCTCCTCGGGGTGGCTCTCCAGCCAGGCCGGGACCATCCGGGAGGCATTGGGGGCGAACTGCTTGAAAAAGGGCTTGTTGCGGCTGCGCTCGCGCACCGCCACCACGTCCCCCGGCTTGACCAGGAAGGACGGGATATTCACCCGCCGGCCGTTGACCTCGAAGTGGTTATGGCGCACCAGCTGGCGCGCCTGCGCCCGCGAGGCCGCCAGGCCCAGGCGGTAGACCACGTTGTCGAGCCGCCGCTCCAAATATTGCAGGAGCACGTCGCCGGTGCGCCCGCGCCGCTTGGCTGCGCGCTCGAAGTAGCCCCGGAACTGCCCCTCCAGCACGCCGTAAACCCGCCGCGCCTTCTGCTTCTCGCGCAGGTGCACACCGTACTCGGAGAGTTTACGGCGCCCCTGCCCATGCTGGCCCGGCGGATACGCCCGGCGTACCACGGGGCACTTGTCCGTATAGCACTTCTCGCCCTTCAGGTAGAGCTTCACGCCCTCCCGCCGGCACAGCCGGCAGACGGGACCGGTATAACGGGCCATCTGGCGCCTCCTTCCTCTCGTCCAGGCTGACTACACGCGCCGCCGCTTGGGCGGCCGGCAGCCGTTATGGGGAATCGGGGTCACGTCCTTGATCATGCTCACCTCGAGGCCGGCGGCCTGAAGGGAGCGGATGGCCGCCTCCCGGCCGGCGCCGGGACCCTTGACCAGGACCTCGACCTCGCGCACCCCGTACTCCATGGCTCCCCGCGCCGCGTTCTCCGCCGCCAGCTGGGCGGCAAAGGGCGTGCTCTTGCGGGATCCCTTGAAGCCGGCCTGGCCGGCTGAGGACCAGGACAGGGTGTTCCCCTGGGGATCGGTGATGGTGACGATGGTGTTGTTAAACGTGGAACGGATGTGGGCAATTCCCCGGTCCACATGCCTGCGGTCGCGGCGCTTGACGCGCGCGGCCGTTCGACGCGGCGGCATCGGTCGTTCGTTCCCCCTTCATCAGGCGGGCGTGGCAGCCCGGCCCGGCTTATTTCTTGCGCTTGGCGCCCACCGTGCGGCGCGGCCCCTTGCGGGTCCGGGCGTTGGTCTTGGTGCGCTGACCCCGTACCGGCAGGCCCCGGCGGTGGCGCAGCCCACGGTAGCAGCCGATGTCCATCAGCCGCTTGATGTTGAGCTGCACCTCCCGGCGCAGGTCCCCCTCCACCCGGTAGGTCCGGTCGATGTAGTCGCGGAGCTTGCTGACCTCCTCCTCGGTGAGGTCGCGCACCCGCCGATCGGGGTCCACCCCCGTCGCCCTCAGAATTTCACGGGAGCGGGACCAGCCGATGCCATAGATGTACGGCAGGGCCGCCTCCACCCGCTTGTCGCGCGGCAGGTCCACCCCTGCAATACGCGCCACGTAACCCCCTCCTTTGCCTTACGGACGCCGGTCCGGGCCCCGTTAGCCCTGGACCTGCTTGTGCTTGGGATTTTCGCAGATCACCATCATGCGGCCATGCCGCTTAATCACCTTGCACTTTTCACACATCGGCTTCACCGAAGCGCGAACCTTCATGCCGGCCCTCCCCTCCGGCCGGCCGGCGCGGCCGACCGGCCTATTTGTAGCGGTAGGTGATGCGTCCGCGCGTCAGGTCGTAGGGCGACAACTGTACCGTCACCCGGTCACCGGGCAGGATCTTGATGAAGTGCATCCGAATCTTGCCGGAGACGTGGGCCAGCACCTTGTGCCCGTTGGCCAGCTCCACGCGGAACATGGCGTTCGGCAGCGGCTCGATCACCGTGCCCTCGACCTCAATCGCGTCCTCCTTCGCCATCGGCATCCCTCCCTTCCCGGTTCTGCATCATCGCCCGGATCCACGCCCGGACCGCCTCATCGGTCGGCGGCCCTCCCTCCACCGGCAGGCGGGCGGTGCCCACCGGCCGCACGTGGCGGGGGTTCTTGCGCTTAGGGGCCGTCACCGGCCGCCGCCGGCCGTCCGCCAGCAGCAGCCGGCCCTGGTCGGTCCCCACCACCACAAAATAGCGGTTGCAATCATGACCGGCCGTCACCACCACCGTACGGCCCCGCCAGTCCCGCTTGCGTCCGTGCGTGTCCGCTCCCATCCTGCAACCGCCCAAATCCGTTTATCCCGTACCGATCTATTATACCCTTTTTTCGTCACTGCGCAGGGTGAGGACCTCGGGGCCGTCCTCCCCCAGGAAGACGGTGTGCTCGAAATGACACGACAAGCGGTGGTCCAGGGTCACGACCGTCCAGCCGTCATCCAGCACCCCCACCTCCCAGGTGCCCTCGTTGACCATCGGCTCGATGGCCAGCGCCAGGCCCGGCCGGAGCAGGGGTCCCTTGCCGGGCTGCCCGTAATTGGGAACCTGGGGGTCCTCGTGCATGGCGCGCCCGATACCGTGCCCGACGTATTCCCGCACCACCGAGAAGCCGTGGGCTTCGACGTGCTCCTGGACCGCCCAGGAGACATCCCCCAGGCGGGCCCCCGGGCGCATGGCGGCAATGGCCCGCCACAAGGCCTGGTAGGTGACCTCCAGCAGCTCCGCGGCCCGGGGGCTGGGCGGCTCGCCCACGAACACGGAGAGGGCCGAATCCCCCACAAAGCCGTCAATCTGGGCCCCGAAATCGAGGCTGACCAGGTCGCCCGGCTTGAGCCGCCGGGCGCCGGGAATGCCATGCACCACCTCGTCGTTGACGGATACGCAGACGCTGGCGGGATACCCGTGGTAGCCCTTGAACACCGGCACCGCCCCGCGGGCACGGGTCTCCCGCTCGGCCAGCACGTCCAGTTCGCGGGTGGTAATGCCCGGCCGCACCGCCGTCTTCAGGACCTCCAGGACCTCCGCCGTCACCCGTCCTGCCCGGCGCATCTTTTCCCGCTCCTGGGCGCTCTTGAGCTCAATCATGCGCCGGTCACGCCTCCAGCTCCCGGTGATGCAGCGCGGCGATGATGCGCCGCGTCACCTCGTTTTCTGCGCCCTCGGCCGGCACCGTCACCAGCAGACCCCGGCGGCGGTAGTAGTCCACCACCGGCCGCGTCTCCTGCTCATACACATCCAACCGCCGGGCCACCGTCTCGGGCCGGTCGTCGGGCCGCTGGACCAGCGGTCCCCCGCACACGTCGCAGACCCCGGCCACCTTGGGGGGATGATACTCCACGTGATAGGTAGCCCCGCAGCGCTCGCACACCCGGCGCCCCGTCAACCGGGCCATCACCAGGTCCCGATCCGCCTCCAGCAGCAGGGCGGCTGTCAGCCCTACCCCGCTGCGGGCCAGCATGCGGTCCAGGGCTTCAGCCTGGGCCACGTTGCGGGGAAATCCGTCCAGGATGAAGCCGGCCCGGGCGTCGGGCTCCTGCAGGCGGGCGGCGACCATCCCGATGGTCACCTCGTCCGGCACCAGCTGCCCGGCCTCCATGTACCGCCGGGCTTCCAGTCCCAGGGGCGTGCGGTCGGCCAGGTTCTGGCGGAAGATGGCCCCCGTCGAGATGTGCGGCACCCCGAAATGTGCGGCCAGATGGTCGGCCTGGGTGCCCTTGCCGGCGCCCGGCGGCCCTAACAGAACCAGCTCCATGGCTTCCATCGCCCCTATCCGGTCGGGTTGCTACTTCATGAAGCCCTGATACTGCTTCATCAGGAGGTGGGCCTGCATCTGCTTCAGGGTGTCCAGGGCGACCCCGACCACGATCAGCAGCGAGGTGCCGCCGAAATACAGGCCGTTGATGCCCATGGCCATGGTCACAAACGACGGCAGCACCGAGACGATGCCGAGGAAGATGGCGCCGATGAAGGTCAGGCGCCCCGCCACCCGGCTCAGGTACTCGGCGGTGGGCTTGCCGGGCCGGATGCCGGGAATGTAGCCGCCGGCCTTCTTCAGGTCGTCGGCGATGTCATCCACCTTGAACACGACGTCCGCATAGAAGAAGGTGAAGGCCACCACCAGCAGGAATTCCAGGATGATGTACGCCGGGGAGGTAAAGCCGAAGTACTGATCCAGGAAGGTGATCCAGCTGCCCTTTACGAACTGGGCCACCGTGTAGGGCAGGATGAGGAGCGAAATGGCGAAGATCACCGGGATGACGCCGGCCATGTTGACCCGGATCGGCAGGTGGGTGGTCCCCCCCTGGTACATGCGCCGGCCCACCACCCGCTTGGGGTATTGTACCGCAACGTTGCGCTGCCCTTCATTGACGTAGACCACCCCGGCGATGATGACCAGTGCCACCAGCAGGAACACCACCAGTTTGAACCAGCTGATGACGCCCGCGCTCACATAGCTGCCGAGCTGTTCAAGGCCATAGGGCAGGCGGGCAATGATGCCGAAGAAGACCAGCAGGGAAATGCCGTTGCCGATGCCTTTGTCGGTGATTTGCTCCCCGACCCACATCATGACGATGCTGCCCGTGGTGAGGAACAGGGCGGTCAGCAGCAGCATGCCGATGGTATGGTGCTGATAGGCGTACAGGCCGTGGTAGGAGTAGTTGTAGAGGTAGAATGCCACCCCCAACGACTGCAGCGCACCCAGGATGAGGGCCAGCCACCGTGTCCAGGTGGTGATCTTCTTCTGCCCCTGCTCCCCTTCCTTGGACCATTCCTCAACCTGCGGGATCACGACGGTCATCAGCTGCATGATGATGGAGGCATCAATATACGGCACGATGCCGAGGGCGAACACCGACAGGGTCGCGGTGGCCCCGCCCGAAAACAGGTTCAGAAGGGCGAAAATGGTCCCGCCGAAGCGGAAGAGCGACTGGATCACACTGGCGTTCACTCCCGGCACCGGGATGTGGGCCCCCAGCCGGAACGCCACCAGCATCAACAGGGTGAAGAGCAGGCGGCGGTTGAGGTCGGAGGCCTGCAGCATCCCGGCCAGGGCGCTGCGGCTGTTGTTGGGTGTCACCTAAATCACCTCGGCCTTACCGGCGGCCTGTTCAATCTTGGCCCGCGCGGAGGCGGAAAAGGCCTGCGCCCGCACCACCAGCGGCCGGTCAAGTTCCCCTTCCCCCAGGATCTTGACCGGCAACGGCCGCCGCACCAGCCGGCGGTTGCGCAACAGCTCCGGGGTCACCTCGGTACCGGGCTCGAAGATGTTGAGGGCGCCGACGTTCACCACCTCATACTCCACCCGGAACGGGTTGACGAAGCCGCGCTTGGCCAGCCGGCGCACCAGCGGCATCTGGCCGCCTTCAAACCCGGGCCGGATCTTGGCCCCCGAGCGCGCCTTCTGGCCCTTCTGCCCGCGCCCGGCCGTCTTGCCCAGGCCGGACCCCAGCCCGCGGCCGCGCCGGGTCTTGCGGGCATGGGAGCCGGGAGCGGGCCGTACATCGTGAATCCGCATGACCGTCCTCCTTCCGGGATTGCCGCGCTACTCGCCGATCTCCTCCACCCGCACCAGGTGCCGCACCTTGTGCACCATGCCCCGGATAGAGGGCGTGTCGTCATGTTCCACGTAGTGCCACATCTTGCGCAAGCCCAGCCGGTGCACCGTCTCCCGCTGGTCGGGGGGATGCCCGATCAGGCTGCGCACCAGCGTGATGCGCAACTGCTTAGCCATCGTTCGTCACCCCCAGGATCTCCCGCACGGTCTTGCCGCGCAGGCGGGCGACCTGGCTCGCCACCTTCAACTGGCGGAGCCCGTCCATGGTGGCGGCTACCACATTGTTGGGATTCTTGGTGCCCAACGACTTGCTCAACACGTCGTGGACCCCGGCCAGCTCCAGGACGGCGCGCACCGCCCCGCCGGCAATGACCCCGGTCCCGGGGGCGGCCGGCTTCAGCAGCACCCGCCCGGCCCCGAAGGTGCCCACTACGCGGTGGGGGATGGTGGTGCCCAGGCGCGGCACCTCGATCATGTGCTTCTTGGCGTCATCCACGCCTTTCCGGATCGCATCCGGGATCTCGGCCGCCTTGCCCAGCCCGACCCCCACGCGCCCGTTCTCGTCCCCGACCACCACCAGGGCGCTGAAGCTGAACCGCCGGCCGCCCTTGACCACCTTGGCCACCCGATTGATGGAGACCACTTTCTCCTTCAGCTCGGGCGCGCCCTGGGCCTGGCTGCCCTCCTGTGTGCGTGCCACGTTCTCCCCCCTTGCCATCAGAATTCCAACCCGCCTTCCCGGGCCCCTTCCGCCAGGGCCTTAACCCGTCCGTGGTAGGCATAGCCGCCCCGGTCGAAGACCACCTTGGTCACGCCCCGGGCCCGGGCCCGTTCAGCCAGCAGCCGCCCCACCGCCGCCGCCTTGGCCACCGTCAGCCGCCCTTCCATCTCCCGGAAGGCCGGCTCCAGGGTGGAAGCCGATGCCAACGTGTGCCCGCTGGTGTCGTCAATCAGCTGGGCATAAATGTGCAGGTTGGACCGGAATACGCTAAGCCGCGGCCGTTCGGGCGTCCCCGAGACCTTGGCCCGCACCCGCAGATGGCGGCGCTGCCGGGCCGCATGGCGATTGAACCGTGTGTACACCCCGCCTGCCTCGCTTTCCCTCCGGGTTAGCGCTTGCCGGTCTTCCCGACCTTGCGCCGGATGCGCTCGCCCAGATAGTGAATCCCCTTGCCCTTGTAGGGTTCCGGCGGCCGTACCGACCGGATCTGGGCCGCAACCTGTCCTACCTTTTCCTTGTCGTACCCGCGCACGATGATGTTGGTGGCGTTGGGCACCTCGAATTCGATCCCTTCCGGCGGGTCGATGTTCACCGGGTGGGAGAATCCGACCGTGAGGGTGAGGGTCCGTCCCTGCTTGCTGGCGCGGTAGCCGACCCCGGTCAGCTCCAACTGCTTCTGGTAGCCGGTGGAGACCCCCTCCACCATGTTGGCCACCAGCGTCCGCCACAGGCCCCACTGCTGGCGGGCCATGCGGCTCTCATTGACCGGCTCCACGCGCAGGGTGTTCTCCTCCCGCACCAGCCGGACCTCCGGCCGCAGGGTCCGCTCCAGGCGGCCCTTGGGACCCTGCACGCGCACCGTAAGACCGTCAATGTCCACCTCGACCCCCGCCGGCACCGCGATGGGCCGTTTTCCGATCCGTGACACCGTCTCCGCCTCCCTTCCGCCCGGCCAGCGCCGGCGGTTACCACACGTAGCAGAGGACCTCGCCGCCGGCCCGCAACCGCCGGCCTTCCTTATCGGTCATGATGCCGCGGGAGGTGGACACGATGGCGATGCCCAACCCGCCCAGCACCCGCGGCAGCTCGTCCGCCCCGGCGTACACCCGCAGCCCCGGCTTGGAGATGCGCTTGAGGCCGCTGATCACCCGCTCGCGGTGCGGACCGTACTTGAGATACACCCGCAGGATAGCGCGCGGGCTGGCCTCCACGATCTCGAAGTCGCGGATGAAACCCTCGTCCTTGAGGATCTGCGCGATGGCCCGTTTTTCCCGCGACAGCGGGATGTCCACCGACTCGCGGTAGACGATGTTGGCGTTGCGGATCCGGGTCAGCATGTCCGCGATGGGGTCGGTGACGTGGGTCTTGACCCGGACCGGGGCGCCGCCCTTCTTGCGCGTGCTCGCGTCCTTCATCTTACCAGCTCGCCTTCCTTATCCCCGGAATCTCCCCGCGGTGGGCCATCTCCCGGAAGCACAACCGGCAGAGGCCAAAGTCGCGCAGGTAGCCGTGCGCGCGCCCGCAAACCCGGCAGCGGTGGTAGCGGCGGACCCGGAACTTGGGGGTCGCCTGCGCCTTGCGGATCCATGCTTTCTTGGCCATCGTGCTGTTCCCCCCTTTACGCCTTGGCGAAGGGCATGCCCAGCCCTTCCAGCAGGGCCCGCGCCTCCTCGTCGGTGCGGGCGCTGGTCACAATGGTCACGTCCATGCCCCGGACCTTTTCGACCTTGTCGTACTCGATCTCCGGGAAGATGATCTGCTCGCGGACGCCCAGGGTGTAGTTGCCCCGGCCGTCAAACCCGCGGGTGGACAGCCCGTGAAAGTCTCGCACCCGCGGCAAGGCGATGAAGAAAAGCTTCTCCAGGAAGTCGAACATGCGCTGGCGGCGCAGGGTGACCATGCACCCGATCGCCATGCCCTTGCGCACCTTGAAGGACGCCACCGACTTCTTGGCCCGCGTGATCATCGGCTTCTGGCCGGTGATGGCCGTCAGGTCCGCCACCGCCGCCTCCAGCAGCTTGGGGTTCTGAATGGCGTCCCCTACCCCCATGTTGATGATCACCTTCACCAGCTTGGGCACCTGGGACGGGTTGTCGTAGTGGAAGCGCTCCGCCAGCTGCGCCCGCACCGCCGCTTCCCGCGCCTTGAGGTCGGTTACCTCCATTGTCGCCACCGTTCCAGCCTCCTGTCGCCCGTCGCGCGGCGGCCCTGCCGCCCGTTCCGCCGGGCCCTATGTCCGTCCGGAGGATCCCCCCGGGTCAGGAAATGACCGCCCCGCAACGCTTGCAGACCCGTACCTTGCGCCCGTCCTCGGTGAAGCGCTTGGCCACCCGCGTCGGCGTCTTGCAGGACGGGCAAATGAGCATCACATTCGAGACCGCTATCGGCGCCTCCATGGTGATGATGCCGGATTCCATCCCCGGACGGGCCTTCTGATGCTTCTTGACCAGGTTCACCTTCTCCACCACCACCCGGCGCTCCTTGGGCAGGGCGCGGATGATCTTGCCCTGCTTCCCCTTGTCGCGCCCGGCGATCACCAGGACCGTGTCCCCGGTCCGCACCCGCATGGCACCCAACTGGGCTTCCCTCCCTTCCGAGCCGGCCGCCTTACAGGACCTCCGGCGCCAGCGAGATGATCTTCATGAAGTCCTTGTCGCGCAGTTCGCGGGCCACCGGCCCGAAGATGCGGGTGCCCCGCGGCTCATGCTCGTTGCCGCGCAGGATGACGGCCGCGTTTTCATCGAACCGGATGTAGGAGCCGTCGGGCCGGCTGGTCCCGCTGCGGGTCCGCACGATCACCGCCCGCACCACGTCCCCCTTCTTGACCATGCCACCGGGGGCCGCCTGCTTGACCGAGGCCACAATCACATCCCCCACGTTGCCGTACCGGCGGAAGGATCCGCCCAGCACCCGGATGCACATGATTTCCTTCGCACCCGTGTTGTCCGCCACCACCAGGCGCGTCTGCGGCTGAATCACGGTCTACCCTCCCTTCCCCGTTTTTCCAGGTGGTTACAGTTCCTCGGCCCGCTCCAGGATCTCCACCACACGCCAGCGCTTCTCCTTGGACAACGGCCGCGTCTCCACGATGCGGACCTTGTCCCCGACGCGGCAACGGTTCTCCTCGTCATGGGCCTTGAATTTCTTGGTGCGCCGGATGCGCTTGCCGTACAACGGGTGCGCGACCAGGCTCTCGACCGCGACCACCACGGTCTTGTCCATCTTGTCGCTCACCACCCGCCCCACGCGTACCTTGCGGTTGCCGTAGGACTTGGGCGCCTGCCGGCCGCCGGCTGCCTCCTCCGCCATGTCTTCCGCCCCCTTTCCTTACCTGCCGCCGGCCGCCGGGCGCGCCGCCTGGCCCCGGCGCTCATGCAGGATGGTGTGCACCCGTGCGATGTCCTTGCGGACCTGGCGGATGCGCATCGGATTCTCCAGCTGCGCCGTGGCCAGCTGGAAGCGCAGGTGGAACAGCTCCTGCTTCAGGTCCTTCAGCTTGGCCTCCAGCTCCGCATCGCTGAGTGCCCGGATCTCGCTAGGCTTCATGCGCGTCTCCCCCCTCGGCCGCCGCCGGCATCTCCCGGCGGATGACCTGGGTGCGGATGGGCAGCTTGTGGCTGGCCAGGCGCATCGCCTCCCGCGCCACCGCCTCCGGCACCCCCGCGATCTCGAACATCACCCGGCCGGGTTTGACCACCGCGACCCAGAACTCCACGTTGCCCTTGCCGCCGCCCATCCGGGTCTCGGCCGGCTTCTTGGTCACGGGCTTATCGGGGAAGATGGTGATCCACACCTGGCCGCCACGGCGGATATAACGGGTCATCGCCACCCGGGCGGCCTCGATCTGCCGGTCGGTGATCCAGGCCGGCTCCAGCGCCTGCAGCCCGAATTCGCCGAAATTCACCTTGTTGCCGCGGGTGGCCTTGCCCTTCAGCCGCCCCCGGTGCTGCTTGCGGTACTTGGTGCGCTTAGGTGCGAGCATAGGCGCGGGCCTCCTCCGTCGTGGCCTGGGGGGCGCGCCGGCGCCGCGGCAGCACCTGACCCTTGTAAATCCACACCTTGACCCCGATGACGCCGTAGGTGGTGTGGGCCTCGGCAAAGCCGTAGTCGATATCCGCCCGCAGGGTATGCAGGGGGATGGACCCTTCCCAGGTCCACTCGCGGCGGGCAATCTCGGCTCCGCCCAGCCGCCCGGCCACCGCCACCTTAATCCCGGGCACGCCCTGCCGGCGCGCGCGCTGCACAGCCTGCTTCATGGCCCGCTTGAAGGCCACGCGCCGTTCCAGCTGGGAGGCGATAGACTCCGCCACCAGCTGGGCATCGGTCTCCGGGCTTTTGATCTCCACAATGTTGAGGTTGACCTGCTTACCGGTGAGGGCCTCCAGCGCCTTGCGCAGGGCCTCTACCCCGACCCCGCCCTTGCCGATCACCATCCCGGGCTTCCCCGTGTGCACCGTGATGCGCAGGCGGTTGCCCGCCCCGCGCTCAATCTCCACCCGGGAGATCCCGGCGGCATAGTGCTGCTGCTTGACCAACCGCCGGATGGCCCGATCCTCCATCAGGAGATCGGGCATGGTCTTGCGCTCGGCGTACCAGCGCGAGTCCCACGTCTTCACGATCCCCAGGCGGAGTCCTTTGGGATGTACCTTCTGGCCCACGTGTACCCTCCTTCCCCTTCTGCTAGTCCTCGAACTCCCGCAACACCACCGAGATATGGCTGGTGCGCTTCAGGATGGGGAAGGCCTGCCCGCGGCTCCGGGGCCGGATGCGCTTCAGGATCGGGCCCCCGTCCACCCAGATGGCGTGCACGTAGAGCCGCCGCGGGTCCATGCCGTGATTGTTGGTGGCGTTGGCCACCGCGCTGGCCAGCACCTTCTCCACCAGCCCCGCCGCCTTCCGGCGCGTGAAGCGGAGAATGGTGGCCGCCTCCCCCACCGGCTTGCCCCGCACCAGGTCCACCACCGGGCGCGCCTTCCGGGGCGAGATGCGCAGGAACCGGGCGGTGGCCCGCGCCTCCGTCACCTCTTCCGGCGGAACCCCCCGGGCCCGCCGTGTTCTCGACGTCGAAGCCTGTCTCGCCATGGGGTCCTCCTACTTCAGCGCGGTCGACCGCGCAGTGTGATCGCCGTGTCCGCGGAAGGTGCGCGTGGGGGCAAACTCGCCCAGTTTGTGCCCCACCATCTCCTCGGTGATGTAGATGGGCACGTGACGCCGCCCGTCATGGACCGCAATGGTGTGTCCTACCATCTCCGGCACGATGGTGGAGGCGCGCGCCCAGGTCCGGATGACGCGCTTTTCATGCCGCTCGTTAAGGGCCGCGATCTTCTGCATCAGCTTGGCGTCCACATACGGCCCCTTTTTGACCGACCGTCCCATGCTCCGCCCTCCTTTCCCCAGGGATTCCGACTATTTGCTGCGGCGGCGGACGATCAGGCGGTCGCTGGGCTTATGCCGCTTGCGGGTCTTCACCCCGCGGGCCGGCTTGCCCCAGGGGGTCATGGGATGCTTGCGCCCTACCGGGGCCTTGCCCTCGCCACCGCCGTGCGGGTGGTCGACCGGGTTCATGGCCGCCCCGCGCACGGTCGGCCGGAATCCCATCCAGCGCCGGCGCCCGGCCTTGCCCAGGTTGACGTTCTCGTGCTCGATGTTGCCCACCTGGCCCACCGTCGCCTTGGCGGTCAGCAACACCTTGCGCATCTCCCCCGACGGCATGCGCAGCAGGGCGTACTTGCCCTCCTTGGCCACCAGCTGGGCCGCCGCCCCCGCCGAGCGGACCAGCTGCCCGCCGCCACCCGGATACAGTTCGATGTTGTGCACCACGGTCCCCACCGGGATGTCCCCCAGGGCCAGGGCGTTGCCGGGCTTGATATCCGCCGTCGGGCCCGCCATCACGCGGTCCCCGACCTTGAGCCCCAGCGGAGCCAGGATGTAGGACTTCTCGCCGTCCGCGTACTGAATCAGCGCAATCCGGGCGGTGCGGAAGGGATCATACTCGATGGCCAGTACCTCGGCTGGCACCCCTTCCTTGCGCCGCTTAAAGTCGACCAACCGGTAGCGCCGCTTGTTGCCGCCGCCACGGTGGCGCACCGTAATCCGCCCGGTATTGTTCCGGCCCGCCTTGCGGGGCAGGCCCACCACCAGGGATTTCTCGGGCTTCTTCTTGGTGATGTCCCGGTTATCGGGCAGCACCGCATGGCGCACGCCCGGGGACGTCGGTTTCATCTTGCGCATCCCCATGCCGGTTCCGCCTCCTTCCCCCCGTCTGCCGCCCCGGCCGCGACCGGCCGGGTTTTAACGGGTCTCGAACAGTTCGATGCTTTCCCCGGGCTTCAGGCTCACGATGGCCCGCTTGCGATCGGGCTCGCGGGTGACCTTGCCGCCCCGGCGCCGGGTCTTGCCCCGGTCCCACATGGTGTTAACCTTGGTCACATGGACCCGGAAAATGGCTTCCACCGCCTGGCGGATCTCAATCTTATTGGCGTCGGGTGCCACTTCGAAGGTGTACTGTCCCAACGCCATCCGGTCGGTGCTCTCCTCGGTGATGACCGGCCGGATCAGGATGTCGTGCGGATCCTTCACCGTCCCAGCGCCTCCTCCACCGCCGCCACCGCCGCCCGGTCCATGACCACCCGTGCGTGGCGCAGCAGGATGTATGCATTCAGGGACTGGGTGGTGGTGGTCGCCACCTTCTGAAAGTTCCGGGCTGAGCGCTTGAGGGCCTCGTTCGCCTCGGCCGTCACCAGGAGCGCGTTGGTGCCCAGGCCCAGCCGCTCCAGCATGCCCTTCACCACGCGGGTCTTGGCCTCGGGCAGGTCGAAGGCCTGCACCACCACCAGCTCCTGGTCCCGCAGTTTCGCGGACAGCGCCTGCCGGATGGCCGCCTGCCGCATCTTGCGCGGGAAGCGCAGGCTGTAATCCCGGGGCTTGGGCCCGAAGACCACCCCGCCGTGCCGCCAGTGGGGAGCCCGGATGCTGCCCTGACGAGCCCGCCCGGTCCCCTTCTGGCGCCAGGGCTTGCGCCCGCCTCCGCGGACCTCGCCGCGGGTCTTGGTGCTGGCGGTCCCGGCCCGCTGGTTGGCCTCAAACGTGACCACCGCCTGGTGCAGCAGGGCGGGGTTGACCTCCGCACCGAAGACGCGATCGGAGAGCTCCAGCTCGCCGGTCACCTCCCCGTTGAGGTCGTATACCTTAACAGTCGGCATTGCTCCGCCCCCCTCACGCCTTCAGCGCTGCGGCCTCACGGGCCTGACGCACGCGGACCGCTTCCCGCACCATCACCAGTGAACCCTTGGGTCCCGGCACCGCGCCCCGCACCAGCAGCAGGTTGCGCTCGGGATCCACCCGCACCACCCGCAGGTTGAGCACGGTGACGCGGCTGTGCCCCTTACGCCCGGGCATCTTGCGGCCTTTGCGCACCCGGCCGCCGCCCCCCGACATCCGGGGCCCCAGGGACCCGACCCGCCGGTGGTACTTGGACCCGTGGGACATGGGCCCGCGCCGGAAGCCCCATCGCTTGATGACACCGGCAAAGCCCTTGCCCTTGCTGGTCCCGATGACGTCCACCAGGTCCCCGGCCTCAAAGGCGTCCTGGACCCGCTGGAAGGTCCCCGGCTTCAGGTCGAGGGCACCGGGCAGCCGGAACTCGCGCAGGAACCGCACCGGCTCCAGCCCCAGCTTCTCGAAATCCATCCGGCGGGCGCGGTTCACCTTCTTGGGCAGCATGGTCTCGTAGCCCAGCTGCACCGCCGCATAGCCGTCCTTTTCCGGCGTGCGCAGGCGCACCACCGGATTGGGTTCAGCGTGGATGACGGTGACCGGTATAGCCAGCCCGTTCTCGTCAAACACTTGGGTCATGCCCAGCTTCTTGCCGATAATCCCCTTCATGACCGGCCTCCACCCGTCAGAGCTTGATCTCAATGTCGACGCCGGCCGGCAGGTCCAGACGCATGAGCGCGTTCACCGTCTTCTGGTTGGCATCGCGGATGTCGATCAGCCGCTTGTGGATCCGGCGTTCGAACTGCTCCCGGATGTCCTTTTCCCCGTTGGGGGCCGTCAGCACCGTATACACCCGCCGCTCCGTCGGCAGGGGCACCGGCCCGGAGACGGTGGCGCCGTTGCGGCGGGCCGTCTCCACGATGCGCACCGCGGACTGGTCCAGCACCTCATGGTCGAAGGCCTTGAGCCGGATTCGGATCTTCTGTTGCGGCACCTTGCGCCCTCCTCTGTGCGGGAGCGGGCGGGGCCTTGGCCCCGCCTGCCGCCGCCCTCCTCCTAGGCCGTTACTCCTTGATGGCGGTGACCACGCCTGCGCCGACGGTGTGGCCGCCCTCCCGCACCGCGAAGCGCAGTCCCTCCTCCATGGCGATGGGCGCGATGAGCTCCACGTTGATGCGCACGTTGTCGCCGGGCATCACCATCTCCACCCCTTCCGGCAGGTGGATGACGCCGGTCACGTCCGTGGTCCGGAAGTAGAACTGCGGCCGGTAGCCGTCAAAGAAGGGGGTGTGGCGCCCGCCCTCCTCCTTGGTCAGGACATAGACCTCGGCGGTGAAGGAGGTGTGCGGGTGGATGCTGCCGGGCTTGGCCAGCACCTGGCCCCGCTCCACCTCGTTCTTGTCGATGCCGCGCAGCAGGCAGCCGATGTTGTCGCCGGCCACCGCCTCGTCCAGGGTCTTGCGGAACATCTCCACGCCGGTGACGACCGTCTTCTTGGCCTTCTCGGCCAGGCCGACGATCTCCACCTCGTCGCCGACCTTCACCTTGCCCCGCTCCACCCGGCCGGTGACCACCGTGCCGCGCCCGGTGATGGAGACCGTGTCCTCCACCGGCATCAGGAACGGCTTGTCGGTGTCACGCACCGGGGTCGGGATGTAGTCGTCCACCGCGTCCATCAGGGCCCAGATCTGACCGCACCACTGGCACTCCCGCTTACCGCAGCCGCACTCCAGCGCCTTGAGGGCGGAGCCGGTCACGATCGGGATCTCGTCGCCAGGGAACTCGTAGGCGGACAGGAGCTCGCGGACCTCAATCTCCACCAGCTCCATCAGCTCGGGGTCGTCCACCATGTCCGACTTATTGAGGAAGACCACGATGCTGGGCACGCCCACCTGCCGGGCCAGCAGGATGTGCTCCCGGGTCTGGGGCATGGGGCCGTCCGCAGCCGACACCACCAGGATGGCGCCGTCCATCTGGGCCGCGCCCGTGATCATGTTTTTCACGTAGTCGGCATGTCCGGGGCAGTCCACGTGCGCGTAGTGGCGCTTGTCGGTCTCATACTCCACGTGGGCGGTGGCGATGGTAATCCCGCGCTCCCGCTCCTCCGGCGCCTTGTCGATCTGGTCGTAGGCCGTGAACTCGGCATAGCCCTTGGTCGAGAGCACCCGGGTGATGGCCGCCGTCAGGGTGGTCTTGCCGTGGTCCACGTGGCCGATGGTGCCGACGTTGACGTGGGGCTTGGTGCGCTCGTACTTCTTCTTGGCCATGGATTGAGGTACCTCCTTGTTAACCTGTCTTGTGGGGTCCCGGAGGCCGGGACCCGACCGCCCCCCGCCGCCCTGACGGCCGGGGGGCCAAAGCTCACCACCGGGCCCGGCTGGCCTGGTTGGCCTTCACGATCTGCTCGGTGATGTGCCGCGGCGCCTCCTCATAATGGGAGAACTGCATGGTGTAGGTGCCGCGTCCCTGGGTGCGCGAGCGCAGGTCGGTGGCGTAGCCGAACATCTCCGCCAGCGGCACCATGCCGCGGATGGCCTGCACCCCGCCCGGCCGCGGGCTCATCCCCTCGATGCGGCCCCGCCGGGCATTGAGGTCGCCGATGACGTCGCCCATGTACTCGTCCGGCACCACCACCTCCACTGCCATAATCGGCTCCAGCAGGACCGGATTAGCCTTCTGGGCCGCGGCCTTGAAGCCCATGGAGGCGGCAATCTTGAAGGCCATCTCGCTGGAGTCGACCTCATGGTAGGACCCGTCGTAGAGGACCACCCGCACGTCGACCATGGGATACCCCGCCAGCACGCCCGACTCCATGGCGTCCCGGGCGCCGGCCTCAACCGCCGGCACATACTCCCGCGGCACCACGCCGCCCACGATCTGGTTGACGAACTCGAAACCGGACCCGGGCTCCAGCGGCTCCAGCCGCAGCCACACGTGCCCGTACTGTCCGCGGCCGCCGGTCTGCCGGATGAATTTGCCCTCCGCCTCGGTGGTCTTGCGGATGGTCTCCTTGTAGGCCACCTGGGGCTTGCCCACGTTGGCCTGGACCTTGAACTCCCGCTGCAGGCGGTCGACGATAATCTCCAGATGCAGCTCGCCCATCCCGGCGATGATGGTCTGCCCGGTCTCCGGATCGGTGTACATCCGGAAGGTCGGGTCCTCTTCGGCCAGCTTCTGCAGGGCGGTGCCCAGCTTGTCCTGGTCCGCCTTGGTCTTGGGCTCGATGGCCACCGAGATTACCGGCTCCGGGAACTCCATGGCTTCAAGCAGGATGGGGTGCTCCTCGTCGGCCAGCGTATCGCCGGTGACCGTGTCCTTGAGGCCCACCGCCGCCGCGATATCACCCGCATACACGGTGTCGATCTCCTCGCGGTGGTTGGCGTGCATCCGCACGATGCGCCCGATGCGCTCCCGCCGGCCCTTGGTCACGTTATACACGTAGGAACCGGCGTTGAGGGTACCCGAATACACCCGGAAAAAGGCCAGCTTGCCCACGAAGGGGTCGGTCATGATCTTGAACGCCAGGGCCGCGAAGGGCGCGTCGTCCGACACCGGCCGGGTGATCTCCTCGCCGGTGGCGGGGTCGTGCCCCCGCACCTCCCCCACGTCAGCCGGGGACGGCAGGTAGTCCACCACCGCGTCCATGAGGGGCTGCACGCCCTTGTTGCGGTAGGAGGATCCGCACAGCACCGGCACCAGGCGGCCGGAGAGGGTGCCCTTGCGGAGCGCGGCCCGGATCTCGGCTTCGGTCAGCTCCTCCCCCTCCAGGTACTTCATCATAAAGTCGTCATCGACGTCGGCGCAGGCCTCCAGCAGCATCCGCCGCCGCTCCTCGGCCACCGCCTCCAGTTCGGGGGGGATGGGCTCGTACTCGCCGCGGGTGCCGAGGTCGTCCAGATAGAAGTACGCCTGCATCCGCACCAGGTCCACCAGTCCGCGGAAGGTATCCTCCGCCCCGATGGGCCACTGCACGGCCACCGGATTGGCCCCCAGGCGGTCCCGGATCTGGTTCAACGTGCCCAGAAAGTCCGCGCCCACGATATCCATCTTGTTGACGTAGGCGATGCGGGGCACGTGGTACTTGTCGGCCTGGCGCCAGACCGTTTCCGACTGGGGCTCCACCCCGCCCTTGGCGTCAAAGATGGCGATGGCGCCGTCCAGCACCCGGAGCGAGCGCTCCACCTCCACCGTGAAGTCCACGTGGCCGGGCGTGTCGATAATATTGATGCGGTGATCCCGCCAATGGGTGGTGGTGGCCGCGGAGGTGATGGTGATCCCCCGCTCTTGTTCCTGCACCATCCAGTCCATGGTCGCCGTGCCTTCGTGGACCTCGCCCAGCTTGTGCACCCGCCCGGTATAGAACAGGATGCGCTCGGTGGTGGTGGTCTTGCCGGCGTCGATATGGGCCATGATCCCGATGTTCCGGGTTCGCTCCAGTGGATATTCCCGGGGCATGTGAACTCCCTTCTCCGCTGCCGCCTGCCGGCGCCGTGAACCCGCGCCTACCAGCGGTAATGCGCAAAGGCCTTGTTGGCCTCGGCCATGCGATGGGTCTCTTCCCGCTTGCGGACGGCGCCCCCGGTCTGCTGGGCGGCATCCAGGATCTCGCCGGCCAGCCGGTTTTCCATTCCCCGCTCATGCCGCTGCCGGGCGTAGGTGACCAGCCAGCGCAAGGCCAGCGACTGCCGGCGGGCCGGGCGCACCTCCATCGGCACCTGGTAGGTCGCCCCCCCGACCCGGCGCGGGCGCACCTCCAGCATGGGCATAATGTTCTTGACCGCGGTGTCCAGCGTCTCCAGGGGATCGTTGCCGCTCTTCTCGGCCACGATCTCCAGCGCCCGGTACACGATGCGGCGGGCCAGGTTCTTCTTGCCGCTCATCATGACCTTGTTGATGAGCCGGGCCACCAAGGGGCTGTTGTACAAAGGATCGGGCTCAATGACCCGTTCCGGAACCGGTCCCCGTCTCGGCATGGCTTGCGTACCTCCTGTCCCCTGGCGCTACTTCTTCCCGGACTGGGCCCGCTTGGCGCCATAGCGCGAACGGCCCTGGGCCCGCTTGGCCACCCCGGCGGCGTCCAGCGCCCCGCGGATGATGTGGTAGCGCACCCCCGGCAGGTCCCGCACACGGCCCCCGCGCACCAGCACCACCGAGTGCTCCTGCAGATTGTGCCCGACCCCGGGGATGTAGGCCGTGACCTCCTCGCCGTTGGTGAGGCGCACCCGCGCCACCTTGCGCAACGCCGAGTTGGGCTTCTTGGGGGTGACGGTCTTCACACTGAGGCAGACCCCCCGCTTCTGGGGATTCCCCCGCAGGGCGGGCGCCTTCGACTTCTTGCGCATCTGCTTCCGCCCATGGCGGATCAACTGATTAATGGTCGGCATCCCGTCGCCTCCTTTCCCTCCGCTGCCGTCGCTGCGCCTCCCTGCGCGGCGCCGGGGCCAAAGACGGCGGGGAGGTTCCCCGCCGTCCGCCGCCAGACCGCTGGTCAGGGCGCCGCAGGGGGACCCAGCCCCGCGGCGCAGGCCGCGCCTACCGCAATCCCGCAGAGGCGCCCCAGCTCGGCCATGGCGTCCACCCAGACCACCGGCACCTGCCGGGCCTGACACGCCTGCAATACGGGGTCAACGACTTTCGGATCGGCGTCGCGTGCGATATATACCAAGCGCACCCGTCCCTGGGCAAGCTTTTTCACCGTCTCTCGCGCGCCTACGACCCGTGCGGCAGGATTCTTCAGCTCTTCCATACCCTCTCCCGGTGCGTGTGCGCGGGCGGGGATCGGGCGCTGCCATCCTCCCGACCCTTGCCCTGGGCCGGACGGTAAGACACACCATGGCATTCTACCATCCGGCCCGGGCCCGGTCAATTGTCCCGCGTGGCCGCGATCTCGCTGGCCGCCTCCGGCGGCGGCTCCTCCGCCGGCCGCACCCGCACCCCGCGGTAGCGGGCCATCCCGGTCCCGGCCGGGACCAGCTTGCCGATGATGACATTCTCCTTCAGGCCCAGCAGGGGATCCTGCTTGCCCTTGATGGAGGCCTCCGTCAGCACCCGGGTGGTCTCCTGGAAGGAGGCGGCCGAGAGGAAGGACTCGGTCGCCAGCGAGGCCTTGGTAATGCCGAGCACCACCGGGTGGGCCACCGCCGGGGAGCCCCCCTGGGCCAGGACAGCGGCATTGGCATCCTCAAACTCGAAGCGGTCCACCAGCGCCCCCGGTAGCAGGGAGGTGTCGCCGGATTCCTCCACCTTGAGCTTGCGCATCATCTGCCGCACCATGACCTCGATGTGCTTATCGTTGATATCCACGCCCTGCACGCGGTAGACCCGCTGCACCTCCCGCAGCAGGTAGTCCTGCACCCCGCGCGGCCCCAGCACCCGCAGGAGGTCGTGGGGGTTGACCGAGCCCTCGGTGAGCTCCTCACCAGCCTGCACCCGGTCGCCGTCATGTACCCGGATGCGCGAGCCGAAGGGAATGGGGTAGGTCTGGGTGCGGGTGGGGTCATCGGGATCCGAGACGGTGATCTCCCGCCGGCCCCGGTTCTCCCCGATGGACACCACCCCGGCGATCTCGGTGATCACCGCCTGGCCTTTGGGCTTGCGGGCCTCGAACAGCTCCTCCACCCGCGGCAGACCCTGGGTGATGTCATCCCCGGCCACGCCGCCCATGTGGAAGGTGCGCATGGTGAGCTGGGTACCCGGCTCCCCGATGCTCTGGGCGGCGATGATCCCCACGGCCTCGCCCACCTCCACGATGGAACCCGTGGCCAGGTTGCGGCCGTAGCAGGCCACGCACACCCCGTAACGGGTCTGGCAGGTCAGCACCGACCGCACCTCAACCGTGGTAATGCCGGCCCCCACAATGGCGGCCGCGGCCTCTTCGGTGATCAGCTCGTTCTTGCCCACCAGGATCTCGCCGGTCTCGGGGTGCAGCACATCCTGCGCCGCCACCCGGCCGACCAGGCGGTCGGTGAGGGACTCGATGACCTGGCCCCCGTCCCGGATTTCGCTCACCGGCATACCGTCCTCGGTGCCGCAGTCCACCTCGCGCACGATCACATCCTGCGCCACGTCCACCAACCGCCGGGTGAGGTAGCCGGAGTCGGCCGTGCGCAGCGCGGTGTCGGCCAGGCCCTTGCGGGCACCGTGCGTGGAGGTGAAGTACTCCAGCACCGTGAGCCCCTCGCGGAAATTGGCCCGGATCGGCAGCTCGATGATGCGCCCGGAGGGGTCCGCCATCAGACCGCGCATGCCCGCCAGCTGCGAAATCTGCTGCACATTCCCCCGCGCCCCCGAGGTGGCCATCATGTAGACCGAATTGGTGCGGTCCATGTTGTCCATCAGGGCCTTGGTGACCCGATCCTTGGCCTCGGTCCAGATCTCGATGACCCGCTCGTAGCGCTCGTCGGCGGTGATGAGCCCGCGCCGGTACTGCCGTTGGACCTGCTCCACCTTCTGCTCGGCCTCGGCCAGGATCTGCGCCTTTTCCGGCGGGATCTGGATGTCGGAAACGGCGATGGTCACCCCCGCCTTGGTGGCATAGTGGAAGCCCAGCGCCTTGATCCGGTCCAGGATGGCCGCGGTGCCGTTATTGCCGTAGCGCCGGAAGGCGTCGGCCACCAGCTGCGCCAGCACCTTGCGGTCCACGGTGTAATCAATGAAGCGCATATCCCGCGGCAGGGCCTCGTTAAACAGGAAGCGGCCCAGGGTCGAGGTGCGCCGCTCCCCGTCATACCGCACCACAATCCGGCTGTGGAGGTCGATCAGGCCATGGTGGTAGGCCATCTCCGCCTCGGCCAGGTCGGCGAAGAGCTTGCCCTCCCCCTTGCTGCCCGGCTTATCCATAGTCAGGTAGTAGGAGCCCAGCACCATGTCCTGGGTAGGGGTCACCACCGGCCGGCCGTCCTTGGGGTTGAGGATGTTCTGGGTGGACATCATCAGCACCCGGGCCTCGGCCTGCGCCTCCGCCGACAGGGGCACGTGCACCGCCATCTGGTCGCCGTCAAAGTCAGCATTGTAGGCCGTGCAGACCAGGGGATGGATCTGGATGGCGCGGCCCTCCACCAGGACCGGTTCAAAGGCCTGGATGCCCAGCCGGTGCAGGGTGGGCGCCCGGTTGAGCAGCACCGGGTGCTCGCGGATCACGTCCTCCAGCACGTCCCAGACCTCAGGCCGCACCCGTTCCACCATACGCTTGGCCGACTTGATGTTGTGGGCATAGCCCTCATTGACCAGCTTCTTCATCACGAAGGGCTTGAAGAGCTCGATGGCCATCTCCTTGGGCAGGCCGCACTGGTTCATCTTCAGCTTGGGCCCCACCACGATCACGGAGCGCCCGGAGTAGTCAACCCGCTTGCCCAGCAGGTTCTGCCGGAAACGGCCCTGCTTGCCCTTCAGCATGTCGGAGAGCGACTTGAGGGGCCGGTTACCGGGACCGGTGACCGGCCGCCCGCGGCGGCCGTTGTCGATGAGGGCGTCCACCGCTTCCTGCAGCATGCGCTTCTCGTTGCGCACGATGATATCGGGCGCGCCCAGGTCCAGCAGCCGCTTCAGGCGGTTGTTGCGGTTGATGACCCGCCGGTAGAGGTCGTTGAGGTCGGAGGTGGCAAAGCGGCCGCCATCCAGCTGCACCATGGGGCGCAGGTCCGGAGGGATGACCGGCACCACATCCATGATCATCCACTCCGGCCGGTTTCCGGAGGACCGGAAGGCCTCCACCACCTCCAGCCGCCGGATGGCCCGCACCCGGCGCTGGCCGCTGGTGGAGTTGACCTCCTCGCGCAGCTCCGCCGCCAGCTGGTCCAGGTCGATCTCCGCCAACAGCTCCTTGATGGCCTCAGCCCCCATACCAGCGCGGAAGTGGTTGCCGTACTTCTCCCGGTACTCGCGGTATTCGGTCTCCACCAGCAGCTGCTTCTTCATGAGGGGCGTGGTCCCGGGCTCGATCACCACATAGGAGGCGAAGTAGAGCACCTTTTCCAGCGCCCGCGGCGACATGTCCAGGATGAGCCCCATGCGGGAGGGGATGCCCTTGAAGTACCAGATGTGGGAGACAGGGGCCGCCAGTTCGATGTGGCCCATCCGTTCCCGCCGGACCTTGGCCCGGGTGACCTCCACGCCGCAACGGTCGCAGACCACGCCCTTGTAGCGCACCCGTTTGTACTTGCCGCAGTGGCACTCCCAGTCCTTGGTGGGCCCGAAGATCTTCTCGCAGAAGAGGCCCTCGCGCTCCGGCTTCAAGGTGCGGTAGTTGATGGTCTCGGGCTTCTTGACCTCGCCCTTGGACCATTCGCGGATCTGCTCCGGCGAGGCCAGGGCGATGCGCATGGAGTCGAAATTGTTCACGTCCAGCATGCCAGGGCTTCCCTCCCGCCTAGTACTCCTCGTCCTCGCCGTCCTCGTCGCCGCCGGCTTCGCCCTCGTCCTCCTCGTCGGGCTCCTGCTGACGGCTGCCACGCCGGAGGATCGCGTAGGCGGCCTCCGCCTCCTCGTCGTAGTCCATACCGCCGCCGGGCTGGAAGGTCTCCTGCGGCTGGCCTTCGCCCGTATCCTCCATCAGGCGGTGCAGGCTGGCCTCCGCCGCCTCCGGCCCTTCCTCGCCCTCCGCCAGTTCCAGCGGCAGCTCAAAGGCGGGCGTCTCCACCGGCTCGTCGTCCAGCTCCCGGATCTCGATGGGCTCCCCGTCGGCGTTGAGGACCTTGACGTCGAGCCCCAGGCTCTGCAGCTCCTTAATGAGCACCTTGAAGGACTCCGGTACCCCCGGCTCTGGTACGTTCTCCCCCTTGACGATGGCCTCGTAGGTCTTGACGCGGCCCACCACATCGTCCGACTTGACCGTGAGCAGCTCCTGCAGGGTGTAGGCCGCCCCGTAGGCCTCCAGCGCCCACACCTCCATCTCCCCGAACCGCTGGCCGCCGAACTGGGCCTTGCCGCCCAGGGGCTGCTGCGTGACCAGGGAGTAGGGGCCGGTGGAGCGGGCATGGATCTTGTCGTCCACCAGGTGGGCCAGCTTGAGCATGTAAACCACCCCCACCGTCACCTCGTGGTCGAAGGGTTCGCCGGTGCGGCCGTCATACAGGATGGTCTTGCCGTTCTCGGGCAGGCCCGCCTCCCGCAGCTTCTCCACAATGGCGGCCTCGCTGGCCCCATCAAACACCGGGGTGGCGGTGGTGATGCCCAGGGCCCGGGCCGCCCAGCCCAGGTGGGTCTCCAGCACCTGGCCGATGTTCATGCGCGAGGGCACGCCCAGGGGATTAAGCACAATCTCCACCGGGGTGCCATCGGGCAGGAAGGGCATGTCCTCCTCGGGCAGAATGCGGGAGATGACGCCCTTGTTGCCGTGGCGGCCGGCCATCTTGTCGCCCTCGGAGATCTTGCGCTTCTGGGCCACGAACACCTGTACCAGCTGGTTGACCCCCGGCGAGAGCTCATCCCCCTGATCGCGCGAGAAGACCTTGACATCCACCACGATGCCCGATTCCCCATGAGGCACCCGCAGCGAGGTATCGCGCACCTCCCGTGCCTTTTCCCCGAAGATGGCCCGCAGGAGGCGCTCCTCGGCGGTCAGCTCCGTCTCCCCCTTGGGGGTGACCTTGCCCACCAGGATGTCGCCCGGCCGCACCTCAGCCCCGATGCGGATGATGCCGCGGTCGTCGAGGTCCTTCAGCACTTCGTCGCCCACGTTGGGGATGTCCCGGGTGATCTCCTCCGGCCCCAGCTTGGTGTCGCGGGCGTCGCACTCATACTCCTCAATGTGGATGGAGGTGAAGACGTCCTCCTTCACCAGCTTCTCGCTGAGCAGGATGGCGTCCTCGTAGTTGTACCCCTCCCAGGGCATGAAGGCCACCAGCACGTTGCGGCCCAGGGCCAGTTCCCCCTGGTCGGTGGAGGGACCGTCGGCGATGATGTCCCCCTTTTCCACCCGCTGCCCCTTGGTTACGATGGGCTTCTGGTTGATGCAGGTACCCTGGTTGGAGCGGGTGAATTTGAGCAGCTTGTAGACGGATACGGTGTAGTCATCGTTCTTGACCACAATCTGGTCCGCCGACACCCGCTCCACCACACCGCTCTTCGCCGCCAGCACCACCACCCCGGAGTCGCGGGCCGCCTTGCCTTCCATGCCCGTCCCCACCAGGGGCGCCTCGGTCTTAAGCAGCGGCACCGCCTGCCGCTGCATGTTGGCGCCCATAAGGGCCCGGTTGGCGTCATCGTGCTCCAGGAAGGGAATGAGCGCAGTAGCGATGGAGACCACCTGCTTGGGGGAGACGTCCATGTAGTCCACATGGTCGGGGGTCTCCTCCAGGATCTCCTGGCGGTAGCGCACCGTCACCCGTTCGGCCAGGAAGTGCCCCTCCTCGTCCAGCGGCTCGTTCGCCTGGGCGATGACGGCCTCGTCCTCCTCATCGGCGGTAAGGTAGACGATCTCATTGGTCACCAGGCCCCGGGCCTTATCCACCCGCCGGTAGGGGGCTTCAATGAAACCGTAGGCATTGACCCGGGCGTAGGTGGAGAGGGAGCCGATAAGGCCGATGTTGGGCCCCTCAGGGGTCTCGATGGGGCACATGCGCCCGTAGTGGGAGTGGTGCACGTCCCGCACCTCGAAGCCCGCCCGTTCCCGGGACAGGCCGCCGGGCCCCAGGGCGGACAAGCGCCGCTTGTGGGTCAATTCCGCCAGGGGGTTGGTCTGGTCCATGAACTGGGAGAGCTGGGAGGAACCGAAGAACTCCTTGATGGCCGCCACCACCGGCCGGATGTTGATGAGGGCCTGGGGGGTGATGGCCTCCATGTCCTGGATGGTCATGCGCTCCCGGACCACCCGCTCCATCCGCGAGAGGCCGATGCGGAACTGATTCTGCAGCAGCTCGCCCACCGAGCGCAGGCGCCGGTTACCCAGGTGGTCGATGTCGTCCACATGGCCGAGGCCGTGGAAGAGGGTCAGGGCATGGTTGACGGTGGCGACGATGTCCTCCTGGGTGAGGATGCGCACCTGGTCGTCAGGCTGGCCGTTGGAGACGACCAGGATCTCCTCCCCGGCCGCATTGCGCACCCGGATACGGGTCACACGGGCATCGTCCAGGCGCTGGGCCAGCTCGCGGTCGATGTGCTCGCCCTCCCGCACCAGGATCTCCCCGGTGGCGGGATCGGCCACAGTCTCGGCGGCGGTGGTGCCCACGATGCGCCGGCGCAGGGCCAGCTTCTTGTTCACCTTGTAACGGCCCACCGCTGCCAGGTCGTAGCGCTTAGCATCGAAGAACAGGGAGCGCAGCAGGCTTTGCGCGCTCTCCACCGTCGGCGGTTCGCCGGGGCGCAGGCGCTTGTAAATCTCAATCAGGGCATCGTCGGGGGTCTTGGCGGGATCCTTAGCCAGGGTGGTGAGGATGTGCTCCTCTTCCCCCACCGCCTCCAGGATCTCTGCGTCCGTGGCCAGCCCGATGGCCCGCAGCAGGGTGGTCACCGGCAGCTTGCGGGTGCGGTCGATGCGCACGGAGACCGTGTCGGCACTGTCCGATTCCAGCTCCAGCCAGGCGCCCCGGTTCGGGATGACCGTGGCGAAATAGAGGCGCTTACCGCTGGGATCGAACTGCTCGTTGTAGTAGACTCCCGGCGAACGCACCAGCTGGCTGACGATAACCCGCTCGGCCCCGTTGATGATAAAGGTGCCTTTCTCGGTCATGAGCGGGAAATCGCCCATGAACACGTCCTGCTCCTTGACTTCGCCGGTGTCCTTGTTGATGAGGCGCACCCGCACATGCAGCGGGGCCGAGTAGGTAACGTCGCGGGCCTTGCACTCCTCCACCGAGTACTTGGGGGTCTTCAGGGTGTAGTCGACGAACTCCAGGCTCAAGTTGCCGGTAAAGTCCTGAATCGGGGAGATGTCGCGGAAGGTTTCGCGCAGCCCTTCCTCCAGGAACCAGTTGTAGGACTTCTGCTGGATCTCGATGAGGTTGGGCATGTCGAGCACTTCGTTGATGTGCGAGAAACTGACCCGCTGCCGGCGCCCCGCTTGGACAACATGTGCCATCGAGCTTCAGCTCCTTGATTCGGTGGTTTGCCCCAGTGCCAGGTTCCCGTCCGCGAGCCGGCCCCGGCTCAGGCTGGGCAGAGGCGAGGACGCCCATCAACCGACCGCCGCACGGTGCTTCAGCCGGTCAAAGGCTCCGCCCGGCGCGCTCGGTTGGGCGCGCTATCAATGAGTGATGGATGACGCCGTTGTCCGCCGGCTCCCCCGGGGAGCCGCCCCGAACCCGATTCATGCAACCTCCGTGCCCGCCCCTCCGGGCCCGTGGGGCCCGGCCTCCCTGCCTGCATGACCCTTCGGGAAAAGCGCTTAGCCGCCTGTGCGTCCCCCCAGGCTGCTAAAAGCTGACAAAACAATCGCAAGTGGGTATAATAGCACAAGCCCGCCGCCGGATCAAGGGCTCGATCCGGCAGCGGGCACGTCGGTTGCAGCCTACTTGATCTCCACCGTGGCGCCGGCTTCCTCAAGCTTGGCCTTGGCCGCCTCGGCGTCGGCCCGGCTGATCTTCTCCTTGACCGCCTTGGGCGCCCCGTCGACCAGGGCCTTGGCCTCGGTCAGGGACAGCCCGGTCAGCTCGCGCACCGCCTTGATGACCTGCACCTTCTTGTCGCCGGCGGAGGTCAGCACCACGTCGAACTCGGTTTGCTCAACCTCCTCGGCCGGGCCGGCCGCCGCACCGGCGGCTCCGGGCGCGGCCACCGGGGCCGCCGCCATCACCGGGGCGGCAGCGCTGACCCCGAATTCCTCCTCCAGGGCCTTCACCAGCTGGGAGAGCTCGAGCACGCTCATCCCCTTGACCATTTCCACGATCTCGGACACGTTGGCCACGGCCATACCTCCTTCAATGGTTGCGGCCCCCTGCGGGGTCCGTGCCTCCCTGGCAGCCCCGTCCTCAGGACGCGGCCGCCTCCCGCTGCGCGCGCACCTGATCGAGGGCCCGGACCAGCTGGGCGGGGATTTCGTTCAAGGTCCACACCAGGTTGCGGATGGGCGCCGCCATGGTACCCACCACCTGGGCCAACAGCACCTCGCGGCTGGGCAGGTCCGCCAGGGCCCGCACCCCGGCCGCGTCCAGCACCTCGCGGCCCAGGATGCCTGCCTTGACCGCCACCTGGCGGTATTCCCGTGCCGCCTGGGCCATGAGCCGGGCCGGGGCGACGGGATCCACGGTCGAGACCGCCAGCATGGTCTGCCCTTCCAGGTAGGGCTCCAGGCCCTCCACGCCTGCCTCCCGGGCGGCGATCCCGAGCAGGGTGTTCTTGACCACCTTGAGCCGGACCTGCTCCGCCCGCAGCTTGTTGCGCAGGGCGTTCATCTGGTGGGCGGCCAGGCCCCGGAAGTCGGCCAGGACCACGCCCTGGGCCTCCGTCAGCATTTCGCGCATCTCCGCCACCGCGGCCACCTTCGCCGGCGTCGGCATCCGTCCACCCCCCGACAAAAAAGCCTCCCCCCAAGACGGGCAGAGGCATGGGAACAGGAAGCAGGCTTCCCTCTATCCGGTTCATGCCTGGACGGGATATTAAGCCCGAAGGCACCCGCCGTCTTGGGTCCGGATCCGTTGATACCGGATCCGGCCCCCGTTGTCAACCGGCCACGGGCGGCACCAGGCCCACCCGTTCGTAAACCCGGGCCAGCATGGGCTCCGCCAGGCTGCGGGCCCGGGCCGCCCCGGCCGCCAGCACCCGGTCCAGCTCGGCCCCCTCCAGGATGTCCAGGTAGCGGCGGCGGACGGGGTCGAGGGCCGCCACCACCACATCGGTCAGCTCCTGCTTGAAGACGCCGTAGCCGGCACCGCGGGCCCGGAAGCGGGCGGCCACCTCCTCCACCGGCTCCTCCGCCAGCAGGGCGTAAATAGTCAACAGGTTGCTGAGGGCGGGCTTGTGTTCGGGGTCATAGAGGATCTCCCGCCCGGAATCGGTCACCGCACGGCGGATCTTGGCCGCGATCAGGTCCGGGTCGTCGCTGAGGGCAATGTAGCTGTAGGGATTGGCGCTGGACTTGCTCATCTTCCGGGTGGGATCGTCCAGCGCCATGATCCGCCCGCCCAGTTTGGGAATCAGCGGCTCCGGCACGGTGAAGGTCTCCCCGAAGCGGCTGTTGAACCGCTGGGCCAGGTCCCGGGTAAGTTCCAGGTGCTGCTTCTGGTCCTCCCCTACCGGCACCAGGTCGGTACGGTACAACAGGATGTCCGCTGCCATCAAGGCGGGATAGGTGAAGAGGGAGGCGCTCACCACGGCCTTGCCGGCCGCCTTGTCCTTGAACTGGGTCATCCGCTCCAGTTCCCCGAAGTGGACCAGCGACTCCATGATCCAGGCCAGCTGGGTGTGGGCCGGAACATGGGACTGCACAAACAGGGTGGCCCGCGCCGGGTCCAGCCCCACCGCCAGGAATACCGCCGCCAGCTGCCGGGTCTGGGCGGTGAGGGCTGCCGGATCCTGGGGAACCGTGAGGGCGTGCAGGTCCACCAGGCAGTACAGGCAGTCGGCCTGGTCCTGCAGGGCCACAAACTGCCGCAATGCCCCCAGGTAGTTGCCCAGGGTCACCACCCCGCTGGGCTGCACCCCCGAAAATACCCGCGATGCCACCGGTTTACCCGCCTCCCGCCGGAGCCTCGGCTCCCTTGTCCCCCTTATTCTAGCGGATTCCGGCCCCGGCCTTAAACCGCGGCCAGCGCCCGCTGCACGATCCGGTCCACCAGCCGGGGAAAGGGCAGCCCGGCCGCCGCTGCAGCCTTGGGCAGGAGGGAATTCGGGGTGAGGCCGGGCAGGGTGTTGACCTCCAGCAGCACCGGCCCGCCGGGGGTGAGGATGAAATCCGCCCGGGAGAGGCCCCGCGCCCCCAGGGCCCGGTGCGCCTCCAGGGCCAGGGCCCCCAAGCTCTCCGCATCGGCCGGGTCCAGCGGGGCGGGGCAGATTTCGTCCGCCCCGCCGGTCTCGTATTTGCTGGCGAAGTCGAAGAAGCGGCCGCGCCGGGGCCGGATGGCCACCGGCGGCAGGGGCCGGGGTTCCCCGTCCGCGTCCTCCAATACCGCCACCGTGATTTCGGCCCCGTCCAGCCACGGTTCCACCAGCGCCGCCGGGGCCACCGCCAGGGCCGCCGCCAGGCCCTCGGCCGCCGCCGCCTCCCCCTCGGCCCGGCTGACCCCGACACTGGAGCCGCCCACGTTGGGTTTAATGGCCACCACCGGCCCCAACGCCGTCACCGCCGCCAGCACGCCGGAGCGGTCCGCCTGCCAGGTCGCGCGGTCCACCAGGATTTCCGCCGCCACCGGCAGACCCGCCTGCCGGAAGACCCGCTTGGCCATGACCTTGTCCATGGCCAGGGCTGAGGCCAGGCGTCCGCTGCCGGTGTAAGGCACCCCCAGGGTCTCCAGAAACCCCTGAATGGTACCATCCTCCCCGAAGGTCCCGTGCAAGGCCAGAAAGGCCAGGTCCACATCGGCCAGCAGGGCGGCCCCGCGGATGGCTTCCTCCCTCCGGGGCCGTGGCGGGGCCCCTTCCGGCACGAGCGGTACCCCGGCCGGATCGGTGGTGCGTTCCCAACGACCGTCGCGGTGAATCACGAGGGCGCTGACCCGGTAGCGGGACCGGTCCAGGGCCTCAAACACCATGCGCCCGCTGGCGAGGGACACCGCGTGCTCGGTGGAGGGCCCCCCCATGATGACGCTAACATGCGGCAGTGGCGCCATAATCGCTGCTCCTTCCCCGCGGCGGCCTCGCCGGCCGCCCCTGCGCGCCGCTTCGGTCACCCTTTGCTACCTATGCAGGCCAAGCCTGCACGCGCTACCATTTGGCGGGGGCGGCTCCGGGCACTTCCCCGACAGGCCCGCCCCGATGTGTCCGGCCCGGAACATACAGAATCTGTTAGATCCGGCAACCTGCTACCGGTTCCGGGCGTTTGCGTTGGTGAAGAACCGGCACCCCTCAGCCCCTGACCGGGGTGGAGGACCCGGGATTGCACGAAGGAGGCTCTGGCACGATGGCCCACCCTGCGCGCTCCGGTTGGGGCTTGGCGGTGAGCGCCGGCATCGGGCTGGCGGTGCTGGCCGCCGCCGCCGGCTGGTACTACGGGCACGGGTTCCCGGCGTCCCGCCCCCTCCCGGCCGCGTCGCGGCCGGCGCGCGTCCACCGCGCCCGTCCCCGTCCGGTCCCGCCCGCGCTGACGGTGACGGTGTCCCCCGCCTCGGGCACGGTCTGGGGCCGGCTGGCGGAGCCCATCACCCTGCATTTCTCCCAACCGGTGGCGGCCGACGGCTTCCGTCCGCCGGCCCTGTCCCCCGCCGTCCCCGGCCGCTGGGTCCGGGTCTCCGCCCGCACCTGGAGCTTCGAACCGCAGCAGCCCTGGTATCCCTTGAGCGTGGTCCGCCTGCGCCTGGCGGCCGGCGTGCAGGCGGTGAACGGGGCCCACCTCCCGCGGGCGGTCCAGGCCCGCTGGGCAGCCCCGCCCGGATCCGACCTCACCCTGGATGAGGCCCTGGCCCGCCTGGGCTACCTGCCGGTCAGCTTCACCCCGGCGGTGCCCTGGCCACAAGGCACCGCCGCCTGGCTGGCGGTGCTGCGCCACCCCTTGCCCGGATCCTTCAGCTGGGCCTATCCCGACATCCCCGCTCAGCTGGCGGGCCTCTGGCAGCCCGGCAGCGCCAATTTACTGCTGCGGGGAGCGGTGATGGCCTTCGAGCGGCAGCACGGCCTGCCCACCGACGGGGTGGCGGGCCCCGCTGTCTGGCAGGCCCTGGTAGCCGCCCTGGCCGCCGGGCAGACCAACCCCGACGGCTACACCTATGTGCTGGTGCAGGAGACCCTGCCGGAAACCCTGTACCTGTGGCATGACGGGCAGGTGGTGCTGACATCCCTGGCCAACACCGGCATCCCTCAATCTCCCACCCTGCTGGGCACCTTTCCCATTTATCTGCGCTACCGCAGCCAGGACATGCGGGGCGTCAACCCCTGGGGGCAGCCCTACAACGACCCCGGCGTCCCTTTTGTCAACTACTTTGCCGAAGCCGACGCCATCCATGGATTCGTCCGCGCCCGCTACGGCTTCCCTCAGAGCCTGGGCTGTGTGGAGCTGCCGGTGCCGGAGGCGGCAGCGGTCTGGCCCTACCTCCACATCGGCACCCTGGTCACGGTGCTGCCTCCCGGCACCCCGGCCGGGCTGCCGGGGGCGCCCCCACCGGGCGGCACCGCGCCCGGCGCCAGCCAAAGCAGCAGCGGATCCGGCACCGCTTCCGGAAGCGGCGGCGGCAGCACCCCTGTGCCGCCCCCACCCCCGCCGCCCCCGGGCGGCGGGGTGCCCTCCAACACCACCGGCTGAGGCCGCCCTAAAAAAGAGCGCTGCCCGCGGACGGGCAGCGTCGGCGGGGGCCGCCTCAGGCTCCCTGGGCGACCCGGGAAACCTCCAGGGGGTTGACCGGCACCCCGGGCCCCATGGTGGAACTGACGGTGACCCCGCGGATGTACTGGCCCTTGGCGGCCGCGGGGCGCGCCTTGTTGAGGGCATCGATGAGGGCGGCCAGGTTCTCGACCAGGTGCTCGACCGGGAAGCTCACCCGTCCGATGGGGACGTGGACGATGCCGGCCTTTTCCGTGCGGTATTCCACCTTGCCCAGCTTAATCTCGCGCACGGCGGTGGCCACATCCATGGTGACGGTGCCGGTCCGGGGGTTGGGCATGAGGCCCTTAGGGCCGAGGATCTTCCCCAGGCGGCCCACCAGTCCCATCATGTCCGGCGTCGCCACCGCGGTGTCAAAGCCGGTCCAGCCGTTCTGAATGCGCTCGGCCAGGTCCTCATCCCCCACGAAGTCAGCCCCGGCCTCCTGGGCCTCCCGGGCCTTGTCGCCCTTGGCGAAGACCAGCACCGTGCGCGAACGCCCAGTGCCGTGCGGCAGCACCACCGCCCCTCGCACCACCTGGTCGGAGTGGCGGGGGTCCACGCCCAGACGGACGGCGACGTCCACGCTCTCGTCGAACTTGGCGAAGGCCAGTTCCTTCACCAGCTGCAGGGCCTCCTCCGGCGCATAGAGCCGGGTACGGTCCAGGCGGCCTTCCGCCGCCTTCATCTTCTTGCCCACCTTGGCCATCTCCTGCCATGCCTCCCTGCCGTCACCCCCGGGGCTGCGCCCCGGGGCCGGTGTGGTTGTCGGACCGCGCCTCCCACAAGGCATGTCCGCGTGCTAGTCGCCGATCTCCACGCCCATGCTGCGGGCGGTCCCCTCAATCATGCGCTCCGCTGCCTCCACGGTGGGCGCGTTGAGGTCGGGCATCTTGGTCTGGGCAATCTCCCGCAGCTGGGCGCGGGTAAGGGTGCCCACCTTCTTGGCCTTGGGGTTGGCGGACCCGCTTTCCAGCCCCAGGGCCTTCTTGATCAGCACCGACGCCGGCGGGGTCTTGGTCACGAAGGTGAAGGACCGGTCCTCGTAAACCGTAATCTCCACCGGCACGATGGTGCCGGCCTGACTGGCCGTGCGCTCGTTGTACTCCTTCACGAAGGCCATGATGTTGACCCCGTGCTGGCCGAGGGCGGGACCTACCGGCGGGGCCGGGGTGGCCTTGCCGGCCGGGATTTGCAGCTTGATGACGGCCGCAACCTTTTTCGGCACTGTTCTTCCCCTTTTCCGTCAACGGCCGCCGGGATCAGTGCACCTCGGCGACCTGCTCGTAGTCGAGTTCAAGCGGGGTTTCCCGCCCGAACATGGAGACAATGACCCGAACCTTGGCACGGTCGGGCAAGATGGCATCAATCCGGCCCGTAAAGCCCTCGAAGGGCCCTTCCCGGACCGTGACCTCCTGGCCCACGCTGAAGTTGACCCGCGGCAGGTCCGGGGTTCCCGAGAGGTCCTGACCCAGGATCATGCGCACCTCCTCGTCCTGCAGCGGGATGGGCCGGGTGCCGGAGCCCACAAAGCCGGTGACGCCGGGGGTGTTGCGCACGACATACCAGGAGTCGTCGGTCAGGATCATCTCCACCAGCACATACCCGGGGAAGACCTTCTTCTTGACCAGCCGCTTCTTGCCGTCCTTCACCTCGATTTCGTCGTCCATGGGCACGACGACCCGGAAGATCTGGTCCTGCATGCCCATCGACTCCACGCGCCGCTCCAGGTTGGCCTTCACCTTGTTCTCGTAACCCGAATAGGTGTGGATGACGAACCAGTCCTTGCGGACCTGTTCAGACTCCATGGGAACCCGCCGCCTCCCCACAAAAAATGCGCCAAGCCGGCATCGTTGGCCAAAAACCCGCCTAGCGCAACCAATCAGCGGATGAACTGGGCCAGGCCCCAATTGAAAACCGCATCGAGCCCCGCAATGATTAAGGCCACCACCAGCGAACTCAGAACGACGAAGGCCGTGTATGACAAGGTCTGCCGGGGCTTGGGCCAGATCACCTTCTTAAGCTCCGCCCCCACCTCCCGCAGGTACTTGCGCGAGCGGGCAACGGCCGAAGGGCGCACGGTGCCGTTAGGCTGCATGACCTTCCCCACTTCTTCCGGCCTTCTCCCTCCTGCGCCCCTCAGCGGGTTTCGCGGTGCAGGGTGTGGTGACGGCACCACCGGCAGTACTTGTTGCGCTCCAGCCGGTTGGGCGTGTTCTTCTTGTTCTTGGTGGTCGTATAGTTGCGCCGCTTGCACTCGGTGCATGCGAGCGTGATGATGGTCTGCATCGGCACCCCTCCCAGATATGCGGATGGATTTTATCACAGCCATGGCGGGGCGTCAATTTCCGCCTGCGTCCCGGACGCTTGAACCCTCTGACAATTGCGACAGCAATACCGCATGCCTCCTCCCGCCGGCCCGGAGTAGAAAGGTGGGGGCTGGGCGGACCCATACCTGCGGGGGTAGGTTGGAATTAGTCAATCCGGGTCGGACCCGTCGACGGTCGTCCCCTCGATCGCGAACAAACGGACCGGCCGGACTTGACCTTACCAGCCGGCCCTGCCCGGCAGGACCACCGGCATACCTGGCCCGCCCCTGCGGGCACGGGAGGGATGATCCATGCAGACCACACGCCGGGGCACGGCTGCCCTCGCAGCCGGCACCCTGGTGCTGATGCTGGCGGGCGCGGTCCCCGCCACCACCGCCGACCAGGGCTGGAACGGGGTGGCCCAGCCCCCCGCTTATCAGGAACGCATCTTCCCGCCCTGGAGTCACGGCGCCAACGACCCTGCAACCCATCAGGGGCTGCACTTCACGGTGCCGGAAGTGGACGATATGCCCGACTTCCACGGCGACCTCAACCATCCGAAGCTGGTCATCTTCGTGGGCGGCAATTACTTCTTCGCCATGGCGCCCCTGGTGGCCGCCTTCGAGCAGGAGCACCCGTCCCTCAAGGGCCGCATCTTCTATGAGACGCTGCCCCCGGGTATCCTGGTCAAGCAGATGCAGGACCAGGACACCATCACCGTCGGCAACCTGACCTTCACGGTACATCCGGACGTCTACGCCGCCGGTCTGCGCAAGGTGGACGGCCTCATCCGCGCCGGGATGCTGCAGGGGCCGGCGGTGCCCTACGTCACCAACGACCTCGCCATCATGGTCCCCAAGGGCAACCCCGGTCACGTCACCGGCCTGACCGATCTGGGGCGGCCGGGGCTGCGGCTGTCCATGCCCAACCCGGCCTACGAAGGGGTGGCGCGGCAGATTGAAGCCTCCCTGGTCAAGGCCGGCGGCCCCGCCCTGGAGAAAGAGGTCTACCAGACCAAGGTAGCGGACGGGCAAACCATCCTGACCCACATCCACCACCGGCAGACGCCGCTTTACCTGATGCAGGGGATCGCCCAGGCGGGGGTGACCTGGAAGTCGGAGGCCATCTTCCAGGAGATGGCGGGCCACCCCATCTCCTATATCCCCATCCCGGCCCGGTACAACACCACCGCCACGTACGCGGCCGCGGTGGTCAAAGGCGCCCGGCACCCGCGCGCGGCCGAGGAATGGGTGCACTTCCTGGCCTCGCCCCAGGCGCTGGCCATCTTTGAGCGCTACGGCTTCAAGCCCGTACCGCCCTCGAAGCCGGACGCCGGGCCGGTGATCCCGCCCTTCGCCAGCTCGCCGGTGGCTTTTCCGGTCTCTCCCGCCCGCGACTACCTGAAGACCGCCGCCACCCCCGGCCGCCACGGCATCCTGCCCGATGCCCTGGGCCTGCCCGTCTCCCCGGTATACTTCCCGGGCCTGGCCGGCTGGGTGGAGGGAAGGACCACCACCTCGGCCCCGGTCTGGTGGTTCAGCAAGACCGGCAACACCATCCCCAAATATGATGGCCTGGTCATCCGGCAGAGCCGGGTGGAGGGAAACACGGTGGTCATCCCGGCCGGCGGGCTCCTGTACTACGCGTCCCCCGCCCGGGGGGAATTGCCCCTCTCGGCCTCGCCGGAGTACATCCTGGGCAAGCGGTACTACTTCGTCAACTACGACCCCCACATCTACGTGAAGCGCAACTTCACCCTGCCCGTGGGGGGATCGGTGGTTATCGGCAACCAGGTCTACACCCTGGCCGTAGCCCACAAGACACGGGTCAACCCGGTCCCGGTGCTGCACTGGCGCACCCTCGGCGGTTTCAGCATCCGTCCCTACCCCGTGAGCCTGCGTTTCGAGCACCCGCAAGCGGGGGTGGAGCGTAACCAGCCCGCCCTGGACTACCTGCAGGGGGTCATCCGCTCGGTGGACGGCAACCGCAGCGTTACCTTCGCCTCCCTGACCGGCACCGGGGTGGACCACGAATGGTGGAGCCCCGACCTGGCCTTCAACGGCTACGCGGCCGCAGGACAGGTCATCCCGGCCGGCACCGCCCAGGTGCACGTGCAGGCGGTGGACCCCAAGGCGGGCACCGTGACCGTCAGCCTCTGGCAGGACGGCCGCCGGCTGGCCACCCGCGTCCTGGGTCCCCTCACCCACCCGCAGTGGCTGCCGGAAGACAGCGCCCAGCGGGCACGCGCGCTCTGGATTGACGGCAGCACGGAGGTGGAGATCGCGCCCAACCCGGTGGCGGACGAATTCCAGGGCAGCCGGGTGCACCTGCGGGTCTACGGCCAGGTGTCCGAACTCACCAGCGGCCAGCCGGCCCTGCCCTTCTCCCGCCGCTTCGACTACCTGGGCCTGGTCTGCCCCATCGGGCACCACGTGGGCCTCATGCTCTACAACCCCAAGCCCATCGTCCTGCGGCCGGGGGTCCCCTTCCGCGGACCGGCCGGCTACTTCACCCTCACCGTGGACCGCATCGCCGGGCGCACGGTAACCTACACCCTGGCCAATCCCGCCGAGCCGGCAGGGGTCGCCTACAGCCGCTACACCTTCACCAAACAGGACGGCAACATCGACACCCTGGGCGGCCAGGGCCGGGACATCTACGGCCTCATCGCCACCCTCACCGCTACCTACGGCGGCAACCCCGCCTTCGCTCAGGACTTCCTGAGCCAGGTCTGGCCGGGCGGCAACTACCGCACCGGGCACGGGGCACCGGCTCCGGTCACCGGCTCCTGACCCCCCGGCCGGGGGAGAGGAATCCGGAGGCCCGCCGGCGAATGCTATACACGGCCGGGAGGGGGCGCCGTCCGGGCGCCCCCTCCCGCTGTTCCGCCGCCGGCTTGCGGCGGCTACCGGCGCACTGCAAAGGAGCGGATGGTATGAGCAACGGCAGCATGGTCCCCGGCCCCCTCTCCCCGGAGGAACTGCAGGCGGTTGACGCCTGGTGGCGGGCGGCCAACTACCTGGCCCTGGGCATGCTCTACCTCCAGGACAATCCCCTGCTGAAACGGCCGCTGGAACCCTCGGACATTAAGGCCCGCCTGCTGGGCCACTGGGGGTCCGACCCCGGGCAGTCCTTCATCTGGGCCCATCTCAACCGCGTGATCCGGGCCCGCGACCTCAACATGATCTACATTGCCGGCCCCGGTCACGGGGCTCCTGCCACCCTGGCCAACGCCTACCTGGAGGGCACCTATCCCGAGGTCTATCCCGACCGGGGGTGGGATGAGGAAGGTATGAAGCGCTTTTTCAAGCTCTTCTCCTTCCCCGGCGGCGTGGGCAGTCACTGCACCCCGGAAACCCCCGGATCCATCCACGAGGGTGGGGAGCTCGGGTACAGCCTGTCCCACGGGTTCGGGGCCGCGTTCGACAACCCCGACCTCATCGTGACCGTGGTGGTCGGCGACGGCGAGGCCGAAACCGGCCCCATGGCCACCTCCTGGCACTCCAACAAGTTCCTCAACCCGGCCCGGGACGGCGCCGTGCTGCCCATCCTGCATCTCAACGGCTACAAGATCGCCAATCCCACCCTGCTAGCCCGCATCCCCGAAGAGGAACTGCTCGACCTCTTCCGCGGCTACGGCTACACCCCCTACGTGGTGGCGGGGGAGGATCCCGCCGTCATGCACCAGCAGATGGCCGCTACCCTGGATACCTGCCTGGACACCATCCGCGACATCCAGCGCCGGGCCCGGACAGGGGACAGCGGGAAGCGCCCGCGCTGGCCCATGATCATCCTGCGCACGCCGAAAGGCTGGACCGCCCCCCGCACCGTGGACGGCCATTATGTGGAAGGCTACTGGCGGGCCCATCAGGTCCCCATCCCTGATGTGACCACCAACCCCGAGCACCTGCGCCTGCTGGAGGACTGGCTGCGCAGCTACCGGCCCCAGGAGCTGTTCGAGCCCTCGGGGCGGCCGGCCGCCTTCCTGCGGGCCCTGGCCCCTACCGGCCCGCGCCGGATGAGCGCCAATCCCCACGCTAACGGCGGCCTCCTGCGGAAGCCCCTGCGCCTGCCCGACTTCCGCGCCTATGCGGTGGCAGTCCCGCACCCGGGGGCGGTGGAAGCCGAGAACACCGCCGTGCTGGGCACCTACCTGCGCGACGTCATCCGCCGCAACCCCCGCAACTTCCGCCTCTTCGGGCCGGACGAGACCGCCTCCAACCGCCTGCAGGCGGTGTACGAGGCCACCGGCAAGGCCTGGATGGCGGAAAACCGGCCGGAAGACCAGGACGAGGGACATCTCTCCCCGGACGGCCGTGTGATGGAAATGCTGAGCGAACACACCCTCGAGGGCTGGCTGGAAGGTTACCTGCTTACCGGCCGCCATGGCCTCCTGAACTCCTACGAAGCCTTCGTGCACATCATCGACTCCATGGTCAACCAGCACGCCAAATGGATCGAGAAGGCCCGGCAGGAGGTCACCTGGCGCGCGCCCATCGCCTCCCTTAACATCCTCATCAGCTCCACGGTGTGGCGGCAGGACCACAACGGCTTTACCCACCAGGACCCCGGCTTCCTGGATGTGGTCACCAACAAGCAGGCGGGGGTCGTCCGCATCTACCTGCCCCCGGATGCCAACTGCCTGTTGAGCGTGGCCGACCATTGCCTGGCCAGCACCGATTACGTGAACGTGATCGTAGCGGACAAACAGCCGCACCTGCAGTACCTCGACATGGACAGCGCAGCCACCCACTGTGCCAAGGGCATCGGCCTCTGGGACTGGGCCGGCACCGATGCCGACGCCGAACCGGAGGTGGTGATGGCGGCTGCCGGGGACGTCGCCACCATGGAGGCGCTGGCCGCTACCGCCCTCCTCCGGCAGCACTTCCCCGACCTGCGCCTGCGGTTCGTCAACGTGGTCGACCTCTTCAAGCTGCAGCCGCCCAGCCAGCACCCGCATGGCCTGCCGGACCGGGACTACGATAGCCTGTTCCCGCCCGGGGTGCCGGTGGTGTTCAACTTCCACGGCTACCCCGCCCTGGTGCACAAACTCACCTACCGCCGGGCCCACCACGACCGCCTGCATGTGCATGGCTACCGCGAGGCCGGCAGCATCAACACGCCCCTGCAGCTGGCCATACTGAACGGCATCGACCGCTTCCACCTCGCCATCGACGCCATCGACCAGGTCCCCCGCCTGGGTTCGCGGGGCACCCACGTTAAGGAATGGTTGAAGGATGAGATCCTGCGCCATCTGGCCTATGCCTGCGAACACGGCATCGATCCGCCGGAAATCCGCAACTGGCGCTGGCCGCAGGACCTTTAGCCCCCGACCGCCGGCGCCCGGTGGACCCCGGGCGCCGGGGCCGGGCCCTTACAGCCAGGCGTCTGGCTGCGCCAGCCGTCCGGCCAGGGTGGTCAGGAAACGGGCGGCATCGGCGCCGAAGATGACCCGGTGGTCGCAGGTGAGGGTGCAGTCCGCCCGCCCGTCCTCCCCCAGGGCGGCCACAGCCAGGATGGCAGCCGCCCCCGGCGGCACCACCGCATCGAAATGCTCCACCACCGGGAACATACCCAGGTTGGAGAGGTAGAAGGTGGCACCGGCATAGTCGGCCGGCGCCAGCCGCCCGGCCTGGGCCTGATCCCGCAACCGCTCCCAGGCTTCGGCCAGCTCCTCCAGCGGGCGCCCCGCCATATCGCGCAGCACCGGCGTGACCAGGCCGGCGGGGGTGTCGACCGCTATGCCTACGTCCACCCGGTCCCGGACCGCCAGTCCCCCCGGGGTCCACACCCGGTTGAAGAGGGGATGGTCGGCCACGGTCAGGGCAGCCGCCCGGGCCAGGGCCAGGGTGAGGGAGACGCCGGCCGCCTCGGCCGCATCCCGCAGAACCGCCAGCGGCAGCCGCCCGCCCAGCCGGAACACGGGAGTCGCCACCGCCGCCGTCATGGTACGGGCCACCGCCGCACGGGCCGCTGTCGGCCGTTCCAGGCGGTAGGGCGGGCCGGCGCGCAGGTCGGGCGCCGGCGGCGCCACCGCGGCTGCCAGCACGTCGGCGGCCCGCAGGGGGCGGCCGTCCGGCCGGGCCAGGGCCATCAGGTCGATCCCCAGGTCCCGGGCCAGGGCCCGCGCGTAGGGGGAGGCCGGCACCCGGTCCCCTGCCGGCTCCCGCGGGGCCGGCAGGGGCGGGTCCCGCCGCGGCCGGGGCCGCCGGGGAGGCGGGAGAGGCCGGCGGGGGAGCTGAAGCACCATCCCCGGCCGCTCCCCCCGGAGCCGGGGCCGTCTCCGCCGCCGCCGGCTCGGCCAGGGCCTCCTCCCGGCTGCCGGCCAGGTAGGCGATCACGGCCTGAACCGGGATATCCGTCTCCACCGGCGCCAGCGGCCCGGCCAGGAAGCCGTCGGCGAAGGCCTCCACGTCCAGCACCGCCTTGTCGGTCTCCACCTCCGCCACCGCATCCCCTTTCCGGACCGGGTCCCCGGGTGCCTTGGTCCAGCGCACGATGCGGCCGGTCTCCATGGTGTCGGACAACGCCGGCATGCGGATGGGCTGCTTCATGATGCGGTCGCCTCCCCGTCAGCCGCCAGCGCCCGGGCGGCCGCCTCGATATCCTCCGTGCGCGGGATGCTGGCCGCCTCCAGGGCCCGGGCGAAGGGGGTGGGCAGGTCAAGACCCGCCACCCGGCGCACGGGGGCGTCCAGCAGGTCGAAACAGCGCTCCTGCAGGGTGGCGGCGATCTCCGCCCCCGCCCCCGCAAATCGGCAGTCCTCCTCCACCACCAGCACGCGATGGGTCCGGGAAGCAGAAGCCACCAGGGGATCCCAGTCGATGGGAGACAGGCTGCGCAGATCGAAAACCTCCATCTCCACCCCCTGTGCGGCCAACCGTTCCGCCGCCTCCAGGGCCAGGGGCACCATGCGGGAATAGGCGACGCAGGTCAGGTCGCGCCCGGGACGCCGTAGGGCGGCCCGGTGGGGCGGTGGCGGCTCCGCCTCCTCGTCCAGCAGCCCTTTGGCGAAGTAGAGCAGTTCATGCTCAAGCACGATGACGGGGTCATCGCTACGGATGGCCTGGCGCAGCTGCCAGTAGGCGTCCTGGGGGGTGGCCGGCACCACGATGCGGAGGCCGGGCACGTTCATGAGCGTGTGTTCCAGGCGCTGGGAGTGCTGCGCTCCCAGCTGGCGCGCCACCCCGCCCGGCATGCGCACGGTCAGGGGCATGGGAAACTGCCCGCCGGACATGAAGGGCACCTTGGCGGCCATGTTAATCAGGGCGTCCAAGGCCAGCAGGGCGAAGTTCACCGTCATGATCTCCACCACCGGCCGCAGGCCGGCCATAGCCGCCCCCACCCCCAACCCGGTGAAGCTGTTCTCGGAGATGGGAGTGTCCCGCACCCGCCATTCTCCGTACTTGGCCATCAGCCCCTCAGTCACACGGTAGGTGCCGCCGTACAGGCCGACATCCTCCCCCAGGACCACCACGGCATCGTCGTCCTCCATCTCCGCATCCAGGGCGCGGTTGAGCGCCTGCCAGTAGAGGACCTCCTCCGCCATCCCCGTCCCTCCTTCCGGCTACAAGAGGGTCTCGTCCCGGCGGTTGGCCAGGAACGCTGCCCAGGCATCCTCCATCGTGGGTTCCGGACTGGCCTGGGCGAAGGCGACGGCATCGGCCACCACCGTCTCGACCTGCTTGCGCATGGCCTCCACCGTCTCCTCGTCCAGGTGGCCGTGGGCAAAGCCTCGCCGGGTATGGCGGCTGATGGAATCGGCCCCCGCAGCCTCCAACTCCTCGCGCGGTGGATAGCGGAACTCCGCGGCCCGGATGGCCGCCGCCACCGGGTCGTGGGCCGCGAAGGCGTTGACTTCCGCCGGGGGCCGGTAGACCCCGGGGTCGGCCATGGAGTGCCCCCGGTAGCGGTAGGTTTCAAACTCAATGAAGTAAGGACCCTCCCCCGCCCGCACCCGTTCCAGGGCCTTGCGGCTGGCCTCGTATACCGCCACCACATCCATACCGTCCACCTGCTCGGCGGGGATGTTGTAGGCCGCCGCCCGCCGGTAGAGGTCCACCACCGCGGAATGGCGGTGAATCTCGGTGCCGATCTGGTAGTGGTTGTTCTCGCAGACGAAGAGGACCGGCAGTTTCCAGAGCCCGGCCATGTTGAGGGACTCGTGGAAGGTTCCCTGATTGACGGCGCCGTCGCCGAAGAAGCAGATGACCGCTTCCGGCAGACGCCGGTAGGCCACCGCGTAGGCGACCCCCACCGCAATAGGGAAGGTCTCCCCGACGATGGCGTAGCCGCCCATGAAACGCCGCTCCCGGTCGAAGAGGTGCATCGACCCCCCCATGCCCCCGCTGACCCCGTCCTTGCGGCCGAACAGCTCGGCCATCACCCGGCGGGCGGGGATACCGCGTACCAGGGCGTGTACATGCTCCCGGTAGGTGCTGACGATATAATCCGAGGGCTCAGCGGCCTGGATCACCCCCACCGCCACCGCCTCCTCGCCGGGGTAGAGGTGCAGGAAACCCGCGATCTGGCCCTCGGAATAGGCCTGGGCCGCCCGTTCCTCGAAGGCGCGGGCCAACAGCATGTCATACAGGAAGGCCCGCCAGCGCTCCCGATCCATCACGCCACCTCCTGTCGGCTCAGCCCCGGATCACCAGACTGCGCCCGCTCATAGCCGCCGGCACCGGCAGCCCCATGAGGTCCAGAACGGTGGGCGCCACGTCCGCCAGGCCCCGGCCCGTGCCTAGCCGCACCCGCGACTCCCCCATGAGCAGGAGCGGCACCGGGTAAGGGGTGTGGCGGGTGTGGGGCTCCCCGCGCACCGGGTCCACCATCTCGTCGCAGTTGCCGTGGTCGGCGGTGAGCAGGACGCGATAGCCGTGCTGCAGGGCGGTCTCCGCCACCCGGTGGAACTGCAGGTCCAAGGTCTCCACCGCCCGGATGATGGCAGCCGGCTTGCCGGTGTGGCCCACCATGTCGCCGTTGGCGAAGTTGACCAGGACGAAGTCGTAGCCTGCCACCAGCGCCCCCCGCACCTGGTCGGCCACGGCAGCCGCGCTCATCTCCGGAGCCAGGTCGTAGGTAGCCACCGCCGGCGAGGGCACGATCACCCGGTCCTCCCCCGAGAAGGGCGCCTCACGGCCGCCGTTGAAGAAGTAGGTGACATGGGGATACTTCTCCGTCTCCGCACAGTGGAACTGCCGCAGCCCCGCCTCCGCCAGCACCTGGGCCAGCACGGCCTCCGGCACTTCCGGCGGGAACAGCACCGGGAAGGGGAAACGGGCATCGTACTCGGTCATACAGGTGACCGGCCGCGGACCCTCCCCGCCACGGTCGAAACCGGAGAAGTCCGCCAGCCCCACCGCCGCCGCCAGCTGGCGCATGCGGTCGCTGCGGAAGTTGAAGAACAGCACGGGTTCGCCGGGGGCAATACGGGCCGCAACGGGGTCCCCCACCACGGTGGGGGTGAGGAACTCATCCCCTTCCCCCCGCGCATAACCCTGACGGACGGCTTCGGCGGTGGTGGGCGCCGTGGCCCCCCGCCCGCGCACCAGCGCCTCCCAGGCCTGCCGGGTGCGCTCATAGTGTCCCGCCCGGTCCATGGCGTAATAGCGTCCGGCCACGGTGGCGATGCGGCCGCGTCCGGCGGCGGCCAGGGCAGCCTCTACCCGGCTCAGGAAATCCAGGGCCGCCCGCGGGGCGGTGTCGCGCCCGTCGGTGAAGGCATGCACCACCGGCTCCACCCCCGCCGCCACCACCTTGGGCAGCAGGGCCAGCAGGTGGTCGAGGTGGGAGTGCACCCCGCCGGTGGAGACCAGGCCGGCCAGGTGCAGACGCGGTCCGCGCAGCAACGCCAGCCAGTGGGGATTGCGGTCGAAGCTGCCGTCAGCCAGCGCCCGGCTGATGCGCAGCAGGTCCTGCAGCAGCACCCGGCCGGCACCCAGCGTCAGGTGGCCGACTTCGGAGTTGCCGAACTGCCCGTCGGGCAGCCCTACCGCTTCCCCCGAGGCCGCGAGGACGGTATGGGGCCAGGAGGCGAAGTAGTGGTCGAGATGCGGGGTGCGGGCCAGGGCCCAGCCGTTGTAGGCCCGGTTGGGGTTGAGTCCGAATCCGTCGAAGATGACCAAGAGGACCGGTCGCCGTGCCATCGCGCATGCCTCCACCCTGGTTCGGGATTCGGATGCCGGAGGCCGCCCCCGGGGCGGGCAGCTGCCGGGGACAAGCTTATTCTAGCAGGAGCCCGCTGCGGGGTGCCTAGCTACCGTCGCCGATGCCGCCCCGGGCTTCCACCAGCACCGCCAGTGCCGCCGACACCAGACGTGCCCGCGGCGGGTCCGCCCGGGAAGTCAGGATGATGGGGGCGCGGGCCCCCAAGACCACCCCCGCCAGGGTGGCACCGGCCAGGTATTCCAGATCCTTGGCCAGGATGTTCCCCGACACCAGGTCAGGCACCAGCAGGATGTCCACCTCCCCCGCCACCGCGCTGCGGATACCCTTAATCTCCGCCGACTCCCGGGAGATGGCGTTGTCGAAGGCCAGCGGACCGTCCACCAGCGCCCCCCGGATCTGCCCGCGGTCGGCCATTTTCGCCAGGCAGGCCGCATCCACGGTGGAGGGGATGGCAGGATTGATCACCTCCACCGCCGACAGGGCGGCGGCCTTGGGCTCCTCGCGGCCCAAGAGGCGCAGGAGGTCGACCGCATTCTGCAGGATGGCCGCCTTGGCCATGAGGTCGGGGTTGATATTGATGGCGGCGTCGGTGACCGCCAACAGCTTGGGATAGCTGGCCAGTTCCACCATGAAGACGTGGGAGATGCGGCGGGTCCCCCGCAATTTGGCCAGCACCGGATGCAGGAAGGCGTCGCTGTGGATATGCCCCTTCATGAGGGCCCGCGCCCGGCCCTCCAGCACCATGGCCACACCCCGTTCGGCGGCGGCGTCATCGTCCGGCTCCTCCACGACCGGCAGGTCCGGACAGGGACCGATCCGTTCCAGCAGGGCCCGGATCCGGTCGCCACGGCCGATGAGGATGGGATCGATGAGCCCCGCATCGCGCGCCTCGCAGGCTCCCCGCAGCACGTGCTCCTCCGCTGCATCCACCACCGCCACCGGCAGCGGCGGGAGTCCCCGGACCGCCTGCAGGAGCTCCCCGAATCCGGCCAGACCCGTCGTCACCGGCAGTCCTCCCCTTTCTGGTACAGGCGATAGGTGTGGCGGGCAATCACCCGGTCCTCATCGGTGGGGATCACCCGCACGTGCACGCGGCTGGCCGGGGCAGAGATGAGGGGGGCCTGCCGGGCATTGGCCTCCGGGTCCAGGCGGATCCCCAGGAACGCCAGCGGCCGGCAGATGGCGGCGCGGACCGGCGCCGCATGCTCCCCGATCCCCCCGCTGAACACCAGGGTGTCGAGGCCGCCCAGCGCCACCGCCATCGCCCCCACCGCCTTGGCTGCGGAATAGGCGAACAGCTCCACCGCCTGCGCGGCGTGGGCGTCCTGCGGGGCCCGGGCGAGCAGGGTCTGCATATCGGAGCTCACCCCCGACACCCCCAGCAGGCCGGAAAGGTGATCCAACAACCGTTCCAGCTGCCTGGCGTCGTAGCCCTTCTCGTTCAGCAGGTAGAGCAGCACGCCGGGGTCGAGGTCGCCGCTGCGGGTGCCCATCATGAGGCCGCCGGTCGGCGTCAGCCCCATGGTAGTGTCCATCGGCTCCCCGTGGTCCACCGCCGCCAGACTGGCCCCGTTGCCCAGGTGCGCCAGCACCGCGCGCCCGCCTCCATCCGGCCCCAGCCGGGACAGGAGGTACTCGTAGGACAGGCCGTGGAAGCCGTAGCGGCGCACCCCCTCATGCCAGAGATTGCGGGGGAGCGGCAGGCGCGCCGCCCGTTCCGGAAGCTGGCGGTGAAAGGCGGTGTCGAAACAGGCCACCTGGGGCACCGCCCCCCATTCGGCAGCCACCGCCTCTACCGCCGCGATGGCCGGCGGCAGGTGTAGCGGGGCAAAGGCCAGGTAATTGCGGATGTCGGCCCGGAAGGCGGGGGTGATGCGGCAATGACGGCGGTAGCGGGGACCGCCGGACACGAAGCGGTGCCCGACCGCGGCGGGGGCCGGCAGCCCCTGGCCCTCCAGGGCCCGGAACATGGCGGCTACCGCGTCCCGGTGGCGGGGGAAGCTCTCCCCCTCGTCCAGCACCCGGGCCCCATCCCGGTCCAGCCACAGGCGGCCCGCGGGCAGCCCGATGCGCTCCACCGCGCCCACGGCCAGGGGCTGCTCCACCCCCGGACCCATCTGGTAGAGGGTGAACTTAAGCGAGGAGGACCCGCTGTTGACCGCCAGGACCGGAACCGGGGCCGTGCCCTGTACCATTGTCCCGCCTCCCGCGCCAGCGCCTGCTTCCGTTGTACCGGCCTCCGGGCGCGGGCGCAAGCCTCAGGATCCGCTCGGCTCCGCCTGCGGCCGGGTGCGGTCCTCCCAACCCAACCCGCCCGCCGCCGCCAGCGGCCGCAGGCGGGCGCGCATGACCGCCACGGCCGCGGGGTTGAGGTCGCTGACCCAGGCGGAACGTCCCCGGCGGGCTGCCGCTGCCGCCAGGGTGCCGGACCCCGCCATGAGGTCCCCCACCAGATCGCCGGGATCGCTTAAGAGGTCGACCAGCCGTTCCAGCAGAGCCTCCGGCTTCTGGGTCGGATAACCGGTCCGCTCGCGGGCGGAGGTGTTGAGGATGGGCAGGTCCCAGACTGAGTCCACGGCCCGCCCCCGGGCCACGGCCTCGTCCAGGTAGATGCGGTAGGCCTTGGAGCGGCCCCGTCCGGCATGTCCCCAAATCCACTCCCGCCGGTCCGCATCGCGATGCACCGCCTGCCGCTTCATCCGCACGTATTCGTGGCGGGTCCAGGCGGGCTCGAACAGGGGCCGCATGCGGGCGGCGGGGCTGCGGGCCCAGATGTACAGCGCGTCGTGCTTCTGGTTCACGCGCCGGCGCCCGGCCATGCGACGGCCGGTGTAGTGCCAGATGATCTCATTGCGGAAGTTGCGGTAGCCGAAGATGCGGTCGCCCAGGACCTTGAGGTAATGCCCGCTGTGGTAGTCGGCATGCAGGCAGAAGAAGCCGTCCGGGGCCAGCAGGGGCGCCTGCGCTGCCAGTACCTGCGCCATCCAGGCCAGGTATTCCTCCAGGGTGCGGCCGGAATCCGGATAGGCCCCGGCGTCGGCCACGCGGTCGCGGCCGGTAAAAAAGGGAGGATCGCAGTACAACAGGCGGAAGCCGCCCGGGCGTTCGCGCATCCAGGCGGCCGCCACCGCCCGCACGTCCCCCTGCTCGATGCGGATGAGGGGTGTCACGTCGCCTTCTGCTCCCGGAGCCTGCGCAAAATAAAAATGGAGCTCACGACCGGGGTCGAACCGGTGACCTCGTCCTTACCAAGGACGTGCTCTACCTGCTGAGCTACGTGAGCATCTGGTTGCGGGGGCAGGATTTGAACCTGCGACCTCCGGGTTATGAGCCCGACGAGCTACCTGGCTGCTCTACCCCGCGAAATGGTGGAGGGGGTTGGATTCGAACCAACGTAGGCGTTAGCCAACGATTTTACAGACCGTCCCCTTTAGCCACTCGGGCACCCCTCCGCGTTATGCAGGCGCGGCCATAGTTGGAGCTGGCGATGGGACTCGAACCCGCAACCTGCCGATTACAAATCGGCTGCTCTACCACTTGAGCTACGCCAGCGCGGGTCTTGCCCTTCGACCAGCCGCACGGGTATCTTAGCATACGCCCCGGGCGGTTTTCAACCACCGGTTTTTTCGGAGCCTCAAGCCGGCGGGAGCTAGAAGCTGCCCGGCTCCGGCGGCCAAACACCATCCAGCCGGCAGCCGTCCAGCTCCGGCACCGGGGCGCCCTGGCGCAGGCGGTCCAGCAGCCACAGCTCCAGCACCCCTTGCAGGTTTTCGTAGGCTGTGCCGGTGTCGGGGCCGGCCGCCCATACCCCCCGGCAGTCGGGGATTTCCACGTAGACCTCCCCGCTGTCCAGGATGTCGAAACGCGCCCGGGCCAACGCCGCCCGGATGTAGGCGCTCAAGAGCCCCTGGTCGCCCACCCCTGCTCACCTCCTCCGCCCGCCGGTACGCCGGACGGGACCGGATAACCCTAGCCTGACCCGGGGAGGCGCCCGGTACACCCCGTGCCGGCGCCGGAACCGTTTCCACCGCCCCGATGCCGCACCGGGCACGGTACAATGGCTTCAACAACCGGCGGCGGAAAGGGGGGCAAGATCATGACGCCGGCGGGCAGGGATGTACTGGAAGGCGCGGTGGCACCGCCGTTTGACCGCATCGTCGCTCAGGTGGGCGGGATGCTGATTGGAAAGGAGGCGGCGGTGGTCGCCCTGCTGACGGCCCTGCTGGCCGGGGGGCATGTGCTGCTGGAGGATGCCCCCGGTGTGGGCAAGACCACCCTAGCCAAGGCCTTCGCCGCCAGCCTGGCCCTGGAGTTCCGGCGGATTCAGATGACGCCGGACCTCCTCCCCGCCGACCTCACCGGTACCGCCGTCTGGGACCCCGCCGGCGGCTTGCGGTTTCAGCCGGGCCCGCTGTTTGCGCAGGTCGTGCTGGCCGACGAGCTGAACCGCGCCTCGCCCCGCACCCAGAGCGGACTGCTGGAGGTGATGGAAGAGGGGGCGGTCACGGTGGACGGGGTGAGCCGTCCGGTGCCGGAGCCTTTCTTCCTCATCGCCACCCAGAATCCGCTGGCCTTCGCCGGTACGTATCCCCTGCCGGAAGGCCAGCTCGACCGCTTTCTGCTGCGGCTCACCCTGGGCTACCCGGAGGCGGCCGACGAGGTCCGCATCCTCACCGCCCCGCCGCCGGACCCTGCCCGGCTGCCCGCGCTGCTGGACGCTGCCGCCGTGTTGCGCCACCGCCAGGCGGCCCGGGCGGTTTATGTCGACCCCGCGGTGGTGCGGTACGTGGCCGGACTGGCCCGGGCCACCCGCCGTCACCCCGCCCTGCGCCTGGGGGCCAGCCCGCGGGCCGGGCGGGCGCTGCTGGCGGCGGCGCGGGCCCGGGCCTACCTGTCTGGACGCGGGTTCGTGCTGCCGGATGATGTCCGCGCCCTGCTGGAGCCGGTGTTCCTGCACCGCCTGATGGGGCGGGACGGCAGCCCCGCCCCCCGCGCCGCCCTGGCCGAGGTGCTGGCGGAAGTCCCGGTACCGGACGCGGAGGGGGAACCCTGGCCATGAAGCCCGCCGCCCTCCCCTGGTGGGCACCGCCCGCCCTGACCACCTTCCTGCTGGTGTTCGCCTGGGCCCAGTCGAGCCGCCTGGCCTGGGGGACTGCCCTGGCGGCCGGCGCCTGGACCCTGGTGGCCCTGGCCGGCATCGCCCCTGACCCCCGCCGGCTGGAGCTGCACCGGGCCGTCTCTCCTGGACGGCTGGAGGCCGGGGAGGCGGGGGAGGTGGTCATCCGTCTGCGACGGCCGGGATGGCCCTGGTCGGTGCTGGAGGTGGAGGACCCCGGCCTGGAGGGGCTGGGCGGCCGCTGGCTGCTTTGGGCCGGCGGGCGCGGGTGGGCGGAACTGCGCTACCGCCTGCCTGCGCTGCCGCGGGGCGTCTACCCCCTGCCGCCCCTCACCGTCGGGGTAGGGGACCTCTGGGGCGTCTGGCGGCGGCCGGACCGGCGCGGGCCGGGGGAGGAGCTCCGGGTCTGGCCCCGTCCCCTGGAAGCAGGCCCGCCCGGCGGAGCGGAGGCGGAGCCGGGGAAAGGCCCGGGAATCCCCCACCGCGGACCCTGGGGCAGCCCCGCCGGGCTGCGCCCCTACCGGGCCGGGGACCGGCCGTCCCGTCTGGACTGGCGGCGGCTGACCCGCGGCGGGCCTCCCTTGACCAAGGACCTGGAGGAGGGGGCGCACACTGGCCCGCTCCTCATCGTGTTGGACAGCCCCGCCTTCCGGCCCGGACCCGCCTTTGAACGTGCCCTCAGCCTGGCCGCCGGCCTCATCCGGGCCGCCGCCCGTCAGGGGCAGGCGGTGGGGCTGTGGGATGCCGGGCCGCCCGTCCGCTACCTGCCGCCACGGGTGGACGCCGCCATCCCGTTGCTGGACCACCTGGCGGCGGCTGCGGCCCGGGGGCTGGAAGCGGGAGGCCGGCTGCAGACGGCCCTTCCCCCGGCGGCCGCCACGGTGGTGCTGACCACGGAGCCGGAGCGTTGGCCGGCCATGCCGGCGCAGCAGGTGATCCGCATCGGCAGCCGGTGGGAGGAGACCGGACCATGAGGCGCCGGGTACCCGCCGTGCTCATGCGGGCAGCCTGGATGGGCCTGGGCCTCTGGCCCCTGGCGACCGCAGGGGGGCTGCCTCCGGCCTGGGCGGCTGCCGCCGCCGTCCTGCCCGTCCTCTGGGCCGGGCTGCTGCTCCTCTCCCCGGTGCTGGCCGGGATCAGCCTCGCCATCCTGGCCGGAGGCTGGCTGGCGCTCGACCGCAGCCCTCTTCCCGGCATCCCGCCCGCCATGCCGGGCACCGGCCTGCTGCCCTGGCTGGTAATGGGCAGCGGGGCGGCCGTTCTGCTAGCCCTGCGCCGCGACAGCCTGCGCGGGGACTACGGACTGCTGGGCGCGGGCCTGCTGGTGCAGGTAGTCACCCATGCCCGCCTGGGCGCCCCCATGACGGTGCCCCTCCTGGCGTTCAGCCTCAGCGGGGTGAGCCTCATCGCCGCCCGGCGGCTGGCCGCCTTCCGGTCCGCCCCGCCCGGCCTGCGGCCCCGCCGCTGGCTGCTGGCGGCGGCTCCCCTCGCCGCGGGGGCCGCTGCCCTCCTGCCTCCGGGCCTGCCGGGCCCGCCCCCGGCGCCGCCGGTGCCGGCCGGCAGCCCCAACCTCCTGCAGGTGCCCTTCGGGCATGTGGTCCCCGACCGTGGCCGGCCGCGGCGGTTCTCCCGACGGCCACTGCTGCTGGTCCGCTCCCCCACGCCTGTCTACCTGACCGGCGGGGTCTACACCACCTTCACCGGGCTGGCCTGGACCAACCCCGCCGGTCCGGGGCCCTATCCGGCCGCGGGGGGGCCGGGCGGCATCTTTCCGGCCGCGATCCCGGCCGGACCGGGCAGGCTGCTGACGGTGCGGGTGCTGGACCTGCAACCCGGCCCGCTGGGGGAACTGCCCTACCCGGGCCGCCCGCTGCGCATCCGGACCGATCCGCCGGCTCCGGTGGTGGCGGACCCAACCAGCCGCCGCCTGCTGACGGAGGCGGTCCGGGCCTACACCGTGGAGGCGGACTGGCCGGTGCCGGACGGCTCCCGCCTGGAATCCGCCGCCGGCCCGCCGCCGGAGGCCCTGGCGCCGGACCTGGAGCTGCCGGCCGGGTTGGCGGCCCGCCTGCGGCCCCTGGCCCGGATCGCGGCTGGCAGCAGCCATGGGCCCTGGCAGACGGCCCTGGCCGTCCGGGCCTGGCTGGACCGGCACTACCGCTATACCCTGGCCACCACCCCCGCCCGCCATGACCTGGCCACCCACTTCCTGCTCCACAGCCGGGCCGGGTACTGCGACCAGTTCTCCACCGCCTATGTGGTGCTGCTCCGCACCCTCGGCATCCCCGCCCGCTGGGTGGCGGGCTTCGCCCCCGGCCGTTACGACCCGTCCCGGAACGGCTACCTGATCCGGGCCGGGGATGCCCATTCCTGGGCCCAGGTGTACCTGAACGGCATCGGCTGGGTGACGGTGGACCCGACCCCCGGGTTTCCCGCCCTGCCCACGGTAATGGCGTCCCCTCCCCCGGCGGCGCCAGCCCGCGCCCTGCCCCCGGCAGCCGCCCGCCGGCCGCAGGGCCGTTCCCCCCTGCCGGTTTGGGTCCCGGCGGCCCTGGGCGCCATCCTGGCCATGGCGGCCGGGATCCGTGCCCGCCGGCGCCGCGGTCGCGATGCCCGGGCGGCCGCGGTCCGCATCTGGCGGCAATGGCAACGGTGGGCCCGCCGGTTGGGCTGGGGGGCTGTGCCCACCCCCCGGCTCTGGGGCCAGGCGGCGGTCCGGGCCGGCCTGCCCAGGGAAGCCGTCGATCCGGCGGTACGGGCCCTGGAGGCTGCCCTCTGGGGCCCGCTTCCGGTGCGCCCGCCGCAGTGGGTCCGGCTGCAGCGGCTGCTCTGGCAGGCCTGGATCCGTCCCCGCGGCCGCAAAGAACCAAACGCCCCTTAGCAGACTGCCAGGGGCGTCGCCAGGGGGCAGAGGCTACTCGCCGGCCGCGTTGCCCGGGACCGGGATGCCGCGGGCATCCAGATAGCGTTCCAACTTGCGCTTCACCCGTTGCAGGGCGTTGTCGACCGTTTTGACCCGCCGTTGCAGGTCGACGGCGATCTCCTGGTACGAGCGGCCGTCCAGATAGGCCACCAGCACCCGCCATTCCAGGTCGCTCAGGATCTCGCCCATCTTCTCCTCGATATCCCCGAATTCCTCCCGGTTGATGACCATCTCCTCGGGATCGGAGACCTTGGCCGCGGAGATCACATCCATGAGCGTGCGGTCGGAATCTTCCTCATAGATGGGTTTGTTAAGGGAGACATACGAGTTCAAGGGGATATGTTTCTGACGGGTGGCGGTTTTGATGGCGGTAATAATCTGACGGGTAATGCACAGCTCCGCGAACGCCCGGAAGGTGGACGGCTTGTCGCTCCGGTAGTCCCGCACCGCCTTATAGAGCCCGATCATGCCTTCCTGGATGATGTCCTCCCGGTCCGCTCCAATGAGAAAATAGGAGCGCGCCTTTGCCCGGACGAAATTCCGGTATTTGTTGATCAGGTATTCCAGTGCTTCCCCGTCCCCGTTGCGGGCGTCCATCACGATTTCTTCGTCGTCCATGGACTCGAAATCGCGGATAAATTCGTCGTACCGGGAGCCCAAGGTCATTCCGATCCCTCCACCTGGCCTCGACCGGCCCACCTGGAACCGACTGGGACAGCGCTCACGATGACGGCCCGGTTCCTCTAGCCGGCCGGCGACTCCCCACCGTTCGTCGTCATTCGTGTGGTGATGCCCGACATTCCCGGCAGGATTCGACACACTAAACCCATTTCACTACCTCAGGTATCCTGATATGTTGACCATTGTTTGGCAACACCTGGATCCCTTGCCTGAGCACTCTCTCATTATGTATCCGGGCCCAGCCGAATACAACCCGATGTGCGATCAAGATTACGGGAAGGTTACACAGGACTTAATGGCGTTTCATCGCGGCCTGCCCGCGCTGGCGGACCGCTTCAAACAGCAGCACCGCCGCCGCGGTGGCGGCGTTCAGGGATTCCACCGGCCCGGCCAGGGGAATGGACACCGTGCCGTCCGCGCGCTTGCGCACCAGCTCATGCACGCCGGTTCCCTCCGAGCCGATGATGATGCCCACCGGGCCCTGCCAGAGGGCCTCCGTATAGGGCCGGCCGCCCCCGCTCTCCGCGGCGTAGACCGTGATACCCTCCTCCTGCTGCAGCCGGCTGATGGCCTGCGCCAGGTTCTTCACCCGCACCAGGGGGATGTGGGCATCGGTCCCGGCGGCAGCCTTGGACACTGCCGCGGTGAGGGGAGCGGTGCGGCGGTCGGCAAACACCACGGCCGTCGCCCCTGCCCCGGCTGCCACCCGGATGCAGGCCCCCAGGTTCTGCGGATCCTGGATGCCGTCGAGGAACAGCAGCAGGGGCCAGCGGCCACGCTCCTCCTCACGGCCCACCAGCTCCAGCAGCTGCTCCAGCTCGAGCACGGGGAAGGGGGTGACCGCCGCCACCACCCCCTGATGGACCACCCCGGCGCTCAGCTCGTCCAGCCGCGCGCGCGGCACCGCCTGCACCACCGCCCCCTGGCGGCGCGCCAGGGCCACCAGTTCGCTCATGCTGCCGGACCGCTCCCCCTCCTGCACCCACAGCCGCTGGATGGGGCGCCCGCTGCGCAAAAGCTCCCGCACGGGATTGCGGCCGGCCACCAGCCGGGAAGGAGCTTCCGCCGCCGGCCCGACCGGCGGGAGCGGGGCAGGTCGTGGACGCCCCGGGCCGCCCGGACGCCGCCGGCCGTTAGCCGCGGGCCGCGCTCCCGGCCGGGCCGGCCGCCCGCCTTGGCGGCCGGTGGTCTCCGCCCCCTCCCGCCGGGGCCGGCCCCCGCGCGGCCGGTCCGGTCCCGCGAGGGCGCGGGGACCGTGCCCCGCCCCCTCCGCTGTTAGCGCGCTTCGCCATCATCTGCTCCTTCCGCCGGACGGTTGCTGCGCCGCCGGATACGGGTACCCTCGGGAAGGTCCTGCACCTCCCAGCCCGCCGCTTCCAGCTGCTGGCGGATGGCATCCGCCAGCTCCCAGTTGCGGGCCTGGCGGGCTTCCTCGCGCCAGCGGGCCAGGCGGCGGGCCAGGCCGTTCTCCGGCACCCCCGGGACGGCCTCGCGGGCCTGGAGCGGCAGAATCCCGAAGATACCGTTAGCGGTGCTAAGCGCCCGCCGCAAGAGGGAGCGGGCGGTGAGGTTGTCGGCCCCCTCGAGCTCGCCCAGCAGGCGGAAGCCGTCCCGTACCAGCTCAAACAGCTCCGCCAGCGCCTGTGGGGTATTGAAATCATCGTCCAGGGCGGCAGCCATCCGTTCCGGAAAGGTCCACAGCTGCTCACCCCACGGCTCCTCCGGCATGCTGACCCCGAAACGGGCCCCGGCCACCTCCTCCCACAGGCGCGCCACCCGCTCCACCGCCCGTCCCCAGGCCGCGAGACCTTCCTCCGAAAAGGCCAGGGGGCTCCGGTAATGCACCGAAACCAGGTAGGTGCGCAGGACGTGGGCGGGGTAGCGTGCCAGCAGCTCCCCCAGGCTCACCCCGTTGCCCAGCGACTTGGACATCTTCACCTCGTCCATGGTCACCAGGCCGTTGTGCACCCAGATGGAGACGGGGGGCTGGCCGGTGAGGGCCTCGCTTTGAGCGATCTCATTCTCGTGATGCGGAAAGATGAGGTCGAGCCCGCCCCCGTGCAGGTCGAACCGGTCCCCCAGATAGGCGCGGGACATGGCCGAACACTCGATGTGCCAACCGGGCCGGCCGCGCCCCCAGGGGCTGTCCCAGCCCGGCTCGTCCGCCTCCGAGCCCTTCCAGAGGGCAAAGTCGGCCGGGGCTTCCTTGTTGGGCTCGGGCGCCACCCGCGCCCCCGCCGCCAGCTCGGCCGGGCTGCGGTGGGAGAGTTTGCCGTAATCGGCCTTGCGGGCCACCCGGAAATAGACATCCCCGCCCGCCGCATAGGCGTATCCCCGATCCACCAGCCCCTGGATGAAGGCCTCGATCAGGGGAATGTGCTCGGTCACCCGCGGGTAGAAGTCCGCCGGCTCCACCCCCAACGCATCCAACGCGGCCAGGTACTCCCGGATGTGGCGGCCCGCCAGGGCAGCGGGGTCCTGCCCCTCTTCCCGGGCACGCTGGATGATCTTGTCGTCGATGTCGGTAAAGTTCTGCACGTGGCGCACCTGCAGCCCGCGATACCGGAAGTGACGCTTCAGCACGTCCCAGACCACCGCCGGCCGGGCATGGCCCACGTGCGCCTCCGCATAGGGGGTGGGCCCGCACACGTAGATCCGGACCTCGCCGGGATGCAACGGAACCAGCGGCTCCTTGGTTCCGCTGAGGGTGTTATACAGGGTAATCATCCGCTCATCCCCGTCCGGCCGGCTAGGGGCCCTGGAGTCTCCTAGCAGTGTAGAAAATGGCCCCGGGGCCGTCAACGCAGCCCGCCGGTCCTGCCGGTCCTGCATCCTTTCCCATCCGGCCCGCGTTTATCCTGTAGACGCCTGGAGCGGGTCTGTTACACTAGCGAAACGGGGGGCGCAGCAAGCGATATGGAAATGAAGGGGGCCCGCCGGCGGGGCCTGGCCATGACGGCGGCCATCGGGGTGTTGTTCACCCTCCTGGGGGCCCGCTACTGGGACCTGCAGGTGGTGAAGGGCGCTCATTACCATGCCCTGGCGGAGCAGGATGTGCTCCGGCGCCTGCCTATCCCCGCCCCCCGCGGGAACATCGTCACGGCCGACGGGGTGACGGTGGCCACCTCCCAGCCGGCATGGAGCCTCTATTACCTGGACCGCAGCCGGCCTATGCCCAAGGGGGAGCTGGACACCCTGGCCCGCTACCTGGGCAAGAACCCGGCTGCCATTGCGCGCTTCATGGCCCATCAGGAGCGCATCACCTACTCCTACGACCCGGTGTTGGTGGACCCCGACCTCACCCGGCGCCAGATCACGGCCATCGAGGAGAACCTCTCCGCCCTGCCCCAGCTCCGCATTCAGCCCACCCCGCAGCGGTACTACCCCTACGGGTCCATCATGGGCAATATCCTGGGATACGTGCAGGATATCAGCCCCCAGGAGTATGCCGCCCTCAAGCGCTACGGATTCTCCGCCAACAGCATCGTGGGGGTGGCGGGGTTGGAGTATGAGTACAACCTCTACCTGCACGGGCACGGGGGAGGGGAATACGCCGAAATCAACCGCCAGGGGCAGCTGGTGAAGCTGTTGGGGCATTCCGTGCCCCGGCCCGGCGACACCCTGCATCTGACCATCAACTGGCGGCTGGAAGAGACGGCGCAGAAGGCGCTGGCCCTGGATATGCACACCATCCAGACCACGCCGGTAGGGGGATTCCGCGATCCCAAGGCCGATCAGGGCGCGGTGATCGCCATCGACCCCAACAACGGGGACATCCTGGCCATGGCCAGCCTGCCCACGTACAACCCGGAAAGGCTGGTGCCGGGGACCCGCGGGGAGGCGGCCTACGCCGCCACCCACCTCATGAGCGGGCAGGACCAGATGAACCTGGCCATCAGCGCCCGCTTCTCCCCCGGTTCCATCTTCAAGCCCATCGTGGCCGTGGCGGCCCTGGCTTCGGGAGTGGTGACGCCCAGTACGGTCATCTTCGACCCCGGGTACTTTCCTAAGGATCCCCGTTTTCATAACTGGTACGCCCCCGGGTTCGGCGACCTCACCATCACCCAGGCCATTGCTCTGTCCGACGACACCTTCTTCTACACTTTGGGCTATCTGCTGGGCATCCAGCGCATGGACCACTGGTTCGACCTGTTCCTGCTCAACCACCGCACCCATATCGACCTGCCGGGGGAGGCCCGCGACCTGGTGCCCAGTCCCGCCACCCTCCAGGCCACCCTGGGGGTGCCATGGACGTACGGGTACAACCTCCTGACCGCCATCGGCCAGGGCATCGACGGCTTCACCCTTGTCAACCTGGCGCGGGCGGAGTCCGCCATCGCCAACGGCGGCACCCTTTACTGGCCCCATCTGGTGTCCGCGATCACCACCCCCTCCGGCCGGGTGGTCAAGCAGTTCGGGCCGGTGGTACAGGGGCACGTGCCCGCCCCGGCGGCGGTGTTTCACACCGTCCACCAGGGCATGGAGATGTCCGCCCAGGATCCGGAGCCGAAGCCCGGCATCGCCATCAGCGGCACCGGCTACGGGGCCATGAAGGGCATCCCCATCCCGGTGGCCACCAAGACCGGCACCGCCCAGGTCTACAAGAAGGCCAACAATTCCTTCTTCATCACCTACGCCCCTATGCCCCATCCCCGCATCCTGGTCATTGTCTACGTGAAGGGCGGCATCTGGGGCGCCAATGCCGGTTTCGTGGCCCGCGCCATCTACGACCAGTATTTCAAGCTGCAGGACCCGACTGCGGGACAGCTCTTTGACAGCACCTTCGGGGTCAACACGCCCTGGCCGTTCTCCTACCACCCGGCCCCCAAGCTGCCCTGAGCCTTATCCCCAGGCCAGGGCCCACTCCAGCCATTCCGGATCCACCGGCCGCTCCAGGGCGCTCACCGCCTCCTCCAGGTGGGCCAGGTTGCGGGTGCCCACCACCAGCGCCGCCACCGAGGCATGCCGGCCGGCGAAGGCCAGGGCCAGGGCCTCCAGGGCCTGGTAATCATGGCCGACCAGTTCCAGATAGGGGTCGACTTGCCCGGCTTCCTGGGGATGGGTCGGCAGCAGGTCCCGGGCACGGGGGGTCAGCCAGCCCCGGGCCAGCGGACCCAGGATGAGCGCCCCCACCCCGCCCTGGTCCGCGGCGGTCAGCACCTCTTCGGCGCGCCGGTCCAGGAGGTGGTAGGTCACCGCCACCACCGCCACCCCCGGTTCCTCCAGCAGCGGCTGCAGACGGGCGGGGTCGTGCCCGGCTGCCGGTGACACCCCCACCGGCCGCCGCCATCCCCGGTCGGCCAACACCTGCAGGGCGGCCCGCACCTCGCGGGGGCCCGTCTCCGGCCCGCAGTCGAGGAGGAGCAGGTCGGGTTCCCGCCCCAGGCGCCGGCTGCTGGCGGCCAGGGAGGCCGGCAGGCCCGGGCCGGGCGAGGCGCGTGTCACCAGCAGCACCGGTTGCGGGACCCCGCTCAGGGCCCGGCCCAGCCGGCTTTCGCTGTCCCCGTACGCGGGGGAGGTCTCAAACAGGGTGACGCCGGCAGCAGCCGCTCCCCGCACCAGGGCCGCTGCCGCCTCCGGCCCCGGCGGGGCCCGCCGGCTGCCGATGCCGCTCTCCATCCCCAGGCCCCGGGTGCCAAGCCCCAGGCGGGGGACCACCAGGCCGGTGGTCCCCAACGGCCTCCGTTCCATACCTGCTTCCTCCTCCGGGATTCACTGCGTACCGCGGGCCGGGCAGGCAGACCGGCTTGCATACCACGGTAACCGGCCGCGGGCCGGACACGTTAAGGGCCACAGAAGACCGTACGCAGGGAGGATACCGCCATGAACCATCACGATCCGGCCGCCGACATCGTCGCCACCGTACTAGGAAGCCTGGCGCTGGTGACCGTTTTCCTGGCCGCCGGTCATCCCCTCATCTCCCTGCTGACCGGGCTGGGCTAGGAGGCTACGGCCGCCAGCTCCACCAGGGCCAGGGCCGCGATGCCTTCCTGGCGCCCGGCAAAGCCCAGACCGTCGGTGGTGGTGAGCTTCACCGAGACCGCCGCCGGGTCCACGCCCAGGGCCGCCGCGAGCCGTTCGCGGATGGCCTGCCGGTAAGGGGCCAGCCGCGGGGCCTGAGCGACCAGGGTGGCATCCACCCGGGCCGTCTGCCAGCCGGCATCCTGCACCCGGTCCAGGATGCGGGCCAACAGGGTGAGGGAGGCCGCCCCCCGCACCCCAGGGTCGTCGGGCCGGAACCACTCCCCCAGGTCCCCCCAGGCCAGCGCCCCGAGGATGGCATCCATGACCGCATGGGTGAGGACATCCCCGTCGCTGTCGCCCGCGAGGCCGCGGGTATGCGGGACCGTCACGCCGCCCAGCACCAGCGGCCGGCCGGCCACCAAGGGATGCACGTCGAGTCCCTGCCCCCACCGCCGCTCGCCCGGCCCGGCCACCCCCAGAGCGGCGGTTACCCACGCCAGGTCGGCAGGGGTGGTCACCTTGCGATTGCGGGCCTCGCCAGGCACCAGCTGCACGGGATACCCGGCCCGTTCCAGCAGCTCGGCGTCATCGGTAGGGTCCCGGTCCAATCCGGCCAGCGACCACCGGGCGTCCGCATCCCGCCACCAGCCGGCGCGCACCCCCTGCGGAGTCTGGGCGGCCGCCAGCGTCCGCCGGTCCACGGTCGCCGCCACCTGCCCCTCCCCGCCCCGCAGCTTGATAGTATCCGCCAGGTCCACCACCGGCACCGCCGCCCCGGCCGCACGGGCCGCTGCCGCCACCCGGCTGATGAGGGCGGCGTCCGCCAGAGGGCGGGCCCCGTCATGAATCAACACCACATCCGCCGGGTCGAGGCCGCGGGCGCGCAAGGCCTCCATCCCCGCCCGCACGGACCCGTGGCGCTCGGCGCCGCCCGCCGTGACCGTCCAGTCCGCGGCCCACCCCTGGTCCCTCAGCAACGCCTGCGCCCGGTCCACATCCCCGGCCGCGACCACCAGCACCCCGCCGGCCAGGCCCAGCCGCCGGTCCTGCCAGGGCCGCAGGGTGTGCACCAGCAAGGGGACCCGCCCCACCGGGATCCAAACCTTGGAGCCCGGACTGCCCATGCGGCGGCTGGTTCCCGCCGCCACCACCACCGCCCAGAGCCGGCCCGCCCCGGCCGGTCCTGCCTGCCCCTGCATAGCTGCCCTCCTGTGTCCGTTCCCGGCCATTATAGCCAAAAAGGGGCCCTTCCCCCCAGGGGGGAAGGGCCCGGCCGGCCGGTCCGCCTAGCGGGCCTCGCTGGCCATCATCTGCTGCTTGAGTTTGGCGAAGATCATCCGTCCGGCCGCGGTCTGCAGGACGGAGGTGACCAGCACGCCTACCGTCTGGCCCACAAACTTGCGGCCGCCGTCTACCACAATCATGGTGCCGTCATCCAGGTAGCCGACACCCTGGCCGGCCTCCTTGCCGTCCTTGATGAGGTGGACCACCATCTCCTCGCCCGGCAGCACCACCGGCTTCACGGCGTTGGCCAGCTCGTTGATGTTGAGGACCGGTACCCCTTGCAGCTCGGCCACCTTGTTTAGGTTGAAGTCGTTGGTGACCACCTTGCCGTCCAGCAGCTGCGCCAGCTTAAGAAGCTTGGAATCCACCTCCAGGCTGGGGTCGGGATCCCGCTCATAAACCTGAACCGGCACATTCAACTCGCGCTGGATGCGGTTCAGGATGTCCAACCCGCGCCGGCCCCGGTTGCGCTTCAGCACATCAGCCGAGTCCGCGATGTGGCGCAGCTCCTCCAGCACGAAGCCGGGGATGACCAGCGGCCCCTCCAGGAACCCAGTCTGGCAGACGTCGGCGATGCGGCCGTCGATAATTACGGAGGTGTCCAGCACCTTCGGCTTGGCGCTTTCCGCGCTGGTGCGCGCCTTGCGCGGCAGCCAGGTCTGGGGCCGCAGCAGCTCCTCCTTCTTGCGCACGGCGACGCGGAAACCGAGGTATCCCAGCCCCACGGTGAGCGCCACCCGCAGCACGGTGCCGAGCGGCCCCAGGCCGCCCAGGTCCACTCCCACCAGGAATGCGACCAGCAGGCCCACAATCAGGCCCAGGGCCCCGCTGAGCAGGTCCTGGGTGGGAGTGCGCTGCAGGCGGCTCTCCCCCCAATTGATCGCCTGGCGTGCCCCTGCGATGAGCATGGGGCCGAAACCGAACCCGAGCACCCAGCCCAGGACGGTACCCAGGATCAGGATAACCGCCGTGCGCAGGGTAGGATTGAGTGCCCACCCCTGCACGGCGAAGAGTGCGTTCAGCTGCAGGAGGTTCTGAAAGGCCAACGTAAAGCCCAGCAGGGCGCCCACGCCGGCCACCACCTGCCGCAATGCCTTGCCCAAACCGGCCACCCCCTGTCGCCCGGGACTGCCCTCCTTGTCCTGGCAGTCCTTCCAGAATCAGTGTCCCCTGGTGGCAGGGCCGCCATACGCTTGCCGGTCCCCCGGATACAAAAGGGGGGAATGAGTGCATGTGGCGCCTTGCGCGCCACTACGGTCATCATAGCATAGGTTCCATGAGGCCTAGATGAAATTCGGCGTTCAGGGGGTCAGGGTTTCGGCCGCGCCTTCATGCAGCTCCCGCCAGATGAGGCGGGCCCGTTGGGGCCCGATGCCCTCGATGCGGTCCAGCTCGTCGGGGGCAGCCGCGCGCAGGCGGGGCAGGGTACCGAAGTGGCGCACCACGCGCTCAATGAGCGCCGGCGGCAGCCGCGGCACCTGCTGCAGCGCCCGCCATCCCCGCGGCACCGCCAGCTCGTCGGGTCCGCCGTAGCCCAGCCGCCGTTCCCATTCTGCAGGGTCCCAGGCCCGGGAGGGGCCGGGGGCCGGTACCGGCGCCTCCGGGTCGACGGCATAATCCTTCCACAGGGCCTCCCAGGCCCGGCCGGGGGGCGGGAACTCCTCCAGCTGCAGGTCGATGAGGTGTCCCTCGTCCCCCAGCTCGAGCACATACCCCCGAATCTCCTCCCGGATCCGGATCACCAGGGCCAGGCGATGCAGCACCTCCACCACTTCCCGGATGGGCACCGGCCCTTGCAGCTCCGCCAGCGTGAGGCGCCGGGCGGCGGCATGCCACAGGCGGTCGTAGCGGTTGAGGGAGGCCAGGGCCTGGTTTGCCTTGGTCAGGATGTAGCCAAGGTCATGCAGAAGGTACCGTTCGGTGCCCCGGTACAGGGAGACCAGGTTGCGCCGCTGGGAGATGGCCACCACCAGGGCGTCGGTGGAGCGGGCCACCCGTTCCGCCGTGCGGTGGCGCATCCCGGTCTCGTTGGACAGCAGGGTCTGCGCGGGCAGCAGCTCCACGTTGGCGGCGCGGATGCGCCGGACATCGGCATCCAGCAGGATGGCCCCGTCCATCTTGGCGAGCTCGTAAACCAGGCCCGCCTGGAACGGTACATCCAACCGGAAGCCTCCGTTGACGATGGCATCAATGTCGGGCTCCCCGCCCACCACGATGAGGGCCCCGGTATGGGCCCGCAGGATGTTCTCGATCGCTTCCCGTAGGCCGGTGCCCGGCGCCACCTTGGCCAGCGCCGCCAGCATCTCCTCCGACATCGCCGCGCCACCTCCGCCGCCCTCAACCCTCGAGACCCAGCAGGGCCAGGGCTGCCTCCAGCCGCTGCGCCCGATGGACCCCCAGCGCACCCGCCACCTCCGGATGCCGCCCGGGCACCAGCGCCCGCCGGAATCCCAGCACCTCCGCCTCCCGCAGCCGTTCGGGGATGCGGGGGACCTGCCGCAGGTCGCCGGTCAGGCCCACCTCCCCCACCAGCACCCAGTCGGCCGCTACCGGCACCGCCCGCACACTGCTGACGGCCGCCGCGGCAATGCCGAGGTCGATGGCCGGATCCTCCACATTGACCCCGCCGGTGATCTTGAAGTAGGCATCCATGCCGGCGGCGGCAATGCCGGTCACCCGTTCCACCACCGCCAGCACCAGGGCCACCCGGTCCGGGTCCATGCCGGTCACCACCCGCCGCGGCGGTCCGGCCGCCCGCACCAGCAGGGCCTGCACCTCCACCAGCAGCGGCCGGCTGCCCTCCAGCGCGGCCACAATCACCGATCCGGCCGCCCCCTGGGGCCGCTCGGCCAGCAGCAGACGGGAGGGATCGGGCACCGCCTCCAGGCCGTCTCCGTTCATCGCGAACAACCCGAGCTCGCTGGTGGAACCGAAACGGTTCTTCACCGCCCGCAACATGCGAAGCGCATGCTGACGATGACCTTCAAACAGGAGCACCACATCCACCAGGTGCTCCACGACGCGTGGGCCAGCCAGCGCTGACGGACAATGCCTTCATCCCGGGATTAGGATGGCCGGGAAGGCCAGTACGCTTCCGCCCCCTCACAGACCCAGGGCCGTCCCGGGCCGCACCAGGGCAGGGCGGCCAGCTGGGGCGGCACCGGGAGCCGGCGGCCCCGGGCCCGCCAGAGGCGGGCCAGGAACGGCCAGGCGGCCGCCGGCACGGTCTCGGCCAAGGTCCGTTCCGGACCCGCCAGGAGGCCCAGCAGGGTCAGGGCCTCCTCCAGCGCCAGGTCGGCGGCGGTGCCGTCCGGCAGGCGGACGGCGGCCCAGGCCAGGGCGGCCAAGGTGCGCGGGCCCAGGCGCCGGAAGAGGTCCAGCCCCGCCTGCAGTCCGCGATCCGGCTCCCAGCGCAGGCGGCCGCCCGCCTCCAGCCCCACCACCGCAAACCCGCGGGTCCATTCCCCGGCTTCCCCGCCCAGCACCAGCAGGGGCGCCGGTTCGGTGGAGGCCAGGAGGGCCCCGCCGCGGAACGGCAGCAGCAGGGCCGGCACCTCGTGCTGCCAGCAGTAGCGCACCAGCTTCAGCCAGGGCTCGACCGCCTCCAGGCGCTCCAGCCCGGCGTGACCACGGCGGCGGGCCAGCTTCTCGGCCCGGGCCGCCAATCCCAGGAGCCGGGCGTATTGTCTCTGAGGATCCGGGGGACTTGCGGGGGTCATCCCGCCCACCTCCGTTTCCTGCACATCGGGCCGCCCGGCCGGGGCTTACGCGCCGGCCGGTTCCCGGCGGGACAGGCCTTTCATGCATACAGCCCGGTGTTTGCCGCCCGGTTGCCCTAGGCGGCGGGCCGCTTCGACCCTTCCTTAGTAACGTGGCCCACCACGATCACCGGGGTTTCAGGACCGCCGTCCGCCCCCTTGGCCAGGCGCATGAGACGCGCGGCCACCTCCCGCACCTGCCCTACGCTGCCGGGAGCGGACTCCAGCCCCGGGTGGTACACCGTCTGCAGGGAGTCGACCACCACCAGACGCCAGACCTGCTGCCGCACGGCCGCCGTGACCGCATCCAGATTGGATTCCGCCAGCAGGTAGAGCCCGGACCCGTCCGCTCCCAGGCGACGCGCCCGCATGCGCACCTGGCGCAGGGACTCCTCACCGCTCACATAGAGCACCGGGCCGTCCCGGCTCAAGGCCGCCGCGACCTGCAGCAGCAGGGTGGACTTGCCCACCCCGGGGTCCCCGCCCAGCAGGATCAGGGCCCCCGGCACCAGGCCGCCACCCAGGACCCGGTCCACCTCCCCGAGGCCGGTGGGCAGGCGTTCCTCCTGCCCGCCGTCTCCCGCCGCCGCCGGGACCACCGCTGCCGCGGGCAGGGCGGCGGCCGGCGCCGCCGGAGCCAGCGTTTCCTCCACCATGGTGTTATAGCCGCCGCAGCCCGGGCAGCGGCCCACCCAGCGGGGCTGGGTGGTGCCGCACACCTGGCAGACGAAGCGGCGTACGGTGCGATGCCTGCCTTCGTTCAGTTCGCTACGCCTCCCTTGCTTCCTGCCGCCGGCCCCGGTAAGAAAGGAGGCGGCGTTGCCGCCGCCTCCGCCCCTGTCACGAAACCGGCGGGCTTTCGGGCCCGGCCATCATGCCGGCCGGGGCGTGCTCGGCACGGCGGAAGACCAGGCGCTCCTTGCCGCCCGCGTCCCGTTCCACGTCCGCCTCGATGTGCGACCCCGGCGGGAAGCGGCCGGACAACACCTCCTCCGCCAGCGGGTCCTCCACCAGACGTTGGATGGCCCGGCGGAGCGGGCGGGCCCCGAAGACGGGATCGTACCCCTCGCGGGCAATGAAGAGACGGGCGGCCGGGGTCACGGTCAGCGTGTACCCGCTCTGCTTCACCCGGTCCTCCACCTCCCGCATCATGATGCCGACAATGTCCGCCAGGTGTTCCTCGCTCAGGGCGTGGAACACGATGATTTCGTCGATGCGGTTGAGGAACTCCGGACGGAAGGTGTGCTTGACCTCCTCCATCAGCTTTTCCTTCATGTCGCGGTACTCGTTGGCCGCATCACCGGTCCGGAACCCGATGCTGGTCTGCCGGTTGATGACCTCCGCCCCCACGTTCGAGGTCATGATGATGACCGTGTTGCGGAAGTCCACCGTACGGCCCTTGGCCTCGGTCAGCCGGCCCTCCTCCAGCACCTGGAGCAGGATGTTGAACACCTCGGGGTGGGCCTTTTCAATCTCATCCAGCAGGACCACCGAGTACGGGTGCCGGCGCACGGCCTCCGTCAGCTGGCCGCCCTCCTCGTACCCGACATAGCCGGGCGGGGCACCCACGAGCCGGGAAACCGCATGCCGCTCCATGTACTCCGACATGTCGATGGTGATCATGGCGTCCTCATCGCCAAAGAGCGCGGCCGCCAGCGCCTTGGCCAGTTCCGACTTGCCGACGCCGGTGGGGCCCAGGAACAGGAAGGACCCGATCGGGCGCCGCGGGTTCTTTAGGCCGGCCCGGGCCCGCCGGATGGCGCGGCTCACCGCCTCCACCGCCTCATGCTGGCCGACAACCCGCTGGTGCAACTCGTCCTCCAGGTGCAACAGCCGTTCAGACTCCTCACCCGCCAGCCGCTCCACCGGGATGCCGGTCCAGCTGGAGACGATATGGGCGATGTCCTCGGCGGTGACGTTGATGGCCTCCTTGCCCTGGCGGTTGTGCCATTCCTGGGTCTCCCGCTCGAGCTCGTCGCGCAGCTTCTGCTCCTCGTCCCGCATCTGGGCGGCCTTCTCGAATTCCTGGGCCTGGACCGCCGCCTCCTTTTCCTTGCGCAGCTCCTCCAGGCGCTCCTCCAGCCGCTTCAGGTCGGGAGGCGCCACGTAACTCTTCAGCCGCACCCGCGAAGCCGCCTCGTCAATGAGGTCGATGGCCTTGTCCGGCAGATAGCGGTCGGAGACGTAGCGGTCGGACAGGCTGACGGCGGCCTGAATGGCCTCCTGGGTGATGTGCACCCGGTGATGGGCCTCGTAACGGTCGCGCAGCCCCTCCAGGATCTTGACCGCTTCTTCGGGCGAAGGCTCCTCCACCATGATGGGCTGAAACCGCCGCTCCAGCGCCGGGTCCCGCTCTACGTACTTCCGGTACTCGTCCAGGGTGGTGGCGCCGATGGCCTGCAGCTCACCCCGCGCCAGGGCGGGCTTCAGGATGTTGGCGGCATCGATGGCCCCCTCCGCCGCCCCGGCCCCCACAATGGTGTGCATCTCGTCAATGAAGAGGATGACGTTCTTGGCCTCCCGGATCTCGTTCATGGCCCGCTTGAGGCGGTCCTCGAACTCGCCCCGGTACTTGGACCCGGCCAGCATGGCTCCCAGGTCGAGCGCCACCACCCGGCGGTCCTTCAGGATCTCGGGCACCTTGCCGTCCACAATCCGCTCGGCCAGCCCCTCGACCACCGCGGTCTTGCCCACCCCCGGCTCCCCGATCAGCACGGGGTTGTTCTTGGTGCGCCGGCTCAGGATCTGGATGACGCGCTCCGCCTCCTTCTCCCGCCCGATGACCGGGTCCAGCTTGTGCTCCCGCGCCATCTGGGTGAGATCACGGCCGTAGAGATCCAGGGTGGGGGTGGCCACCTGCGGCTGCGGTTCCGCAGCGGGGCCCTGGGCCTGGCTCTGGCCCGCGGTGTTGATGAGCTGGTGCCGGACCTTGTTAAGGTCCGCCCCGAACGCCAGCAGGACCTGGGCTGCCACGCCCTCCCCTTCCCGGATGAGGCCCAACAGCAGGTGTTCCGGACCGATGTAGTTGTGGCCCAGGGCACGGGCCTCCTCCCCCGCCAGCTCCAGTACCACTTTCTTGGCGCGGGGGGTAAAGGCCACCTCCTCATTGGGCCCGATGGCCGGTCCCCGGCCCGTCGCCTTCAGGACCTCGGCACGGACCGATTCCAGGTCGAGACCAATGGACTGCAAAACTTTGGCCGGCAAGGAATTGTTCTCACGGATCAGGCCCAGGAGCAGGTGCTCGGTGCCCACGAAGTTGTGCCCCATGCGCCGGGCTTCCTCCTGGGCGTAAATGACCACCCGCCGGGCCTTCTCGGTAAACTGACCGAACATTGCGGACCCTCCTCCCGTTCCTGGGGGATCGGCCTGTGCCTCGGCTCCTGCTGGGGCCGGCTGCCTGCCCGGCCCGTCGCATCCCCATTGTGAACCTGGCTTGGGCAATTTTCCAGTGCGGCAGTTATGCCGCCAGCCGTTCCCGCAACAATCCCGCCCGGACCTGGTCGCGCTCCAGGGGGGTGAGGGGATGACCTGCCTGCGCCTGCAGGAATCCGGGCCGGGTCAGCACCATCAGCTGCGCGAAGCCGATCTTCCCTACCGGGTCGATGAGCCCCAGGTCCATCCCCAGCTTGACATCGGACAAAAGCCGCAGGGCTTCCTCAGAGGTGATGACCCGGGCGTGGCGGAGGACCCCCAGCGCCCGCCACACCCGGTCGGCCAGGGCCAGGCGGGAATGGGTGAGCAGCAGCTGCCGGGCCATGCGTTCACGTCCCACTAGCTGCTGGGCGGTCTGGGTCAGGCTGTGCACCAGCTCCTCCTCCCCCAGTCCCAGCGCCACCTGGTTGGACACCTGAAAGATGTTGCCGGCGGCCTCGCTGCCCTCCCCGTAGAGGCCCCGCACCACCATCCCGACCTGGGCCAGGGTGGACAGCACCTGGGCTGCCTGGCGGGTCAGGACCAGAGCGGGCAGGTGCAGCATCACCGAGGCCCGCATGCCGGTGCCGACGTTGGTCGGCCAGGCGGTCAGGTAGCCGAGGGCGGGGTCGAAGGCATAGTCGACGGTCTGCTCGATGGCATCATCCAGGGCCATGGCCACCCCCAGCGCCTCGTTCAGCTGGAGGCCCGGCAAGATGACCTGCAGCCGCAAATGATCTTCCTCGTTAACCATGAGGCTGATGCTCTCCCGACGGTCGATGGCCAGGGCCGCACCCTGGGGCCCCTGGGCCAGATGCGGACTGGCCAGATGCTTTTCCATCAGTACCTCGCGGTCCACCGCATCCAGATCGCCCAGGTTATGCCAGATAAGACCCCACTGCGGACTCAGCGCCCGCACCACCTCCTCCAGGCGGGCGCGTACCCCCTCGGCCTCCTGCGGCCCGGCATGATGGGGGAAGGGGATGCCCCGCAGGTTGCGGGCCAGACGCACCCGGCTGGAGAGCACAATGTCCGCCTCCGGGCCCTCCTCGCTCATCCATTCGCTGAACCGCCCCAGTTCGGCCTTCATGCCTTCGCCTCCCCCGCGGGCCCGGGGCTGTCGCCGCCACCCTGTTCCAGTTCCCGGATGCGGTCCCGCAGCGCCGCTGCCCGCTCGAACTCCTCCCGCGCCACGGCCTGCCGCAGCTCCTCCCGCAGGCGCTCGAGGTCCTGCAGGCGCCGCAGCTGCCGGCCGGCCCGCAAGGGCACCTTCCCCCGGTGCTGGGTGGACCCGTGCAGGCGCCGGATGAGGGGAATCAGCTCCTCGCGGAAGGCATCATAGCAGCCCGGGCAGCCGAGGCGCCCGCTGTCCACGAATTGACTATACCGGTACCCGCAGGCGGGACACTGACGGTCGGCGGTCAACGCCGGCCGGGGCTGCCCGGGTGCCTGCGGCTGGCCCATCAGGCCCGAGAGCAGCTGCTGCAGTGTGAACTGCGGATTGAAGGGAAGGGGAAACGCCCCCTCCTCCTTGGCGCAGGCCTCGCACAGATACCGGTCGGTCCGTTCCCCGTTCACCACCCGGCTGATGTGAACGGTGGCGGGGCGGGTAAGGCAGCGTTCACAGACAACCTGGCCCCCGTCCCCGGCCGTATCCCCGTTCATGGATCATACGCCCCCTCCGGCCGCAGCGCTTCGGTCAGCATCGCGCGCAGCAGACGCGCCCGCAGCCGGTCGCGTTCCGGCAGCTGCACCGCCAGCACCTCCCGGTCCAGCGCGGCCTGAATAATGTGCGCCTCGCGGGCGGTCAGGTATCCCGCCTCGGTCACGCGCGCCACGACCGCCTCCGCCGCCGCCTGGTCAATACCGTCCGCCTCGGCCAGCGAGCCCAGCACATCCGCCGGACTGGTCTTAAGCTGCACCAGGCGGATTCCGCCACCGCCTCCGCGCCGCCCCTCCACCACATAGCCGCGCTCGGGCGTAAAGCGGGTCATCAATACATAGGTAATCTGGGACGGCACACAATCGAACCGTTCCGCCAGCACTGCCCGCTGAATGACCAGGACCCCGTCCGGCGAGCGCGCAAGCTCGTGGCGCAAGTAGGCCTCAATGGCATCACTTACCCGCGCCATACCGCCCGCCTCCTGACTTTGACTTTTCTTGCCTATCCAAATTATACAGTCCCCGCCGCCCCCGGGCAAGCAGCCGCACCCATAACAAACACCCCTACGCACCGCTTGCGTAGGGGTGGATCGTTCAACAGCTGGAGCTATCGGGCGGCACCCGCCCGTCGCCTCAGTCCCCGGCGGGACCAGCCGACGGGCGCGCGGGCGCCGGCACGACCGTGTGCGGCATGGGGACGGGTGGACTCCGCCCGCCGTCGCACCGCCCGACCCTCCACAACTTCAGCGGCAGAAGCAGCTTCCCGCCGACCTGCCGGGCGTGCTCGCTGCGCCGGTTACCCGGTGTCCACGGCACGTCGGCCTCCGGTCGTCTCCCGGTGGTCGGGGGCGCCGGGTTCCCCCAGCACCCCCGGATCCGTCCTCTTGGGGCCGGCTTCGCGCTTAGATGCGGTCAGCGCTTCGCCGTGCCGGACCTAGCTTCCCAGCGCTGCCCCGGGCGGGGCAACTGGGCACACCAGCGGTCCGTCCTCCGCGGTCCTCTCGTACTAGCGGACGCCCCCCGCACGGATCCTGCGTCGACGATGGAGAGGGACCGAACTGTCTCACGACGTTCTGAACCCAGCTCACGTACCGCTTTAATGGGCGAACAGCCCAACCCTTGGGACCGACTCCAGCCCCAGGATGCGATGAGCCGACATCGAGGTGCCAAACCGTCCCGTCGATGCGGACTCTCGGGAACGATCAGCCTGTTATCCCCGGGGTAGCTTTTGTCCGATGCGCGATGGCCGTCCCACGCCGGGCCATCGGATCACTAAGCCCGCCTTTCGGCCCTGCTCGCCCCGTCGGGCTCGCAGTCAAGCACCCTTCTGCCTTTGCACGTCCCGCACGGTGTCCAACCGTGCCAAGGGTACCATGGGGCGCCTCCGTTACCTTTAGGAGGCGACCGCCCCAGTCAAACTGCCCCCTGCCACGGTCCCGCGGCGGGTCTCGCCGTCGGTGAGAGCCCCGGCCGCGCGAGGGTGGTATCCCACCGGCCGCTCCCCGCCCTGGCGGGCGGGCTTCGCCGCGTCCCACCTATCCTGTACACGCGCCGCCGACGCTCCATGGCAGGCTACAGTCAAGCTCCACGGGGTCTTTCTGTCCCGTCGTCGATCCCCGGCATCTTCACCGGGCTTGCAATTTCGCCGAGCCTCCCGTTGAGACAGTGCCCAAGTCGTTCCGCCTTTCGTGCGGGTCGGAACTTACCCGACAAGGAATTTCGCTACCTTAGGACCGTTATAGTTACGGCCGCCGTTGACTGGGGCTTCGGTTCGGCGCGCCCACGCCTCCCCTTCACCGTCCAGCACCGGGCAGGCGTCAGCCCCTATACGGCGTCTTGCGACTTCGCAGGGACCGGTGTTTGTGGTAAACAGTCGCTTGGGCCTGCTTTGTGCCCCCGGCGGCGTCCGCCGCCGGGCCCCTTCTCCCGAAGTTACGGGGGCAATTGGCCGAGTTCCTTAACGGGAGATCACTCGCACACCTCGGGCTCCTCGCCCGGCCGACCTGGGTTGGTTTGCAGTACGGACGGGACCGGGCTCCGGTCCGGGCTTTTCGCGGCCCGCGGCACCGCCCGGGTCCGATGACCAACACGGACCCGCCTGGTACCGCCGGCGTCCCCCGGCCTTCGCCGCCCGGCCCCGGGGCCGGAATCGCCACCGGCTGTCCGGTCGCCTACGCGGCACCCGCCGCCTCGGCTTAGGCCCGCCTCCCCCGCAGCGGACGATCCTGCCTGCGGAACCCTGCGGCTTTCGGTGGGCGAGATTCTCACTCGCCTTCGCTGCTACTCATACCGGCATTCGCACTCCAGCGCGGTCCACGGGCGCTTGCCGCGCCCCGCTTCGCCCCGCGCCGGACGCTCCCCTACCCCGGTCCGCCTGCGCGGACCAGCCGCCGCTTCGGGGGCCCGCTTAGCCCCGTCCATTGGCGGCGCCGGGCGCCTCCGGCCAGTGAGCTGTTACGCACTCGTTCGAGGGTGGCTGCTTCTAAGCCAACCTCCTGGCTGTCTGCGGCGCCCGACGACCTTTCCCACTCAGCGGGCGCTTGGGGCCCTTAGCGGACGGTCTGGGCGGTTGCCCTCTCGTCGATGGAGCTTATCCCCCACCGACTGACGCGTGGAGCCGGCCGGCGACTTCGCCGTTTGCGACCGGGCAGTAGGCCTCGCGACCCCCTTCCAGTCACAGTGCGCTACCCCGCCGGCAAGGATCCCCACGGCTCGCCCTCCAGCGATTTCGGGGAGAACCAGCTAGCCCCGCGTTCGCTTGGCATTTCACCCCTAGCCCCCGCTCCTCCCAGCCCTTTGCAACGAACATGGGTGCGGCCCTCCAGCGCGTCTTACCGCGCCTTCAGCCTGGCGGGGGCTAGATCACGCGGCTTCGGGTCGGCCCGGACCCACTGACGCCCCCTGCGGACTCGCTTGCGCTCCGGCTCCGCGCCCCCCGGCGCTTAACCTCGCGAGCCCGGACCACTCGCCGGTTCATTCTTCCAGAAGCACGCCATGAGCCGGCCCCGGCTCCCCGGGGCCCGCCGCTGACGGCCTGCCCGCCCACGGTTTCAGGTCTCTTGCACGCCCCTCCCGGGGGGCTTTTCACCGTTCCCTCACGGTACTCTGCGCTATCGGTGCAACGACGACGCCCGGCCTTGGAAGGTGGTCCTCCCCGCTTCCCGCGCCCGTGCCGGCGCGGTACTCGGGCCGGATCCCGGGCCCGGCGGCGGCGGCGTACGGGATTGTCACCCTCTCGGATGGCGCGTTCCAGCGCGCTTCCGTCGCCCCCGCCGGGTCCCGGAGGCCGGGGCAGGCGGCCCCCGCCGCGATCCGGCCGCACCCGGCCGGGCCGCCCCGCCTGGCGGTAGTTCCCGGCCGTTTGGGCCTGACCCCGTTTCGCTCGCCACTACTCCGGGGCTCGCTGCTTGCTTCGGCGTCCCGGGTACGTACGATGGTTCGCTTCCCCGGTTTGAGCCCGGCCGGCCCCCTGGCCGGCCGTCCGGTCCCATGACGGACCGGCGGTTCCCCGATTCGGGCACCCCGGATCGCAGCCTGCGCCGCGGCTCCCGGGGCCTTCTGTGGCGGGCCACACCCTTCGTCGCTCCCCGTTGCCCGAGGCATCCCCGTGGGCGGGATTCCTGAAGCTCCTGTCTTCTGCCGCTGAAGTTGTCAAGGGTCGTGCTGGTGGGCCGAGGTGGATTTGAACCACCGGCCTCCCGCTTATCAGGCGGGTGCGCTCACCCCTGCGCCATCGGCCCCGGGGCCCCGGCCCCTGAAACCCGCATCGCGCAAGCCCCACTCCCTAGAAAGGAGGTGATCCAGCCGCACCTTCCGATACGGCTACCTTGTTACGACTTCACCCCAATCAGGCGCCTCACCGTCGACGGCCGTCGCCCGGCCGGCTTCGGGTGCGACCCCTTTCGTGGTGTGACGGGCGGTGTGTACAAGGCCCGGGAACGGATTCACCGCGGCATGCTGATCCGCGATTACTAGCAATTCCGGCTTCATGCAGGCGGGTTGCAGCCTGCAATCCGAACTAGGCGCGCGTTTGGGGATTCGCTCCCGGTCGCCCGGTCGCCGCCCATTGCCGCGCGCATTGTAGCACGTGTGTAGCCCAGGGCATGCAGGCCATGCGGATTTGACGTCATCCCCACCTTCCTCCGGGTTGTTCCCGGCTGTCTCGGCGGAGCGCCCGACCGCCCGAAGCGATCGTAGCAACCACCGACGGCGGCTGTGCGCGTTACGGATCAGAACAAAACATCTGAAGACACGAGCTGACGACAACCATGCAGCACCGCGACCCGCCTCGCCCGGTTGCCCGGACGCCCGGCGGTTTGCCGCCGGTCAGCGGGCGGGGGAGCCCTGGTAAGGTTCTGCGCGTTGCGTCGAATTAAACCACATGCTCCACTGCTTGTGCGGGCCCCCGTCAATTCCTTTGAGTTTCAGCCTTGCGGCCGTACTCCCCAGGCGGGGTACTTAGTGCGTAAGCTCCGGCACCGCCCGGCAAACCCGCGCGACACCTAGTACCCATCGTTTACGGCGTGGACTACCGGGGTATCTAATCCCGTTCGCTCCCCACGCTGTCGCGCCTCAGCGTCAGGGCCAGGCCAGGACCCCGCCTTCGCCACGGGTGTTCTGCCCGATCTCTACGCATTTCACCGCTCCACCGGGCATTCCAGGTCCCTCTCCTGCCCTCGAGCCCGGCCGTTTCGGCCCGCTCCGCGGGTGAGCCGCGGGCTGCCCGCGCCGACGTACCCGGCCGCCTACACGCCCTTTACGCCCAGTCATTCCGGACAACGCTTGCCCCCTACGTCTTACCGCGGCTGCTGGCACGTAGTTAGCAGGGGCTTGCTCGATCGGTACCGGCCCCCCGGCGGCCCCCCGCCGGTCCTCGTCCCGATCCACAGGGCTTTACAACCCGCAGGCCGTCTTCACCCACGCGGCGTTGCTCCATCAGGCTTGCGCCCATTGTGGAAGATTCCCTACTGCTGCCTCCCGTAGGAGTCTGGGCCGTCTCTCAGTCCCAGTGTGGCCGGTCACCCTCTCAGGCCGGCTACCCATCGTCGCCTTGGGAGGCCGTGACCCCCCCAACTAGCTAATGGGCCGCGAGCCCCGCCCGGGGCGCCGTCGCCGGCTTTCCCCCCGCCGCCTGGCGCGCCGGGGGCGTATGCCGGGATTACCGGGCCTTTCGGCCCGCTATCCCCCACCCCGGGGTAGGTTGCTCACGTGTTACGCACCCGTCCGCCGCTCGACCGGCGGTTGCCCGCCGGCTCCGCCCGACTTGCATGTATGAGGCACGCCGCCAGCGTTCGTCCTGAGCCAGGATCAAACTCGCGTGTGCGGCCTCCCCGGCCTGGCGCCGGAGAGGCGACGTTGTGACTGCGCGATGCGGTTTTCAAGGACCGGTGCCCCCCGGACGGTCCCCCGCCCGGGCTGCCCTCCCGGACAGCAAGACGCAGTATAGCGCGGTTATCCGCCGTTGTAAAGGGGGGGAAATGCAAAAACCCATGCGCCCGGTCAGCCGAGGGCCCCTTTCAGCCGCCGCCACCAGCGGCGGGCCAGGAAGGGCAGCAGATACCCGGCCAACGCGGCCGGGGTGTGGGCCCGCAGGTCCTGGGCCCAGGCAGCCCGCCAGGCCCGGCGGGCCGATTCGCGGTCCCCGAGCAGCCGGAAAGCTACCCAAAAGCGCAGATGATGCCAAGCCAGCAAGGTCCGGTACCACGAAGGCGACAAACGATCGGCATGTTTGGCCAGCATCGGGAACATGGTCCGGTAGACCCGGGCGACATCCTTGCTGTAGCCGGAGGGCACATCGCGGTACATCACATAAGGCCAGGCCAGGACCCGGACCGCCCCGGTATCCGCCAAGCGGAGCCAGCAGTCCCAGTCCTCGGCCCCGTCCACCCCGGGATCGAAGCCGCCCACCGCCCGCAAGGCGCGGGTGGAGGCCAGCACGGTAGAGGTCTGGAAACGGTTCATAATCAGGAGATCCTGCTTGCGCAGCGTGCGCACCGGCACTTCCGGCGGCAGGTCGGGAAAGGCCGGCCGCCAGCGGATCCAGTCGGTGGCCACCAGCACCGCCTCCGGGCAGTCCGCAACCAGGTTGGCCTGGGCTGCCAGCTTGCGGGGATGCCAGCGGTCGTCCGCGTCCAGGAAGGCCACCCAATCCCCGCGGGCCGCCGCGATGCCTGCGTTGCGGGCCCGGGAAGGCCCGCCGTTGGCCTGTTCAATAACCACCACCCCGGGATAGCGGCTGCGTACCCAGTCGGCGGTCCCATCCGTGGACCCGTCATCCACCACGATGACCTCCAACGGCGCCAGCTCCTGGTTCAGGGCCGACTCCAGGGCGTCAGCGATGACGGCGCGGGCATTGTAGGCCGGAATGACTACGCTAATCTTCATGAACGGCATTCTTCCCGTCCCGGTTCCGCGGGCAGCGCCGCCCCCCGGCGGGCCAAAGCGGCCTGGACGGCATCCGCATCCACCATGGGGACGGCGCGGCCGTGAAAAGTCTGGGTCCGTTCGGGACCCCTGCCCGTAATCAGGACAATGTCACCCGGCCGCGCCTCCTCCACCGCCACCCGGATAGCCTCGGCCCGGTCCGCGATAAAACGGCTGTCGACCTCGCCGGGGATGCCGGCGGCAATTTCGGCGGCGATGACAGCCGGATCCTCATCGTTGGGGCTGTCGGTGGTAAGCAGAACATGACGGGCCCAACGCGCTGCCACCCGTCCCATTTCAGGCCGTTTGCCGCGGTCCCGCCCGCCACGCGCGCCGAAGACCGTCCAGATGTCGCCGGGCGCAAACCGCCGCACGGCGGCCAGTGCCTGGCCCAGACCGTCCGGGGTATGGGCGTAATCCACCACCACCAGCACCCCGTCCGGGCTGCGGGCAATCTGCATGCGCCCGGGTACCGGCCCCAACCGTGCCAGCGTCTCCACCGCCCGCCGGGGCTCCACCCCCAGCCGCACCGCGGCGGCCGCCACCGCCAGGGCATTGTACACGTTGTAACGGCCCGGATGCGGGAGGCGCGCCGGCAGACCTCGGTCGCCGAGCCCTTCCACCACAAAGCGGGACGACCAGGCCTCGAGGCGCAGGGCCCGGGCACGGACCTCGCCCGCGTCCAGCCCGTACCCCACCACCGGCCCCGCGGCCGCGTGGGATCGCATCACCGAGGCGCTGGCATCGTCGGCATTGATGACGGCCCCCCGAGCTTCCGGCACCAGGCGTTCGAACAGGCGGGCCTTAGCCAGCATATAATTTTCCATCGTGAGATGAAAATCCAGATGCTCCCGGGTCACGTTGGTGAGGATGGCCAGATGGAACCCGATTTCCCCGATGCGCTCCTGGACAATCCCGTGCGATGAGACCTCGATTACGGCATGGGTGAGGCCGGAATCCCGCATCTCCGCCAGGTACCGCTGCAGGTCCGGGCTTTCAGGGGTGGTCAGCCGGGCGGCCAGGGTCCGCCGGCCGGTTTCCACCGCGACACTGGAGACCATCCCGGTGCGGATGCCGGCCTCGCGCAGCACCTGCGTCAACCAGTAGACGACGGAGGTCTTGCCATTGGTGCCCGTTACCCCCACCACCGTAAGCGACCGCGCGGGATGCCCCCACCAGGCGGCAGCCAGCTCGGCCAGGGCCCGCCGGGCGGAGGGCACACGGATAAAGGGCACGGGGGCCGCGACCGGGGTCTCCCCCACCACCGCCACCGCGCCCGCCCGCACCGCCTCGCCGACGTAAGCGTGGCCGTCATGGTGCGCACCTTTCACCGCCACAAAGATGTACCCCGGACGCACCTCACGGGAATCCAGCGTGACGCCCTGAACAGCCGGCGACAAGTGCCAGCCGCGGTCATCCTTGTAAAGCAGGTCTCCGCCGTGCACGATCCAGGGCACCTCCCCGCACTTCCCGGCGCGTCACGATGGTGGCATAGTAACATGAACGGCACCTAAGAATCCCGACCGCCGCTTTCCAGCCTAGCCGGTCCGGTCCCCCTTCCCAAGCGCCAGGCGGACCAGCCCCCGCCGGAAGCCGGCCGGCAGCCTACTGCAGAAAGTTCCAGATGCGAGGGTCCTCGATCCCCAGCCGCCACAGGGCGATTCCGCGCAGCTCGTACCCGGTGACCAGATGGATCTTGCTCAAAAAGCTGGCCGAGTTTTCAAACCACACCGTGTGCACGACGCCGTCCTGGACATAGGTGAAATGGTTGCCGCCGCCGGAGTCATGCTGCCCTTTCAACGACAGCGCCTGACCGTACGTCACCGCCTGGGCGCCCCCGCTTCCGCTCCAATTGTAGCCGTAGCCGGGAATGCCCAGGATGATTTTAGCGGGCGGTACCCGGCGCACAGCATAATTCAGCACTTGGCGGACCCAGGCCGGGGACGCGATGGGGCCGGGCGCACTGCCGGGATAGTGCTGGTCGTAGGCCATGATCATGAGCAGGTCGGCTTCCCGGCCCAGCTGGCGGTAGGAATAGGCCCCTGTCCAGGGGTTGGCCGGCTGGGAGGCGGTTTCCGCCGGCACCGATAGGGTCACATAGTAGCCATGGCGGTGGAAGGTCTGGGCCAGCCGCCCGACAAAGGCGGTGAAGGCCTGACGGTCCGCAGGGCTGATGGCCTCCCAGTCCAGATTGACCCCATCGTACCCGTTCACCTCCACCAGGGTCAGTAGATTGTCGATGGCGCGCTGTTCGGCCCCGGGATTACCCAGGAGGGCCGCATACACGGCGGGCCCGCCCATGTTGGACACCAGGGCAAAGGTCCACAGGTCGTGATGTTGGGCCAGCTCCAGGACACGCGGATCAGTCCGGCCGCTGATGGACCCGTTGCGGTGGATGGTATACCAGAAGGGGATAATCCCGTTCAGCACCGGCACGTACCGGGAGAGCAGCGCCACCCCGTTGGCAGTATGACCGGGATTATAGTAATAGCCCAACACCAGGGCGGGCGGCAGCCCGTCGGCCGGCGGGGCAGGAGTCCGGACCGCTGCCGCCCGCGGCGCCGGCGGGAGCAGCAGGCGATCCACCGTCGTCACCGCACGGGCCAACGGACCCCGGAAGGCGAGCGCTCCCCCCAGGGCCATCAGCACCGCCGCCGCCCATCCCGCCGGCCACAGCCGGCGCAGGCGCCCGCCGGCCCGCAGCCGGGTCACCGGTGGTTCCCATGTACGCAGCACCCTACATCCCCCCTGCCAGCCTATGTCCACCCCGGGCGGATTATGGCCCCCGGAGGGAAAGGAGCGCTTATGCTACCATGGAGGAAAGCAGAAGGGAGAATCCGGCGGGAGGCGGGAATGCGGTGCGGACCCTGCTAATCGAGGATGACGAACGGGTGGCGCGGCTCGTCACCCTCTCCGCCCGCCATGCGGGCTGGGAGGTCGAATGGCGGGCCCGTGGCCAGGAAGGGCTGGAGGAAGCCCTCAACCGCCCCTACGATGTGATTGTGCTCGACCTGATGCTGCCCGACATGGACGGCCTCACCGTCTGCCGGGATTTGCGGGCGGCCAATGTCGCGGTCCCCCTGCTGATGCTGACCGCCCGCGACGCGGTGGCGGATCGCGTGATGGGGCTGGACGCCGGCGCCGACGACTACCTGACCAAGCCCTTTGCCATGACCGAGCTGCTGGCCCGCATGCGGGCCCTCAGTCGGCGTCCGCCGCACGTCATGCCGGCCGATGAATGCCTGACGGCGGGGGCCATCGAGCTGTCCGTGCTGCGCCGACAGGTGACCGTGGCCGGCGAGCCGGTGGAACTCACCAAGCGGGAGTTCGACCTCCTGCACTACTTCATGCAAAACGTGGGCATCACCCTTACCCGCGACATGATCCTGGAACGGGTTTGGGGCTGGGGATTCGGAGGCACCTCTAACATCGTCGACGTGTATGTAGGATACCTGCGCAACAAGCTGGACCGCCCCGGCGCCCCCTGTCCCATTGTCACGGTGCGCGGGGTGGGCTACGCCTTGCGGCCCGAAAGTGCTGAGACCGGGCAGGGATAGCGGTGCTCCAGGGCATGAGCCTGCGTCACCGCCTCACCATCCAGGCCATCCTGGCCCAGCTGGTACTGCTGGCGTTCATAGCCACCATCACCCTGGGGGCGGTGGCCCTCCACCTTTTTGACTCGGCCAAGAGCGAGGCCGGCACCGTGTTCCGGAGCCTGTACCCGGCGCGCCCGGACACCGCCCGCCAGCTCCTGAACGCCTATACCCGCCACGTCGACCCTCACGTCTGGATCCTCCACGATGGACGGGTAGTGGCCACGTCCGCCAACGCCCGCCACGACCCCGTCCGCGGCGGGCGCTATACCCACCTGCGCTGGGCCCCGCAGCCGGTATGGCGGCTGGTGGAGCATGCCGGGGGCAAGACCTACCTCATCGACTGGCCGCTGGCGCCCGACCTGGACCTGCTGCGCGACCTGGCTCTGGTCTTGAGCGCCGTCACCGCGGTCTCGGCGGTGGTGGCGGCCTTCCTGGCCCGCTGGGCTACTCACCGGACCCTGCATCCGGTCAGCCGCATGACCCGTTCCGTCCAGGCCATGCTGGCCACCAACCGCTTTGCGCCCATCCCTGCCCCCTCCCCGGAGAACGACGAGTTCACCCAGCTGGCAGGCATCCTCTCCCGCCTCATCACCACGCTGGAACAGCGCTGGCGGCAGGACCGGCAGGTGCTGGCCGAAGCCGCCCATCAGCTCCGCACGCCCCTGGAGGTGATCCGGGGTAACCTGGAACTGCTGAACCTCTGCCAGCCGGAGGAACCCGCGGCTCCGGCGCAGGCAGGGACCACCTTCGCCGGACGCAATCTGGGGGAAGTGTGCCGCGAAAGCCTGGGAGCCATCGACCGCGCTGCCCAGGACATGACGGTGCTGGTCACCGACCTCCTGACCCTGGAGCGCGCCCGCCTGGACAGCCCGCCTTCCTTGGCTGCCTTGGACCTTGCGCCACTGGTCCGGGAGGTGGGGGAGGACGCGGCCGCCCTGGCCCCCCAGCTCGCGGTCGAGACCGTGGCCCCGCACCCGGTGTGGGCCCTGGGAGATGCCCTCTCCACCCGCCGGGCCCTGTGGGCGGTGGTGGAGAATGCCCTTCGTTATACCCCCTCCGGGGGGACTGTACGCCTGCGGGCGGAGGCACCCGACGGCCAACCCCGGGTGGTGGTGGAGGATACCGGCCCCGGCATCCCGTCCGATGAGCTGCCGCACGTGTTCGAGCGCTTCTACCGCGGCAGCCGCGCCCGCCAGACGGCCGGCAGCGGGCTCGGCCTGCCCATCGCGCGGGCCCTGATGCAGACCCAGGGCGGCCGGATCGAGCTCGAGAGCCGGCACCCGGGCGGAACCCGGGTCACCTTGCACTTCGTCCCCCGCGGCTGACGCCTCAGGCCTCGGGCAGGGCGCCCTGGCCCAGGCGGGCGGCGGCAGCCTGCCGCCGCAGGCGGGGCACGGCCCAGCGGATGTAGGCGTAGGTGGCCAGGATGAGAAGCAGAAGGAAGACCAGGGGCCACGGCACTGGCCCCGGCAGCCCATCCGGGGCCAGCAGCGCCCCCAGCCCCAGCAGACCGAACACCCCCAGCACCGCCCACGACAGCCAGGGCGTCCCCCAGGCCCGGAACGGCCGGGCCCGCGCCGGCTCCCGGCGCCGGAGGCTTACGGTCAGATAGGCGACATACGCATACAGGAAGGACTCCACCGCCGCCCCCACATTGATCAGGAACAGGTACGCCCCGGTCAGCCACACCGCTACCGCCAGCACCAGGGCGGTCCCCGCCAGCCCCAGCACGGCCCGCGCCGGCACCAGCCGGGAATTGAGCCGGGCCCAGGTGCGGGGCAGCACCCGTTCCCGGGCCAGGGCATAGATGAAGCGCGAGGCCGCCACCAGCCCGCCGTTGAAGGTGGTCATGGCGGTGGTCAGGGAGACAGCCGCCATCCACCAGAAGCCCAGAGCCCCCAATGCCTGCCGGCCCAGCAGCAGCTGCGGGATAGCACTGGCGGTCGGCAGGGCCGAGCGGCCGAACTGGGCGCCCAAGGCCCAGGTGAAGAGCCCGAAAGCGGCGGCAATCAGGACCAGCGCCAAGTACATGCCCCGCCCGATCGAGCGGGCGTCGGCGAACTCCTCCGCCAGGGGGGTGACCCATTCAAATCCAACGAACACGAAGACGGCGATCGAGAGCCCGTCGGCCCAGCCCCCCGCACCCGGCCAGGGCACCGCGGCCAGGTGGGGAGCCCGGACCAGCGCCACCACCGAAATGGCCGCCAGGCTGACGAGCAGGAGGAAGCCGTTGATATCCTGCACCCGTCCCGCCACCTTCACCCCGCGCAGGTTGCCCGCAGTGACCAGGCCCAGCAGGGCGGCGATCCAGACCACACCCGGCACGGCCGGCCAGGCGGCCTCGAAGACCTTGGCCACCACAAACGCATCCGCCGCCATTACAAACAGCACCGTGACCAGATACACCAGGGAGAACAGCAGGGAGAGGGTGTCGGAGCTGCCCCGCCGGGACCAGACCCGGATGGCCGCTGCGGAGGGGTACAGCCCGCTCAGTTCAGCGAAATGGCTGGCCACCACGGCGATGAGCCCCCCCGCGACGGCCAGTGTCAGGGCGCCCGCCAGACCGGCGGCGTGGTCGATCTGGGCGCAGGCCAGAAAATTGACCGCGGCCGAAGCCAGGCCGGCACTGGTCGACACCGCGGTCCGCAAGGGCAGTACCCGTTTGAGACGTCCCGCTTCGGCCATGGTCCTACTCCCCCCACAGCAGCAGCGTGATGACGTCGAGCCGCAAAAGGTCCTCCTGGGACCCCTTCACCAGGAGGTCGCCGTTATCGTAGGGCTCGGTAGGGGTCATCCGCCCGGAAAAGACCGCCTCCAGCACCGCTGCCGGGCCTTCGATGCGGAGGTCCCACTCGGGCTCCCCCTGTCCCCAGCTGACCTGCCCCTCGCGGGTCCGGATCCAGTAGGGGCCGGCTGCCCCATCCGCCGGGGCGATCAGTACCGTGCGGTTCCAGTCCCGGTTCATGGTCACCAGCCGGGCATCGGCATTACAGCGGGCGCTGAAATCCGCCAGGGCGGCTTCCAGTCCCGGATGTGCGTCACTCATGCCTCTCTGCCTGTCCCTCCCCCGGCGCCACCAGACGCCGAATCCCGCACTGCAATCCCGCCCGGGCCACCACCTCCGGCCAGGCCGGGTCCTCGGGGGTCACCCCCGAGACCGCCACCAGCGCCGCCTCCAGGGCGTTGGTGCCGAAGGCGCGTCCCTCCACCACCGGGGTGGTGGTCACCAGCACCGCCACCCCCCGCTCCGCGAAGAGGGCGGCATCGGCCTCGGTCACGGTGTTGGTCACCACCACCCGGCCCGGAAGGGCCGGTGGCAGGTAGCGACGGATGTAGTGAAAATCCCCCGCGATCACGTCCGCTTCCTGAAAATAGCGGGCAAACCGCGGGTCGGGCGGCCGCTCCTGCTCCCGCCCGACGGGGTACAGCTCCTGAAAGGGACGGGCGGTAAAGGTGGGCAGCAGCTTGGCCGCCAGTTCGGCCAGTTCCCCGGGGCTGCGGATGGGGTAATCAATCCCGGCGGCAAACATGAGGTCCCCGTAGACCACGGCGAAACCCAGCTCCGCAAAGGCGGCCGCCATACCAAAGCGGTCCATGGCGGATACCATCAACACCCGTTGACCGGTCCGCAGGATGCCGGCCTGGAGCAGGCGGCGAACCACCTCCGGCTCCCAGACCGCCTTGAGGCCGCTGCCGTCCACCACCGGGGTGTGCAACGCCCGGGCCGCCAGCATCTCCGCATCCCGGATGGCGTAACGGCGCCCGCCGACCTGCAGGTAGCGGTCGATGCCGCCCAGGCCGATGGCCTGCACTGCCGGGTCGGCATCCAACCGGGCAATGAGCTCCCCGGCCGCCGCCAAGTCGCCGTCGGTCCCCTCCCGCGCCACCGCTACAGGGGTACCGAGCAGGGTCAGGACCGTTGCCCGGTCCCGGCGGCGGGATCCCAGACTCACGCTGACGGCGCGCCGCATGGCCAGCCTCCTGCCTCTGTGCACAACCTTGTACACCGCCATTGTACCGGAGGCCGGGTCCGGCTGTCATGACGGCAGGCCCGCCCTTAAGCCTCCCCGCTCTCCGGCGGTATCGGCCGCATAGTGGGAAACAGGATGACGTCGCGGATGGAGGGGCTGTCGGTGAGGATCATGACCAGGCGATCGATGCCGATTCCCAGGCCGCCGGTAGGCGGCATGCCGTGCTCGAGCGCGTTGAGGAAGTCTTCATCCAGCATATGGGCCTCCTCATTGCCGGCCTCCCGTCGGGCCAGCTGGTCGAGGAACCGCCGGCGCTGCTCCAGGGGGTCATTGAGCTCCGAAAAGGCATTGGCCAGCTCCCGGCCGGCCACGAACAGCTCGAACCGCTCCGTGAGATGCGGCTGCTCCGGATCGCGCTTGGCCAGAGGCGAGAGGTCGACCGGATGGTGCCACAGGAAGGTAGGCTGGATGAGCTCGGGCTCGATCAAAGCCCCGATCACCTTGTCCAGGATCTGGACCCGGTCCGCCGCGGGGTCCACCCGCACCCCATGCCGTGCCGCCAGGGCCGCCGCGGCTTCCCGGGTGCGCACGTCCTCCCAGGGGGTACCGGTGGCATCCCGGAAAGCCTCCGCCAGGTCCACCCGCCGGAAAGGCGGCCGGAAGTCCAGCTGCCGGCCCTGATAGGTGAGGGCGGGACCGCCCCGGATTTTCTGCACCAGATACGGCAGCAACCCTTCCAGCAATGCCATCATACCGCGGAAATCGGTATAGGCCTGGTAGAGCTCCAGCATGGTGAACTCCGGATTGTGCCGGGTGGAGATGCCCTCGTTGCGGAAGACGCGGCCGATCTCGTAGACCCGTTCAAAGCCGCCGACGATGAGCCGCTTCAGGGCCAGTTCCAGCGCGATACGCAGATACAAGGGCAAATCGAGGGCATGGTGATGGGTGGTGAAGGGCCGGGCCTCGGCACCACCCGCCACCGTGAGCAGCACGGGGGTTTCCACCTCCAGGAATCCCCGCGCGTCCAGATAGCGCCGGATCAGGCTCAGGGTCCGGCTCCGGACCAGAAAGGTATCGCGGACCTCCGGATTGGCCAGCAGGTCCAGGTACCGCCACCGGTAGCGCAGGTCGATGTCCTTGAGCCCGTGCCGCTTATCGGGCAGAGCCTTGAGGCTCTTGGCCAACATCTCCCAGCGGGCGGCGTCCACCGTCACCTCCCCGCGGCGGGTGCGGAAGACGGTCCCTTCCACCCCCACAATATCGCCCAGATCCAGCAGGTCCAGCAGGCCGAAGGCCTCTGCCCCTAGGGCATCCTCCCGCAAGTGAACCTGAATGCGGCCGCTCTCGTCCCACACATCCACAAAGGCCGCGCGCCCGTGGCGCCGGATGGCCTTGACCCGTCCGGCCACCGCTACCGTCCGCCCCTCCAGCTCCGCAAAGCCCTCATGGATGGCGCGGGCATGATGGCTGACGGGAAAGGCACGCACGGCAAAGGGATCGACCCCCCGGGCGCGCAAGGCCTCAAGCTTCTCCACCCGCACCGGATTCACCCCTGCGGGCGGGGAAAGGGGTGCCTCGCTCACCTGGCCATCTCCTTATAGCGGTTCACTGAATAGCTAGGATTTCAAAGCGGATGGTGCCGACCGGGGCCTTGACCTCCACCGTGTCGCCCACCTTCCTGCCCAGGAGGGCCTGCCCCATGGGCGATTCGGTCGAAATGCGGTTCTTGCCGGGATCGGCCTCGGTGGCGCCGACCACGGTGTATTCCTCCTCGAGGTCCTCCTCCAGGTCCCGGACGCGGACCCGCGAGCCGATGTGAACCCGGCCGGGGTCCATCTCGGCCTCATTGACCACCCGCGCCTGGCGGAGCATCTTCTCCAGGCTCTGAATGCGTCCCTCCACGAAGGCCTGTTCGTTCTTGGCGTCCTCGTACTCCGAGTTCTCCGAGATGTCCCCGAATTCGCGGGCGGTTTTGATCCGTTCGGCCACTTCGCGGCGCTTGACCGTCTTCAGGTACTCCAGTTCGTCCTCGAGCTTCTTCAAGCCTTCGGGAGAGATCAATAATTCCCGCTCGCTCATGGGTTCTCACCCTCTCCTCTTCAGGACCCGATCCCGGCCGTGTAGTCCGGCGGGTCGGGTATCGGCCAAAGCGGGGCGCCGCGACTCGCGAATTTCATACGTCCTGCCGTAGCCGTCTATGCGCGACCCCCGCTGGCGGTGATTGCAGCCAGCAGCCGGTCGAGGGCCTGGGTGTCCACCATGACGTCCCGGTCCAACGGCGTCTCCCCCAGTACCACCGGGATGACCGTGCGGGGTTCCAGCAGCGCCTCCAACAGACGGATGCGGGCGTTCGAGGCCAGCAGCACCACCACGTCATAGGTCCGCACTTTCGCCGCCGTGGCCATGATCTCATTGACCAGCTCGATGCCGTTACGACTCTGGGCGTACCGGCGGCGTTCGCTGTCGGTCATGAGCCAAACGAAGTCCACCCCCCGCTCCTCGGCAACCCTCCGGACCTCAGCGGCGTTGGCCACCGGGAACCCGATGAGAGCCACCGACTGCCCGCGGCGGACCTCCCCGATGGACTCCAGCCGGGATACGAAACTCCGGTCCAGGCCGTGCCGCCGGCCGGCCTCCCCCTGCGAAAGCCCCCGGGCCCGGTCCTCCAGAACGGCCTGCACCACATCGCGAATCTTATCGAGGCTGATGAGCTTGTCCCCGATGCGGATCAGTTCCACACCGGCGCCTCATCCCGGGCCCGTTCCCGCCAGGCCTCAATGAGCTCCAGGGCCTCCGCCCGGGTGGAGACGGTGGCCGTCCGGGCCCGCAGGCCGGATGATCCGGGCACGCCCCGCAGGTACCAGGCAAGGTGCTTGCGCATCTCCCGCACCGCCGGACCCTCCCCGCGCAGCGCGATCAGGCGGTCCAGATGGGCCCGGGCCATGGCTGCCCGCTCGTCGGCATCCGGCGGGGGCGGGTCCATGCCATGCTGCCACACGTGCACCAGGCGGCGGAAGATCCAGGGGTCACCCAGGGCCGCCCGGCCGATCATCACCCCGTCGGCCCCGGTCTCCTCCAGCACCCGCAGGGCAGCGGCCGGCGAATCCACGTCCCCGTTGCCGATCACCGGGATGGACACCCGCTCCTTGACCCGGCGGATGTATTCCCAGTTGACCGGCCCCGCATACCGGTCCTCCCGGGTCCGGGCGTGCACCGCCACCGCCTGCACCCCCGCCGCCTCGAGCCGCTCCGCCACCTCGGGCGCGGTAATGTGCTCCCCGTCCCACCCGGCCCGCATCTTCACCGTTACCGGAATCCGGACCGCCTCCACCACGGCCCGCGCCACCGCCTCCGCCTTCGCGGGGTCGGTGAGCAGGGCGGAGCCGTCCCCGTTCCGGACCACCTTGGGAACGGGACAGCCCATATTGATGTCGACGATATCGGCCCCCATGCGTTCCACCAGGCGGGCGGCCTCCGCCATAACCGCCGGGTCCGACCCGGCGATCTGCACCGCCACCGGATGTTCCCCCGGCTCGAGTTCGGCGATGGCGAAGCTGCGGGCGCCGCCCAGGACCAGCGCCTTGGCGCTGACCATTTCCGTAGTGCAGAGCCGGGCGCCCTCGGCGCGCGCCAGGACGCGGAAGGCCCGGTTGGACACTCCCGCCATGGGGGCCAGGAAAACCGGCGGATCCAACGACCAGGCACCGATACGCATCCCGGTCCCCCCTTCCTTCCCCGGCGTGAAGGCCAAAACCGCGCGCCCCTGGCAGCCCGCGGTTTTCTTGACACATGATTATAAGAAGGGGGACCGGAGGGGTCAACGCGCGGGGGGAATTTGGGGCGGCTCCGTCCAATCGGGGTAAACCTGACCCGGCCCGGGCACCTCCGGCCAGGCCCGGGCCACCGCCGGTTCCAACGGCCCCCAGGCCCAGACCCCGGGTGCCAGCCGGCAGCCTTCCTCCCGGGCCTGCCACCGGGCCAGGGCCCGTCCCGGCTCCAGAGACAGGGTCACCACCGCCGCCTCCGGATGGGGATGCCCGCCGGCCTGTGCCAGCCAGGCCGCCACCGCCTCCGGGTCGCCCCCATCCAGCCACAGCCAGGCGTCCGCCGCCGCCTCCGCCCAGCAGCGCCGGACCATGGCCGCAGCTCCCGCCCGGTCGGCCGCCTCCAGCCAGGCCAGGGCCCGGCCTTCCAGGGTGCCGGGCAGGCCGGTCAGCCAGACGGCGTCCTCATACAGCCCGCCGGCGGCCGTCCGCCAGGCCAGCCAGGCCCCCGCCAGGGCTACCGGCCCCGCATCCGCGGCCGGGGCGTGGTAGAGGCGGGGCCGGGGCTGCAGGCGGGCCCAACAGCCCTCCACCCCTGCCACCGCCTCCCGGACCGCCGCCGGCCCCGCCGGCACGGCCGGCAGAACGGCGGGTGATGGAGGACCCTGCCGGCGGGCTTCCCGCCAGGGCCCGTCCTCCACCCGCGCCAAGGGCAGCCAGGGCACCGTGGGCGAAGGCCCCGGCGGCAGGCGGTACACCGCCGCCCGGTATTCCTCCAGCGCCGCACCCAGGCGCCCGGCGCCCGGCATCCCCCCCAGCGGCCCCTGGCGCAGGGCCCGGCCCAGCGCCGCCACTTCCGCCTCGAGTTCCCGGTCCGCCAGTCCGCCGCCCCGCTCCACCGCCCGGCGGGCCTGGAGCAGCCAGGCCGCGGCCCGGCCCAGCCGATCCGCCGGCAGGGGCGTGCCCTCCGCCGTCAGCACCTCCGCCAGCAGCGCCTGCCGCAGGTGGCGGACCGGCATCGCCGGCCGCCGCCAGACCCCCGCCTGGATGCGGCGGTAGGCCCACCGGGCATACAACGCTGCCTGGGCGGCGGGTCCCGGTCCCAGCCGCTGGGCGGCAGCCGCCAGGTCCAGCCAGGCCTCGGCCTCCCGGGAAAATTCGGCCGGGCTCCAGGGCGTCCACCGGCCCGCCGCCGGGCGCCCCGCCCACAAGGCCACCGCCGGGTAGCGGGCATCCATCAGCGCCCACCACCGGCCCTGCCACCCTGCCCGTGCTGCTGCTGCCACCCCTGTGCCTCCTGTCTGCCGCCGCCGCGTCTCCCTCACCCTATGCAGCAGGCAGGCCGGAAAATCCGGGGGGCAGCGTCAGTCCCGCGTCCAGCCCGGGTCGTGGGCAGCCGCCCATTCGGCAGCCACCCGCAGCCCCTCCAGGGTCAGACGCGGCTCCAGCCGGGCGGCAAACCCCAGATGCGGGCGCAGCCGCCCGGCCCAGCCGCCGGTCAGCACCACCTCGGCGCTCTCGCCGGTCACCTGACGCGCCCAGGCCACCAGTTCCCGCACCATGCCGACGAAGCCGTGTCCCACGCCGGCCGCGATGGCGTCCGCTGTACGGCGCCCGATGGCAAAATCGGGGATCACCGGCGGGATATGCGGCAGGCGGGCGGTGCCCTGCGCCAGGGCCTGGGTCAGGAAGTGCGGACCGGGCGCAATACTGCCGCCGAGGAACCGGCCGTCGGCCGAAACGGCGTCGATGGTCGCCGTGGTCCCTACGTCCACCACCACCACCGGCCCGTGTACCAGATGCCAGGCGGCCAGGGCATTGACAAAGCGGTCGGCCCCCAGGCTCTCCGGGGGGTCGTAGTCTACCCCCATGCCGTAGCCGGGCGGGCTGACCTCCAGCGCAGGATGGTGGGCCACCGAGCCCGCCGCGCGGACGAACACCGGGGTCAGCAGCGGCACCACCGAGGCCACCACCGCCCGCTCCACCATGCGCAGACCGGCCTCCTGCAACAGCCCGCGCAGGCTCAGGTGGTATTCGTCGGCGGTACGCCGGATGTCGGTGGACAGGCGCCATTCGGCGCACCACCGCCCGCTGTCCCACACCCCGACCTTGATATGCGTGTTTCCGACATCGATGGCGAGCAGGTTCGTAGGCGGGGCCTCCTCCAGCCCGGGGGCTCGTGTTGCGTCCGGCCTCTACATTACCGCAGGCGACCCGGGACCGGTACCGGGATGACCGGAGCTCCGGCGCAGGCTATGATACCCGGAGAGCGGCAGGAGCCGGAAAAGGGGTAGCAACCATGTTGATGAGCGTCGAGGAAGCCCAGCACCGCATCCTGGACGGGGTGGTCCCGCCGCCGCCCGAATCCCGCTCCCTGAGCGAGCTGCTGCAGGAGGCCGGGCGGGCCTGGCCGCGGATCCTGGCCGCCCCGCTGGTGGCGGAGGCGGATGTGCCCCCCTTCGCCAACAGCTCCATGGACGGCTTCGCCGTCCGGGCGGCGGACGTGGCCGGGGCGGCCGTCCGGCCGGTCACGCTACGGGTCATCGGCCGTACCGGAGCCGGACACCTGCCGCCGGGACCGTTGGAGCCGGGTACCGCTGTACAGGTGATGACCGGGGCCCCTCTGCCCGCCGGGGCCGACGCCGTGGTCCCGGTGGAATGGACCCGGATGCAGGCCGGCGCCGCCACCGTCACCATCCTGCAACCGGTGCGGGCCGGATCCCACGTCCGCCCCCGGGGCCAGGACATGCGACAGGGCAGCCGGGTGCTGGAGGCGGGCACGCGGCTGGACCCGCCGGTCCTGGGCATCGCGGCCAGCCTGGGGGCGGTGCGGCTGCCGGTCTACCCGCGGCCGCGGGTGGCCATCGTCTCCACCGGGGATGAACTGGTGGACCCCGGGCAAATCCCGGGCCCGGGCCAGATCCGCAACTCCAATGCCTACGCCCTGGCGGCCGCGGTGGCCCAGGCCGGCGGCGAACCCCGCATCCTGCCCCCACTGCCGGACCGGCTGCCGGCCATCACGGCAGGCCTGGCCGAGGCTGCCCGTTCCGCAGCGGTTGTCGTATCCTCGGGCGGGGTGTCGGTAGGAGACTACGACTTCGTCAAGCCAGCCCTGGAGCAGCTGGGCCGGCTGGAGTTCTGGCGGGTCAACGTCAAGCCCGGCAAACCCCTGGCGGTGGGACACGTGCTGGACCGGCCCTTCCTCGGCCTGCCGGGCAATCCGGTGTCCGCCCTGGTGACCTTCGAACTGTTTGTACGGCCCCTGCTGCTGCGCCTGCAGGGGGTGCAGGCCTGGCAACGGCCCCGCCTGCAGCTGCCGTTGGGGGAGGACCTGGAGGAAACCTCGGGCCGGCGCCAGTTCCTGCGCTGCCGGATGCCGGAACGGGACGGCCACCGGGTCGTGGTCCTCACCGGACCCCAGGGCTCCGCCATCCAGACATCGTGGCTGGGGGCTGAAGGCCTGGCCGACATCCCGGCCGGTGCCGGGCCCCTACGGGCCGGCACCCCGGTCACGGTCTGGTGGCTGCGCTAGGCGGGCGGTCAATTGCAGTCCGGTGACCGAACCGGTAAAATGGGAAGTACCTTCGGGGCTGGGTGCGGGGCCACAGGCCCCAATTCCCGACCGGCGGTAATCCGTCCCCGGACGGCGAGCCCGCGAGCCGCAAGGCAGGAATCCGGTGCGATCCCGGTGCCGACAGTAAGAGTCTGGATGGGAGAAGGTGCGTGAGGGCGTGGATGCCCTTCTACCTTGTTGTCCCCGATGGGCGGGGACTTTTTTATTGGCCGGGGCCGGGATACCCCGGGAAAAGGGGGCGGGGCTGTGACCAGTGAACCCATGCGGCGCGCCCTGGCCCTGGCCCGCCGGGCCAGGGGGCGGACCGCCCCCAATCCGATGGTGGGGGCGGTCATCGTCAAGGACGGGCAGGTCATCGGGGAAGGGTACCATCACCGGGCCGGCGGCCCTCATGCCGAAGTGCTGGCGCTCCGGCAAGCGGGCGAGGCGGCGCGGGGGGCCACCCTCTACGTCACCCTGGCCCCCTGCAACCACCACGGCCGCACGCCCCCCTGCACCGACGCCATCCTGGCGGCGGGCATCGCTAAGGTGGTGGCAGCCATGCCGGACCCCAACCCGGTGGCCGGCGGCGGCCTGGAGCGCCTGCAGGCGGCCGGGGTGGAGGTAGAGGTCGGGGACGGCGCGGCCGAAGCGGAGGCGCTCAACCGCCCCTTCCTGACCTGGGCCCGCCACCACCGTCCCCTCATCACCCTCAAGGTGGCGGCCAGCGTCGACGGGCGGGTGGCCACCCGCACCGGCCGCTCCAAGTACCTCACCGGGCCGGAGGCGCTGGCGTACACCCACCGTCTGCGCCGCGAACACGACGCCATTCTGGTGGGCAGCGGCACCCTGCTGGCCGACGACCCCCTGCTCACGGACCGGGGTCCGGGGCGGCGGCGGGACCCGGTGCGGGTCATCCTGGACGGGCGGGGGCGGACCCCGCCGGGGGCGCGGGTGTTCCGGGCCCCCTCCCCCTCCCCCATCCTGGTGTTCACCACCGCCGCACCCGGCATCGAATGGGAACGGGCCGTGTTTGCCGCCGGCGGGGAGGTCATCCGGGTGGAGGCGGACGCCGCCGGCCATCCCCGGCTGGAGGCGGTCCTGGAGGAGCTGGCCGACCGCCACCTGCAGTCGGTCCTGGTGGAAGGCGGTCCTACCATCCACGCCGCCTTCCTCCAGGCCCGGCTGGCGGACCGCTGGGTCGGTTTCATCGCGCCCCTCTGGCTGGGCGGTCCGGTGGCGGCCCCCGTCTGGGGGGTGGATACCCTGGAGGAGGCCCCCCGCATCACCTTTGACGCCGTGCGCCGGCTCGGGTCCGATGTGGTGCTGGAAGGGGAGATCCGCTTCCCCGCCGCCGGACCCGCCCCGGCGGAGGTGGCCGCGGGCCGGCGGAAGGAAGGGGTCTGACATGTTCACAGGTCTGGTGGAGGCGGTGGGGACCATCGCCGCCCGGAAGCCGAGCCCGGACGGGCAGGGCCTGTATCTGGCGGTGCAGGCCCCCTTCGCCGGGGAACTGAGCGCAGGGGAATCGGTCGCCGTCAACGGGACCTGCCTCACGGTGCTGCCGGAGGCGCCGGAACCGGTGGCCGGGGCCTTCTGGGTGGAATGCAGCCCCACCACCCTGGAGATCACCACGCTGGGCGGCCTGCCGGTGGGCGGCCGGGTGAACCTGGAGCGGGCAGTGCGTGCCGAATCCCGCCTGGGCGGCCACTGGGTACAGGGGCACGTGGACACCCGCGGTGAAGTGGTGGCGGTCACCGAGCTGGGCAATGCCCGCCAGGTCTGCATCGCGTTCCCGGCCCGGTTCCGCCGTCTGGTGCTGGATAAGGGGTCGGTGGCGGTGGAGGGCGTGAGCCTGACCGTGGTGTCCCAGGGCGTCGACGAGGCCGGGGATACCGCCTGGTTTGAGGTGACCCTCATTCCCCATACCCTGGCGGAAACCACCCTGAACGACCTGGTGCCGGGACAGCCGGTAAACCTCGAATTCGACATCCTGGGCAAATATGTGGTCTCCCTGCTGGGCCCGTATCTCGAGCGGCTGGACAGCCGCCCCGCCTAGAGCCGGCAGGGGTAGTGCAAGGAAAGGAGTCGGCATGACCAGCAACGGCATCCCTCCCGGGGCCGCCGGGGATCACCCGGCCGAGGAAGAGGCCCTCATCGCCCGCGTCCGGCAGGCGATTGAGGATATCCGGCAGGGCCGGATGGTAATTGTGGTGGACGACGAGGATCGGGAAAATGAGGGCGACCTCATCATGGCGGCGGAAAAGGTCACCCCCGAGGCCATCAATTTCATGACCCAATGGGGCCGGGGCCTCATCTGCGCCCCTTTGGCCGCGGAACGGGCCGATGCCCTGGAGCTGCCGCCCATGGTGGAAGTTTCCCAGGATTCCATGCAGACCGCCTTTACGGTCTCGGTGGATGCCCGGGAAGGGGTGACCACCGGCATCTCCGCCGCCGACCGGGCGCGCACGGTCCGCCTGCTGGCGGATCCAGCCACCCGGCCGCAGGATCTGGCCCGCCCGGGCCACATCTTCCCATTGCGGGCCAAGGCCGGGGGCGTACTCCGCCGGCCGGGCCACACCGAAGCCGCCGTGGACCTGGCCCGGCTGGCCGGGCTCACCCCGGCCGGGGTCATCTGCGAGGTCCTCAATCCCGACGGCACCATGGCCCGTCGCCCGCAGCTGGAGGACATGGCCCGGCAGTTCGGTCTAACCCTTATCAGCATCGCCGACCTCATCCATTACCGCTTCCGGCATGAAACCCTGTTCGAACGGGTGGGGGAGGCCCAGCTGCCGACCCGTTACGGCACCTTCCGGGCGGTGGCCTATAACGAGAAGATTACCAACGTCACCCATCTGGCACTGACCCTGGGTGATGTCAGCAACGGGGAACCGGTCCTGGTGCGGGTGCACTCCGAGTGCCTGACGGGGGATGTGTTCGGCTCCCTGCGCTGCGACTGCGGGGAGCAGCTTGACCTCGCCATGCGCCGCATTGCCCAGGAGGGGCGCGGCATCCTCCTCTACATGCGGCAGGAGGGGCGCGGTATCGGGCTGGCCAACAAGATCCGGGCCTACGCCCTCCAGGAGGCCGGGTATGATACCGTCACCGCCAACCTGGCCCTGGGCTTCCCGCCCGATTCCCGCGACTATGGGGTCGGGGCCCAGATTCTCTACGACCTGGGTGCCCGCCGGCTGCGGCTGCTCACCAACAATCCGCAGAAGTACTACGCCCTTAACGGCTATGGCCTCAGCATCGTGGAGCGGGTGCCGCTGACGGTGGAGCCCAATGAGGCCAACGCCTTCTACCTGGAAACCAAAAAAGCCAAGCTGGGGCACTGGATGTAGGACCGCCCCGGCGGACGGAGGGAGACCGTGTGGCCGAATACCAAGGACTGCTGACCGCCCGACCGGGCCAGCGTTGGGCGGTGGTGGTCAGCCGCTTCAACCGGCGGGTCACCGACCGCCTGCTGGCGGGAGCTCTGGACACCCTGTCCCGGCATGGAGTGCGGCCGGAGGCGGTGGATGTGGTGTGGGTCCCGGGATCCTTTGAGATCCCGGCGGCGGTGCGCCGGCTGACCGAGCGCTCCTATGCCGCCATCATCACCCTGGGGGCCATCATCCGGGGGGAAACCCCTCATTTCGACTTTATCGCCGGCGCTACCACGGCCGCCTTGGCTGAACTCAACCGCACCGCGCCCATGCCGGTGATTTTCGGCATCCTCACCACCAATACGGTGGAGGAGGCCGAAAACCGGGCTGATGGCAAGATGGGCAACAAAGGGGCGGAAGCCGCGGCTGCCGCCCTGGAGATGGCGGACCTGCTGGCCTCCCTGGCTGGGGCTTAGCCGCCTGCGTAGGACCCGTCCGGGTCGCGGATGCTGACTTCCCCCCCGTAACAGGGCACGAGGGTCCCCCCCGGATCCTGAACCAGCAGGGCGCCATCCGGTTCCAGGCCCACCGCCCGCCCGATCACCAGCGGAGCCATCTCCCCGGGCCGGTGCACGGCCACCAGCCGGCCCAGCGTCAACGAGCGACGGGCCCACGCCTCGATCAGGGGCGCGGGCCCTTCGATAATCCAGCGGCGGTAGGCGACCTCCAGCGCCATCGCCAGCCGCGCCCACAGCACCTGCCGGGGCCAGGGCCGATCCCAGGCCGCCTCCAGGGAGGCGGCCGGCCCGCCTCCGGCCGGGGGTGCCTCCGCCGGCACATTGACATTGACCCCGATGCCGACCACGGCCCAGGGTCCACGGGCCTCCTGCCCGGCCTCCACCAGGATGCCAAACACCTTTGCCGCCCGCTCCCGGCCCGGAACCTGAACCACGCCGTCATTGGGCCACTTAAGGCGCAACCGGGCCGGCGGCAGTGGGGCCGGGCCGGGCTGCCAGCGGTGCGCGGCCGCCGTCAGGTCCTCCACCGCCTGCGCCACCGCCACCCCTGCCAGCAGGCTGACCAGCCCCAGCTCCGACGCCCGGTCCGGCGGCGGCCGCAGCAGCACCGACAGGTACAAGCCCGCTCCCGGGGGCGACCACCAGCTCCGGCCCAGCCGCCCCCGGCCATGCGTCTGGCGGTCGGCCACGACCACCGCCCCTTCAGGCAGGGAAATCCCTTCCCGCTCCGCTTCCGCGCGCCAGCACTTGAGCCGCTCATTGGTGGACCCCAGGGCCGCAGCCGATTCCAGGGTGTGGCCCAGCCAGTCGGTAGGCAGCACACCTCGCAGCACCGCCGGATCCAGGTCGGCCGCCGCCACTGCCGGGTCCTCCCGGCCGGCGGTCCAGGGCGCCGCCTTAAGCCCGGCGGTACCGGTCCGGCGATGCGCCGCCCGCAGGCGGCGGGCCAGCCGTGCGGGGAAGAGGTCGGGAGCCGCCGTCTCCAACAGGGGATGCAGGACGAAGGCCCGCGCGGTCAGACGCGGATGCGGCAGGGTCAATATCGGCGTCCGCATCTCCAGCCCTTCGTAGAGCAGCAGGTCGAGGTCCAGGGTGCGGGGCTCGGGCAGACCTCCGGGCCTACGGACCCGTCCCGCCTCCCGCTCGCGCTGCTGCAGGGCCGCCAGCAGACGTAGCGGATCCAGCGCCGTGTCCAGGCGGGCCACCGCGTTGAGGAAGTCCGGCTGGTTCCCCGCCACCCCCGCCGGGGTGGAGGCGTAAAAGCGGGAGACGGCCTTCACGCGTCCCAGGCGGGCCAGCCCGTCCAGCCCGAACAGCAGATTGGCGCGGCGGTGGCCGAGGTTGCTGCCCAGCCCTATCCAGGCCTCAGGCATGCCGCGACACCTCGACCTCGCTGTATGCAACCGGCCCCGGCAGGGGCGGGGCCTGCTTCCGGATGCGCACCACCACCCGTTCCACTCCGTCCAGTGCCAGGACCTCCCCCGCCATGCGGCCGGCCAGGGCCTCCAGCAGCCGCACCGGCGGGCCGGCCATCACCCGGGCCGCCACGGCATACAGCCGGCCATAGTCGACCGTATCCCCCACCTGGTCGGACTCCACCGCCCGGCTGAAGTCTGTCTCCACTTCGATGTCCACCGCAAACGGCTGCGGCCGCTCCTGTTCATACGGCAGCGCGCCGTGGCGGGCCTGAAACTGCATGCCCATAATGCGGATCCAGCCGGTCATGTTCCGCCTCCCGCTTCCTGCGGCTGCCGGCCCCGGTACCAGGCATCCGCTACCGCCACCGCGTCCCGGGTGACGGCCACGTTGTGCACCCGCACCACGTCCACTCCCGCCGCCACCGCCAGCGCCGCCACCGCGGCCGTGGCCACGTCCCGTTCCGGGGGGCGGGGGCGATCCAGCAGGGCCCCCAGAAACCGCTTCCGGCTGGGGCCAAGCAGCAGCCCGGCCGGTCCGCCGCCAAACACCGTCAGGGACCGCAGCACCGTCCAGTTGTCCTCCACCGCGTAGGCAAATCCCAGGCCGGGATCCCAGAGGATCCGCTCGGCGGCAATGCCGGCGCGTTCCATCGTCCGGGTGCGCTCCTCCAGCGTCTGCCGCATGGCGGCGGGGTCCACGGCCCCGGGCGGGTAAGGCCGGGGCCGGTTGAACATCATCACCAGCCCGGCGCTGCTGTCCGCCACCGCCTCCACCATGGCCGGATCCCGGAAACCCTCCACGTCGTTGATGATGGGCACGCCCAGCCTCAGGGCCCGGCGGGCCACCTCCGGCTTGCGGGTGTCCAGGGAGATGCCGACCCCGGCCAGGGCGGGCTCGTCCAGCAGCCGCTCGAGCACCGGCGCCACCCGGCGCCACTCCTCCTCCAGCGGCACCGGCACATGCCCCGGCCGCGTCGACTCCCCGCCCACATCGATCAGGACTGCCCCCTCCGCCACCATCGCCCGGGCATGAGCCACGGCCGCCGCGGGATCCAGCCAGGCCCCCCCGTCGGAAAAGGAGTCCGGGGTCACATTGAGGATGCCCATGATGTAGGTCCGCCGCCCCAGGGGCAGGACCGTCCCCCCGAACCGGAACCGCCTGTCCTCCACCCGCCTGCCCCCTTCCTGCATGAACCGGCGCTGGTCTCCCCACTATTATAGGGAATCGGCCCCCCTGCCGCCGGGCGGGCATGCCGAAAATTGGGCACACCGGCCCCCGGCCGTCCCAATATACTGAGGGCAGCACACGAGGCGACAGGACCGCCGGTATGGCGAGGGTTAGAGACCGGGCTCGGCCCGGGGGAGGAGTCGGAACATGGGCACGCAGACCACCACGACCACTTGGCCGCGGATCTTCACCGCGATGGTCACCCCCTTTGCTGAGGACGGCAGCCTGGACCTCGACAAGGCCCGCAACCTGGCCCGCTTCCTGATCGCACACGGGACCGACGGCATCATCGTGGCCGCCACCACCGGCGAATCCCCCACCTTGAGCCTGGAGGAGCGCCGGGCGTTGTTCGAGGCCGTGGCCGAGGTCAGCCGGCCGTTAGGGGTCCCGGTCTGGGTCGGCACCGGCACCAACGATACCCGTGCCTCCATCCGCCTGACCGAAGCGGCGGACAGCTGGGGCGCCGACGGGATGCTGGTGGTGACCCCCTACTATAACAAGCCGCCGCAGGAGGGTCTGTACCGGCATTTCCGGGCCGTGGCCGCCAGTACCACCCGCCCGGTGATGCTCTACAACGTGCCCGGCCGGACGGGGGTCAATCTCGCCCCCGAAACCGCCCTTAACATCATGCACGACCAGCCCAACGTGCTGGCCATCAAGGAGGCCTCGGGCTCGGTGGAAGCGGTGGCCCGCCTGGTGGCGGGGCTGCCCGAGGGGGCGCGGGTATACTCCGGCGACGACGGCCTCTACTACCCCACCCTGGCCCTGGGCGGGTGGGGCGTGGTGAGCGTAGCCTCGCACGTGGCCGGACCCCAGATGGCCGCCATCTGGCAGGCGGTGACGGCGGGCGACTGGGCGCGGGCCCAGGCCCTGCATCAGCAGCTGCTGCCACTGTTCAAGGAGCTGTTCGTGGTCACCAACCCCATCCCGGTCAAGTGGGCGCTCAACTACCTGGGCATCCCGGTGGGGGACGTGCGCCTGCCTCTGGTGACCCCGCCCGATCGCACCTTTGCTCGTCTGGCCGGGCTGCTGGACGCGGTAGCCCAGCCGGCTGCAGCCGGCGCGCGCTGAAGGGCGCCGCCCTGCCCCGGGGGACCCGGTCCGGGGCAGGGCCTTTTGTTGTCCGGCCCGTTCCCGGCGGGGACGGGCCTTCAAGCCGAAGGAGGTATCCTGAGCGTGCGAGCCGCCCATCGACTGGACACCCTGCCCCCCTACCTGTTCAAGGAACTGGACCGCCTGGCGTCGGACCTCCGCCGTCAGGGCAAGGACGTCATCAACCTGGGGATCGGGGACCCGGACCGTCCGACCCCGGAGCCGGTAGTGGAGGCCCTGGTGGCGGCCGCCCACAATCCCGCCAATCACCGGTATCCCGATTATGCCGGGCATCCCGATTTCCGGCAGGCGGTGGCAGCCTATTACGCGCGGCGGTTCGGGGTGGAATTGGACCCCGCCACCGAAGTACTGGGCCTCATCGGATCCAAGGAGGGCATCGCCCACCTCATTTGGGCCTGGGCGGACCCCGGGGATGTGGTGCTGGTCCCCGACCCCGCCTATCCGGTCTATCGCACCCAGGCCCTGCTGGCCGGGGCGGAGCCCTATGACCTGCCTCTGCGCCCGGAGACCGGGTTCCTGCCCGACCTGGCGGCCATTCCGCCTGCGGTGCTGAGCCGTGCCCGCATGTTATGGCTCAACTACCCCAACAACCCCACCGGGGCGGTGGCCACCCGCGCCTTTTACGAAGAGGCAGTGGCGTTCGCCCGGCGCCATGACCTGCTGCTCTGCAGCGACGCCGCCTACGTGGAGACCGGCTTTGACGGCTACCGGGCCCCCAGCGTGCTGGAGGTACCGGGGGCCAAGGAGGTGGCGGTGGAATTCTATTCCCTGTCCAAGCCCTTCAACATGACCGGCTGGCGGATAGCGGCCGCAGTGGGTAACCGCACGGCCATTGACGCCCTCGGCACCCTCAAGAGCCACCTCGATTCCGGCCCGTTCACCGCCGTGCAACGGGCGGCCATCCAGGCCCTCTCCGAGCCCGAAGGACCCGTCAGCGCCATGAACGACCTCTACCGCCGCCGGCGGGACATGGCCGTGAGCCTGCTGCGGGAGATGGGCCTCCCGGTCACGCCGCCCTTGTCCACCTTTTACCTCTGGGTGCCCAACCCGCGGGGGTGGAGTTCAGCGGAAACCGCCCGCTTCTTCCTGGAGCGGTCGGCGGTGGTGGTCACGCCCGGCAACGCCTACGGCGCGCATGGGGAGGGCTGGTTCCGCATCTCCCTGACCATTTCCGATGAACGGCTGCGGCAGGGACTGGAACGGATGGCGGCCGCCCTCGGGGCCTGAGCGGTTCGTCCGGGACCACAAATTGGCCCTTATGCACCGGGCGCCGCTGCCGTACATTGTATTATTGCGGGTCTTCGATCCGGGTGAACCCTGCCCCCGGGCGGGGCGGGACCGGGGAGCCGACATTTGTGCCCGGAGGGGTCGCACGTCACAATGACCTCGTTTACCGCGCTTCTGGCCAACGGGATTACGGCCGCGCTGGCCGGGCCCACGGGCGCCATTGAATGGCTGCCCATTCCCCGGTTCGACGGGCCCAGTGTGTTCGGGCGCCTGCTCGACCGCCACGGCGGCGGGTACCTGAGCCTGGAGCCCGAGGAGCCCGTTCCGGCCACGCAGCGCTACCTGGACGAAGGGCTGGCGCTGGAGACCCGCTTCGACGGGCCCCAGGGCACGGCCCGGGTCCGCACCTGGCTGGCTTTCGGCCGCACTGCGGTCTGGATGCACGCCGAAACCTCCATGCCGCTGGTGCTCACCTGCCGGCCCATGTTCAACTACGGGGCCGTCCGGCCTGCCTGGGAACGGGAGGCCGACGGGGTGCGCTTCGCCAATCCCCACGGCCCGGAACAGGCCCGGCTGCTGATTCAGGGACCGCACCGGCCCACCGCCCGGCCTGAACAGTGGATCTGCGGCCCCGGCAACGTGACGGTGGTGTTCCGGGTCAGCAGTGAGAACCCGGCCGATACCCGTTGGCTGGCTCAACCCGTGGGCACCGATCCGGAACGGGTATGGCGGCGGACCGCGAGCTTCTGGCAGCATGCCGACATCCCCTACCAGGGGCCGTTTGAGGCCGCCTTCCACCGCAGCGTCCAGGTGGTGCGGGCGCTTACCTACCGGCCCACCGGCGTGCCCATCGCCGCCGCCACCACCTCCCTGCCCGAGAACCCGGGGGAAACCCGGCAGTGGGACTACCGGTTCGTGTGGGTGCGGGACGCCGCCTATGCCGGCGAGGCCCTATTGCTGGCGGGGGACGTGGTGGGCGCCCGGCGCATCGCCGAGTTCCTGCTCAACGCCGTCTCCCTGGAGGACCGGCCCTTTGCCGCCCCCCTGCTGCGGGTGGACGGCAGTGTGCCGGACGGGGAACGGGACATGGGCTGGCTGGCGGGCCATCAGGACTCCCGTCCGGCCCGCATGGGCAACGGGGCCGTCCGCCAGCTGCAGCAGGACCTGGCCGGATCCGTGCTGTGGCTGGTCTACCGCCTGTGGGAGGAAACCGGGGACGCCGGCTTCATCCGCTTCTACTGGTGGGCAATCGCCGCCCTGGCGGACTGGAGCCGGCGGTCCTGGAACTGGCCCGACGCCTCGCTGTGGGAATTCCGGGGCATTCGGGACCAGCATACCCACTCCCGGGTCCTCTGCTGGACCGGGCTGACCACCGCCGCCCACCTGGCCGAGGCGGTGATGGGGGACACCCGGCAGGCCCGGCGCTGGGCCACCGCGGCCGAGCGCATCCGCCAGACGCTGATGGCCGAAGCGGCTGCCCACGGGGGCTTTCCCCAGCGGGCCCGGGGCGGGGTGCCCGACGCCGCCCTCTTCACCCTGCCGTTGTACGGCTTCGTACCAGCGGACGACCCCGCTTTCCATGCCACCTTCCGCACCCTGGAGGAAACGCTGGTACAGGATGACCTGGTCTTCCGCTACCGCAGCGATGACCTGGGCAATGCGCGCTTCCCCTTCACCCTGGCCGGTTTCTGGTATGCCCGCGTCCTGCTCCGGCAGGGAGCCCTGGAGCGGGCCGACCAGGTCCTGGCCCGGCATGTGGCCAGTGCCACCCCGCTGGGACTGTTCGGGGAACACGTCGACCCTGAGAGCGGGCAGGCCCGGGGTAACTTCCCTCAGCTGTTCGCCCACACCGGGCTGATTGCCGCCCTGGCCGAACGCCGGCGGCTGCTGGAAGGGCAGCGGTTGCCGGGCATGGCCGCCAATCCGTTCCAAAGCCGTCCCGAGCCGGCACCCACCTCCTTTCCCGCCTGAACCGTGGTGACCGGGCCCGCCGGGGCCCGGTCACCGTTTGTGCCCCGCCGGGCCAGCGGGCCCGGAGCCACGATGTAAGATTTGTGTCATTTCCCCTGGATAATAGCTTGCATTTGGCGCTCCATATGCTATATTTGTGTCATCTTAGCGGTGCTAACTTGGTGGAGGAGGGACGTTCCATGGCACTTCCGGGAGCAGCCACCGGATCCCTACCCCTTTCCCGGCCCCGGCCGGCAAGCCGTCTGCGGCCTCTGCCGCCCGCAGCCCGGCCCGCCCCGCCGGCGGACGCCCTGCTGAACACCGCCCTGGCGCTGGAAGTGAGCCCGGGCCGCCGCAGCGCCCGGGTGCTGGCCGCGGCGGGCGGCACCGCTCCCCCGCCCTCCCGGTTGGCCGGAACCGGGGCGGAGCTGGTTACGCTGCCCCGCCCGGAGGGCGGCTGGATCGGGATCCTGGCGGCCCCGCCGGGCGCAATCCGGCAGCTGCCGCGGCACGTGCTGGACCCCTGGGCGCAGGAGGCCGGGATTGCGCTGGGCGCTTCCTCCCCGGTGGAGGATCCCCGGTATCTGAGTGCCGCCTTGGAGGAGGCCGAAAGCGCGGTGCGGCTGGTGGAGCGGGCACTGGGCACCGGCTGCCGGGGAGTGGAGGACCTGGGACCCTACCGCTGGATCCTGACCTTGTCCCTCAGTCAGCTCTGGCAGGTCCTGCTAGGACCGGAGCTAGGGCCGGTACTGCGGCTCGAGGCCGGGGAAACCGCCCGGCTGCTGCCGGTGCTGGACGCCCTGCTCCGCACCGGGGGTGACCGCCTGCAGGCTGCCGCTCTCCTGGAGCTATCCCTGCCGGAGCTCGAAACCCGCCTGGCCCGCCTGGCCCAACAGTTGGGGTCCGATTTCCTGAGCCCGGCCCGGCGCGCCATCCTGCAGGCAGCCTGGATTGCCTACCGCCTGCGCGCGGAACCCGAGAACCTGCTGCCGGCCGGACAGGAGGCTGCGGGCGCGGGAGCCTGACGCCGGCTCAGGCGTCCCCGGACCGGCACGCCGCCCGCAGGGCGCGCTTATCCACCTTGCCCGTGGCCGTCCGCGGGAGAGCGGCCACAAAGTGGATGGCGTCGGGCACCCACCAGGCCGGGAACACCTCCCGCAGCCAGGCCTGCAGCTCCTGCTCCCCGACCGGGGCTGCCGCCGCCACCACCGCCAGAGGGCGCTCCCCCCAGCGGCGGTCGGGGCAGGCCACCACCGCTGCCTCCGCCACCGCCGGATGGCCGAGCAGGCGGCGTTCCAAGGTCAGGGAGTCAATCCACTCCCCGCCGCTCTTAATCCGATCCGCTAGACGGTCCCGCAGGTGCAGCCGGCCGTCAGGGTGCTGCACCACCACATCACCGGTGGCGATCCAGCCCTCCCCGGCCGCTCCCCCCAAAGGGCGCGCCGTCCACGGGGAGCGCACCCGTAGCTCCCCGGCCGAACGGCCGTCAGCCGGCAAGGGCTGCCCGTCCTCCCCAGCCACCATCACCTCCACAAAGGGTAAGGGGTAGCCCAGGTCTCCGCTGTCCCCGGCCCCGCGCCCTGCCCGGCGCAGGGCGACACTCGGCCCGGCCTCGCTCAAGCCGTAACCCTCGATCACGGTAACCCCCCAACCGGTAAGGCGGGCATACAGCGCCTCCGGCAAAGGGGCCCCGCCCGTGAACGCGGTACGGAGTCCCGGCGGCGGTCCCCCCGCCGTCTCCCAGTAGCGGATGAGGTCATGCCAGACCGTGGGCACGCCCGCCGCCACCGTCACCCCCCTGTCCGCCATGAGGCGGCTCACAGCAGCGGGTTCCAAGGGCCCGCCGGCCAGGACCAGGTCGGCCCCCTGCAGGAAGGCGACATAGGGCAGTCCCCAGGCCTGGACATGGAAGAGGGGCACCAGCGGCAGCAGCACGTCTCCGGGGCGCACTCCTAGCCCTGCAGCCAGCGCCACCGCGTGCAGGGCTATCGCCCGTTGCGGGTAGACGGCGGCCTTGGGAGGTCCCGTGGTGCCCGAGGTGGTGACCAGGGTCGCGGGATCCGTTTCCGCCACCGCCGGCAGCAGCCCGCCGGGAGGGGCCTCCCCGCCCGGCGCCGCCTCCGGAGGCGGCGCCGCCAGCCGATCCCGCACCGCCTCCCAGACAGGCCGGTAGCCGGGCAGGACCACCACCGCGGCCGGGCGCACCTGCTCCAGCACCCCGGCTAACACCGCCGCCGGCAGGCGATGATTGACCGCGTACCAGATCGCCCCCGCCCGCTGCAGGGCCAGCGCCTGCAGGAGATGCGGGCCATCGTTCCCGCCCCAGGTGGCCACCGGGGTGCCCGCCGCGGATACCCAAGCGGCCGCCTGCCGCTCCACCGCCGCCTGTACGGCGCTGTACGGCAGGGTATGCCCGGCCCCGTCCGCGCCCGTCCAGTGCAGGTGGCCCCCTGCGGCCGCTGCGGCCCTTAACACCGCCTCCACCGTCAGCATCCGGTTCCCTCCCTTCCCGGCCTCCGCGACCGGGTTTCCGGTGTGTTATTCTAACCCATGCTCAACCCGTACCCGGATCCGGCCGGGCGGAGGAGGCAGGATGGACACCTACGAACGCGAACTGGACCGGCTGCGGGCGCAGGATCTGGAACGGCAGCTGATCGAAACCGGGCAGGGGGCCGATCCGGTCCTGACAGTCGATGGCCGTCCCTATCTCAACCTTTCGGGGACCGATTACCTGTCCCTCAGCCGGCATCCGGCCGTGCTGGCGGCCGCCCGGGCCGCTCTGGATCGGGAGGGATTCCAGGCGGGCGGCTCCTGCCTGGTCACCGGACACGACCCCGCGCACGGGGCGCTGGAACGCCGGGTGGCGGCCTGGCAACGGCAGCCGGCGGCCCTGGTCCTCCCCACCGGCTACCAGGCGGCCCTGGGCACGGTGGCCGCCCTGGGGCGGGACGGGGTCATCTTCTCCGACGCCCTCAGCCACGCCGCCCTCATTGACGGCTGCCGTCTGGCCAGGGCGCGGGTGGTGGTCTACCGGCACGGCGACGTCGGGGATCTGGCCCGCCGCCTGCGGGCGGAGCCGCCGCCCCCGCCCGGGCGCCCGCGCCTGATTGTGACCGACGGGGTGTTCAGCATGGACGGGGACACCGCACCCCTGCCAGAACTAGCACAGCTGGCCGCCACCTATGATGCCGTCCTGGTGGTGGACGACGCCCACGGGGTAGGGGTGCTGGGGGCCACGGGGGCGGGGCTGACGGAAGCCGCCGGCATCAGTCCCGGCCGCCTCGTGCTGGTGGGGTCCTTCAGCAAGGCCCTGGGCCTGCAGGGCGGCTTTGTGGCGGCGGCGGAGCCCGTCATCCGCTTCCTGATCAACCGCGCCCGCCCGTTCATCTTCTCCTCCGGCCTCCTGCCGCCCCTGGCGGCGGCCGCCCGGGCCGCGATCGACGTGGCGGCGGCGGACGGGGACCGACGCCGGCGGCTGCAGGCCCATGCCGCCCGCCTCCGCTCCGGCCTGACCGCCTGCGGCTACCGGGTGCCCCCGACCGCGTATCCCGGCCTCCCGATCGTGCCCGTGCTGACCGGCGACGCCCGCCGCGCCCTGGACCTGGCCGCCGCCTTGCGCGCCCGCGGCCTTTGGGTCACCCCGATCCGGCCGCCGGCGGTGCCCGACGGGGCCAGCCGCCTGCGGCTGACCGTCCAGGCGGCCCATCAGCCGGATCAGATCGAGGAGGCCCTGGCGGCCTTTCAGGCCCTGGCCCCCCGTTTTGCCCCCGCCGGGCCCTGACACGTGCGGAAGGAGCTGACCTGATGCAGGACCCTGTGCAGCCGGACGCCCCCGGGGACGTCATCCCCATCCTGGGCGCATCCTACCCGGCCGCTGACATTGAAGCCTGGGATCGCACCTACGTCTGGCACCCCTTTACCCAGATGCAGGACTACACCGGCCGGGACCCCGTGGTAATCGTGGAAGGCGACGGGGTGCGGGTGCGGGACACCCGCGGCCGCTGGTACTATGACGGGGTGGCCTCGGTGTGGCTCAATGTCCATGGCCACCGGGTCCCCGCCCTGGATGCGGCCATCCGTGAACAGCTGACCCGCATCGCCCACAGCACCCTGCTCGGGCAGGGCAATGCCGTGACGGCGGTGCTGGCGCACCACCTGGCCGGGATTACGCCCCCCGGTCTTACCCGCTTCTTTTTTTCCGATTCCGGGGCGGCCGCGGTGGAGGTGGCCCTAAAGATGGCGGTCCAGTACTGGGCCAATCAGGGCCAGGGCCAACGCACCCGCATCCTCGGCTTCACGTCCAATTATCACGGGGATACCCTGGGCGCCATGGCCGTGGCCCCGGACGAGACCTTCCACTGGCCCTTCCTGTCCTACCTGCCGCCGGAACCGCGGGTGCCCTATCCGCACTGCTACCGCTGCCCCCTGGGCCGCTCCCGGCCCGGCTGCGGCTTGGCCTGCCTGGGTCCGGTGGAGGAGGCGCTGGCCCAGGAAGGTGACCGGCTGGCTGCGGTCATCATCGAGCCGGTGCAGGGGGCGGGCGGCATCATCCCCGCCCCGCCCGGCTACCTGGCGGGGCTGCGGGAGTTGTGCGACCGCTACGGCGTCCTCCTGATTGTGGACGAGGTAGCCACCGGCTTCGGGCGCACCGGCCGCCTGTGGGGCGTGGACCACGACGGCGTGGTGCCCGATATCCTCTGCCTGGGCAAGGGTATCACCGGCGGCTACCTGCCCCTGTCGGCCACGGTGGCGGGCGAGCGTATTTATGCGGCCTTCCTGGGCGAGGTAGGGGCCAAGCGCGCCCTGTATCACGGCCACTCCTATGCCGGCAACGCCCTGGCGGCCGCGGCCGCCCTGGCCAGCCTCCGCCTCCTGACCGCGCCCGGCTTCCTGGAAGGCGTGGCGGCCAAGGCGGAAACGCTGGGCGGAGCCCTCGAGCCCCTGCGCGGGCTGCCCTACGTCGGCGATGTGCGCCAGTTGGGATTGATGGCGGGCATCGAGCTGGTACAGGACCGGGTCAGCCGGCGCGGGTTTCCCTACGGGCTTCAAGCCGGGTGGGTGGTCGCCGATCGCGCCCGGGCCCGCGGGCTCCTCATCCGCCCCATCGGCAATGTGGTCATCTTTATGCCGCCGCTGGCCTCCACGCCCGCCGAGCTGGGGGAAATGACCGCCATCCTGACCGGGGCGGTGGCGGAGGCCCAGGAGGCGTTGGCGGCCCTGGCCGGCCGGGGCTGAGCCAGAAAGGAGGCAAGGCATGCGGGGCCTGTTCGTGACCGGAACCGACACGGGGGTCGGCAAGACCACGGTGACCGCCGCGCTGGCCTGGGGCCTGCGCGAGCGGGGCCTGGAGGTGGGGGTGATGAAACCGGTGGAGACGGGGGTCCCGGCCGGGGCCGCCTGGCCGCCGGATGCGGCCCTGCTGGCAGAGGCAGCCGGGGCGGCCGATCCCCGCGACTTGGTGGTGCCGGCGCACTACCCGGATCCGCTGGCTCCCTGGATCGCGGCCCGCCGCAGCGGACAGCCGGTACCCTGGGACCACCTGCTGGAGGCTGCCGCCGCCCTGGCCGCACGCCACCCGCGACTGCTGGTGGAAGGGGCCGGGGGCCTGGCGGTCCCCCTGGATGCCACCCGCACCATGGCCGACCTGGCCGGGGCCCTGGGTCTGCCCCTGCTGGTGGTGGCACGGGCCGGCCTCGGCACCATCAATCACACCCTCCTCACCCTGGACTATGCCCGCGCCCGGGGGCTGGCGGTGGCCGGGGTGGTCTTCAACGGCTTCCGCGGTAGTGATCCCGCCGAGGCGGACAATCCGGCCGCGGTGGCGGAACTGACCGGGGTACCCGTGCTGGGCCGCCTACCGCAGCTGCCCCCGGGCGCCGGCCGCCTGTATGCGCGCCTAAGCGCCCACCTGGACTGGGAGGCCCTGGCCGGCCCGCCCGGGCCCCTGGGTGAACGGCCGGGATGATCCTTCGGTTTTCGCCGATCCCGTAACCCCGGTTCAGGAAGCGCGCCATAACCCCGCCGGGATTTTGGCATAATCAAGACGGCCGGAACAGGGGCCGGGGAGCCGGCCCCCCGGAACCACCGCCGGAAAGGAGTACGGGAGGCATGAGCGCGCTCACCGTCGCGGCCATTACCACCATTCTAGCCCTCTTGACCATGATCCTGGGGGCTGTTACCAACCGGGAACTGGAGCGCATCCTCGCCCAGGCCGGGGTGAAGGAACGGCCCAAGCGGGCCCTGCACGTCATCCTGGGTGTTCTGGTCTTCATCGGGGCCGGCCTGGACTGGATCCTGCTGGCGGGCCATCCCTGAACGGCCCCCTGTCGGCGGAGGGGGCCTCCCGCCGGGGAGGCCCTTCCCGTCCGCCTCAGGCGGCCGCCTGACGCTCCAGGTGGAAAAAGCCCTGCTTCACCAGGTCCAGCAGCACCATAAACGCCAGCGCCACCCCTAGCACTGCCCACACTACGATCCCCGGCACCGCCGCCATCAGGATGCCCCGCCAGGCCATCCCCCCCACCACCACCAGGTCGCCCAGGGTGGCGGCCAGCAGCGCCCGGCTGGGGCGCGACCGCCAGAAGGCCCGCACCTCCCGCACCACGTAGACGGTGGCCTGGCCGCTGGCCACCAGCATGAGGAACACCACCGTGCGGACCTGGGGCCATCCCAGGTGCAGGACATCGCGGGCCCCCCACAGCACCAGGAAGGCCTCCACCAGCAACAGCAGGGCCAGCACCCCGGAGGTCAGCACCAGGTACCGGACCCGCCAGCGGGCCGGGCGGCGGGAGGGGCGCACCCGATCGGTGGCCAGGGACATGGTCACGAAATCGTTGGCGAACAGCAGCAGCACGATAAGAAACGGGGTGGTGACCAGCCGCCCGGTCAGGAAGTAGGCGCCGCTCAGAAAGACCGCCACCTGCAGGGTCTTGATGATCTTGTTGAGGATGTAGGTATGCATGCGTTGATAGATGCGCCGGCTTTCCTGCACCGCCTCCACCGCATCCATGAGGCCGGGCCGGGTCAGCACCAGGCTGGCGGCCGCCTTGGCCACATCGGTGGCCGACGCCACGGCCACCCCTACCTCCGCCGCTTTCAGGGCGGGCGCATCATTGACCCCATCCCCGGTCATGCCCACCACATGGCCGGCCTTCTGCAGGGCGGTTACCACGTGAAACTTGTCTTCGGGGAAGATGCCGGCCAGGACCCCGCAACCGGCCGCGTCACCCCCCTCCCGGATGACGCCCGCCTCACACACCGGCCCGTTGATGCCCACCGCCTCCGCCACCGCCCGGGCGGTGGGAGCGGTGTCCCCCGTCAGCATCATCACCCGCACCCCCAGGTCCTGGAGGGTGTGGACCAGGGTGGCAGAATCGGCCCGCGGCGGATCCTCCAGGGCCAGCAGGCCGATGAGCTCCAGCGGACCGCCCTCCGGCCCGGCTGCCACCCCCAGCACCCGCTGCCCGCCGGCGCCGAGCGCTTCCAGGTCCCCCGCCGCCTCCGGCGGCAGGGCCCCCACCAGCCCGGCCAGGGTCTGGGGGGCGCCTTTCATGACCCGCCAGCGGCCGGACCCTACGCGCACCTCCGCCTCCGTCCGCTTGAGGGCCGGGTCGAAGGGATGAAAGACCAGGACCTGCGCCTGGCCCGGCCGGGGCAGGCCCCCGCCGGCGGCAGCCGCTGCCTTCCAGGCTTCCAGCACCGCCAGGTCGAGCGGGTCCTCGGAGGCCGCGTCCGAGGCCAAGGCAGCCACCCCCAGCACCTCCTCGCGCGTGTGGCCACTGTATCCCCGTACCTGGCTCACGCTCAGCCGGTTGTCGGTGATGGTACCGGTCTTGTCGGTGCACAGCACGTCCATGGTGGCGGCCTCCTCGATGGCCGACAACCGGGTGACCAGCACCCCGTGAGCGGCCAGGTCCTTGGCCCCCAGGGCCTGGGCCAGGGTGAAGGTGGCCGGCAGGGCCACCGGTACCGAGGCCACCAGCAGCATGAGGGAGAAGGGCAGCACCGCCAGCAGGGGCTGGCGGTCAACTGCCGCCACCATGAGCACGGCCATGACCAGGAGCCCGTCCAGGCCCACCAACCAGCGTACGATGCGGAAGATGAGGGACTCCAGATGGCTCAGGGTGCGGGCAGTCTGCACCAGCACGGCCGTCTTGCCGAAGTAGGTGCGGGCACCGGTGGCGGTGACGGTCCCGGTGGCCTCCCCCCGCCGCACCACGGAACCCGCATAGGCCGCCTGACCGGGCCCCCGCTCCTGGGGGACCGATTCCCCGGTCAGCATGGACTGGTCCAGCAGCACCGATCCTTCCGCCAGGCGGACATCCGCCGGCACCACATCCCCCATGCGCAGGTGGATGATATCATCGGGCACCAGCTCCCGGGCCGGTACCTGCTGCCATTGCCCGTCCCGCAGCACGCGGGCCATCACCGGCAGCCGTTCCCGCAGCAGGGCCAGGGCGTTCTCGGCCTGCCCCTCCTGCAGCACACTCACCACAGCGTTGAAGAGGAGGAGGGCGGCAATCACGACCGCATCCGCCGTGCGGTGCAGGATGATGGAGAGGACGATGGTGGCCTCCAGCATCCAGGGCACCGGGCCCCAGAACTTCAGGGCCAGACGGATCCAGGGGTGCGGACGCTCCTCCGGAATCTCATTGGGCCCCACCTGCTGCAGGCGGGCCCGGGCCTCGGCCGCGGTGAGGCCCCGGACCGGCATCTCCATCCTCCCGCCTCCCCGTGGCCGGCCGCCGCTACTCGCCAGCAGCGGCCGGTTCCTCCATCACCGCCTCCGCCACCGCCGGCGGGACCACCAGCACCGGCACCGGGCTATGGGCCACCACCCCGGCCGACACGCTCCCCAGGAGCAGACGTTCCCCCCGGCTCAGGTTGCGCCGCCCTACCACCACCAGACCCGGCCGCAACTGCCGGATGGCGGTCAGGATGGCCGGCACCGGCTTGCCCCGCCAGATGGTCCCCCGCACGCGGGCCATGCCGGCCAAATGCCGTTCGGTTTCGCGCAAGGCCGCCACCGCCAGCTCGCTGGCCGTCTCTGGTGCCAGATAGATGGCCTCGTCGGCGCCCCCCTCAGGCACAATGGTCAGTGAGTAAGCCCCGCCCGGCAGGGGCACCTCCGCCACCGCCACAATGACCTCTGCATCGGTCCCGGCCCACTGCGCCCGCACCCAGTCAGCCGCACGCAGGGCGCCGGGGCCGCCGTCGCTGGCCAGCAGGATGGTCGTGACCGCCATGGTTTTGCCCTCCTCCCGTCCGCAGGCGTAACCCGCCCCGGACCCCTCTCCTCCTTTCACCCTAAGCCCTCCGCCGTCCCGCCGCCAGTCCCATCCGGCAAGGGCAGGCGGTCCCCCCACCCCCTGACGCGGGTCGGCTGCGGCCGGTCCGCCCCGGCTAGCGCTTCCGCTCCAGATCCGCCGGTCCGAAGGCCCGGGGCAGCAGTTCATGCAGCCAGTAGGCCTCCCGCGGCTCGGTTTCGCCGGCCACCGCCAGGTAGATGCGAGGGTCCCCGAACTCCGCCAGCATCTGACGGCAGGCCCCGCAGGGGGCCGCGGGGGGATCCTCCCCGCTCACCACCGCCAGGGCCTGCAGCCGGCGGTGCCCGGCGGCCACGGCGGCCGCCACCGCAGCCTGTTCGGCGCAGATCCCCACCGGATAGCTGGCGTTTTCGACATTGGCACCCGCCGCCACTGCCCCACCTTCCGCCAGCACCGCCGCCCCCACCCGGAACCCCGAGTAGGGGGCATAGGCGTGCACCCGCACCGCCGCCGCGGCCGCAATCAACGCCTGCCGGGCCGCGGCCGCCGGTTCCAGTCCCCCCACAGCCCCTGCCTCCCTTTACCGGAATTTGTCGAAAGAAAACGGCCCGCTTCCCCCATCCCGCCGGCGCTGCGCGCGGTACCATAGGACCGGTGTCGATCCTGCTCCCCGGCGGCGGGGCGGGAGCGGCGCCCCGATTTCCCGCCCCCACCCCGTCCGCAAGGAGCATCGGCCATGTGGTTCGCCAAATGGTTCGCCTTTTCCCCCTACCGGAACCCCGGCCGCATCCTCCGCCCGCGCACCTGGGCGGCGGCCTTGGCCGCAGCGGTGCTGTCAGCCGGGGTCGAGGTCCTGCTGGCGGGCGGCGTCCGCCACCCGGCCCGGGCGGTCCGCCCGGCCCCTCCCCACCCTGCCCCGGCACTTACGGCGCCGGTGGCGGTCTACGGCGGAACGGCCCTCCGGCGGGTGATCTGGGCGGGAACAGTGGTCTACATCCCGGCCGGGTCCGCCCTTTCCCGGGGCCGGAGTCCCTACCGCTGGTGGTCGGCTCTGGGAGCCACCACCGCGGTCAGCCTGTCGGTCTATACCCGTCTGCCGGAGCCCGGACTCCTCACCCGGCCCCTGGCCCTCACCCGGCTGGTGGCCGGCAGCGCGGTCACCGTCTGCCGGCTGGGGCCAGGCGCGGCCGCCTACGCCGACCGGCCGCCCGGCAGCCACATTTACGGGGCGGTACGGGTCCTGGACGGACGGGTCTACAACCTGACCCTCCTCGCCCCGCCCGGCTCCACCGGTCTCGCGGACTGGCTGCTCGGCCACTGGACCCTTCCCGGGGGCCGGCTCCTCCTGCCGGCGGGATCGCGCGTGCCCGCCCCCTAGAAAGGGGGCGGCAGCGGGCAGGCCGGCGCCCGCTCCCCTGCGGTCTCGGCGGCATCCGCCCAGTCCAGCAGCAGGCGGCCCAGCGGCCGCAGTGCCTCCGGCCGCAGGCGGTAGTACACCCAGCGCCGGTCCTGCGGCTTGCGCCGGCTGTCGAGGAGGCCCTCGCCGCGCAGGACCTGCAGGTGGTGGGAGACGGCGTTCTGTGGTAACCCCAGCGCGGCGGTGATTTCGCACACGCCGTGCTCACCCCCCGCCAGCAGCGCCAGAATGCGCAGGCGCTGGGGATCCGCAACCACATGCAGCCGGCGCTGCAGGTCCTCCCCGTCTGCCGCCGGGCCGGCGGTCTCCGTTTCCTGCCCCATGACGCCCCTCCCTCCCCATGATCCCGGCCGCGGCACGGTTCCCCGAACGGGCGGCTGCAGGCCGGCCTCAGGGGCGAGGCGCTTCCTCCTCCCGCCGATACCCGGCCAGGATGGCCCCCGTGCGGCTCGCTCCCAGGCGGTTGGCCCCGGCCGCCAGCAGGGCCCGTGCCTGGCCCCAGGTACGGATACCGCCCGCCGCCTTGACCCCGGCGGCACCCCCGATCACCCGCCGCAGCCAGGTGACGTCGGCCACGGTGGCCCCACCGGCGCCGAACCCGGTCGAGGTCTTGACATAGTCCGCGCCCGCCGCCACTGCCAGCAGGGCCGCCACCGCCTTTTCGGTCTCGCTGAGGGCGGCCGTCTCCAGGATGGCCTTCACCACCACCCCGCTGGGTACCGCCTCCCGCACCTCCCGCAGGTCCGCCCACACCCCATGCCAGTCCCCGGCTTTGAGCCAGCCGAGGGCGATAACGACGTCAATCTCGGCCGCACCGTCCTCCACGGCCTTGCGGGCCTCGTAGGCCTTGACGGCACTGGCGGAATTACCCAGGGGAAAACCCGCCACCGCGCAGACCCCCACCGGACTGTCCCCCAGGCAGCTGCGGGCCACCGGCACCGCCTGGCCCGGCACGCATACGGTCGCGCAACCCCAGGCGCGGGCCTCCTCGCACAGATGACGGATGTCGGCAGGGGTAGCCATGGGAGCCAGCAGGGTATGGTCGATAAGCCCGGCCAGTTCCCCTACCGAAGCCACGGTCACCGGGTGCACCGGCACCCCGCCCTCCGGCACCCGCTCCCCGGCTTCCGGACCCAGCACCTCCCGCACCCGCTCCCGCAGGGCGGTCAAATCCAGTCCCGTGTCCGCCATCCCCATTCCCCCTCATCTGTCGGACGGCTTGTCCCCGGCCGCGCCCCGCGCTCCCCGGCGGGCCGCCTTTCAGGAATTCCTAACGCCTTCGTGCGCGCCCCGGCTACGCGGCGCCGACCCTAGGCATCAAAACGATTCATTCTACAAAGCCCGCTGCCCGCCCGCCAAGCCGGGGATCCGGCACCCTTCCCGCAACCGGATGCGGTTGGCTAACATGGCAGCAAAAGGAGGCGGCCCATGTCACAGGCGTTACAGCCGGTGCTGGTGGTGGCCCTGCTGGCGGTCACCGCCCCGGCCCTGGTAAACCGGCTGCCCGGGGTCCGGATCCCGGTGGCGGTTGCCGAAATCCTGCTGGGAGTGGTGTTCGGGCGCAGCGGGCTGGGCCTGGTGACCCCCTCGCCGGTCATCCGCTTTCTGGCCTTGTTCGGGCTGGCCTACCTGATGTTCCTCATCGGCCTGGAGGCCAACGTCGAACGCCTCTGGCAAGGAACGGGACCTGCTGGAGGAGCCGGTCGCCCAGTGGCTGCTCAGCATCGGGGTGCTGGTCGACTTCACCAGCCTGCTGGCCGCCTCCACCGGACCCGGCGGCCATTTGCGTCCTTTCCTGGTGGGGCTGCTGTTTCTGCCCGTACTGGTCGGGCGGCGCACCCGCCCCTGGCTGCGCCGACTGGTCGGACTGGCGGGCCAGGACAGCGTAACCGGGCAGCCGGGGGTGCGGACCTTCCTGGCGGTCATCACCCTCTTCCTGGCCCTGGCTGAGAGCCTCGGCACCATCACGGTGCTGGAGGCCTTCCTCGCGGGCGTCCTGGTGGCCTCGCTACTGGGGGAGGACCGCGAGACCCTGCAGGGGAAGTTGGACGCCATCGGGTTCGGTTATTTCATCCCCTTCTTCTTCGTCAACCTGGGCGCCCAGCTGCAGCTGGGCGGCCTCCTGCACAGCCCCGCAGCCTGGATCCTGACCGCCGCCCTGCTGGGGGCGGCCTTCCTGCTTCCTGCCCCTCCTGCTGCTAGGCCGCTTCCTGCCCCTGGCGCACCACCCTTGCCGCCGCCTTCCTGGCCGCCACCCGCCTCTCGGTCACGGTGGCAGGGGCCGCGGTGCTGGCCGGGGCGGGCCTGATTCCCCATCGCCTGTATGTCGCCATGATCGCCATGTCGGTGCTTTCTGCCTTGCTGTTCCCCGACCTCTTTCAGCGCCTCGCCCCCGGCCGGGGGAACGGCCTCCGGGGGCCGTGGCCGTGGTGGGCAGCGGACCGGCTGCCGCCGGCCTGGTCCGCCGCCTAGCCGCCTCCGGCACGCCGGTCCTCGCCGCCGGCAGCCCGGAGGAGCTCGACCTCCGCCAGCCGGACTGGACCCGGCAGGTCGCGACGGTGGTGCTGCTGGGCCAGGAGGGGATGGACCCCGTGGCAGCGGCTGCGCGCCTGCAGGCGCGGGGCACCTTTGGCCTCATCGTGGAGACCGGACCGGAAGCGGCGGCGGCCGCCCGGCGCCTGGGCCTGCTGCCGTTCGTCCCTGCCCTGGCCAGCGTGCCGGTGCTGGAGACCCTGGTGCGGCTGCCGCATGCGGCCGAACTCCTGTTGCAGCCGGAGGGGGCGCACGGGCTGTACGAACTGCACATGCAGAACCCCCTCTTTCATGGCCGCGCCCTGCGCACCCTCGACCTGCCCGAGGAGGTGCTGGTGGTCGGCATTCACCGCGGAACGGCCGACCTTATCCCCCGCGGCGTCACCCCCCTAGAGCTGGGGACGTACTGCTGGTGCTCTGCCCGGCCGAAGCCCTGCCGCCGCTGCGGTGCCGGTTCGCCTCTCCGTTCCCGTTTCCGGCCCGCTCCTAAAATTTGGCCCCGGCCGCGCCGGTCGCCTATGCTGAAATTCCGGACCCCTTCCCTGTTTTCAACCCCTCAAGGCAGGAGGACTCATCCCATGTTTTCCCGGTTGCGCTTGGCGCCCAAGCTGGCGCTGCTCTTCCTGGCGGTCAACATCCTCACCACCGCGCTCCGCCTCCTCATCCCGGTGCGCTGGGTGGAAATCCTGGCCGACTTCGTACTCTGGCAGCTCTTCGCCTACCTGCTCGGCCTGTATGTCCGCGGCACCATGGCCACCCTGACCTCCACCGCCCAGCAGATCGCGCGGGGGGAGATTGAAGGGGTACACATCCCCGAAAGCCGCGGCCGTGACGAAATCGGCACCCTGTTCGGGGCCTTCGCCGACATGGTCCGCAGCCTGCGCGAGGCCTCCACCGCCACCCAGGCCATCGCCCACGGGGACCTCTCTGTGCAGGTGCAGGTCCGCAGCCAGGGCGACTCGGTGGGGCAGGCCCTGGCCCACATGGTGCGTCAGCTGCGCTCCTTCGTGCGACCCATCCGCGAGGTCAGCACCCAGGTGGCGGCGGCGGCCGAGCAGTCCACCGCCCTGACCGGGCAGATTGTGGCCCGCATGGGCCAGCTGACGGCCGACAGCGGCAAGAGCCAGCAGCAGCTGGCGGCGGTAGCCGACATCGCCGGGCAGCAGCAGGCCACCATCGCCGCTGTGGCCGAACATGCGCGCAAGCAGGTCGAAAGCCTGGATGCGGCGGCGCAGGCTGCGGAAACCATGACCCGGGCCGCGGCCACCCTGACTGAGGAAACCCGGCGCATGACCCGGGCCGCCCAGGCCACCCACGATCAGGCCCGCACCGGGTCGGAGGCGGTCGACCGCCTGATGCAGGCCATGCAGACCATCGAGTCCGCCGTCGGCCGCCTCGCCCAGCGCCTGCAGCAGCTGACCGAAGGCAGCCGTTCCATCGATCAGTTCGTACAGCTCATCGCTGAAATCACGGAACAGACCAACCTGCTGGCCCTCAACGCCGCCATCGAGGCCGCCCGGGCCGGCGCAGCCGGGCAGGGCTTCGCCGTGGTGGCGGACGCGGTGCGCCAGCTGGCGGGGCGGACCCGGGAGGCCACCGACGCCATCGTGAAACAGAGCCGGGACATGCATGCCCAGACGGCGGAAGCGGTGGAGGCCATGGGGGTGGTGGAGGCCCAGGCGGGGCAGGGTGCCGCCCAGGCCACCGCGGTGCACGACATCCTGGCCGCCCTGTTCCCCGAAATCCAGCACATTTCGGAAGGGGTGGCGGTGGTGGACGAGATGGCCGGCAGTGTAGCCCAACGGGCGGAGGCCGCCAGCCGGGCGGTCGCGGAGGCGGTGGGCCTCGCGCATGAAACCGAAACCGCGGGGGCACTGCTGAACGACCAGAGCCGGCAGATCGCCCGCGCCATCCGCGAACTCACCCAGGGGGTGGAGGAAACCACACGGCTCTCGGCCGATACCTCCGACTTCGCCCAGCAGATCGCGCATGCCGCCAGCGCCCTTGCCAGTCAGCTGGGCACCCTGCGCGATGCGGCCGCCGCCTTTCACGACGGCGCCCCCGGTGAACCCCTGGAGGCGCTCAGTGCTTAGGCCCGGCCCGCCCCTAGGAGAACACGGCCCCGCTGCGCTATGATGGGGGCACGAGAGGGGTCCGGCGTCCCGGCGCCGGCCTGGGAGAGGAGACGATCGCGGGATGACCTGGCCTGAGGTGCCTGCGCTGTATGCCTACCGCCATCCCGAGTTCGAACGGCTGCCGGAGATCCCGGAGATCTCCCGCACCCTGCAGCACCTGGACCTCTCCAAGGCGGAGTCGGAGGACCTGTTGAGCGGGCTGCGCAGCCGGCTGGGTTACGCCGGTCCCCTGATCGTGGCCTGGAACGACGGCAGCGCGGACGTGCAGGTCTACGTCTACACCCGCAACCTGCAGCCGCGCCCCGCCTATCAACCCCTGGAACCGTACCCCTATTGGCTGGAGATCATGCTGGGCCAGCAGCTGGTCCTGTGCGTCACGGATTTTCCGGGTCTGCTGCCGCTGCTGGGGCTCCTGGCGCCGCTGGCTCAGGCCAGCGCGCTGAGCAGCCTCAACGACCTGATGCTGGACCTGGCTGACCTCCTGGGTCAGATCGAACCTCCCCGGATGTAGGGCGGCCGCCGGGCCGCCCGTTACTCCTGGGATCCGGCCGATTCCGCTTTCCGGAGGGCCTCCTCCACCCAGGCCAGGCGGTCCTCGATGTCTGCCTTCCGGGCTTCCAGGTGCCGCTTCAACGAGCGGAGCCAGAGTACGGAGTGGGGCTCGTTCTCGTCCCAGTCCTCCCAGCAGGGTCCGCCGCGGCCGGCCCAGGCCCGGGCCGCCATGGGCCCGCCGGCCATGGGACCGCCCATGAAGCTGCGGCCCACTCCGCCACGCATCCCGCCATGCATCCCGTGGTGATGCATCCGTTCCTCACCTCCTTCCGGGGTCTCCGCCCCCGCCGTTGCCGGCAGCCATGCCGTCCCTTCCCCGGCGGGCGCGTACAAGGAGGTTTCCAGGGCCAGGATATCGGCACCGGTCAGGAACCCGCGCTGGGAGGAGAGGAAGCCCGCATTCCACAGGAAACGGGGGCTCACCCCCAGGTAGGCCGCCGCCTCCTCCACCCGGTATTGCCGGGCGGGATCAGGCGCCTCTGGCGGCGGCCACTCCCCCTGCCCCCGTTCCCGGGCCAGGCGGGCCACCTCGCTGTACGGAATCCGGCGGTGCCCCGCCGGCCCCCCCAGCCGGACCGCCTGCACGCGGCCTTCGTCCACCCAGCGGCGCACGGTAGGCGGCTTCAGCCCCAGGGCGTCCGCCACCAGCTGCAGCGGCCAGTACTTGCGCTCCATGGTCCTGGATCCTCCCTCCAGGAATAGATTATATAGAATTTTTTCCTCGGCGCAAGCGGATCGAGACCATTACCGGTGCCTCCCTTCCCCCAAAGGATCTAGTCCCTCGGGGGAAAGGGCGGGGTTGACCGGACAATCAATGACATGCGGCCTTTGGCGGACCGGTCGACCCCTTTGCCGGCGGAAGCCACCCCACGGGATCCTGCCACCGGCATGCGCCACCGCTTACCATGCGGGTGGGGCCGGCGGGTCCGTGCTGGTTCCGCCCTCGCGCCGGCCCCGAGTGCGTAAGGGGGAATGTACCATGCGGATACCGCGCCTGGCTCCGGCAGCGCTGGCCGCCGCCGGCATCGCCGGCCTGGTGGCCGCCGGATGCGGGTCGCAAGCCGCCCCGAAGCCCAAACCCAAGCCCCATTATTCCGCGCAGGTGACGGCGGGCGCCCGTTTGTACGTGCAATACGCCTGTGTGCAATGCCACGGCGTGCGGGGGGCCGGCAATGCCACCCTGGCCGACGGCAGCCCCACCGGCGCCCCACCGCTCAAGGGCGTCCCGGCCTCCATGGTGGCGCAGTACCTGGGCCAGGGGCCGGTGGCGCTGCACGTGGTGACCGCGTCCACCGCCAATGGGGCGGCGGTCAATAACGGGTCCATCAACATGCCTTATTGGGACGGGGTTTTAAGCTCCTCCCAGGTCCAGGACCTGGCCGCCTACATCGCCGCCGGGCTGCCCAAGGTGCCGGGGGTGCCCGACCATCCGCCGACTGCCACCACCGGGCCCGAAATCTACCAGGCCTACGCCTGCTTCGCCTGCCACGGTCCCTACAACACCGGACGCGTGGTCAACCCCGGCGCCACCAGCCCGGGCGACCACTACGTCCCCATTCTCGGACCCAACGGCAAACGCTTCGCCAAAGCCGTGGCCGCCTGGGACAAACCGTTTAAGACCCGCGCCGCCAATCCCGGCTACTTCAAGTACAACCCCACCATCACCGCCAGCAGCGTAACCGGGAAGCAATTCCTGGAAGACAAGCTGCTGCTGGGGTCCATCATTCACGACGGGGTGGCGGGAGGAGCGCCCAACGCCCTGCTGATGCCGGCCTGGGGCCGTTTCCTGAGCCCCACCCAGCTCCATGTCCTCTTGACCTACCTGCGTACCGGCCAATAGGCGGAGCGCCGCAGCGGGGGCCCGGACCCTGCCGGTCCGGGCCCCCGCTGCCTCCGATGCCGGCCCCTACGTGAGCGCCTGCTCTAGATCCGCCCACAGGTCATCGACATGCTCCAGGCCCACCGAGACCCGCACCGCCTCCGGGGCCACCCCGGCCGCGGCCTGTTCCGCCGGGTCCAGCTGGCCGTGGGTCGTGGAGGCGGGATGGATGATGAGGGAACGCACATCCCCCACGTTCGCCACGTGCGAGAAGAGGCGTACCCGTTCGATCACGCGGCGGCCGGCCTCGTAGCCGCCCTTCAGGCCGAAAACCAGCATGGATCCGAACCGGCCGCTGCGCAGGTAGCGGCGGGCCCGCTCATGGCTGGGATGGTCGGGCAGGCCGGGATAGTTGACCCAGGCCACCGCCGGATGGGCGGCCAGCCGCCGCGCCAGTTCGGCGGCGTTGGCGCATTCGCGGTCCATGCGCACCGCCAGGGTTTCCACGCCCTGCAGAATGAGCCAGGCATTGAGGGGGCTGATGGCGGCCCCGGTATCGCGCAGGATCTTGGCCCGCATGCGCAGCAGGAACCCGTCCGGACCCCGGTCGCCCCAAACCAGCCCATGGTAGGTGGGGTCGGGGGTGGTGAACTGGGGGTAGCCGCCGGCCGTGAAGTCGAAGCGGCCGCTGTCCACCACGATGCCGCCCAGGCTGTGTCCGTGGCCGCCCAGCCATTTGGTCAAAGAGTGGATAACCAGATCCGCGCCCGCCTCAAACGGCCGGCACAGGTAAGGACTGGCAAACGTATTGTCGACGATGAGGGGCACACCGTGTGCATGGGCCACTGCCGCCCAGCGTTCCAAGTCGGGGATGTCCAGTTTGGGGTTGCCGATGGTCTCCACATACACCGCCTTGGTGCGGGGCCCGAAGGGGGCCGCCTCCAGGCGTTCCCCGCTGCCGTCATCGTCCAGGAAGTGCACCGTGATGCCGAGGTCGGCCAGGGTGGAGCCCAACAGGGTGAAGGTGCCCCCGTAGAGATGGCTGGAAGCGATGATGGCATCCCCGCTCCGGCAGAGGTTGAGCACCGTAGCGGTGATGGCCGCCTGTCCGCTGGCGAAGGCCAATGCCCCCCGCCCGCCCTCCAGGGCGGCGATGCGGTTCTCCAGAACCCCTACCGTCGGATTCATAATACGGCTATATATGTTGCCCGGCTCCTCCAGGTTAAAGAGCCGGGCGGCGTGGCCCGGATCCGCGAAGGCATACGCCACCGTCTGATAAATGGGGGTCACCAGGGCCGCGGTGGCGGGGTCGGCCGTCTCCCCGCCATGTACGGCCAGGGTCTCAAGGTGCAACTCGTCCATGAGCTTCCGCTCCTCTCGTTCTGTTGCCGCCCGAGATGGGGGGCGGGCCGCCGGACCTGCGCCTATATATTAGCATGTCACTAATAAATTGGGCGGATTTTATGGTGCGGGCGGACCCTACAGGCCTCATAATACAGGCAGGCGGCTCCGGAAGAGCCATCCGGGTTTGCACCGGGAATCCTACGGGTTCCGGTGCCGGCGAGGGAGGCAGGCCATGCGCTGGCGGGTACTGGAGGGGGACATTACCGAAGTGGCGGCCGATGCCATCGTGAATGCCGCCAATCCCGGGTTGAGCGGCGGTGGAGGCGTCGATGGTGCCATCCACCGTCTGGCCGGGCCCGCCCTCACCCTGGCCTGCCGGGAGCTGGGCGGCTGCCCGGTGGGCGACGCCCGCATCACCCCCGGCTTCCGGCTCCCTGCGCGCTATGTCATCCACGCTGTCGGGCCCGTATGGCGGGGGGGCACCGCCGGCGAAGCTCGCCTGCTGGCCTCCGCCTACCGACAGGCGCTGCTCCTGGCCGACCACCATCAGCTGGTCACGGTGGCCTTCCCGGCCATCAGCACCGGGGCCTACGGCTATCCTTTGCGGGAGGCGCTCGCGGTAGGGTCCGCCGCGCTGGCGGGCGCCGCCGCCCGGCTCCACGCGGTGCAGGAGGTCCTGCTGGTAGCGTACACCCCCGCCGTCCGCTCCCTATGGACCCACATCCTGGGCGGGGAAAGCGGCCGCTTTTAGAGGCCGGACTTCTCCAGGCAGGCCAGCGCCCGCCGGTAATCCGCCTCGGTATCGATATCCCAGGACGGATGGCAGGGACCGGTCACCGGCCGGACCACCGTCAGCACGCCCGGCCGGTTCCGCAGCGCCGGCCCCAGCCCCTGATCGCCCCCCAGCTCCTCCACCAGCCCCCGGCCGTCCGGGGCAATGACCACCGGATGACCTGGCATCCCGTCATAGACGGGACGCACCCAGTGCACGCCCGGCGGCCGGCGGCGGTAGGCCGCCAGCACGGCCGCCACGTCCGCCTCCCGGATAAAGGGCTGGTCGACCAGGAACACCACCACCGCCGCCTCCGGCCGAGCGGCCGCCACCTCCTGCACCCCCAGGCGCAAGGAGGACGCCAGACCCGCCTCCGGCCGGGGATTGACCACCCGCTGCGCCCCTCTGGGAGGCGTACCGCCTTCGGGCCCGGTCACCACCCATACCGGGCGGCCGGTGGTGGCGGCCGCCAGCTGCAGGGCACGGTCGAGCAGGGTCCCGCCTGCCCAGGGCAGCGAGGCCTTGGGCCGTCCCAGCCGCCGCGAAAGGCCGGCCGCCAGCACCAGGCCGGCCCAGGGTCCCCGCCGGCCGGGGTCCCCCGCGCCCTTCCCGGGCCGGGCCCGCAGCTGCCCGTCACCCGCCCGCACGGCCGTTTCCCTCCCTGCAGCGCGTGTGGATCCCGCACGGACCAGCCGGGCCCCCCGGCGGCTGCCGCCGCCCATCCGGGGAGCCAGCCGCCCTAGCGGTCGTTTCCTCCCTTATCGTAACACCGGCAGCGGGCAGACCGGGCGGAGGGGGGCAGCCGACCGCCCTCGCCCTGGGGCGGGGCCCCCCGATGATTTTGGGTTCGTAAAAAGCATTTACTCAGTACCTCCATAACTTCTAAGGTTGATACCCTCTACCAACACCTTATCGCTGCGCCATGGGGGGCATATCATGATCAACATTCGATTGGCTTCTATCCGTCGGAGGAGTCTCGGCACCAAACTCGCATTAGGCTATGCGGCGGTTATCGCCGCGTTAGTGATTAGCGGTGTTCTGAGCTTTACCGCCCTTACCCGTCTCGATTACGGTGAACATCGGATGGCCGCGGATCTGGATGCGGTTTACCGCGTCGGCCAGATCCGTGCGGATTGGAACCGTCTGAGGATGGATGGGGCCCAATACGCTCTGGACGACGCTATAGGTCAACATGCATCCGGCCTGAACGGAAAAATAGGGCTTTTAAAGAACAACATTTCCTCCGAGGTCCGCCGTTTAATGCCGGGATTATCCGGGGGTCAACAGGCGGAATTGCGGGCGTTTGTTGCGCAGGCAACACGTTTAGAGCACAACCTGCAGCAGATGATGCAACTGGCGGATGCCGGCCAGGCCCGGGCAGCCCGTCAGGTTTTCCAACAAGGGGTCCTTTCCGCGGGTCAGCGCGGGGAGCAGTTGCTCGGAACCTTGAATCAACAGCTTCACCAGCAGGCGTTTACCCGCCAGCAGACGGACCACGCCTACCGGCAACGGGTCACGATTGAAACCGGCGTGGTGGAGCTGGCCGCCATCCTGTTCGGGATCCTGGTGGCCATAGCCCTCATCCGCGCCATCACCCGTCCCCTGTTGGCGCTGACCCAAGCGGCCCAGGTGGTCGGGAACGGCGACCTCACCACGGCGATCCCCGTCCCTGCCTCGGGCGATGAGCTGGAGACCCTGGCGCGGGCCTTTGCCACGATGGTCGGCAACCTCCGCCGCCTGATCGAGACGGTCAATGAGTCCGTGCAAACGGTCGCGGCGCACAGTGAGGAACTGGCTGCGATGGCTGAGGAGGCGGCCTCGGCCACCCAACAGGTGGCCACCGCCGTCGGCGAAATCACACAGGGCACCGCTCAACACACGGATGGGGTGTCGAAGATCTCCCGGTGGTATGAAACAGCAGCCGATTTGTTGGACACGGTTGGGCATGCCCTTCGGCTTTTCTTCCGCGAGCCCCAGGCCCCTCTTGCTTGGATCCTCCCCAAGCGGGCGGCATCCGCCAGCCGCCCCTGGGATGGAGCCTGGGTTGCGCCAGCACCGGTTGGAGGAACCCAGCCTCCGCGTCCCCGTGCCGGCCTCGACGAGGGCGCACCACGTCGCCCGGGGAAAGCCCGGCATCCGCCGCAGGGTCAGCCGGCGTTAGCCGCACCTTCCACCGCCCCCTTATCCTCCACCCTGGCGGGAGCGGTTTTCGTGTCGTTCTTCGTGGCTTTGGCCACCGCCATGAGCGGCCCCAACGGCGGGAAGGTCCGATCCCACTTCTTCTTCAGGTTGATCGCGCCCACCAGGTCGGCATTCCCTTCCCAGCCGCACGCGGGGCACCGGAACGTGTGGCGTGGCCCCCGCCCGCCCGTGCGTCGGGAGAACCTCTCCCCGTATGCGCCGCAGTGCGGGCACGCCTTGGAGGTGAACGCCGGGTCCCGACGCACCACCAGGATGCCTTCCCAAAGCGCCATCGCGCGGGTGAAGCTGAGGATGCGCCCTCGCATCCACCAGGAGCGACGCAGGTTCTGCCGCCGTGTCCAGCCCATGCGCTGGGCCTGCGGCATCCGGTTCAGGGCCTCGAGCACGATGACCCGGGAGCCGTGCGTCTTGGCGAAGCGCACGATCCGGCGGGCAATCTGGCGTGCGGCATCCTCTTCGGCTTGGGCCAACCTGGCCCAGCGCCGCCGGTTCGACCGCACCCCCCGTGCCGGCTTTCCCGACGCCATCTGCCTCCACCGGATGGCGGACAGCCTGCGCAAACGCCGCCCCTCGTGGGCCCGCCCGCGCACGAAGAGCGTCCCGATGACCTTTCTCCCCCGCCAGGCGACGGCGACGGCCAGGTTGTTCTCTCCCAGGTCCACCGTCGTCACAGGAAGCCCTGGGTGGGCCGCACGCTGGTCTTCGGCCGGCTTGACCGGCACGGTGCGCACGAAGGGGACGTGCGCGGCCCATCCATCCGGGTGCTGGTAGAGCGTGACGGACGCCTGGGCGATCTCCCACGGCAGGGGCTTCAACTGCTCTCGCGCGGTTTTCGCCTCCTCGGCGCGTCCCTCGCGCTCCAGAGCACGCGCCGCGCTCAGCCCCGCCTCGATCCTGGCGCGCGTTTCCTCCGACCTCGCCAGGAGGATGGCGGCGCGTTCGGGGATGCGCACGGGAATCTGGACCCAGGCCCACTGGGCCCCGTTCCACAGCTTCACCTTCAGGAACGAGCGCAACGGACTCCGCACGATCAGGCCCTGCCCCCGGTACACCGTGATCGGGAAGCGTCCCACGACGGGCGGGCCGGGCATGCGGCCCTTGCGCCCCCGGCGCTCCCAGCGGGCCAGGTTGGAGCGATAAGCCCGGACAAGCCCGATGGCGCGCTGGATCGCGGCCCGGCGGAACACCACGGGGGCCTTGGCCGCTCCGGGCACGGCCTGGAGATCGTGGGACGGATCGGGGTGTGCCCGGGTCTTCACCGTGACGGCTTCCACCCGCGTCAGCACTTCTTTGGCGGTGGGCGCGCGCATCCGGATCTCGTCCGTCTCAGGGTCGAAGAGCACCCGCCGCGTCTGCTGGTCCCGCTTGGGGACCTTGTCCCACAGGCCTGGTTCCCGGATCAGGACAGCAAGGTAGAACGCCACCAGCCGCTCGAACAAGGCTTGGGTCTGTTCGAGCGCCGCGTGTTTGACCCCGTTTGGCCCCCACAAAGGCAGGATCATGGTGCGCACCGCCTGGACCAGCGCCATGGGGCTACCCCCTTTCTCTGGCGTGATGGCTTCGGATCACATCCGTCACGTGCTTACGAAATCCATGGCTGCGGCGACCGTAGAGACGGGCAGCAAACACCGTGAGGATGGTAATGAGGTCGCGTGTCAGTTCGTCTTCCGCAGAAGTCGGCGGAGCATCGTCCAAGCAAATGATGCGAACCTTGCGCGCCGTAAGGTATGTCTCGAGGTAGCTGTACCCGAATCGAGCCAGTCGATCACGGAACTCCACCAGGACGAGATCGATCCGGCTATCTTCCGCAAGCCGAAAGATGCGGCGCAACCCCCGCCGTTTCTCGTTAATCCCGGAGGCTTGCTCCGCGATCACTTCCACGATTCGGTAGCCTCGCTCTTTAGCTGCATTGAGCAAGCGCGCTTTCTGCCGATCCAGGTTCCCGTCCCGCTTCTGCTGGCTGGAGGACACGCGCGCGTAGATCACCGCTCGGTTTCCGCCGCTGCGCTCTCCGGCTAAGCGGTTGATCGATTCCAGGCTAAACATCCGTCGCCCTCCTGGGCTCCGAATGGTTTGGAGCACGCCCTGCGCATCCCACCGCCGCAACGTGCGGGATGACACCCCTAGCCGCCGCCGTGCTTCAGCGACACTGACAAAATCATCCATGAGACCATGATACGAGGTTTGACCTACTATGTCCACTCAAAGTGTAAGTCCATGACCGAACTGCGCCAGGCCATTGACCAGGTTGCCACCGGTGCCCGGGCCCAGGCCGACCATGTCCAGAAGGCGACGGCCGTGGTCAGCGAGACCGCTGAATCCATCCGCTCGACCGACGGCGTTGTCCACGATGTGGTATCGGCTGCGGAACGCATGCGGCAGGCCGCGGCCGAAGGTGCGGAGAAGGTGGCGGAAACCCTGACCGGCATTCAGGAGGTCCACAGCACCATCTTGAGGACAGCCGAGGCGATTGAGGCCCTCGAGTCGGATTCGGCTCAAATCCATCAGATAGTGCAGACCATCCGCGAGATGGCCGATCAGATCGATCTCTTATCCCTCAATGCCAACATCGAGGCGGCCCGGGCCGGGGAACACGGCAAGGGGTTTGCGGTGGTGGCCGATGAGGTCCGGCAACTGGCGGAACGCTCCCGGGAAGCCACCCAACAGGTCGTCCGGCTGGTGGACACCATCCGCCAGGGTACCCAGGCTGCCGTTCTGGCGATGCGGGAAGCCACCGCCTCTGGGGAACAGGGGCAGCAGCTGGCACACGCCGCCGGCCGGTCGCTGCAGGCGATCCTGGACGAAATCGGCCGCACCGATGAAGCGGTCAGCCGCATCCGCTCGGCCATGGACCAGACCCGAGGGCAGGCGCAGCAACTGTTGCCGGTGATGGATGACGTGGCCGCGGTCACGGAGGAGAACGCTGCTATGGCCCAGGAAATGGCGGACAGCAGCGGATCCGTTACCGACCACCTTCACCACATGGCCGCCATCGGCCAGGAGAACGCCGCCAGTGCCGAAGAGGTCTCCGCTTCCGCCGAGCAGCTGGCCGCCGCCATCAACCAGGTCTCCGAGTCGGCCCAGGCCCTGGCCACCCTGGGCCAGGAACTCCAGCGCGCCATCGGCTCCTTCCGGGTTTAGCCCTGCCCGCCGCCCCCGCATACGGGAAGCCCCCGGCCTGTTGCCGGGGGCTTCCGGGTCGGGCACCGGGCGGAGCGCCCGTTCAGGCCATCGGCGGGTCAAGCACCGACCGGCCGAGGTCCAAGGTGACCATTCTGGCCTGAAGCCAGCGCAGCCACCGCAGCAGGAACAGACGCATCATCCGCATCGGTTGCCACCCTCCCTACCGGAATCTGTCAATCAGTATACCATAGCCCTACCGCACCGGCACGGTGGTCTGCCAGTGAAGCCCGCTTACATCCTCCACCGTCACCGTGGCCTGGCGGCTGCCGGCCAGCACCCTGGCTGCGGCGGGACTCAAGGGCAGCGTCACCCGGGCTTGGGCGGACAGCGGCACCACCAGGCCCCAGGGGCCTTCCTTCACCTGCTGGAAGTGATACCGGTTGCGGATGGCCGTGGCCGGCAGGGCGGCCAGCGCCTTAGGCCCCCACACCTCCACCGGAGTCGCGCGCCCGGGTTCCGTCAACGCCACCTGGACCACGAAGGAACCATAGGTATCGGGTCCGTTAGGCCGGTAGATGTCCAGCGACAGATCCCGGGTGGTGAGGCGGGTGCCCGACAGGGTCAGCTTGGGGGTCTTGTTGTAGTTGACCAGCTTGCCCCAAAGGCCGTGATGGAAGGCTTGGTAGGTGAAGAGGGTGAGCGCGGCCGCCACAATCACCATGCCCCAGCTCTGCTTCAGCTCCAAGGCCGTGGCCGGTTCCTGGGCGGGACGTGGCGCCTTCTGTTCAAGTTGCATGGCGGATTGCCCCTTTCCGAAGTTATGTCAAGTGCAGGTCGAGCTTGCCAATGCGCAAGTGCCCGTCCCAGTACCGGTGCAGCCAATGGTCGACGCTGAAGGAACCGGCACCCACAAACAGGAAGATCATGGAGCCGATGCCCTCCACCGACCCGATCTGGAACTCGTCGATGCAGGCGGTGCCCAGCCAGCCGTTGCCCAGCAGCATACCGAAGGAGAGGAGGGTACCGCCCAGGGCGGCCAGCCGGGTCAGGGTCCCGGTCAGGAGGAAAAGGCCGACCGTGAACTCCACCCACGTGAAGAAGATCAAGAAGGCCCAGGCTGCATGGGGGTGGAGGATGAGCCCCTGAATCATGGCCTTGATGGGGCCGATGGCGTGCGGCATAAACGTGCTGAACTTGTGGCCGATGTTGCTGGACGCGTAGTAATCGAGCTTGTGGGGCGCGTTGAGGTAACGCCGGGCCCACGCCGTCAGGAACTGAAAGCCCAGGATGAACCGCAGGGGCCAGAGGTAGGAGACCGGAATACGCTCCGACTCCACCGGCGCCGCCGTCGCGGCCGCCGGACCCCCGCGGGTGGGGTTCAATACCGCCATGGACGTTGCACTCCCTTCGCCTGGCCGCCCGCCATCCGGCGGAGTCGGCCGGTTCATCCGGACAGGCCCTGAAGGACGCCGAATGACTAACCCAAAAGTACCCCCTTCGGTATCGTTTCTCCTAGCCCTATTTGTTGTACTGTTAGGGGAGCGAAGCCGGTTCCGGAGTCACGTTGTGCGACAATTCCGTCATCCCCATCCGGTCCGTCGAGGTGCGATCATGTCGGATACCCCCAGTCCCTTGGCCGCCCGCATCCGCCTGGAGCGGCGGCGCCGGCGCATCAAGCTGAGCGCGGTGCATCCCCACGTCTCCCCTTCCACCGTCTCGGCGGTGGAGCAGGGCCGCCGTTTCCCCTCCCTGGCCGTCCTGGACGCCATCACCAAGGGCCTCGGCTTCCCGCCGGGGGCCTTCGACCTGGAATACCTGGCCAGCGCCGAAGAAGAGGAACCGGCCCTGGCTGTGCTGCCCCGGCTGCTGGCCCGCCCCGATCCCCCGTACGCCGCGGTGGCTGCGGAACTGCGCCGCCTGCTCCGCCGCAGCTGCAGCCGGCATCCCCGCCTGCGCGACGACTTGTGGTTGGCCCTGGCGGAGGTCTACCGCCGTTCCCGGCGCTGGGACCTGGCCCTCCGGATCCTGGACCGGGTGTTCCCCTGCGCCTGCGCCTCCCGGTACGTCAACCCCGCAGGGTATGCCAAAGCCCAGGTGCTGCGCGGCCGCCTCCACCTGATGCGCGGGGAGCCGCACCTGGCGGTGCTGGCCTTTCAGTCGGTCATCCACAATGCCGTGGGCGGGGAGAGCGAGCGGGAGGTGGCCCTCTACAACCTGGGCCTGGCCTGGTGGCGCCTGGGTTCGTACGCTCAGGCCGAGGCGACCTGGGAGGCTGCTTTACACCAGGTCCGGGATCCTGCGCTCCAGGCCGGCATCCGCCTGGGCCTGGGCAACGTGGCCCTGGCCCGCGGCCGTTACCCGGACGCCCTGGCCTATTTCGCCGCCGCCCGGGCCGCCTACCGGACCCTGGGGGATGCGCAGGGGGCTGCCTCCGCCCTCAACAACCGGCTCTACACAGCCTGCCGGGCCGGGGATGCCGCGCTCACCCAGGAGCTCCTGGAGGAGGGCATCCGGGAGGCGTGGCCGGACGCGGCCGCGGCTGCCGCCTTCGCCGTAACCCGCGCCCAGGTGGCGCGGGCCGGCGGGGACTGGGAGACGGTGGCAGCCGCCCTGGAAGAGGCCCGCCCCGGCCTGGAGCCCGGCAGCAACCGCACCTTTCTGGCCTGGAACCTGTTAGCGGCGGAACTGGCGGTGGCCCGGGGCCGTCCCGCGGAGGCCGAGGGACCGGTGGCCACCCTGCGCGGTCTCTGGCCGGAGCTGAGCGACCGCGCCCTGCAGACCCAGGTGGTGCTGACCCTACATGAAATCCTGGAACGCCTGCCCGATCCTGCCGGCGCCCGTGCCTGCCTGGAGGCGCTCCGCCGGCTGCACCCCACCCCGCTCTAACGTGGACGTCCGCTATAATAAGGGCGAAAAACCGGACCGGAAGGGAGGCGGGCGGGCGCGTGCACGCATCCCCCGGGGAGACGGGCTTCCTGCGCATCGGGGACTTGGCCGCCGCGTGCGGGGTCACCCCCCGCACCCTGCGCTACTACGAGGCGGAGGGGTTGTTGCCGGCGCCGCCCCGCCAGGGGCGGGCCATCCGCCGCTATCCTCCCTCCACCGTGGAACGGGTGCGGCGCATCCAGGCCCTGCAAATGCTGTTAGGCTGGTCACTGGAGGAAATCCGGACGGCCCTGCAGATCGAGGACCGCTTGGTCGAATTGCGCACTGCCTATTACGGTGCCACCGCGCCCGAACAGCGGCGGGCCGTCCTGCAGCAGGCCCTGGAACTGGCCGGCACCCAGCTCGCCCGGGTCCGCCAACGGCTGGAGGGACTTACACACCTGGAACAGGAGCTGGAGGTCAAGACCGCCCGCTACCGGCAGCTGCTGGCCGAATTGGAGGACCCCGGCAGCCGGACCTAACCCCAAACCGGACACCGCCCGGCGCCCGGCTCAGCCGGAAGCCGGGCGCGGGCGGTCTCGTACCCGACCGGCTCCCACCCCCCCTTCGCGGCGCGGGGCCGCTCAAGGCCGGTAGTGCGGGTTGATGCGAGACAGGGGGGTGGCCTGCACCCAGTCCCAGGAATTGCCCAGATAGGCGGTGCCCCCCACGATGACGGGGTCCACAATCCCGAAGCGCCCGCCCAGGTGCTCCTGCCCCAGCACGGTGCCGTTGGCCGGGTTCAGGGCATAGACGTTGGGACCGGTAGAGATGTAGAGGGCACCCCGGTACCAGGTGGGAGCCCCGCGGCCCGCTCCGGCCGGCCCGGCGTCGGGCACCTGCCAGGTCCACAGCCGCCGCCCGGAGCGCAGGCGGTAGGCCTGGTACACGCTGTTGACGGGCGATCCCACATACACGACCCCGTCATGAATCATGGGCACTCCGCCCTTAAAGGCCGGCGGCTTGGGCCCGCTGCCCATGTGGTGAAGCCACAGGAGCTTGCCGGTAGCCGCGGACACCGCGAAGACATCGGTGTTGAAGGTGGAGCCCGTCTTGGCGATGGCGTCCATGACCACCACCCCCCGGGAGACGGCGGGTGAGACATCCCCCATGCCGGTGTTGACCACCCCCGGCACGGTGACCTTCCATTCCACCTGCCCCGTGGTGGCGTTGAGAGCGTAGAGGTAGCCCGGCACCGAAAGGGCGACATACACCGTGTTGCCGCTGACCGCCGGGCTCGACATATTGTCGATGCCGCCGACATGAGTGGTCCATAACGGTTTGCCGGTAGCGGCATCCAGGCAGTGCACATTGCCGTTACCGGTGGCGAAGTACAGTCGCCCACCGGTGACCGCTGGGGTGGCCATGGCCTCCCCCACCGTGCCGTAGTGCCAAAGATAGCGGCCGGTCTGGGCGTTGAGGGCATACACCCCGTTGAAGCTGACCGCCCCGCCGCGGATGGCGGGTTCGCCCTTGGCGAACCGCTGCACCTGGGCGAAGTTGAAGCCCACGCTGCCGGCTGACAGGTACACCACGCCATGCGCCACCACCGGGTCGCCCATGAGGTGATTGCCAACCGGGCTGTAACGCCAGATAAGGCGGCCGGTACGGGCGTTGATGGCGTAGGCGAAGTCGTCGTCGCTCTCGGCGTAGATGACCCCGCCCACCGCCGTCACCCCGGTGGCGTTGCCCAGGAACTGGGTTTGAGTGGGCAGGGCGGTGCGCGCCCCGTAGGTCCGGGTCCCGAACGCATTGGCTTCCGAAAGCGGCCAGGCCCGGGCCTCCGGAAAGGCCCAGCTGACCCCCTGCACCACCCAGGCCGGTGCCCCGTTGGGGGCGGCAAAGGCGGCGTTGTGGCGGGCGTTGCCGTAGGCATGCGACCAATCGCGGGGAAAGGCGGCCGCGTCCCGTGCGCCCGGCAGGTTAGCCGGGTCGTACACGCGGGCGAAGGGCCCATGGGGTTCCACCGGCAGGGGCGCGGGGGGAGCCGCTGCGGCCCCCGGCGCGGCCGACCCGGTCCCGGCCGCAGCAGGCCCGCCGCAGCCGGCCACCAGGCCCGCCAGAGCCAGAAGACCCATCCATCCCCGGTACCGCCGAATCCGCTGTTGCATCCGCTGTCCCTCCCATCCCGACCGCCGCCGGGCGGCGGTCTCCGGAGGGGATGGTAGGCGATGCGGCGGCGGCCGGGATTCTGATTCGGGTCCCGCCCCTTCTGAAATCGCCGGCTGCCCTGCTGAGGCCTGCCTCAGAAGGGGCTAATTCCCGGCTGGGAGCTCGGGGGCAGCCTCCGTCCGGCCCGGTGCCGCCGGGGAGGAACCCTCCTGCCGCAGGGCCGACAGTATCGCTGCTACCAGGGAAAGGGCAGCCATGGCCCAGAACGCCACATGCAGGCCATGCATGAAGCCGTGCAGCGCGGCCGCCGCCCGGCTGCCGTGCAGGCCGGTGACGGTCCCGGCAAAGATGGCCAGCATGGCCGGACGCGGGATGCTGGCCGTCACCAGGGCCAGGGAGAAGGCTACCGAAAACATCATGCCGGTGTTGGTGGTCAGCGACCGGATGCCCGAGGCCTCCCCCCGGAAGCGGGGGCCGGCCGCGTTCATGATGTTGCTGGAATTGGGGGAGTTGAAGAGCCCGGATCCCACCCCGGCCAGGGTCAGCCACAAGGCCAGCCGCCAATAGGGCGTACCGAGGTGCAGGTCCAATGCCAGCCCCACCAGGGCAACGGTGGCGAGGAGGATCCCGCCTGTGGCCGGTAGGGTCGCCCCGAAGCGGTCCGAGATCCAGCCGGAGAGGGGGGACACTACCAGCATGCCCGCCGCCAGAGGGATGGACAGGATGCCCGCCTCCAGCGCCGAATCCCCTTCCGCGCCCTGGAAATAGAAGATGAGCAGGAACAGGACGGCCATGCGGGCAATCGCACTCAACGTGGCGGCCAGGTTGCCCAAGGTGAAGGTCCGGTTCCGGAACAGGGGCAAGTGCAGGAGCGGCACCGCCGCCCGCCGCTCGACCGCCAGGAAGGCAGGCAGAAAGATCGCAAACGCGGCCAACCCGGCCAGGACCGGGCGGGTGCGCCAGCCCTCCACCGCCCCCCAACTGAGGGCAAGCAGCAGGCCACCTACCGCCAGGAGGTAGGTGACGATGCCGGCGACGTCCAGCCCCCGGCCGCTGCGCCGGTCGGGCGCTTGCCAGCCTAGCACAAACAATCCCCACAGCACCGCCAGTACCCCGAAGGGCACATTGAACCAGAAGGTCCACTGCCAGCCGTAGTCCGTGGTGAGCCAGCCGCCCAGCACCGGTCCCACGATCTGTCCCACCGCCACCACCATGGCGTTGATGCCCAACGCCCGCCCCAACTCCTGGTGAGGAAAGGCGTCGGCTACGATGGCGGTGCTGTTGGCCATCACCATGGCCCCGCCGATGCCCTGGAGCACCCGTAAGGCCACCAGCCAGCCGCCATCCCGCACGAAACCGGCCGCCAGCGCCACCACGGTGAAGAGGGCCATGCCGGCGACGTACAGCCGCCGGCGCCCGTAGCGGTCGGCCAGGCTGCCCGCCATCAGCACCACCACCGTCTGGGCGACCATGTAGGCCATCATGATCCACATGGCCACCAGCAGCGAGGCATGCAGGCTGCGGATGAGGTCGGGCAGGGCGATGATGAGGGTGCTGAAGTTCAGGGCGGAAAGGAGCGCGCCCAGGCTGGTCACCGACAGGACCCACCATTTGTGACCACGATGCCGGCGGGCCGCGCCCGCCGCCAATACAGGAGCCTGCATCTGTTCCCTCCTCCCCGGCAGGCCGGGGCCATTCCGGCCACAAACGCGCCCCGGCGTTCGCCGGGGCCTGTCTTTACTATGACGTCCACGTTAACTTTTGGCCGAAAAAGCGGCCTACCCTCGCAGGGCGGCCACAATTTCCCCTGTTGGCCGCACCCGGCCGATGCGCGGGAAGATACGGGTGCAGCTGTACCGGTGCTCCTCGGCCGACCGTGCCGCCATGGCGTCCTCGGCGAACACCTGCTGATACCCGCGCTCGTAGGCGTCGCGCGCCGTGGATTCCACCCCGATGTTGGTAGCGATGCCGCCCAGGATGATGGTCCGGATCCCCCGGCGCCGGAGTTCCAGGTCCAGCTCGGTGCCGTAGAAGGCCCCCCACTGCCGCTTGGTGATGACCAGGTCCCCGGGTTTGGGCCCCACCTCCGGTACCAACTGGTCCCAATCCTCGGGCAGAGTACCCGCCCGCATCAGGGGCTCATCGGCCTCCGGCCGCAGGGCGTCCTTCCCGTCGGGCGCGGCCGAGACATGCACCAACAGCACCGGCGCTCCTGCCGCCCGGCAGGCCTCGGCCAGTTCGGCTGCCCGCGCCACCACCACCTGAGCCGGATAGGGCTCGGTGGGCATGCCCACAATCCCGCGTTGCAGGTCAATCAGCACCAGGGCCGTGGTGGCCGGATCCAGCTTCAAGCTCATGCCGTCTCCCCCTCCGTTCAACCTGCCGGCCCGCAGGCCGCCGATAGTTAAAGGCTAAAACATTCCCCGCCGCCTGTAAAGGTCCTAGAGGTGCCACTGCCAGCGTCGGCCTTCCCGCAGCCGCCAGCGCACCACGCGGTAAGCCGAAGCGGTGTTTTCCACCAGATAGCAGGTGCCGCCGGGCCGCACCTGGCCCCAGACCGCGGCCCCCGCCGCCTCCGGCGGCAACACCGCTGCCGCCAGTAGGCGGCCATCGGGCCGGAACACCTCCAGCCGCGGGGCGGCCGTGGCCATGTTCACGGCCAGGTACAGGCGGCCGCGGGCATCCACCCCCAGGAGCTCTGCCGTCGCCAGGGGGAGGGGGCTCTGCAGCCGCACCTCCTGGGGCCGGCCCTGGCCCCCGTTCCAGACCGCTACCGTTCGGGTCCGGCGAGCGCCGCCCTCCAGCAGCGCGTAGAGCCGGTCCCCCGGGCCCGCAGCCACTTCGGACACGAAGGCGTCCAGGGCCCCAGGGATTGGCGCCCGCGCCTGCCCTTGCGGACCCACCGTGCGGGCCGCCAGGACCGCCTCCCGTTGCCCGCCCGCACTATAGCGGGCCAGCTCGCCGGTCAGCTCCCCCTGCCCCACCTGAATCACGGAAGCATAAATCCCCCCGCCCGGGGCGGGGGCCAGGCTCCAGACCGCCCCCGTCCGGTGGGGGAGGCCCAGGGTCCATTCCTGCCGGGCGCCGTTCAAGGTGAAGACCCGCACCTTGAGGTTGTCGCCGGCATAAATCCGGCCGTGCGGTCCCACCGCCAGGCTCTCCACCACCGAATCCGGCAGGGGGATGGCCCCCCGTAGCTGACCGCCCCGCAGCTCCAGCAGCCGGTGGCGGTAGGTATCCGCCACCAGAAACCCGTCTCCGCCCAGGGACACAAAGGCCAGCGGCCCGTAACGCCGGCCGTTGATGCCGGTCTCAAGCCCCACTGCCCGCTGCCAGGGCAAGTCCACCGCCACCCCGGTCCGGATGAGCGCCCACACCGGGACGCGGTGCAGGCCGGCTGCCAGCACCAAACCGCCCACGGCCAAGCCCCCTGCAACGGCTGCGGCCGCCAGAACCCGCCTTGCCACCAGCCTCCCCCTTCCGGCCCGGCCCGTCCCCGGCCGGACCCGGATCAGGATATGGAGGCGGAAGGGGGTTCAGTCCCGGCCGCAGCGGGGGGCAGCTCCCGCCAGCCCCCGGTTTGCCGTTCGAACAGCCGCCCGGGGTAGGCGAAGTAGAGCCAGAGGCGCGGCGCCGGCAGGCCGGCCGCCTCCAGCAGCGCCCCGTAGGCGCGGAGCTGGGCAGCATGGGCCTCCAGCTCCGGGCCGGGGTCACGGGCAAAGCCGAGTCCCACGAAGTCGGTTTTATACTCCACCACGATCCAGCCGCCGGCGGTGCGCACCACCAGGTCGGCCTGCCCCATCCAGGCGGTGCCGTGCACGGATCCCGCCAGGGGATATTCGGGATACAGGGCCAGGATACGGCTGCCCGCGGGGTCGCCGGGATCCCAGGCCTGGCCCGGAACCAGGCGGCCCAGCACCGGATGGGCCAGGGTCCGCCGGACCAGCTCCCCGGCCGCGCCGCCGGGGAGGTCCTCACGCCGGCCGTTGAAATGCCGCCGCAGCGCGGCATGGTAGGCCCGGCCGACCTCGAGGCCGCCCCCCGGTTCCCGCTCCCCCGCGCCGCCCCCGCCCTGCCGGCTCGGGGTCTGCACCGCCGGAGCCGGGATCCAGATTGGGGTCGCCGCCGGGGCGACGGCCGGGCCTGCTACGGGGGGCGGCAACGCCTGCGCCGCGGGCGGGACCGGTGCCGGTTCCCCCCGGAAACCCTCCGGCACCGCCGGCCAGCAGGCAAAGGGGGTGCCTTCCGGCTTGTAGTCCAGCAGCAGCAGGTAGTCCCGGGCCCGGGTCAGGGCCACGTACAGGAGGCGGATGCGCTCCGCCTCCAGCCGCTCCGCCTCGGACGCGCGGACGCGGGCAAATCCGGCGGTGGCCAGCCCGCCCAGGCGGGCCTCGACCCGCCCGCTGGCCCGGTCCACCAGCCATCCCTCCCGGGGTGGGGGCGGAGGCATCCAGTTGGCCACCACCACCGCCGGCCATTCCAGCCCCTTGGCGCGGTGAACGGTCACCAGGTGCACCGCCTGGCGCCCGCTGCCCTCGGGGACCGGAGCTTCGGGTTCGTCCTCGTCCGCCAGCAGCCGCGCCCACAGCCAGGCCACAAAGCGGACGCCGTCGCCCACCGCCCGCGCCTGACGAGCCCACTCCGCCAGCTTGCGCACGTTGGCCAGCGCCTGCAGGTCGCCGGCCGCCTCCAGCACCGCCTCCAGCCCGCTGCGCCGGCGCAGGAGGTCGAGCAGGGCGGCCGGGTCGCGGTGCTCCAGCTCCCGGCGCGCCTCCGCCAGCAGCCGCAGCCAGGCCACGACTTCCGGCTCCCCCTCCTCCCCCGGCCGGCGCGGGTCAAATCCGCCCCCGGCGCGGCGGTGTGCCGCCAGTCGCACGTCGCTGACCCCGGCCCAAGGCGAACGCAGGAAGCCCACCACCGCCGCCCGGTCGTCCGGGTCCCAGACCGCCCGCAGGAACAGGATGGCCCCCCGCACTTCGTCCTGCCGGAAAAAGGCGTTGCCCCCTTCGCTGGCCAAGGGGATCCCCGCCTGGCTGAACACTTCGCGGTACAGGGACAGCCCGGTGCGCTGCGGTACCACCAGCGCGCAATCGCCCCAGGTGAGCGGACGCTCCCCTTCCGGGCTGCGCACCGGCCAGCCCTCGCGGACCGCCCGGGTCAGCCATGCGGCCGCCTGACGCGCCTCCTCCAGGCGGGCCTCCCGCACGGTTCCCGGCACGGTGCCGCCCAGGGCCACCGCCGGACGGGGCCGCCGATCGGGGTGACTGGCCTCCAGGGGCCGGTACGGGGCAGCGGAACCGGTGCCGGCCAGGAGGGTGGGCATGAGGGTGTTGACCAGCTCCAGGATGCCCCCTGCCGACCGGAAATTGCGGGTGATGGCCAGCCGCCCCGCCTCGGCCCGGGTTTCCAGCTCCCCGGCCAGGTCGATGTAGGTCTCCACATCCGCCTGACGGAAGCGGTAGATGGACTGCTGCGGATCCCCCACCACGAACAGCCGGCCGGGCGGGATGGGGGCGCGCCGCCAGTCCTCCGCCGCCGGGTCCCCTGCCAGCCGGAAGACAATCTCCGCCTGCACGGGGTCGGTGTCCTGGAATTCGTCCACCATAATCAGCCGCCAGCGGGCGGCCAGGGCCCGTCGGACCGCCGGCTGCCCGGCCAGCAGGTCCCGGCACTCCCTCAGCAGGTCGTCAAAATGCAGCACCCCGGCCTGCAGGCGGGCGCGACGCCAGAACGGCCGCCAGTCCCCGTCCAGCAGGCGGAGCCAGCGCCCGGCCCACCAGGCCGCCAGTTCCGACGCCAGGACGGCGTAACCCTCCGCCGCCTCCCGCAAGGCTGCCTTCTGGCGGTCCAGGGCAGCCGGGTCCCGCCAGCGGCGCCGGCTGCCCTTGGGCGCCCAGCTGATGGGCCGCAGGAAGACCCGCCAGCGGTCCGGCACCGGCATCTCCGCCGCCCGCTCCAGCCAGCGGCCCCATTCCTCCAGCTGCCGGCGCCCCGGCTCATCCGCGTCCGCCGCCAGGGCCGCGGCCTGCGCCAGCTGCCGCTGCCGGATGCGCCAGGCGGCCAGGTACGCGTCCACCGCCGGGGCGGGGTCGGGGCCCAGCGGCGGCAGGCGTCCCCCCCGTTCCGCCGCCCGGGCTGAGGCCTGCAATTCCGCCGGTTTGACCCCCAGGGCCAGCAGCACGCCCAGTACCTCCTGGCGTTCCCCGGTCGCCGAAGCCAGCCAGGCCTGCCAGGCCTCCTCGAACCGTTCGGCCTCCGCCCGCGCATCCAGCACCTGAAACCCGGGGCTGATGCCGGCCTCCAGGGCAAAGTCGCGCAGAATGCGCGCGGCCAGGCCGTGGATGGTGGTGATAGGCGCCGCCGGCAGGGCCGCCCGGACCCGGGCCAGCCGGCCGGGGTCGGCCCCGCCGGCGGCTTCCAGGGCGGCCAACCGCGCCTCCAGCCGCTCCAGGATCTCGTACGCGGCCTCCTCCATGAAGGTGATCAGCACCACCTGCTCAAGCGGAATGCCTTCCCGCAGCACGGCGGTCAGCACCCGCTCCACCAGGAGCGTGGTCTTGCCGGTGCCGGCCCCGGCCTCCACCGTCCAGCTGCGGCGGAAGTCCCCGGACGCCAGGCGGCGGGCAGCCGCGTCGTCAATCCCCATCCCCGGTCTCCTCCCATAGCTCCACCCAGGCAGGGGGATGCCGCCGGCGCTTGCGGCGGGCCTCCTCCACCACCTCGCCCGGGCACAGGGGCCGGTAGGCGCAGCTCCGGCAGGCATTCTGCCCGTGGGGGACCGGCAGGCGGCGGCCGCTGCGGAGCACCGCCTCCAGGCCGGCCAGCATCCGGTCCAGGGCCGCTTCCGCCTCCGGCCAGGGCAGCTGCTGCTCCCGCACCTGATACCCGTTGGCGTCCAGCACGCCCAGTAAGCGCACCCGCACCGCCCCGCCCGCAGTGCCGGTCACCCGCGCCCAGCCCCGCCGGTAGAGCAGGGCCTGCAGGTTGTCCGGCGCCGGGCGGTCGGGGGCCGGCAGCCGGGCGCCGGTCTTGTAGTCCACCAGCAGCACCCCGCCCTCGGCCGTCCGGTCCACGCGGTCAATGCGGGCCCGGAAGATCCAACGCCCGGCCGTGCCCGCCTCCTCCCACCGGATTTCCTGCTCCAGGGCCAGGGGCGCCGCCCCTTCCGCGCTGTGGCGGTGCACCGCCTCCGCCAGCTGGCGGGCCAGCGCCCGCCGCCACAGGGCGGCAAACCCGGCGGGCAGCCGCTCCCCCGCCGGCTCCTCCCGTTCGGCCGCCTCCAGCAGGGCTTCCAGCCGGCGGCTCAGCCGGTCGAGCGCCCGATCGGGCCCGCCGGCCCGGTAAAGGGCCTCCAGCGCACGATGGGCCCACACCCCCAGGGTGGCGGGCGCCACTGCATGCTCGCGGTCGTCCGCCAGCGGCTCCTCCAGTCCCAGCTCATAGCGGTAGAAGTAGGCCAGGGGGCAACGGCCCAGCAGCTCCAGGCGGGTGGCGGAGGCCTCCAGCACCGCGGGCGGCGCCGCCTCCGCCCCCAGCACCCCGTCGAAGGCCCCCCATCCCTGTCCGGGGTCCCGGTGGGCCTGGTACCACGCCGCCGGCCCCGCCCGCGCACCGGACGCGGCCGGCAGCAGCGGCGGGGCTGCCACCGGCTGCAGCCGGCCATGCAGGAAAAACGGCCAGCGCAACCGCCCGCCGGGGCGGGGCGGCAGGCCCACCACCACCGCCTCTTCCGCCCCGGCCAGCAGCAGCTCGAGGTGCCGCTGGGCACGGGCGGCCAGCCGCTCGGGTCCCGGCAGCCCCCAGCGGGAGCGCAAGGCGGGCGGGATCAACGGGTTAAGGCGCGGGGCGGCGGGCAGGCGCCCCTCCGCTACCCCAACCACCACCAGCCGGCGGCTGGGCAGCCCCCGCGCCTCGGCCGCCGCCTCCAGGCGGATGCCGCCCGGCTGCCCGGCCCCGGCCGGGGGCAGATGCGCAAACGGCCGGCTCAAAAGGGCGTCCAGCGCCTGCCCGGTTACCGGCAGCCCCATGGCATCCCAGCGGGGGAAGCCCTGCAGCCATTCCCGCAGCGGGCCCCAGTCCAGGCCGGGGTGGTGCGCCAGGGCCTCCTCCACCAGCCCGGCCACCTCCAGCCAGCGGCTGGCCTGCCGCAGGCGCCGGTACCAGGCCCGGGCCCAGGCCCGCGCCTGGCCGCCTGGATGCCCGTCTAGGGTCTCCCGCCACCGGTGGGCGCGCTCCGCCGCCGCGCGGGCTGCCGCCTCCGCCGGTGCCCCGCCCCCTACCCGTTCCAGCCACCAGGCGGCCTCCATGCGCAAGGCCCGGTCGCCGGCCACCCGCCAGAACACATCCCAAACCCGGGCGGCAGGCAACGCCGGGGCCGGCACCACCGTCTCCACCGGCACCTCGGCCGCGGCTGCCAGCTCGAGCAGATCGGGGTGCGCGGCCAAGCCCGCGTCGGCCAGCAGCAGCCCTGTTACCGAAGGGCCCGCCTCAGCCAGGAAGGCCAGGGCCTGCCGCGCGGCCGTTTCCCAGTCGGGCGCCCCCGACGCCCGTATCGGGCGCGGGCCCTCCGTGCTCCCCAGCCGCTCCAGCCCCAGCCCCTGCGCCCGCCAGAAACCGATCCACTCCAGCGGCTCCCGTGCCCCGACCGGGGTCCAGACCCAGAGCGGCCCCGACCGGGCCAGAGCTTCCCACACCAGCCGGGCGGGCTCCCCGACCTCGTCGAAACCGTAAAGCTCCACCTCCGGCCGGCCGGGGGCGGCGGCCGTCCGCGCCGCATATGTATAGCATTGACGCAGATCCCCGACCCCCGCCGCCGCCAGCCGCTCCCCGATCCAGGCGGGGAGGCGGGCCCAGGGGACCCCTTCCACGCGGGAGGGGGGGACGCCCGCCTCCCGGCATTCCATGGCGGCGTCAATCGCGTTAAGATAGAGGTCCGGGATGTCCCCGGGCATGCCGGCCACATCGGGGCTGAGGGCGGCAGCCATCACCTCGCGGGTGCCCGGGGGCATTCGTGTCAACGGCGCGCGGTCGCGTACCCAATCGTCCAGGGTCCGGATAGAGACCCCCAGGACGGCGCCCGGCCGCGCCGCCAGGGCGGTGGTGAGCGTCCGGGCCAGCGCCCGGGTGGGAACCAGCACCGTCAACGGCCGGTAGGGATCCGGCCGCCGGCGGGGCAGGCCCTCCAACCAGGCGGCCAGGAGAGCCCCCGGCGGGCCCACCACCAGCCGTCCCGGTTCCGGCATCCCTGCCGCCTCCCTCCGTTGCCCATCCGCTTACCGGATTCGACGGGGAAGGCCGGGAATCCTGTCGGGACCGCAGGCGAAGGGAGTGACGAGGATGATCCGGCTTGTCGCAGTTGATCTCGACGGCACCCTGCTCAATCCGGCGGCACAACCGCACCCCAAGGCCATGGGCTACCTGCGATCCCTGGCCCGGGCGGGCACGGCGGTCGTGCTGGCCAGCGGCCGCAGCTGGCGCACGGTGTTGGAGATCCAGCAACGGCTGGGCATCGTCGGCCCCTTCATTGCCCACAACGGCGCCTATGTCCATGACACCGGCACCCGGCTCGATCTCTGGACCCGGACCGTTCCCCCGGAGGTCACCCGGCGCATGTTCGCCTGGGCCGATGCGGAAAACCTGATGCTGCGGGCCTACCTGCCTATCCCTCACCCCGTGGTCTTCAACCGCTTTACAGTGGAGCACCTGCACCGCTGGTACCGGCCGGGGGACGTGGTGCGGCCCGATGCCGCCGCCCATCTCGAGCGGGGGGCGCTCGAGATCTTCCTCCTGGGGGACGGGGAGGTGGACCGCATGCTGAACGCCTTCGGCCCCCGCGGCAACGGCTACGAGCTGGTGGTCCTGCCCCGCGGACCGCTGCGGGAGGTCGAGGTCTGCGCCCCCGGGGTCGACAAGCTGGACGGCGTGCGGGCGGTGGCCGCCTTTTATGAGGTGCCCGCCAGTCAGGTCCTGGCCATCGGGGACGGCCTCAACGACGTCGGGGTGCTGCGCTGGGCCGGCCTTTCGGTGGCAGTGGGGCGCGGGGTCCCCGAAGCGCGGGCCGCGGCCGACCTGGTCAGCCCGGTGGAGGTGGAGGACCCTGTCAGCTGGGCGCTCGAGACCGCCGTCGCGGAAGGCATCCGCTTCGCGCCCGCCCGGGCGGCGGCGGGACGGGCCGCGGAGCTGGGGCGGGCGGGGGCGGTTTAAGCCGCCCCTTCCGGCAGGATGAGGCTGACCGCGCGGCCGGCCTGCTCGAGCACCTCCCGCCGGCGGCGTTCCACCTCGTCGAGCGTGATCCCCGCCAGCAGGTCGGGATACGACCAGGGGTCGATGCCCCGGAACCACAGCTCATTCAGGGCGTAGGCCAGATTCTCCGGGTTCTGGAACAGGCTGACATACTCCCCCAGCTCCCGCCGCTTCTTGCGCTCCAGGTCCTCCTCCGTAAACGGCACCGTGGGCAGGCCGTCGGTCAGGCGCGCCTCCAGCGCCGCCGGGTCGGGGGTCTCCCCGGAGAGAACGTGGGTGGCATAGCCGGGCCCGGCGCTGAAGTGCGCCCCGAACCGGTCGTTGATGAGCCCGTCCTCATAGAGGGAGCGGAAGAGCGGCGAGGTCCGCCCCAGCAGCAGGGCCCACATCAGGCCCGTCACCAGGTCCCGGCGCAAGCCCGCCTGTCCGTCGGTCCCGGCCCGCACGGCCGCCGGATCCTTGAATCCGAGGGCAAACAGGGGCAGCGCCACCGGCATGCGGCGCTCCACGCGCTCCGCCTCCACTGCATCCGGCTCCTCAGGATAGAAGCGCCGGATGGGGGGCTGGGGCCCGGCCGCCTCGGCGTGCCGCAGGACCGTCTCCTGGACTGCCGCCGGGTCCACATCGCCGATCACCAGCAGGCGCATGTTGCTGGGATGATAGAAGGTGCGGTGACAGCGGTAGAGGTCGTCGGGAGTGATGGCCCGGATGGATTCCACCGTACCGGCGATGTCGATGCGCACCGGATGTTCGCGATAGAGGGCATGCATGAGGTTGGAGTGCAGGCGATCCCCCGGCATGTCCCAATACATCCGGATCTCCTGCTCAATGATGCCCTTCTCCTTCTCCACATTGGCAGGAGTGAAATAGGGCCGCGTCAGCTGGCGCAATAGCACCTCCAGATTCTCGAACACATGTGCCGTGGTCGAGAACAGGTAGGTGGTGGTGGTGTAGTCGGTATAGGCGTTGGCGGACGCCCCCAGCCGGGCGTAGTCGTCGAAAAAGTCCCCGCCGCCTTCCTTTTCGAACATCTTGTGCTCCAGGAAATGGGCAATGCCGTCGGTCACCGTCACCGTCTCCCCGCTGGCCGGATCCACAAAGCGGTTGTCGATGGATCCGTAGTGGGTGGCATAGGTGGCATAGGTCTTGCGGTAGCCCGGACGCGGGACCACCGCCACCTGCAGCCCGGCCGCGGTCCCGAAGGTGTGGACCCGCTCCCCGATCGCCGGCAGTTCCCGGGTTTCCATCGCCGTCGCCATCAGGCCTTCCCCTCCTCCGCACCCGCCGGCCCGCCCGAAGGCCGGGTCAGGAAGTAGCCGGCATCGAACACCACCTGCCGGGCGGCGTCGACGATGGCGGCCCGGTCCACTGCCTGGAGCGCATGCGCCAGGTCCTCCCCCACCGGTCCCCCGCCTGCGAACCACCGCTCCAGCTGCCGGCCGATGATCTGCCCCGGCACGTCCTCCTCGGACCGGATCTCATTCAGGTAGGCATCCACCGTCAGCCGCTGCTCCTCTTCCGTGAACCGCCCCTCCCCCATGGCCTCCACCTGCTCCGCGATGATGCGGCGGGCGGCATCCCGGTTGCCGGTCTCGATGCCAGCTCCGATGAGCCCCATTCCGAGCACGGGATCCAGACGGGCATAGGCATAGTACGCCAGGCTGGCCCGTTCGCGGACGTTGATGAACAGCTTGGAATGCGGGAAGGCCCCGAGGATGCCGGTGTAGAGCAAAAGGGCCGGGTACCCGGGATGGGCCAGGTTGCGTCCGCAGGCATAGGCCAGGTTGAGCTTGCCCTGGTTGACGTCCGCGGTCTCCTCCACCCAACGTCCGTGCAGCCGCGGCGTATAAGGTGCCTGCGGCGCCACCGGGTTGCGGGGCCCGCGGCCGCCCAGCCGGTCCAACGCGGCCTCCACGCGCCCGGGCTCGACGTCCCCCACCACCGCCACCAGCACCGCCGCCTGTTCCGCCGTCGTGCGGTAGAACGCCCATAGCCGCTCCGGGGTGATGCCGGGCAGGTCCTCCGCCCGTCCCAGCTTGCGCAAGCCGAAGGGGCGGCCGTCCGCTACCGTTTCCACCAGGCGCTGCAGGGCATATTGGCCCTTGTCGTTGATGAGGGCCTGGATGCGCCGGCCCAGCAGCGCCTTCTCCTGCTCCACCACCGCCGGATCGAAGTGCCCGTCCGGGGCGTAGGGGCGGTGCAGCACCTCCTCCAGGAACTCCAGGGCCGCCCCCAGGGTGTCCGGACGACCGGGCAGATACTGGCCGTCCACCACCTCCAGGCTGAAGGAGAGGAGCTGGTAGCCGCCCACCTTGCCGACATCGGCACGGAAATTAGCGCCATACAGGGACTCCAAGTGGGCATACAGGCTGGTGCTGTCAGGCCAGCGGGCGGTAGCCCGCCGCAGCACCTGGGGCAGCAGGGCCCCCAGGGCAGCGGTGTCGGCCGTAAGCGGCACCACCCACACCGCCTGCACGGTTACCGTCTTGAACTTCCGGGTGGGAAAGGCCAACCAGCCCCGTCCCTCCCGCATTTCCCCGGCGAATGCGGTCATGCCGCGCTCCCTTCCCCCGGCCCGCGCCCTTTCCCGGACGCGGGGGGTCGTCGTCCTTGCGCGTACGGCACGTATTCTAGCATGGCCGCGGGATGGCGTCCCATGCCCGGGGAAAGGCCTCAGCGGGGTTCGAGACTGACGGCGAGGTCGGCCGGCGGGGCATGATACATCACACTGGTCACCAGGGCATCCACGCCTGTGGCCGCGTAAGCGCCGGCGTTGGCGGCTCGGATTCCCCCGGCTGCAAACAGCCGCAAACCAGGATCCCGTTTCCGCAGCTCGGGCACCAGGGTCCGCAGTACCTCCGGCGGCAGCTTGTCGAACTGGATGCCGTCCACCCCCCGCCCGGCCAGGTAACGGGCCGCCTCCGGGTCTTCCACCTCCACCAGCAGCCGCTGACCGGGCACCTGCCGGCGGAGAGCGGGCAGGCGGGCGACGAGCCCCTCCAGTCCGCCGATGAAGGCCAGATGCTGCGGGAACACCAGCACCGTTTCCGACAGGTGCAGGCGGTGCGGCCGGCCGCCCCCGGCCTGCACGGCCGCCCAGGCCAGCTTGCGCCCGCCGGGAAACGCCTTGCGGGTGGCTACGACCGCCACCTCCGGACGCACGGCCTGCGCGGCCTCCACCAGCTGGCGGGTGGCCCCGGCAATACCGGCGGCATATTCCAGGACGATGCCCGCCGCCCGCCAGCCCGCGTGTAGAGCGGCGGCCGTCCCTTCCGCCGCCAGCAGCACCTGGCCGGGATCCAGCCGGGCCCCTTCCGCCGCGTGCGCCGTCACCCGGGCCCCCAGCCGTTCCAGCAGGCCGCCCGCGACGCCCACCGCCGCCACCAGCGGGATGCGGGCCCGGTAGGTGATGCGGGCGGGGCCGTCCCCCACGCCCAGCAGATCGGTCGTCAAATCCGTGGCAGGGACATCCTCCGCCAACAGCGCATCCAGTTCAGTCCCGGTAAAGATCATGCCGCCCTCACCCCCAGGTCCGGATGCTTACGGGATTGCGGCCAGCATACCTGACCCGATCCGGCCCGGTCAAGCCGGGCGCCGGCTGTCATGCGGGCGTGACCCGCCCGCCATGCCCGTGTCACCGTGCCGGGGTTAGACTGGACACAGCAGAGGAAAGGGGGCGGCAGCGGAATGCCCGGATGGATGGGATGGATGTGGGGGATGATGGGCGTTTTCTGGCTCCTGTTCCTGGGCGGGGTGGGCGGGGCGCTCTGGTGGTGGTTCCGGGACAGCCGCCCGCCTCGCCCGGGCCCGCCGGCGGACGATCCGCTGGCCATCCTGCAGATCCGCCTAGCCCGGGGGGAGATCACGCCGGAGGAATACGAAACCGTGCGCCGGCTGCTGCTACGCGACCATCCCGGCCGCGGCGGCCGTCCGCCCGCCGGATCCTAGGCCGGCAGCCGCCAGCTGACCCGGGCCCCGCCCGGCTTGCCGGTGCCGACGGTAAGGCTGCCGCCGTGAGCCGTCACCAGCGCCGCCGCCACCGCCAGGCCCAGACCGGCACCCGGGGAGCGGGGATCGCGCAGGAAGGGTTCGGTGACCCGGTCCCGAAGATCCGGGGGGATTCCCGGCCCGCTGTCCTCCACTGCCCAGGCCACGCCGTCCCCGTCCGGGGCCAGCGTCAGCCGGATCACCCCGCCGGCGGGGGTGTGCCGGAGGGCATTATCGAACACGTTGGTCAGCACCTGCTCCAGGCGGTCCCGATCGGCCGACACCGTCACCGGCGCCAGCTCCGTCTCCACCCGGACCTGACGGGTCTCCAGCAAAGGCTGGAAGCGCAGCAGCAGTTCCTCCACCTGCGCCCGGGCATCGTAGGGGGCCGGATGCAGGGGCAACTGCCCGTTGCGGGCGGATTCTATCAGCAGCAGCTGGTCCACCAGCCGCCCCAGGCGGCGGACCTCCCGGTCCAGGGCCGCCAGGCGGGCGGCGTCCGGCTGTAGCACCCCGCTGCGGATGGCCTCCAGGTTACCGGCCAGGACGGTGAGCGGGGTCTTCAGCTCATGGGCCAGGCTGGCCAGGAAGCGGTCCCGCTGCCGGCTGCTCAACGCCAGGCGTGCGGCCATGCGGTTGAGGGCATAGGCCAGCTCCCCCCATTCCCCCGCTTCCGGGACGGGGAGGGGCTCCCAATGCTCCCCCTCCGCCGCGTCGATCCATTGCAGGATGCGGGGCAGGTCGGCTGCCAGGGTGCGGCCCATGGCCCGCGCCCCCCACCATACCGGACCGGCCGCCAGCAGCAGGACCACGCTACCCGCGCCCACAGCCGCCTGCCACACGGGACGGCCCGCGGCAGCCAGCAGGGTGGTGCCCGCCGCCATGAACGCCACGGCCCCCGCCAGCGCCACCACCGCTAACAGCCAGATGCCTACGGCGATACGGGTGGACCAGCTCCGGCGCACCAGCGGTACCCCACCCCCCGGACCGTTTCGATGTAGCGGCAGGCCTCGGCGTGATCCCCCAGCTTGCGGCGCAGGCGCACCACGGCGGTATCGACCGCCCGGTCAAAGGCCTCGCCGGCGTCTCCCCAGATGCGGTCAAGCAGCTCCTCGCGGGTCCAGACCCGGCCGGGGTGGGCGGCCAGGGTCCAAAGCAGGTCAAACTCCAGGGTGCTCAGAGCCAGGGCCCGCCCTCCCTGCCATACCTGACGGGCACTGCGGTCCAGCAGCAGGTCGGCACTGCCCAAGCGTTCCCCGGCGGCGGCCGGCGCCGCCCGCCGGTACACCGCCCCCAGGCGCGCCATCAGTTCCCCGGGGCTGAAGGGCTTTACGACGTAGTCGTCGGCACCCTCGGACAACGCGCGGATGACGTCCGCCTCGCGGTCGTTGACCGTCAACAGCACCACCGGCGCGTCGGTGCGCGCCTTGAGCGCCATCAGGGCGGCGATGCCATCCGAGGCGTCGGGCAGGTTCCAGTCCAGCACCACCACCGCCGGCTGCTCCCCCGCCCCCAGGCGGGCCATGGCGGGCCCGAGGGCCCCGAACCCCGCTACCCGCCACCCGGTCATGGCCCCGTAAGCGGCCACCAGGTCGACGACGCCCGGGTCGTCATCAATCACCCACAGGAGGGGCGGCGCGGCCATGGCCTTACCCCAGGGCGGGACGCACGATGGCCTCGAGGTCGTCCGCGAGCAGGGTTTCCTTCTCGATCAGGGCCAGCGCCAAGCGGTTCAGGATGAGCCGGTGGCTCAGGAGGATGTGCTTGGCACGCGCGTATTGCTCCATGACGATGCGCCGCACCTCCCGGTCGATGGCCGAGGCCACCTCCTCCCCGTAGTCGCGCTCGCGCATGAGGTCACGGCCCAGGAACACCTGGTCCTGCCGCTGCCCGTAGGTCATCGGCCCCAGCTCATCGGACATGCCGTATTCGGTGATCATGCGCCGGACCATATTGGTAGATTTCTCGAGGTCGTTCTGGGCCCCCGTGGACACCTCCCCGAAGACCAGCTCCTCGGCCGCCCGCCCGCCCAAGGCCATGGCCACCTGGTCCAGGATCTCGTCCCGTGTCACCAGGTAGCGGTCCTCCTCCGGTAGGGGCATGGTGTACCCCATGGCCATCCCACGCGGCACGATGGTCACCTTGTGCACCGGATCCCCATGCGGCACCAGCATGCCGACCAGGGTATGCCCCGATTCGTGGAAGGCCACCGCCAGCTTCTCGCGCTCGATCATCACCCGCGACCGCTTCTCGGGACCGGCCATCACGCGTTCAGCCGCCTCCTCGAAGTCCGCCATCTCAATCACCCGTGAGCGCCGGCGGGCGGCCAGCAAGGCCGCCTCATTGGCCAGGTTGGCCAGGTCGGCTCCCGTGAAACCGGGGGTCCGGCGGGCGATGGTCTCCAGGTCCACATCGGGACCCAGGGGCTTGTTGCGGGTGTGCACCTCCAGGATGGCCTTGCGCCCCTTCACATCGGGGGCATGCACCGTGATCTGGCGGTCGAAGCGGCCGGGCCGCAGCAGCGCGGGGTCAAGCACGTCAGGCCGGTTGGTAGCGGCGATGACGATAATCCCTTCGTTCACCCCGAAGCCGTCCATCTCAACCAGCAGCTGGTTCAGGGTCTGCTCCCGCTCGTCGTGGCCGCCGCCGTAGCCGGCGCCGCGCATGCGGCCCACGGCGTCAATCTCGTCGATAAAAATGATACAGGGGGCATTCTTCTTGGCCTGATCGAAAAGGTCCCGCACCCGGGCCGCGCCCACGCCCACGAACATCTCCACAAAGTCCGACCCGCTGTCCGAGAAGAAGGGGACCCCGGCCTCCCCGGCTACCGCCCGCGCCAACAGGGTCTTGCCGGTCCCGGGCGGCCCGAAGAGCAGCACCCCCTTGGGGATGCGGGCGCCCAGTTCCAGGTACTTCTTGGGATAACGCAGGAAGTCCACAATCTCGTTGAGTTCCTGCTTCTCCTCGTCCAGGGCCGCCACATCGTCGAAGGTGACCCGGCGGCGGTCATCGGTCTGCAGACGGGCCCGGGTCTTGCCGAACTGTAGTACCCGCCCGCCCCCGGTCTGGCTCTGGCTCATGATGTAGTACAGGAACACGAACAGCACCAGGAAGGGGAACCAGCTGGACAGGAAACCGATCCAGAAGGAACTGGTGGCGGGCGGCTGCACCGTCACCGTCACCTTATCGTTGGTCAGGGTGTTGGCCAGTGCAGGCTCAGTGCCCGGCGGAAAGGTGGTGACAAAGGCCTTGCCGTCCACGGTGACGGCCTGCACCTGGTTGTTGCTGGTGTCCAGCGTGGCCTTGGCCACCTGGTGGGCAGAGGCCAGCCGCAGGAGCTGACTGTAGGACTCCCGTGCCGGGCCCGTACCCCGCTGTCCGCCCATGAGGACTACCAGGGTTGCAATAAACAGCGCCAAGAGCCCGAAACTGACGACTGCCCGCACCCACCGCTTCGTCACGCGGGTTCTCCCCTTCCCCACTCCGGCCCCTGCCGGGACCGATGGTACCTCTACTGTAGGTTATACCATAGGGCAGGGAAAGGCCGGATCCCGCCCTCACGGGCCGGCCAGCAGCAATGCCCGGCCCAGCCGGGCCAGGGCCTGCCGGCGCCGCCGGTAATAACTGGCCCGGGACCAGTGCAGGGTGCGGGCCAGTTCCCGGTGCGGGCCCAGGCCTTCCAGGTCATACGCCAGCAGCATGCGGTGCCCCTCGGGGTCGGCGTCCCAGTCGGGGGCGGTCCAGGTATCCCGCACCCAGGCCCGTACCAGGGCCGGTGGCGCCACCCCGGCCAGCATCCGCCCCAGCTCCGCCCCGTCCGCCGCCGGGTCCCGCAGCCAGGCCAGGGCCTGCCGCCCCAGCTCCGCCCACGCCCCTTCCTCCCGGTCCGGCGCCGGGACCGGCGCCAGCGCCCGCAGCCAGGCCAGGCGTCGGGGCCCGCTGAGGTCGATGGCCCAGCCCCGCCGTTCAGGCCGGAACCCCAGCCGTCCCCAGACTGCCTGCAGCGGATCCCCCTCCTCAGGGCCGGCCGGGCTCCACACGCCCTCCCGGTCCAGCCAGGCCCGAGCCAGGGTCAGGCCAAGGTGCCAGAGCAGAGCCGGTTCCGGGCGGGCCAATACCCAGGCCCGCACGGTAAAGGTCCGGCCGCGGCCGCCGCCAGCTGCCCACGCGGCCACCGCCCCCGGCGCCTCCCGCAGCACCCAGAGGTGCCGGGGACAGCGCCGGACCAGGAGTCCTTCCAACCCCGGCTGCCAGCCGGGTGCCAGCCAGGCCAGCCCCTCCCCGCCGGGGACGGAAAGGGGACCGCCCCGCCCGGCCCGCAACCCCGCGGGACCGCCAAAAGCCGCCTCGGCCGCAGCCAGCGCCAGGCACCAACGCGCCACGGAAGCGGCCGGCCCCTCCTCCAGCTGGGCCAGGCAGAAGGCCAAGGCCCGGCGGCGCAACCGCTCCAAGGTCCAGGGCCGGACGCGGAAGGCGTAGGGCAGCACTTGGCGCCGGAAGCCGGCCCGGAGCCCCACCGCCCCGGCACCATACCGCTGGACCACCGGCAGCGCCTCCAGCTCCCGCCAGGCCTCGGCAGCCGTCCGGCTGCCGATCAACCCCGCCAGGCCGGGCCCATCCACCGCCGGCAGCCACAACAGGGCTGCTAGCGCCTGGTCCAGGGGATCGCGACCGCCCGGCCGCCAGGCCAGACGACGGGAACCGGGGTGCAACAGGTGCTCCACCAGGAATCCGATGCGCATGGCCGGGTCCACCCGCCCCAACCGCGGATGCCGGGGAACCGCCACCCGCCGCCAATGGGTCGCGGCCGCCGCCAGACGCTCCAGGGCCTGGGGATGTCCGCCCGTCAGCGCCCACCATTCCGGGGCGGGGCCGGTCCCCTCCGGCTTGCCCCAGGCGGCCAGCCAGGCGGCCACCGCGGCGGTTTCCGGTAGGGGCAGGCCGAAGGCCGGGGGCGGTCCCGCGGCCGGCCAGCCCGGGTCCCGCAACCGGAGACGGGCCGGGGGTTCCGCCCCCCAGAGCAGGCGGACCGGGGCCCCGGGTCCCGCCGGTACCAGATACCGAGATGGGCGCGCCTCCTGCTCCAGTCCGCCGTGGACGGCCATCCCGTGCGGCGGTCCCTGCACCTCCGCCGCCAGCCGCCCGGCTACACCCGGTTCCCCCCACAGATAAGCAACCCCCTCCCGGGCCAGGGCCGCCTCTAAGGCGGCCCGCAAGGCGCCTGCCGCCTCCGACTGCTGCATCACGCCGCCATCCCCTCCTCCGGTACACGCCCGCCCGGCCCCGGAGGATCCCGCCCGGCTCCGGGGCCGGGCACTGTTCAGCATAGTCGGAAGGAGGCCGGCCGGCCCTCGCCCGATAGCAGGATGAGACCGCGGACGAGACTCCCAAGGCCGGCCGCGGGCGGGCAGGGCACATATGCCGCCAGTGGAGGTGATTACCATGGGGGCCCCGGTCATTCCCAGCCGGACCTACCAGGAGTCCCTGACCGATATCCTGGATTCCATCGCCCTGAAGAGGCGTCCCTGGCCACCTTCCTCAATGCGGAACGGGAAAAGATTCAGGCGGTTGCCAATCAAAGCGGGATGAGCCCCGCCCAGCTGGTGCAGTTCCAGGAAAGCGTCACCCACGTCCTGCAGACGGGTATCAAGTGGCAGATGCTGCTGCAGTTCAAACTGGAGGCGGTAGCCCGCCTGGCCGCCCAGTCCCCACCCTCCGGCAGCGGAAGCTCCTCCGGCAGTTCCGGCGGCGGCGCCGGCAGGTCCTCCGGCTCCCCCGGGACCGGGACGGCCGGCATCGTCGGCAGCCCCTTCCTCCGCTAACAGCCACAGGCCCGGCGGGATGACCGCCGGGCCTGAATTGCTGCACCGGGTCGCTTTAGAGGGGCTTCTGCCCGCTCCGGAGGCGGAGGGGGGAGAGGACCCCTAGGGCCAGGAAGGTGCCTACCGCCAGCTCCCCCAGCCCTAACAGCAGCCCGCCGCCGTTGAAGGGCATCAACGCCAGGCTCAGGGTGCCGAATCCGACGATGCCGAGCACGCTGCCGAGCGTCATCCGCAGCAGGGCCACCACCCGTTCCAGCGACCAGGCGCTCCTCATCGCGAACCCACCCCCTGCTTGGGCAGGGCGCCCTCATAGCGGTGGGCCCGGTAGTAGCCGGCCCAGATGAGCTTGTAGACGCCCAGGTAGCGCGGCAGCTTGTTGAGGCCCGGGATCCAGGGGATGAGGGCCAGCAGCAACCAGACCAGCATCCCGATACTGAGGGCGATGGCGTCGTTGGCCGGCGAGTTGGCCACGAACGGCCACTGGTAAATCCAGGTCGGGATGGTCATCCACCACGGGCCGGGGTAGCCGGGCACCGCCGGGTGGATGATGCCCCACTGGGTCCCCTTCATCTGCAGGGGCGCAGCCGCCTGATGCAGCGGGGTGCCCTGCAGGAACAGCAGGTAGTTCTGGTTGTTGAAGCGGGTCACCACGTTGGGGTTGCGGATGAGGGCGCCGGACATGAGTCCGCTCTGACCCAGCTTGAGGGTGGCGTTCATGAGGGTCTGCACCGGACCGTAGTTGCCGGGCGGCACCACCACCGTGCCGTTGACGTAACGGGCCTTGGTCAGGGCCTTGGTGTAGTTGTCAGCCCACATCAGCTGGGTGGCGTGGCTGGCGTGCTCATACCGGGTCAGGGCCGGCTTGATGGCCGGGTCCAGCGACTCCGCCATGGCCAGCGGCTTCAGGATGAAGTCCTGAGCGGCGTTGATGGGGTGCCAAATGCCGGAAAGCTTCTGGAGCCCGGACTCCACATTGCCGGTGCCGTGGTTGTACGGCGGTCCGTAGTTGGCGATGCGGCCCTGGCCGTTCAGGTTGTTGACCGCCACCTGTTCAAAGGTGATGGGGTTGGCGGTGGCGTAGTCCTTGATGGTCAAGGGCTTCTTCTCCGGCACCCCGAAGAGGAGGGCCGCCACCAGCACCACCACCGACACAATGGCCAGGGTGGACATCAGGTGCTTGACGAAGTCCTCGGGCACCAGCCGGTAGTCATGGACCATGTCGTCGTAACGTGCGGCCGCCATCGGTTACGCCTCCTTCTTGACCTTGACGCCCTGCTCGGACTCCAGCGGGTAGGGCGGCACCACGCTCTTCAGGCGCACGCGGGCGATGTGGGCGAAGATGATGGCGCCCAGGATGAGGGGCAGGACCACCACATGGTTGCCGAACATCTGGCCGGCGTTAGGCAGGTTGACCCAGCCGAGGCCCAGGGCGTTGAGGCCGTCCTTGGCCTGCACCGCATTCCACTGCGAGAAGAAGTCGCCGTTGATCAGGTACCCGGTGAAAGCGGTGGGGATAGCAATGAACATCGCCAGAGCACCCAGGAACCAGGTGCCGCCCCGGCCGCCCCGCCAGGCGCCGGTGAAGAAGACCCGCCAGAGGTGCAGCATCATGAAGAAGAAGAACGCCTGCACGGCCCAGAAGTGCACCGCGGCCGCGAAGCGCATCAGCCCGTTGTAGGACCAGCTGGCCGGCCCGTTGGCGGCCAGGATGATGCCCGAAATTACCAGCACCACGAAGCTGGAGGCCGTGAGCGAACCCAGCATGTACATGAAGCCCTGGGCGTACTCCGGCATTTTCTCCGGGAGCCAGGTGTCCACCGACATCAGCTCCGCGAAGTGCTTGCGTGAGGCCGTCGTCCAGTTAGCCACGGCAGGTTCTCCTTTCCCGGACGGTCCTAGACCTTATGACGTGCCTGGAGGATAAGCCCAACGATGAACGTCAGCAGGAAGAGTCCTTCCACGATGTAGTTGCCGGAACCCGGCGTCACGGGACGTCCCCCCTTTGCTTGCCGGTTGAGGTCCGGACCGCGTCCGGCGCCAGCCGGCGCCGGGACACCTGCCGTCCCTTGCTTCACGACACCTTGTTGTCTGATGACGCTTCTCACGTTAGAACTCGACACGTTGTAGAACAATGGACCATGGGCGTGGCCCAGGCTGCGTCCTTGGGCGCAAACTTGGGCGGTCCCCGGCCGTCCATCTGGGGTGCGCCGCCCTACCGCCGTGCCCCGGATGGCCCGGCGGCCGGCCGGGCCCAAACCACACAGCGTGGTACAAAAGATAGCCGTTTCCGGCTAGCTCACTGGGAGGGGCTGCAGAGGGGCCCGGCCGGCTCCGCGGTTGGCCGGCGGCGGTGCCGGCGTCCACCCGATCGCCCGGCTGGGGTTCAGCATAACCGTGCGCAGGCGGCGTCTATGCGTGCCTGCCGAGGCAGCAGGTGTATCCGGCATGGTCCGCCCGGCGCGAATCCGGCGGGCAGACCGGTGGAGTCCTCGTGTCGCAAAGGGGGCTTGGGCTCCAGTGCGGGCGGGGCAGCGCGGCGGCTACCGGCGGGCGACAGCGTAGGGGGCGTGGGGACATCCGTCCGGGAAGGCGGCGGGGGCGTCCAGGGAGGAGCCTGCTTAGACCACGCGTGGCCCGGCCGGGGAGCCTTCGGGGGGCTCCTCCGACACTGACGGGGGCAGGAAGCGGACCCCCAGCCGCCCGCAGCCGGGGGCAGGTGCCGCGCCGGCCGCCGTCGCGAGACCCGGCACGGCCAGCACCACCTCCCTGCCGCCAGCCTCCCGGGCCACCACCAGGGGCCAGCGCCGGCGCAAGGGCGGCGGGATCCGGTGCTCGGTAAAGAGGTCCTGCAGCTTCTTGTGGTGGCCGCCCAGGCCCGGGGCGGCCAGCCGGTCCCCGGGCCGCCAGAAGCGCCACCCTAAATCCATCCAGTGCCCGGGATCCAGCACCGTCTCCCCCGTTGCCGGCTCCTCTCCCGGCATCAACTGCCGCACGAGCAGGCGGCCGCCGTCGGCCGGCCAGCTTCCGGGAGCCAGAGGACGGGGCGGCTCGCGGTCCCAGGAGGGCAGCGGGGCCGGAGCCCGGACCCGCAGGGTCCCGTCCGGGCCCGGCTGCACGCGCCAGCCCCGGGGCCAGTTGACCCCGCCGGTCCGTGCGCCTTCCACCTGCGGCTGCTGCAGCGTGAGGCCCAGCTCCCGCGCCAGCCGCAACAGCACCGCCGTCTGCAGGGCCGGGGGCAAGGTCCGGAAACCGGCATCCAGTTCCCGGTCCGGTCCCCGGCGCCGGGCATGGGCCTCCAGCCAGCGTGCGGCCTCCATCTCCAGCCAGTCGGCGACCTCCGCACTCCGATCCGCCAGTCCGGCCAGGGCCCGGACAGCGGCCGGATTGACCGCGGAGCGGATCAGCGGCAGCAGCTGATGGCGGATGCGGTTGCGCAACATGGCCGGATCGGCGTTGGTGGGGTCCTCGAGCCAGGGGATGTCCTGCCGCCGGAGGTAGTCGCGCAACGTCGCCCGCCCCGTCCCCAGGAGCGGCCGCACCAGCAGGCCCTGCCGCGGACGCATGGCGGCCAGGCCGGTTATCCCGGTGCCGGTCAGCACCCGCATCAGCACCGTCTCCGCCTGGTCGTCCTGCTGGTGGCCGAGGGCGATGAGGGTATCCGGCCCCCAGGCGCGGGCCCGGGTGCGCAGGAGGGCGTAGCGGACCCTCCGGGCCGCCATCTCCAGGCTCTCGCCCGGCGCCGGCTGCACCGCCGCCCGCAGCACCTCCAGCTCCCGTCCCCAGCGGTCGCGGAACCAGCCGCGCAGGGTTTCCGCTTCCCTGGCGGACCCCGGCCGCAGGCCATGATCGACGTGCACGGGGAGCAGGGCCAGCTGCTCCGGGCCGGCCAGCGCGCTTAGCACCGCCCACAAGGCCATGGAATCGCCGCCGCCCGATACCGCCACCAGCAGGCGATCCCCGGGCCGCCAGAGGCCGCGCCGGGCGGCAAACGCGGCCACCGCCTCCTCCAGACTGTCCACCGCCGTCCCCTCCGGCATCCATGGTAGGAGGCGCCGGCGGGGGCTGCAAGTCACGCTCCCGCCCGGCCCAGCGCCCAGTAGGTCTCCGGGCCCACCACCCCGTCGGCCAGGATCCCCTCGGTGGCCTGCAGGGCCCGTACCGCCCGTTCGGTTGCCAGGTCGAAGAACCCGTGCAGCGGGCCGGGATAGTAGCCCGCCGCCCGCAGGCGGTGTTGCATCCAGGCCACATCCAGTCCGGCATGGCCCACGAACAGGACCCGCCCGCCGGCTCCGGTGCCGGTCCATAAGGCGTCATACGCCGCCCCGTCCAGACCCCGCTCCCCCGGCCGTTCACCCAGGAAGGCGGTCAGCGCCTTCCAGGTGGCTGCATCCAGGAAGCCGCTGGCGGGCAGGGTCAGGAGGCCACGGACGGGCGTGCAGTGCAGCCGGTTCTGCAGCACCGCCACATCCGCCCCCCGGTCGCCGGGCCGGAGGGGCCGGCTCCCGAAGACAGGCCCGCGCACCGCCGGCAGACGCACCGCCTGCCCCAGGCACAAATAGGTGGCCGCCTCCACCACCCCGGTGGGCGGCAGACGGAAATACGCCTGCAACCAGGCTACCGCCGCGGCCGTTTCCTCCAGATACACGCCAGTGACGGCGACCTCCCCCGGCCCCGGGCTGTGGCAGGACTCCAGCAGGCCGGCCGCCCGGTTCAGGAGGGACTGCAGCACCGCCACGTCCGTCCCCGCCGCCGGCGGCTCCCGCAGGGCCAGGGTGCGGGAGCCGAAAGCCACAAACGGGGCAAAGGTCGTTTCGAAGCGGCCCATCACGTCCGCCTCCCCCCATCCCTCGCCCTACCATATGCGGGGACGGGCTCTGCCCGCATAGCGTGTCCGGGGTCCGGCACCCTAAGCGGAGAGGCATCCGGAAAGGAGGCGGACCCATGGGCCGACGCAGGTGGTGCGCGGTCCTGGCGGCATGCGCCCTGGCGGGGCTGGGCGCCGCGCCGGGCCGGGGAGCCCGGCATTCATCCCCGGTCCCGGCCCCGGTGGCGGGGGACGAACCGGCCTTGATCGCCGGCACCTGCCGCCTGGGCAGCGTGCTGCTGGTGGCGCCCCATGTCGATCCCGGCCGGCACCGCCCGAAGGTGCGGGCGGTCCTGCGGGTGGATAACGGGCCGCCGGAGCCGGTGCGGGGGCCCGTCCGGGCACTGCCCGGCCTCCCCCCGGGTTCCCATACGGTGGAACTGGCGTTGGAGGACATCGGAGGCCGGCCGCTCACCGAGGCCGGCACCCGCTGCCGGTTTACGGTGAGCCTGCCGGCGCCGCGCACGGTCAACCCCGCCCCGCGCCTGGAGGCCGTCACCGCGCAGGCCCGGCCCGGCGGGGTGACGGTGCGGATCGCGGTGGAGCATTTCCGCTTCCCGGGCAGTCCGGCCAGGCGAACGCCCGTCCTGACCGGCTACCTCTGGGCCTTCGCCGACGGGCGGCCGGCCGGGGTCTACGCGACGCCCCGCTTCCGGCTGGCCCTGCCGCCGGGGCCCCACCAGCTGACGGTGGGTCTCTACGATACCGAGGACATCCTGGCCGGTCCGCCGGCCGTGGTGCTGCGTACCCTGACAGTCACGGTGCCGGGGGCCTGAGCGGGGGTCGACCATTGCTGTAGCGGTGCTCTGCGCGGAAGCGCGGGGCCGAACCCGGGCCCGCTCCCGCGGGCCCTGGGGAAACTGGCGCGGCGGCAAGCAGGGAGCCGTCCCTGGACGGGGACCCGCCGCCAACCCACCGGGTGGTGCACATCCGGCCCAACGCCGGGCATCAGCTCGTGGCGGCGCCCGCGCGCAACCGGCGCCTCAGCGGGGCGCCTTGCTGAGTCCGCCGTAACCGCGGCCCGCCCCGGCTGGTGTACCAGGCGATGTAGGAGGGCTCCCGCCCGTGGGAGGCGGATCCGTCCCACCGCAGCCGGCGGCCCGGATCGCCTGCCCCTGTGGGAGCGGCGGGAAGCCGGCTTGCGGGCATCCGCCCGTAGGCCGGAACCGCCGCCTGGCGACGGGCGGGTGCCGGAATGCGCTGGGTATGCTCTCGATAACGGGCTACTCGCCGGCGGTAGCCGGGGCCGGGAAGAAGCGGGTGATGTTGACCAGCCCTTCAAAGGGATTGCGGCAATGACGGCAATAGTAGACCGACCGGCAGGCAGCCGGGCCGAACCGGCTCTGCAGCACCGTGTCGGTGGACCCGCAGTAGGGGCAGGCCACGACGTCCTGGCCCTCGGCCGGGGTATTCAAGGTCTGGCCGATGCCCAGGTTGAGGAGATGACGCCAGCCCTCGGGGGTCACCTTCTCCGCCGACCACAACGCCTCCAGCGACCAGCTGACATCAACGTCCTCCAGGTTGGTGGCGCGGCGGATGGCGGCAATCGCCCGCTGGCGCATGATAGCCTGGCCGGCGCAGGCGGCATAGGTGGGCAGCAGGGTGACCCGCACCCGCGTCCCCCGGCAGCGGACCGACTCCACCATGCCGAGGGCCACAATGCTCACCCCCGGCATTTCGGGATCGCTGACCGTCTCCAATGCCTGCCAGACCGCCTTTTCCACCTCTTGGCCGCTACGCCGCGGATTCGGGAGCCGTCCCACAGTTTTCGCCTCCTCCCCTGGTCTTGGCCGACCCCTGCCTAGCGGGCCGGCAACGGCACCCGATTCAGTGCCGTGAGCACTTCATCCAGATAGATGGTGTGGAAGCCCCGACGGCCGTCCGCCAGGGGATCAACCGGACCGGGGGCGGTCAGGGCCAGGCCCGTAGCCGCGGCCAGAGCCCCCACCCGTTGCTCCCACAGCCGCCGGGGCTGGTCCAGGGCGGGCACTGCCCCGGAGTCACGCAACGCCTCCGCCCCTTCACCCCAGGAGAACAGGTCGGCCAGGAGGGGCTGCAGCACCTCCACCGCCCGGGCCAATGCCCCCCGGGCAGCCGCCCCGTCCGCGGCCAGACGCCGCACCCACTGCTCATAGTGGCGGCTGAAGTAATACTGCTCGTGGGCCAGGCGGGCAGCGGTCTCCGCCAGGGGACGGTAAGCCGAGTGCTCCAGCGCCTCCAGGCGGCCCAGGTTGAATACGTCGAACACGTAATGGCGGACGACCGTCAAGGGCCAGTTGTAGGGGGGAGCCCCTTCCAGGCCGTTGGGCCATTCCACCAGCCGAGCGTTACGCCGCTCCCCTGCCCCGCGCATCTGGGCGAGACGGTCGGGGTCCCTTTCGCCCAGCTCGCCCAGCAGGCGGTAGAAAGCGGCCGCATAGCCGAACTCGTTCTGGCCCATGGTGGCCAGGGCCACATCCTCATCCAGGAAGGGAGCCAGGCCTAGCCACTGGCTGTCGCGCACCCCCAGTACCAGGAGGTCGTCCGCTATCTGGTAGAGGAGGTCCACCAGCGCGGCATGAAACTCCAGCGAGCGGTCGTTCGCCATTGCGGCCCCCTCCTTGCCTAGGGACGTGCCGGGCCGACGCCGGCCAGATGATCGCGGGCACTTTCGTAGCCGATGCGGCGCAACGCCAGCCGGCGCAGGACGGGCCCCTGGTCCGGGGGCGCGGCCAGACGCCCCCAGTCGGGGGCGGTGTAACGCCACACCCGCGCTGCCGGCTGGAAGGCCAGGTCCGCGTCCGGGGGCTGCAGGCCCAGGCTGCGCAGGCGGGGGACGTAGACGCTCAGGTACCGCTGCCGCAGTTCCTCGTTGGACTTGGTGCGCAGGCGGTAGCGGAGCGCCCGCAGCTGATGGGTACCGGGCCAGTGTTCCGGCGGTCCAAAAAAGAGCAGCAGGTCCTCCCACCAGCGGTTGAGGGCCTCCTGCAGCTGGCCGCGGTTGACGAGGCTGGCGTTGAGCCAGCGTTCGGCCAAGGTCTGACCCTGCTGGGCATGGAACTCCTCGCTCTGCACAATGCGGGTCAGTACACGGGCATAAGGGGCATAGGAGGACCCCACGAAGCCGCTGTGGAGGATAACCGCCGCGCCGCTGACCAGCCACAGCAGCACCACTACGTCGGCCCAGCCCGTGAGGGGCCGCCCGTACACCGTCTGGTAGCGGACCCGGCCCGCCGTCAGCTGCGCCAGCAGGCCCCCCGGTTCCGGCACCGGCTCCGGCAGCAGGTCCTCTGCCAGGCGCAGCACCATCTCCGCGTAGCCCAGGTTCTCCCGCACCATCGCCACCATGGCGATGCGATCCTCCAGCGAGGGGGCCGCCGCTACCCATTCCCGTTCGGCCATGGCCTCCACCAACCGGCTCATGGCGTGCATCAGCACCAGCCGCCGCGCCTCGTCCCGATACTCCTCCGGCATCCAATCCCCGGTCTCGACCTTCTCGCCACGATCGATCCGGGCTTCAAAAGCCAGGCGGAGGTCCTCCGTCTGCCAGGGCCCCGACCCCGGGACCCTCCCGTGGTCTGTCGCCATCGCGCACTCCCTCCGGCGCCGCCCGGGCGGCCGTACAGGTCCTTGCGACCGTCGGGTGTTTCCCTTCTGTACACTCAATGGTGTAAGAAGTCCCCCACCCGGGCAACGCGCCATTTGGGCCGAATTCCCGCAGCCGTTCGGGCTTATTGCCGGCCGGATGCCGCCGCCCGGCCCATCCTTCCCAGGCGTCCGGGCCCCTTTACTACACATCGTGACAGAAAAACGCCGGCCCGGCGGCCGGCCCGACATCCGTCATCCCCGGGCGGGACCCGGGGCCATTCGTTCCCATTCCAGCACCCGCGGCCGCCCTCCGCTATCCCAGCGCGCCCGGCGGAAGCCGTGACGGACCAGGCTCAGCACCAGCACAGCCGCATCGTCGCGTCCGTCCCCCTCCTGGCCCAGCATGAAGCTGAGCACGGTCTCGGCCAGCAGGCGGGGGTCCTCGATGTCGGCCGTGGTCAGGAACTGGCGCAGGCGCTCGACGCCCCGGGGCCCGTCCGGGTCCAGCACCCCGTCGGTGACCATCACCACCAGGTCGCCCGGCTCAAAGGTGTGAAAGATGGGCTCCACCGGCACCTCCGGCAGGATGCCCACCGGCGGGGTGTGGCCGCTGATGACCTCCACCGCGTTGCCCCGGCGCAGGAAGGTGGGGGCGGCCGCCACCTTGACCAGCTCCCCGCTGGCCCGGCGGCGGTCGACCAGGAGCAGGTCCAGGGTGGCAAAATGGTCTTCCTGGGAGCGCAACAGCAGGGTGGAGTTCACCGCCCGAACCGCCATGGCCTGCGAAAAGCCGGCCTGGAGCAGGCGATCGAGCAGGGCGACGGCGGTGCCGCTCTCCCAGGCCGCCCGGGGGCCCACCCCCATGCCGTCCGACAACCCGACCACCAGCCGGTCCCCCGGCAGGTCCCGCACCAGGTGGGCGTCCCCGCTGATGCTGCTGCCCTGCCGGGGCCGCTGCGCCACCGCCACCTCGCAGTCGAGCAGGGGCCGCTGGGCCCGCCGGCGGGGCGGGGGGTCGGCCGCCCACCGCTCCGCCATCTCGCCCACCAGGGTGGCGATGCCGGCCAGCTGCCGCTCCGCCAGCTGGCGGCTTTCACGCATGCGTGCGCGGTAGCGCCGCCGTTCCCATTCCCGTCCCACCACGGCGTTGACCTGCGCCAGCAGGGCATCGGCATGGATGCAATGCGCGAATGGCTCCCCCGGCACGTCCGCCAGGGTGAGGGTGCGGCCTCCGTCCTCCAGCGCCCCCTCAATGGCCTCGGCCAGGCCGCGGTAAGAGCGGTAAAACCCCCCTTCCCAGCAATGCCGCTGCAGGGAGCAGCGCCGGCAGACCTGCCCGCTGGCGTACTCCACCAGCCGGCCCTCCCGTTCGGCCTCGCCGTCCTCATAATGGAAGGCCCGCCCCATCTCCGCCAGCACCAGCGCCAGCTGACGCAGGCGGCGGGGCAGGGTTTCGGGCAGGGCACCCTGCGTGAGGTCACGCGTCCAGCGTCGGAAACGGCCGACCCAGGCCGGGGGCAGCACCTCGGACAGCCCTGCTCCCAGCGCCAGGGACACCCCCAGCGTGAGGATGTGGGGCGGGAAGCGCAGCAGGACGGCGTAGGCCAGGGTCCCGAGCAGCAGGCCGGGACCGGCCAGACGCCAGTGATGCTGCCCGCCCCAGCCCGCGGCCACGCCGCCCGCCACCAGGATGCCGACCCCGCCCGCCGGGTCGGTCCCGCGCAGGGCCAGGGTCAGGCCCAGCACCCCGCCCGTCACCGCCCCTCCAGCCAGGCCCGTGGCCACGCTTCCCAGGATGACGACCAGGGAGCCTACCAGCAAGGCAGGGCTGACCAGTCCCACCCGCCAGCCCTCCATCCCGGCCAGCGCCGCGCCGGCCGCGCTCAACAGCAGCAGCAGGGTGATACCGTCGGCATCCCCCGTCAGCAGGCGGTCCCATTCCCGCCGGGTCCAGCCGTAGCCGGCGGCGGCGGTGGCACCCGCCACCAGCGCCCAGAACAGGGCCAGGCGGTTCCAGGGCTGACCCACCAGGAACAGGCCCGCAGCCCCCCCGGCGGTGACCGGCCAGGCCGCCCACTCCCGCCGTCCTACCCGGCCCAGCAGAGGGATGAGGACAATCCCCAGGCCCAGCAGGGCCAGCCCGGTGCCCCAGCCGGAAGCCAGGGCGGCCCCGGCCGCCGCTGCGGCCAGAACGGGCAGGAAGCGGCGGCGGTCCCGTTCCCAGATCAGCACCAGCGCCATCCAGGCAAAGGGGGCCTCGTGGTGATACCAGAGGGCCTGTCCCAGGATGCACCCCAGGAGGCCGGCGGCAGCAGTGCCGGCCCAACGGCGTCCGCGCCCCGCCACCGCTGCCGGGGGCGTGCCCGGCTCCCCGGTGGAGGGCCGCTCCTCCCGTGTCACCGAATGCGCCACACCTCCGCCCCCCTTGTCCACCTGCGGCTTGTGCTGGCGCCAGCCTAGCAGAAAGCGGCGGGCGAGGGCCCGTAAAACCTGGCACCCCGCCCGCCAAAAAAGCCGGCACCCGTCGCCGGCATCCGACGCCAGCCTCCCGCCTTCGCCGCCCCTTAGTGCACCTCCTCCTCCGCCATCTCCTGCAGCAGCTGCCGCAGGTAGTCGAGGAGGGGTTCCCGCAGGTCGGGCCGGTCCAGTGCCGCTTCGATGGTCGCCTTCACAAAGCCCAGCTTCTCCCCTACGTCATACCGTTTGCCGCGGAAGGGCACCGCCACCAGGCCTCCCTCCCGCGCCAGCTGGTCGAGGGCATCTGTCAGCTGGATCTCGCCCCCGGCCCCCGGCCGCAGCCCAGCCAGGGCATCAAACACCTCCGGGTCCAGCAGATAACGGCCCATCACCGCCAGCGGCCGCGTCGGCACCCGCTGCGGGCCGGGCTTCTCCACCAGCCGCTCCACCACCAACCGCCCGCCTTCCCAGTTACCGAAGACGATCCCGTACCGGCCGGCCTCGGCGCGAGGGACCTCCTGCACGGCCACCACCGACCGTCCGGGCTCCCAGGCCGCCATCAGCTGCCGCAGCACGGGGGGGTCGGCCACCATCACGTCATCCCCCAGCAGGACCGCAAACGGCTCCCGGCCCACATGCCGGCGCGCCGCCAGCACCGCGTGCCCGAGGCCCAGGGGCATCTTCTGCCGGATGAAGTGCAGGTCCGCCAGCCGGCTGACCGCCTGCACCACCTCCAGCAGGTCCTCCTTGCCGTGCTCCGCTAAAAACGCCTCCAGTTCGGGGGCGCGGTCGAAATGATCCTCGATGCTGCCCTTGTCGCGGCCGATGACCACCAGGATATCCTCGATACCGGAGCGCACCGCCTCCTCCACCACCAGCTGAATGGTGGGGGTATCAATCAGGGGCAGCATCTCCTTGGGCTGCGCCTTGGTCGCGGGCAGGAACCGGGTCCCCAGCCCGGCGGCCGGGATGACCGCCTTCGTGATCACTTGCCGCATGCCATTCCCCTCCTGTAGTCGTAAGGTCCTGGCGTGACGCCGGCCGGCGGGATCCGCCTTACAGGAGGTGTTCGTTTTCCAGCCGCAGCTGCTCCACCACCGCCCGCACATCCTGGGCCCGGTCGGGCGGCAGGATCAGCACCGCGTCCGGGGTCGCCACCACCACCAGGTCCTGGACCCCGATAAACGACACCACCGGCCCGTCACTAATCGCGGTCACATTCTGGGAATCGATAAACACGGCCTTGCCCCGGGCCGCATTCTGGTCATCGTTGCGCGGCAGCAGGCGGGCGAGAGCCGCAAAGGTGCCCAGGTCGTCCCACCCGATGTCAGCAGGGAGCACATACAGGGGCTGGACCCGTTCCATGACCCCATGGTCTACCGATATGGCCGGCAAGGCCGGAAAAATGTCCTCCGCCTGCCCGGGATCCTCGGCCAGGCGGTCGGCCGCCGCCCGCACCGCCGGCAGGTAGCGGCCTACCGCCTCCAGAAAGTCGGCGGCGGGGAAGACGAACATGCCGGAATTCCAGAAATAACGGCCGGACGCCACCATCTGGGCCGCCACGTCTGCCGGAGGCTTTTCCACGAAGCGGCGGGCGGCCAGCACCCGGGGCCCCTCCCCGCGGTCGGGGGCCACCGTCTCCCGGGTCTCGATGTACCCGTAGCCGGTTTCGGGGTGGGTGGGCTTGATGCCGAAGGTATAGAAACCGCCCCGCTGCTCGGCCTGCCACAAGGCCTCCCGGACCAGGCGCCGGAAGGGGGCTTCATGTTGAATCAGATGGTCGGACGGCAGCACCAGCATCACCGCCCGCGGGTCACTGCGGTGGATGACCGCTGCCGCCCACGCCAGCGAGGGGGCCGTATTGCGGCCCACCGGCTCCCCCAGGATATGGGAGGGCAGCAGTTCCGGCAGGTTTTCCCGCACCTTGCCGACATAATCCCGCCCGGTGACCACCAAGGTGTGAAAATCGTCAATCAGCGGCCGCACCCGTTCCCGGGTCCGGCGCAACATGGTCTGATTCCCCACCAAAGCCAGAAACTGTTTGGGTTGCACCGCCCGCGAGAGGGGCCAGAAGCGCTCGCCCCGCCCCCCTGCCAGGATTACCAGCCAGCGTGCCATCGCCTCTGCCCGCTCCTTTGACCATCCGCCCCGGCCGGGGCCGGCGGCGGACCGCCCGTCTGTCCGGGCCGCAGCCCGGCTGCCTCAGCGGATTCCCCGGCTGTCGCACCGGCCCGGGGCCCGCCCGCCCCAACCGCCGGCGGGTCGTCCCGGGCACTGTCGCCTAAGCCCCATCCTACCGGATTCAGACCGGGATCGGCAATTGAATGGGGCAAACTGGTTTTCCACACCTGTCAAGACTGGTGTAAACTCTGGGTATCCGTCCCGGACCGGCCGCGGACGCTGGATGAAGGAGGTGGTCCCTTGCTGCCGGCGCGCTGGATCTGGGAAGCCGTGATTGATCAGGCGCTGCGGGAGGACATCGGCCACGGGGACGTCACCACCTTGGCCCTCATCCCGCCGGAACAGCGGGGACGACTGCGCGTGCTGGCGGAGGCGCCCCTGGTGGTGGCAGGCCTGCCGGCGCTGCCGCTGATCTTTGCCGTCCTGGGGGAGACGGTGACGGTGACCGCCCGGGTGACCGACGGGACGCCGGTGGCGGCCGGAGCGGAGCTGGCCCGGCTGGAGGGCCCTGCCCGGGCACTATTGACCGGGGAGCGGGTGGCCCTGAACCTGATCGAGCACCTGTCCGGCATCAGCACCTTCACCCGCCGGGTGGTGGAGGCAGTAGCCCCCTGGGGCACCCGCATCCTGGACACCCGCAAGACCACTCCCGGTCTGCGGGCGCTCGAGAAATACGCCGTCCGCGTAGGCGGAGGGACGAATCACCGGATGGGGCTGGACGCCGCCGTCCTCATTAAGGACAACCACATCGCGGCGGTGGGCTCGGTGGCGGAAGCCGTCCGCCGGACCCGGGCCGCCGTCGGCCCCACCCTGTTCGTGGAGGTGGAGTGCGACTCCCTGGAGCAGGTGGCGGAAGCCCTGGAGGCGGGGCCGGATGGCATCCTGCTCGACAACATGACCCCTCCACAGCTGCAGGAAGCGGTGCACCTCATCGGCGGGCGGGTGTTTACGGAGGCCTCCGGCGGGGTCTCGCCCGCGAATGTGGCCGAGGTGGCTGCCACCGGAGTGGACGCCATCTCCTTGGGCGCCCTCACCCATTCCGCCCCCTGGGCCCCGGTGACCGCTGAATGGGAGGACCTGCCATGAGCGAGCACTTCGATGTGCTGGTGGTGGGGGCCGGCCTGGCCGGCACGACCGTAGCGCTGGTGGCGGCCGCGCGCGGGCTTGAGGTCGCCCTGGTCTACCGGGAGCCCCGGCGGGAATCCAGCAGCTGGTATGCCCAGGGCGGGATGGCGGCAGCCGTGGGCGCGGAGGACAGCCCGCGCACACACGCGGAGGACACCCTGGCGGCCGCGCGCGGGCTCGCCGACCCCGCCAGCGTGCGGCGGTTGACGGAAGAGGCCGGCGAGGCGGTGGCCGCTCTGGACCTGTGGCCCGCCTTCGTGCGGGATGCCGACGGCCGCCCGCGGCCGGGCCTGGAGGCCGGCCACCGCCATGCCCGCATCCTCAAAGCTGCCGACGGCTTCACCGGCCGCGCCCTGATGGAGCTCCTGTGGCCGCGCGCGTGGGCGCACCCCCGCATCCATCCCCTGCCGGGGACCGCAGAGGCCCTCATTACCGGACCCGGCGGGGTGTGGGGCGCCTGGGTGACCCCCGGCGTCAGCGAGGATCCCCTGCCCGTGCTGGCGGGCGAAACCGTGCTGGCCACCGGCGGCTATGCCGGGCTCTATCCCGCCAGCTCCAATCCCCCCGCCAACCGCGGGCAGGGCCTGATCCTGGCCTACCGGGCGGGCGCGCTCCTGGCCGACCTCGAATTTGTGCAGTTCCACCCGACCATCTTCCATCCCCCGGCGCCGGCCCGGCCGCTCCTCCTGACGGAAGCCCTGCGGGGAGCGGGGGCGCACCTGGTGGACCGCCGCGGGCGCCGCATCATGGACGGCATCCCCGGGGCCGAACTGGCCCCCCGCGATGTGGTGGCCCAGACCATCTGGCGGCACCGGCAGGCCACCGGCGAAGAGGTGTACCTCACCCTGGCCCACCTGCCCCCCCATCGCATCCGCGCCGGCTTCGCCGCCCTGGTGGAGGCGGTGGCAGCCTACGGGCTCGACCTGACCCGCGATCCGCTGCCGGTGCGGCCGGGCGCCCATTTCACCATGGGCGGAATCTGGGCCGGTACCCGCGGGCAGACCACCGTGCCCGGGCTGCGGGCCGTGGGAGAGGCAGCGGTGAGCGGCATCCACGGCGCCAACCGCCTGGCCTCCAATTCCCTACTGGAAGCGGTGGTGTTCGGGCGGCGCGCCGCCGCCGACCTCGTCCCCCGGCCCCTCCCGGCCGGCTTCCACCCCGGGCCGGCTCCCGCACCCCTGCCGGCCGCGCCGGCCTGGCTGGGGGAGGCGCTGGAAGCCGGGGCCGGGGTGGCACGGGATGCCGCCGGCCTGGAGGCCTTGGCCGCACGCCTGGAGACCGCGGGCCGGGCCCCGGAGGTGGAGCTGGCCCGCCTGCTGACCCGCGCCGCCCGGGCCCGGGCGGAAAGCCGAGGCGGTCATTGGCGCACCGACTTTCCGGTCGCCCGCCCCCGGTGGCAGGGGCATCTCGTGCATCAGGTTAATGCCGGCATGCGCTTCGCGACCCCGGGAGCATTGCCCGCCCCCGACGCCTGATCGTCGTATCCCGCCCGGCTTCACCCGTGAGAAGGAGGAATCCCATGGCCCTTGAAACCGGCCTGCCGGCCACCGGCGAAGAGGCCCGGCTGATTGCGGAAATCCAGGAGCTGAAGCGGGAACGCGATGCCCTCATCCTGGCCCACAACTATGAACTGGGACCGGTCCAGGACATTGCTGATGCGACCGGCGATTCCCTAGCCCTGGCCCGTTATGCGCAGAAGTCCTCCGCCCGCACCCTGGTGATGTGCGGGGTCTACTTTATGGCCGAAACCGCCTCCATTCTCTGCCCGGATAAAACGGTACTCATCCCCGATCCCGAGGCCGGCTGCACCCTGGCGGACGCCATGACCCCAGAGCAGCTCCTGGCCTGGAAGGCGGAGTACCCCGACGCGGTGGTGGTCTCCTACGTGAACACCTCCGCCGCGGTCAAGGCCCTCTCCGACTATTGCTGCACCTCGGCCAACGCGGTGGACGTGGTGCGGGCCATCGACCCGGACCGGCCGGTCCTGTTCGGCCCCGACTTCTTCCTGGGCTCCTATGTAGCCCGGGTGACCGGACGGCCCAACCTGCACGTATGGCCCGGCGAGTGCCACGTTCATGCCGCGATCCTGCCGGAGAAGATGGAGGAGGAGGTAGCCCGCAACCCCGGCTCGGAGCTGCTGGTGCACCCGGAATGCGGATGCACTACCCGCGCCCTGGCCCTGCCCCCCCGGAAGGTGGCCGCCCGCGTCCTCTCCACCGACGGCATGCTGCGCTACGCCCGAGAATCCTCCGCCACCACCTTCGTGGTCGCCACCGAGCTCGGCCTGCTACACCGCCTGCGCAAGGAGAACCCCGGGAAGGCCTTTCTGCCCGCGCATGAAGGGGCGGTGTGCCCTTTCATGAAGATGATCACGTTGGAGAAGATCCGGGATGCACTCCGCGACAACCGCTATGAGGTCCGGGTGCCGGACGATATCCGCCAACGGGCCCTGCTTCCACTGGAGCGGATGGTGGCGATCAGTCCACCCCAGCGGCACGACATTTAGTAGTTCCGTGGGGGGCTTGCCGGTGAACCAGCGCGGGGCTAGGATGAGCCCAAGCGGAAGCTAGCGGAGCGGGGGGAACCGCCCCGGTTCACGCGGGAAACGAAGCCGCGGGAGGAGGGAAGTGCGATGCGGGTCAATGAGGGCACTACCGATCGCGTCATCCGGGTTGTGCTCGGTATTGTATTGATCGTCCTGGCGGTAGCCGGCTGGCTCAAGCCCGCCGGTCCCTGGGTCTTCGGCATCCTCGGCGCGGTAAGCCTGTTGACCGGCTTGACCGGCTTCTGTGCCCTGTACCGGCTCTTCGGCATCAGCACCTGTCCGGTGCCGCAACAGAAGAAATAACGGCCGGCGGCCGGTCCCTGCGCGGGCCGGCCGCCCCATTTTGCCTTACGGCTCCTTGCGTGTGGCCCGGATCCAGAACCCGGCGAATACCGCCAGCAGGATGCCCCCTGCCACCCACGGGAAGCGGGGATTGCTGAAGAGGCCGCCGCCCACCGTCCCCCGGGCCGCCCGGCTCACCTCGTAGGCCGCCTGCAGGGGACCCGATGCCGCCTGTCCGTTCCGGCTCACTTGCACCGGCAGGGCATAGGTGCCATCCCGCCCCCGGGTGGCAAGGGTGAGCCGGGCCCGCCCCAGGCTATCGGTTACAGCGGTCCCCTCCGCCCCGAAGCGCACCCGCGCCCCGGCCTCCGGCCCCTGGGGCCCCAGCACCTCCAGGCTGAAGTGCACCGGCACCCCCGGCGGCACCGCCCGCATCAGCGGGTCCAGGAGGGCCTCGGTGCCGGGGGCGGGGCGGGACCCGGGGGCGGCCCACCAGGCGGTGGCGGCCGCCAGCATGCGGTTGGCTGCGGCGTCATAGGTGTCCAGCCCGCCCACCCGCAGCCCGACCCACACCTCCGTGCCCGCCGGCTCCCCGTAGAGGCGGATGCGGGCCCGGCCGTCCTGGCCGGTAATGGCGTCGGCATAGGCCACGTAACGGTCCGCCCCCGGGGTACCGGCGGCGTACCAATGAACCGGTGCCCGCCCCGGGCGGGCCCGCCCCACATAGAAGTGCACCTCGGCGCCGGCCGCCGGCACCCGCCCCGGGGCCTCGGCCGTGAAGGTGAAGGTGACCTCGTGGCGGGTGGAGCGGGGCTGCGCGGCTGCCGCCGTCACCACCGCCGCCGGGTCCGCCAGGATGCGGGTGACCGCCGCCTGGGCCCGGACCGGAACCCCGGCCGCCAGCACCAGCACCGTCGCCGCCGCTGCCGCCGTCCCCCACTGCACCCGCATGGCTCTACCCCTCCGTACGGACTAGTACGTTTACCTTATCAGTTTGCGGACCGCCGGCCTAGGCCCTGTCGAAGTAGGGATGGCGGGTACCCCCGCCGTCCGGTACACTCATCTAGAACGGTTCCGGTCCAAGGAGGCAGGGTGGTATGGGCAGGCGCAATGTGGTGATCACCGGCATGGGGGCGGTCACCGCCTTCGGACGCTCGGTGGAGGCCCTGTGGGCGGGGCTGCTGGCCGGGCGGCCGGCGCTGGCCCCGGAGCGGGTGCTGGGCGTGCCCCGGCCGGTCGTCATGGGACGGGTTCCGGATGGGGCGGCCGAGGACGGGCTGGATCCCCGCCTGGTCCGGCAGACCGACCGCTTCATCCGTTTCGCCCTGGTGGCAGCGGAAGAGGCGGTGCGTCAGGCGGGCGACCCCTTCGCGGCCGTCCCCGCCCGCCGGGTGGGGGTGGTGCTGGGCAACTCGGCCGGCGGGCTGGAGACGGTACGGGAGGGAACCCTCACCCTGGAACGGGGCGGGCGGCTGCATCCCCACTTTGTGCCCGCCTTCATCCCCAACCTGGCCGCCGCCCACATCGCCATCCGGTTCGGCCTCGAAGGGCCCAACCTGACCGTCTCCACTGCCTGCGCGTCCGGCACCGACGCCCTGGGGGTGGCGCTGGACTGGATCCGGGCCGGACGCGCCGACGTGGTGGTAACGGGCGGGGCGGAAAGCCTGCTGGTCCCGGAGATGATCGGGGGCCTCAGCGCCACCCGGGCGGTCTCCCCGGTCGGGGACCCCGAAATCGCCTGCCGCCCCTTTGACGCCCACCGTAGCGGCATGGTGATGGGGGAAGGCGCCGGCATCCTCATCTTCGAGGCCGAGGAGACCGCCCGGGCCCGGGGCGCCCGCCCCCTGGCCCGGGTCCTGGGGTACGGCACCCACGGCGACGGCACCCATCCGGTGGCCCCGGCCGCCGACGGCCACGGTGAACGGGCCGCCATGGAGGACTGCCTGGCAGACGCCGGCCTGGACCCCGCGGCGGTGGACTACATCAATGCCCACGGCACCGGCACCCTGCTCGGCGATCGCATCGAATGGGAATCCATCGCCGCCGTGGTCGGCACCCGCCCCCTGGTCTCCTCCATCAAAGGCGCCACCGGGCACCTGCTGGGGGCAGCCGGGGCGGTGGAGGCTGTGGTGACGGTGGAGGCCCTCACCCGCGGGTGCATCCCGCCCACCACCGGGCACCGGATCCCCGACCCGGCCTGCCCCCTGCGCGTCGTCGCCGGGCAGGCCTATACCGGACCTGTGCAGGTGGCGCTGTCCAACTCCTTCGGCTTCGGAGGCCAGAATGCCACCATCGCCCTAGCCCGCTATGAGGGATCCGGGCTATGACCCTCGCCTGCCTGTTTCCCGGCCAAGGCACCCAGAGCCCGGGCATGGGCCGCACCCTGGCAGCGGCCTACCCCGCCGCCGCCCGGATCTACGCCGAAGCCGACGCCCGGCTGGACTTCCCCCTCAGCCAGGTGTGCTGGAGCGGGCCCGACAGCCGCCTGGGGGATATCACCATCCAGCAGCTGGCCATCTTCACCACCAGCGTGGCCGCCTTCCAGGCCGCCCGCAGCGAGGGCTTCCATCCCCGCTGGGTGGCCGGAATCTCCCTGGGCGGGTTTGCAGCAGCCGTGGCGGCCGGGGCCTTAAGTTTCGCCGACGGCTTGCGAGCGGTGGCGGCGCGCGGGCGCTGTATGGCCGCCCATGCCGCCGCCGGAGGCATGTACGCCATCTGGGGCCTCCCCCGGCCGCTGCTCAACGCCGTGCTGGAAGACCTGGCCCGGCGGGGCGTGGCGGCCTACCGGGCGGTCCGCTACGGCACCGCCGAGCACCTGGTCGCCTGTCCGCCGGAAGGCGGTGAGCCCTTAAGCCAGGCGGTGGCCGGCCACGGCGGCCGGATCCGCCGCCTGCCCATCCCCATCCCCTCCCACAGCCCGCTGATGGCCGCCTCGGTACCCTGCCTGCGCCGGGCGCTGGAGGAGCTGGAATGGACCGACGCCGTCCGGCCCTGGATCGACGACGTAAACGGTCGCGTCCTCACCAGTGGGGCCGCCATCCGGGAAGCCCTCACCGTCCAGCCGGTGCGGGAGGTGCGGTGGCCGCTCCTGTTCCGGGCCCTCGTCCGCACCGGGGCCCGGACCTTCCTCGAGTGCGGCCCCGGTACCAGCATCAGCCGCCTGCTCCGCCGCCGGCGTCCGCAGCTGGCGGTGACGGCGTTCGACGAGTGTCTGCACTGGGTGGCCCCGCCGGCGGTGTTGGGCGCCGCCGGTACGGCGCCGCCGGGCCGGGTATCGCCATGACCCCGCCCGCCTTCCGCTTCCTGGGGCTGGACGCCGGCGGCCGGGTAGTCCTGCTCGATCACACCGGGCGGCCGATCTGGTGGGGACCGGCGGCGGGGCCCTGGCCGGAACCGGACGGGCCCCTATGGGCGGCGGCCGACCTCAGCCGGCTCACGACGCCCGGCCTGGGCCACCTGCCATGGGGACCCGCCGGAGGCGGGCTGCTGCTGGCCCCCGGCGCCCGCGGCTGGTCCGCCTACCGCCTGGCCCGCTGGGCCTGGCGCCTGCACCGGCGGGGGAGCGCACCAACCGGGACGGGTGCCGCCCTCCCCCAGGATCCTGGGTGCCATACCTGCGGCCACTTGGGCCTGATCTGGCAGGCGGAAGCCGGACGCGTGCGCGTGCAGGCCGCGGGGCCACTGTGGGCGGAGGCCGGCCACGGGCTGGTCTATGCCCTGTTGGATGAGACCATGGCCTGGGCGGTAGCCCTGCGGTGTGCCCGCTACCCCATCACCACCGGCCTGGCGGTGCGCTGGACCGCCCTCCCCTGGGGCCGGGCGCAGGACCGCCCGCTGGTGGTGGAAAGCCCCCTGCCGGAGGGCCCCTGCCGCCGCCTGATGCAGGCCCAGGCCCTGGCCCGATGGAACGGGGGCCCTCCCCTGGCCGCGGGCCGCGGCCGTTTTCTGCTCCGGGACCGCCGGGCCACCCTGGCGGTGGATGCCGGCTTCCGCTATGGGCCGGGCACCCTGGATCCCCTGGCCCCCATCCGTCACCCCATGACCGAATAACCGCCGTCCACCACCAGGGTGTGGCCGGTAATCATGGCTGCATCCGGGCCGGCCAGGAAGCGGACCGCCGCCGCCACGTCCGCAGGCTGGAGCGGCCGGTGCAGAGCGCTGCGGGTCACGAAGTCCTCCAGCATGGTATCGCGGGCGGGGTAATGGGACAGAGCCTCGGTGTCGACGGGGCCCGCCGACACGACGTTGACCCGGACCCCCGCCGGTCCCAATTCACGGGCCAGGTGACGGGCCAGCGACTCCAGGGCCCCCTTGGAGGCCCCCACCAGGCCATAGTCGGGGTACGCCCGGATGCCGCCCAGGCTGCTGACGGCCACCAGCGCTGCCGGCCGGCGCCACCAGGGCGCGCAGGCCTGGGCCAGGGCCACCAGCCCGAAGGCGTTGGCCCCCAGGGTATAGGTCCAGTGGCGCAGGGTCGCCACCGACAACGGCCGGGCCACCCCCGAAGCGGCGTTGTGCACCGCCGCATCCACCCCGCCCCAGTCCTGCGCCACGGCTGCCACGAAGGCAGCCATGGCCTCCGGATCCCCGGCGTCCACCGCCTCCGCCCGCACCAGGGCCCCCGCCCGGCGGAAGGCCTCCACCGCCTCCCGGGCGGCCTGGCGGTGGCGCCGGAAGGTCAGGGCCACCCGCGCTCCTTCCTCCACGAAGGCCCGGGCGATGGCCAGCCCGATGCCCCGCGTGCCGCCCGTCACCACCACCACCTTGCCCTCCCAGCTGCCCGCCATGGCTGTCCCTCCTCCGCAAGGTTCCGGGCGCAAATTGTACCTGCCCCCCGGGCGGGGGGCAACCGCCGTTGATGGACGCGCCGGCCCGCTTAGGATAGCCTAAGACGCATGAGACCGACTCCGGCCGGGGCGTCCCCGGCATGACCGGTGGCCTGTTGCTGGAACTGCTGGCGGGCCTAGCTCTTTTCTCCTTCGGGCTCACCGAAACCGCAGACGGGGTGGGCCGCCTGGCCGGCGGCTGGCTGCGCACCCTGGTGCTGCGCCTGGGCCGCACGCCCTGGGGCGCAGTGGCCCTCGGCACCCTGACCACGGTGCTGGCGGGCTCCTCCAGCGCCATCACCGTCATGGCGGTGGGCTTCACCAGCGCCGGCGTGCTGACCCTGGCCCGCACCCTGGACGTAATGCTGGGCGCCGCCATCGGCACCACCCTCACCGTGCAGCTGGTCTCCTTCGACTGGATCCGCTATGCCCCCCTGCTGCTGCTGGCCGGGATGGTGCTCCACTTCGCCGAGCGGGGACGCCGGCAGCCGGGGGCGGCCCGCCTGGTGCTGGGCTTCGGCCTACTGTTCTACGGCATGCTGGAGATGATCGGCGCGGTGCACGGCCTCGCCGGGTCCGCCGCCTTCCGGCGCGGGCTAGCTGCCATGGCCGCCGCGCCGGCCGCCGCCTTCCTGGCCGGACTGGCGGTGACCGCCCTCATCCAGAACTCCGCCACCGTCATCGCGCTGGCGGTGACCTTCAGCCTCCACCATCTGCTGCCCCTCGACAGCGGCCTCCTGGTGGTGCTGGGCGCCAACGTGGGCTCCACCGCGGCCGTCACCTATTCCGCCTTTTTGGGCGGTCCCGCCGCCGCTCGCCGGGCGGCCATGGCTTACGTGTTCATGAAAGCGGGCGGGGCCGCCCTCGCCGTCCTGGCCCTGCCCTGGTTCGCACGCCTGGACCTGGCCCTCAGCCCCGCCCCCGGCCGCGTCCTGGCGGACGCCCATACCCTTTTCAACCTCCTCAACGCCCTGCTCTTTCTGCCCTGGACCGGGCGACTGGCGGCGGCGGTAAACCGGCTGGTCCCCGACCGCACACAACGCCCGGTGGCGCCTCTGCTGGATCCGCGCTACCTCGACGACCCCCGTGAAGCCCTGGAGCGGGCCCGCCGGGAGGTGGAGCGCATGGCCCGCCTCATAGGCCAGGACATCCTGCCCCCCTGGCTCGGCTACCTGCACCAGCCCGCGGAAGGCACCGCCCGTGCCCTCCACCAGGCGGAGGCGGATGTCGACCTCCTCCATCACGCTGTAGCCGTCTTCCTCATCGCCATGGCCCACCGGCGGGCCGGCCTGGCCGAAAGCGAGCGCCTGGAGCAGATCCGGCTGCTCTATCTGGCCAACCACCTGGAACACCTGGCCGACGGCCTGCTCAAGGCCGCCGCCACCCGGGCCAAGCTGGCCCAGCGCGGGTTCTGGTCCCCGGATGTGGACCGGGGCATGGGGGAGATCGCGGAGGACATCCGCCGGCAATACGGGCGCTTCCTGGAAGCGCTCACGACCCGCGACCCCGGGGTGGCCGCCGCCCTGGTCCAGGCCCTGCCCGGCATCCTGCGCAAGGAGACGGAAGTCCGCCTCTACATCCTCACCCGTTTGGCGGAACAGGAAGGGGTACCGGCCATCGGCACCGTGCTAGAGCTGTCCGACGACCTCGCCGTCATCGGTCAGCGCCTGGCCACCCTCGGCCGGGTCCTGCTCGGCATCTACTGAACCGCGGCCTCCGCCGCCCAGGCGGCTTCGCTCTCGGCCAGCATGCGGTCGAGGTACGCCACCAGGTCGCCGGCCAGAGGGAAGCGGCGGTCCTGCACCGGCCGCCAGCCGAACCCGCCCCCCGGGCGGGCCACCACCGCTCCCGCCCGCCGCGCCTGCTCCCAGCTGCGCACCAGAGCGGCCTGCGGATCCCGCAACAGAGGGGCTGCCAGGGCCCTGCGCGGCAGCCGATCCACCAGGGCCAGCGCCGCCTTCAGGGCCTGCTGCCGGTCCGCCACCCCCTGCGGATGCCGGCGGAAGACCCGGGCCCAAACCTGGCTCGGCACCACCGGACGCGCGGCCGCCAGCCGCTGTTGTAGGTCCGCCCCGGCAGGGATGGGTATCAGCCGGCAATAGCAGGTGAGGGGACCCGGCGCCCAAGGATCATAGGTCACCGCCACCCCCACCACCGCCCGTGCCAACGGGGCCAAGCGGTCCCACAGCAGGCGCAGCCGGCCAATGGCACCGGAGGCGCTCATCCGGCCCTCGGGGGTCAGGAACAGGATGCCGCCCTGACGGAAGCGGGCGGTGATGGCGGCCAGTTGCGCCTCCACCCGCGGGCGCAGGCTGGCGATCACCTCCGCCCGGTAGGGGCTCTGCAGCACAGCTGGGGTCACCTCCGCCCGGGCGGCACGGGCTCGGTCGCCCCACAGCACCCGCAGGGGGGCCGCCGGATCGAGCCCGTCCAGGGCCCGGGGCAGAAAGACCGTTCCCAGAGGGCGGTCGCCGTGCCGCTGGTAGACCTCATAGGCCACACTCCGCAGCGGGCGGCGATGGAGCTGATTCTCTACCGGCAGCACGCCCAGGGCCGTCAGCACCTGGGGCAGGGGGACCCACGCCAGCAGCCGCCCCCAGGTCCCCCCCAGACGGTCCCCCAAAAACCCCGGCTCGAAGAGCCGCTGCGAAGCCACCAGGTACAGGGGAAGGCGCCAGGGGCGGGCCAGGCCCAGCCAGGCCGGCAGGACCAGACCTTCCAGATCGTGGAGGTGATTGGCCACCACCAGCACCGGACCGGGACCGGCCGGGAGGCGGCCCTGCAGATGGATGCGGTAGCGCAGGCGGGCGTAGGTCCAGATGGCGGCAGCCAGCGCCCGCGCCAGCAGGGCCCGTCCCCAGGGCAGGCGGGGTTCCGCCCCGGCCTCCCGCCGTCGGCCGACTGCCAGGGCGGCGCCGGACGCGGTCAGGAAACTGGCCGCCGCCAGCAGGAAGAGCACCCGGTATCCGGTTGCGGGACGCGGGAAACGGCCCAGGATCCAGCCTCCCACCAGCGGCGCCACCACCGCCGGCACGTTGGAGGCGGTCCCCCACCACCCGAGGTCCTGGCCCATGTGCTCGGCCCGGGGCAGGGTATCGAGCGCCAGCGCCCAGCCGGTGGACAGGAAGGCCCCGTACCCCAGGCCGTACAGGACCGCAAACCCCAGCATAGCGTCCAGCCGCGGCCAGAGGGCGAAGCCGAGCACCGCTGCCGCCATGGGCAGGCCTGAGAGGGCCACCACCAGGGGACGGCCGCTGCGGTCGGACCACCGGCCCATGCCCAGGCTGGCCAGCACCGCCCCCAACAGGGCCAGGATGGCGATGCCGGCGGTTCCCGAGGCCGGCCGGGTCAGGTGAAGGACATCCCGCACAAAGTACAGGATGAAGGTCATCAGCAATACCTGGCCGAAGGTGACGAGGAAGCGGACCAGAAACGCGAGGGCAAAGTCCCGCGGCACCCCGCCCCGCCCCGCTGCAGCCGGGGCGGCCGGGACGGCTGCCCCCGGCCGCACCCCCAGCCAGACGGTGACCGCCCCGGCTGTCACCGCCAGCATCATCAGCCGCAGCACGGCGGCGGCAGGCAGCAGGGCCCCGGTGCCCAGGCCCCCGATGGTGCCGAGCAGCACCGCCGCCCCCATATAGCCGGCGGCCTGGCCGCGCTGGTCGCCCGGCACCCATTCCGGCAGCAGCACCTCATAGGCGGCCTCGGCCACGTTAGATCCCACCGCCACCAGCACGAAGCCCCCTACCAGGTCCCGCAAGCCGCCGGTGACGGCCATCAGATACAGCCCGCCGGTATCCAGGAGTGCGCCCGCCGCCACCATGTGCTGGCGCCGGCCGCCCCGGCGCCGGATGCGGTCCGACAGCCAGCCGGCCAAAGGCCGGCCGGTCACCGCCACCGCCGCAGCCAGCGCCGCCAGGCGGGCCAGGTCGGCGGTATGAGCCGGACCGGCCCGTCGCAACAGGGCCTCCGGCAGCACAATCGTCATCAGGGCCGAGCCCTGGAAGTTGAGGCTGAACCAGAAGGAAGCCAGCACCATCTGCTGCGCCAGGGTGCCCCGCCACACCGCGGGTTCCGGTACCCGCACCGGAATCCCTCCCGTCCATCCATGTTCCTCGCGATTCCTTGCCGGTACGAAACATCGCGTTCATTCTACTGCGGGTCCGCCGCCGCCGGCGCAAAACGCGGCAGTCCCCGCGCGGGAGCGGGGACTGCCGGCCTCAGCGCTTACTCCTCAACCTGGATGGCGCCCTCCCCCAGGTTGAAGGCCTCATGGACCGCTTTCAGGGCCCGATGGGCATGTTCGCGCGCAATCAGGCAGGAAATCTTGATCTCGGAGGTGCCGATGAGCTCAATGTTGATACCCGCATCCGCCAGGGCGCGAAAGACCCGGGCCGCCACCCCCGGCCGGCCCAGCATCCCGGTGCCCACCGCCGACACCTTGGCCACCCCGCGGTCCACCACCACTGCACGCCCGTGCAGTTCCGCCAGCACCCGCTCTGCTTCCGCCACCGCCCGGTCGGTGTCAGCCTCCGCCACCGTGAAGGCCATGTCGTTGAGCTGGTCGTGGGACAGGGACTGGATGATAAGGTCCACGTTGATGCCCTTGGCCGCCAGCGCCTCGAACAGCCGGGCCGCCACCCCGGGGGCGTCGGGCACCCCGGTGAGCCCGATCTTGGCGATGTGGGTGTTGAGCGCCACGGCCGTCACCGGGCTCAAGGTCACCGACGGATGGCCGTCGATGACCGTCCCGGGGTCCTCCTCCTCGAAGGTCGACCGGGCATGGATGGTGACGTTGCGGTCCCAGGCGTATTCGACTGCCTTAGTCTGCAGCACCTGCGCGCCCTGGGCCGCCAGTTCCAGCATGTCCGAATAGGGCAGGTGGGCCAGTTTGGCGGCATCCGGGACCACCCGCGGATCAGCGGTGAAGACCCCCGCCACGTCCGAGTAGATCTCGCAGCGGTCGGCCTCCAGGGCACCGGCCAGGGCGATCGCGGTCAGGTCGGACCCGCCCCGCCCCAGGGTGGTGATGTCGCCGTCGGGGCCCTCCCCTTGAAAGCCGGCCACCACCGGGGTGAGGCCGAGGGCCAGGGCCTGCCGCAGCCGTCGGGGTTCCACCCCCGTGATGCGGGCGTTGCCGTGCTGCCCATCGGTGCGGATGCCAGCCTGCGGCCCGGTGAAAGAGCGCGCCGGTACCCCGGCCGTCTCCAGGGCCATGGCCATGAGGGCGATGCTCTGCATCTCCCCCGTCGCCAGGAGGGCGTCCATCTCCCGCGGAGGCAGGGTGGTACTGAGGTCCCGCGCCTTGGCCAGAAGGTCGTCGGTGCTGTCCCCCATGGCCGAGACCACTACCACTACCTGGTGACCTTCCGCCACCGTGCGTGCCACCCGTTCTGCCACCCGCCGGATATGGTCGGTGGTGGCCAATGAACTGCCGCCGAACTTCTGCACTAACAGCACGGGCCCTCTCCCTTTCCTGCAACCGCCGGCCTGCCGCGTCCTTCCCCATCATGCCACAACCGCATACCGGCTCCGATACTCCAGCACTTCATTTTACGATGCCGAGACGCCGCCGGCCGCCGACATTTGGGCATGCATCCGGGGCCCGATGGTCCGGCCATGCTAAGGGTGGCGCCCCGGCGCGCCGGAAGGAGGCGGCGATGCGGCATCTGCTGGTGCTGGACCCTGCGCTGCGGGCCCGTCTGGAGGCGGGCAGCCGCCAGCCGCTGGTGTGGTGGGCGGCCGACCGCCGGCCCCCTTACGGGGTGGTGCAACCCGGGGACCTGGTCTACCTGCGGGCACCCGGCCGGCCCTTATCCGGCCTCGCGACCGTCGGCCGGGTCCTCTTCCTCCGCAACCTTTCCCCCGCTTTCCTGCGCCGGCTGTGGCCCGTGCTAGCCCCCTTGACAGGGGCCGGCCCGGCGCCGGGACCTGCCGAGCTGGGCGCCCACTATGCGAGCGTGATCTGGTTTGCTACCCTGGATGCCATCCGGCCTCCTCTGGAGCCTGCCGAGGCCCTGGCCCTGGGCCTGCCGCCCCTGCCGGGCGGCCGCGGGGCCTGGCGGCTCTGGGAGGATGGGACCGCAGCACCCTGAAGGGGAGGGCGTCCGATGCCCTGCGACCGCGAGGAAGGCTTCGTGGACCTGGAGCGGGACGGCCATCGCTGGATTTACCTGGTACCCATGCGGGTCCGCTTCGCGGAGACCGACGCCAACCGCCACGTGAGCCAGGCCAGCTATGTGCTCTACTTTGAGGACGCCCGCACCCGCTTCCTGGAGGCTATGGCCCGCCGCCTGGGGGATGAAAGCGGTAACACCTTCTCCTGGTGGGGTCAGGGCAGTTCCACTGTGATTGTCAACCAGTTCGTGGAATACGTGCGCCCGGCCTTCTACGGCCAATGGCTGCTCGTCCTGGTGCGGCCGGAACGCGTGGGCCGCTCCAGCCTCGACCTCGCCTATTTGATCGTGCCCTGCGACCGCGACCAGGAGGTACTGACCCGCGGCACCACCCGGGTGGTACGCATCGACGCCGCCAGCGGCCATAGCCTGCCCTGGCCCCCTGCCTTCGCCCCCGCGGTCGCCGCCCTCATGGGCAGGGAACCCTGAGACGGCGGACGGCGCCGGCCCGCGCCACCAGCAATAACCCCAGCACCCGGGCCTGCTCGAGGTCCTCCACCGTCAGATCCGGCGCCACCCGCTGCGGGGCCAGGGGATCGAGCGGGGCATCCTGGACCAGGTGCAGGATCTGCATGGCCGGCACCCCGGCGCGGCGGGCACCCAGCACGTCCTGATACAGCTGGTCCCCCAGGTGCCAGGCCAAGGGCCGCCCCGCCGCCGCAAAGGCGCGCGGGTCGGGCTTGGCCACCCCGGTGCGGTCGGGGGTGACCACCCCCGCAAATACCTCCAGCCAGCCCAGGGCCTCCAGATACGGGCGCTGGTTCCGCCAGAGGCCGTTGGAGACCAGCACCAGACGCAGGCCGCGCGCGGTCCAGTGGAGCAGCAGGCGGTCGGCCCCCGGCATCACCAGCCGGCTCACCGCCCCCGCCGGCGGCCGCCCCGGATCCGGGAGGTGGAGCCCCAGCCCGGCTGCCATGGCCGCCCAGTCCATCGCCCCCAGCCAGTCGCCCGCCCGCCACCGGCGGCGGGACTCGGCCTGCAGCCGCTGCCACAGTGCGGTACGGTCCAGACCATGGCGGCGGGCGGTCCGGGTCAGCCAGGGCGACAGGTGCAGGTGCCAGTAGGGATGGTCGAGCAGGGTGCCGTCCAGGTCGATGCCCACCCACACCGCCACGCCCGCCCCAGCCCCCTCCGGACACAAAAAAACGCGGCGCCGCCGCGTTCCGCCGTTGCCATATCCATGGTGCCGGGAGCCGGATTCGAACCGGCACGGAGGTCCCCCTCCGGAGGATTTTAAGTCCCCTGCGTCTGCCTGTTCCGCCATCCCGGCCTGCCGTCAGCGTCCTGCGCCGCGCCCTCCGCGCTTGGCATCGGTGCTGCGCCGCAGGTCATGTAGGCGATCCTCGCTTTCCCGCATAAAGCGGGCCAGCTTATCCTCGAACGAAGCATGGCCGCCGGTGCCCCGGTCGCTCCGCCCGCGCCGGGCCCGCCGGTCGCCCTCCCGTTCCCGGGTGGCGCTGGCGCCCGGTTGGGCCTGTCGAATCGAGAGGCCAATCTTGCCGTTCTCGTCCATCGAAAGGATCTTGACTTTGACGCGGTCGTTTTCCTTCACAAAGTCCTTGATATCGCGCACATAGACGTCCGCGATCTCCGAGATGTGGACGAGACCCGTCTTGCCGTTGGGAAGGGCGACGAACGCACCGAACGGCGCAATGCCGGTCACGGTGCCCTCTACAATTTTGCCGACCCCAACTTCTTCAATTTCTTCAGGCGCCATGCCCGGTTGGATGCCCCCTGCCCCTCGATACGACTATGCCGTAAGTATAAGCGGGCCTGAAAACTCCTGTCAATGGAGGACCGGCCCCTGCCCGGCTTCCGCCGGCCTACGGCCAGGAGGGGGGCGTGACCGGCAACGGCCGTTGCCCGGTCAACATGGCCTTGAGGTCCGCCGGGCTCTGGACCTCCCGGATGGCCTGGTTCAGGGCCGCCGTCTGGGCCCGCGTCACCGCCAGTCGGCGCTCCAGCACCGCCTGCTGCTGCTGCAACCGCCACCAGGCGGCCAGCGACCGTCCGCTATCCACCGCAAAAGACCCCAGGATCAGGATACCCGCCAGCCGCCACCACCGGACCCGCCAACGCCGCTTACGCTTCACCATCCGTCCCCTCCTCGTCCCCGCCGTCCTCCGCACCCGGGAAGAGGGCCAAGGGATCGCCCTCCACCACCAGGACCACCTGGTAGCCCTTGCTCTTGGCGCGGGTATAGAGGGTGGCAACCGTGGCCGGGGAGAGGCCCAGCCGGCGGGCCACCGTCTCATTGTTGGCCCCCGTTTCCTTGAGGGCCACCACCTGCCGTTCCCGGAAGGACAGGCGTTCCAATCCCCGGATCTCCAGCCGCATAGCCGCCTCATCTATCCACAGGTTGTGCATAACCTGTGTACGAAATTCGTACAGCGTGAGTACGCGGTTATTACGTTTCGCCGCGAATCCGGGAATCCCTGCCCCGGGGTCACAGGGAGGGCGGGGTTTTTGGGCGGCGGCGCAGCAGGCGCGAGAGGCGGCGGCCCCCGGCGGCGACGCCCCGCACGGCCCAGCGCACGGGGGCCCCCGCCCACGCCGTCAGCCGCACCTGCCAGCGGAAGCCGGTCTCCAGCACCGGCAGGGCCCAGGGCCGGCCGGCCGCGACCCACAGGGCGTAGCCGGCGGCCACGGCCGCCAGGTACCAGGCCCGGATGACCAGCCAGTCCACCCAGGCGAGGGCCGCCACCGCCACCAGTCCCGCCGTCAGGCCGCTCAGCGCATCCAGGGCATGAGCCACCAGCGCCGGCATCCGCCAGACGCCCCGCGCCGCCTCCCACACCGTCAGCAGCAGGCCGCCTGCCATACCGGCCAGGACCAGCTGCGCCATCACCGCCAGCGCCGCCGCCGTGGTCATGGCCGTCAGCGCAGCAGCCGTTGCCAGCCGGTGCGCGGCTTGCCCTGCCGCCGCTGGCTATAGTCGAGCCCGTTGAATTCGCCCGCTGCCTGGAAGGTCCCGTGCTCGAGGTCCAGGTGCTGAATGCGCAGGTTGTGGCCGTGAATGGCCAGGGTACCCATCTCGGTGGCCAGGACGATGGTGTCGTCATCAAAGCTGTCTACGTGGGTGACGCCATCAATCTCGAGCAGCTGCCGGCTCACCAGGCGCAACTGGTGGGGACGCTTGTCTTCGGCCACGTGCGATGCCTCCCGCGGGCTCCATGTTCGCACTGCAGCCTATGCCACCCCCGACAGGCTTGAGAACGTCCTAAAGGCGCCGGTACAGGGAATCAGCTTCCACCGCCGGTACGTGCTCCCGCACCGCCGTCACCTCCACCGTCACCGGGCCCCGGGGCGTGTGCAGCTCGATGCGGTCCCCCACCTCCACCTCGGTAGCGGCCTTGGCCAGGTGACCATTCACCCAGACCTGGCCCGCGTCGCATAATTCCTTGGCTACCGTCCGCCGCTTCACCAGCCGGCTCACCTTCAGGTACTTGTCCAGGCGCATGGTCTCGCCTCCCAGGCCCATCTTACCGCCCGGGGATCCCGCCGCGCGGCCGGCAGCAAAAAACCAGGCCGCCCGCAGGCGGCCTGGCGGCGGCAGCAGTCCCGGCTAGCGGGCAGCCACCGAATCCTTCAGGGCCTTGCCGGCCTTGAAGGCGGGGACCTTGCTGCTCGAAATCTCCAGGGAGGCCCCGGTCCGCGGGTTGCGGCCCACCCGCGCCGCCCGGGTCCGGACCTCAAAGGTGCCGAACCCCACCAGGGATACCCGCTCCCCGTTGGTCAACGCCTGTTCGATGGACTCCACCATGGCGTTGACCGCCCGTTCGGCATCCTTCTTGCTCATCCCCGCACGCTCGGCCACGTCCGCGATCAGCTCGGCCTTATTCACAGGCAACCCCCCCTGTCGTGCTCTCTCCGGCAATCGCTGCAGTATTCGCTAGTAAGGGCGAAATTCCTCCAGCCATCCAGGCGGTTGTGCGATTCCGGCGGGCGCCGGCATCCCCGGCCGGCGGGGCTCCCCCCGGGACAGCGCCCGCCTCCGCCGCCGGCCGGGATTTCCTTCATTTTCCCCCGGCGGCGCCGGCTGTAAACTCCCGCAGCGCGTGAAGCCGCGGACACCTGCCCCCCTGCCGACTATATACGCCAGGCGGATGGACCGTGTAAACCGCCAATCCGGGCCGCCCGGCCCCGGGCACCGGGGACCCTCGTCCGGGCGGGGCCGCTGCCCCGGCCCGCCGGGGAATGAGGGGCCGGCCGGCACCTTCCGGGGAGCGGCCTCACTACCGCGGGCATGGCCAACCTAACGCCCGGCCCAGATCCGGGCCAGGACCCCGGCCTGGCCCACCGCCACCAGGGTCAGGCCGTACACCGCCGCTCCCACCGCCACCGCCCCCAGCGCCCAGAGCCCCGCCGTCGCGCCCGCCGCCGGAGCGGCGGCCATCCAGAGCTGTACCGCCGTCCCCATCACCACCGTCGCCGCCAGCGGCCAGGCCGCCGGTGCCAGCAGGGTGGTCCAGTCGGACGGCCGCTGGCACTGGCGGCGCCACGCCCGCCAGTTCAGCAGTGCCGCCACCACCGCCGCTGCCACTGTGCCGGCCGCTGCACCCCGGATCCCCAGCCAGGGGGTAAGGGCCCAGCTGAGCGCCAGCTTCAGCAGCGCCCCCCAGACCAGGTTGGCGACCGGCGCCCAGCCCCGGCCGGCTGCCTGCAGCGCCGCCGCCAGCACCTGCTGCAGGGACAGGAAGCCGACGCCGGCGGCCAGTACCCGCAGGGCCGGGGCCGCACCGGCACCCCCGTACAGAAGGCGGGTCAGGGCAGGGGCCAGCACCATCAGCCCGCCGCTCATGGGGAGGGCAGCCGCCCACACCAAGGTCACCACCTGCTGCACCCGCTCCTCCGCCCGTCCCCCTTCCCCCCGCGCCACCGCCTGCGCCACCTCGGGCACCAGGGAGGCAGCCAGGGCCGCCCCTGCAATCAGGGTCAGGTTGACGAGGGGCATGGCCTCCCCGGACAGGCGGCCGTAAGCGGCGGTGGCCTGCCGCAGGCCGAGGCCGGCGGCCGCCAGCCGGGCCGGCACCACGACCGAGTCCGCCAGCATGAGAAGGGGGAAGAGGAGGCCGGACAGGGACATGGGGGCGGCATCCGCCGCCAAGCGAAGCAGCGCCGCCCGCGGCCAGGGGCCCCGGGGACGGGGACCGCGACGCCGGTTCAGGATCAGCAGTAGTAGGGTGCCGGCCAGGGCCCCCGCAGGCGCCCCGGCGGTCGCCCCCGCCGCCGCCCAGTGCACGCCCCGTGGCAGGAGGGCCAGCGCCAGGGGGAACATCACCGCCACCCGCACCAGCTGCTCCAGGACCTGGGAGGCGGCAGCGGGCCCCGTCCGGCGCTGGCCCAGGAACGCCCCGCGCAGGGCCGCCTCCCCGGCCACAAAGGCGAGGGCCGGGGCCAGGGCGCGGATCGACCAGGCAGCCGCCGGTTCCCGGAAGACAACCCGGGCCAGCCAGGGCGCCCCTAGACCCACCACCGCCGCCAGGAGACTGCCGACACCCAGCAGGATGCGAAAGGTCCACGCCGCCAGCCGGTCGGCCTCCGCTGCCCGGCCGGCGGCCCGCTGCGCGGCGGTGGCCTTCGCCAGCGCCACCGGCACCCCGTTGATGGACAGCGCCAGCAGGACCGCATAGAGCGGGTAGGCCATCTGAAAGAGGCCCACCCCGTAGTCTCCCAGGATCCGGGGCAGGAAGATGCGGTACACCGCGCCTAACAGGCGAGATACCAGGGATCCCAGCGACAGCCACAGGGCTCCCGACCACACGCTTCCGCCCACCTGCATGGCCTCCCCGTCGAATGCTGCTGGCGGAACCTATGCAGGCCGGGGCGCAAAGAGGACGGGCCGGCTTCAGGGCAACGCGGCCAGGGCCCGCTCCGCCGCCGCCAGGGTGCGGCGGATGTCCTCCGGCTGGTGCTGGGCGGAGACGAACCAGGCCTCAAAGCGGCTGGGAGCGAGGTAGACCCCTTCGTCCAACATGGCGCGGTGGAAGCGGGCAAAGCGGTCCGCATCGGCTGCGGCCGCCTCCCGGAAGTTGGTGACCGGTGCCGTCCGCCCGAAGTAGACGGTGAAGGCCGACCCCACCCGGTTGATGGTGAGCGGAACCCGGACCCGTTCCGCCAGCGCGCGCAGCCCCGTTTCCAGCTCTGCCGCCAGCGCCTCCATACGGGGATAGGGGTTCTCATCCCGCAGCACCGCCAGGGTGGCCAGCCCGGCGGCCGAGGAAAGAGGATTGCCGGCCAGCGTGCCGGCCTGAAAGACCGGGCCCTGGGGGGACAGCAGGCGCATCAGGTCCCGGCGCCCGCCGTAGGCGCCGGCGGCCAGGCCGCCCCCGATGGTCTTGCCCAGGCAGTAAAGGTCGGGCACCACCCCCAGGCTCTCCGCCACCACCCCGTAGCGGAAACGGAAGGCGGTGATGACCTCATCGAAGATGAGCAGGGCCCCGTACTGATCGGCCAGGGACCGCATGGTCTCCAGGTAGCCCGGCTGCGGCGGGACGATGCCCATGTTGCCCACCACCGGCTCGGTAATGATCGCCGCCACCTCGCGCCCTTCGCGCGCCATCACCGCCCGCAGCGCCTCAGGGTCGTTGAAGGGCAGGGTGATCACGTCCGCCTGCACGGCCGGGGGAATGCCACCCCCGATGGCGGGTCCGGCGGTGGCCGCCCCGGAGCCCGCCTCCACCAGCATGGCGTCGCTGTGCCCATGATACGTCCCGGCAAATTTGATGAGGCGCCGGCGGCCGGTGGCGGCCCGGGCCAGGCGCAGGGCGGACATCACCGCCTCGGTGCCGGTGGTGACGAAGCGCAGCTGGTCGAGCCCGGGAATCACCCGCACCAGCTCCTCGGCCAGCTCAATCTCCGCCGGGGCCGGGGTCCCGTAGAGGGTACCCGCGTCCAGCTGACGGTGCACCGCCTCCAGCACCCGCGGGTGGCCGTGCCCCAGCACCAGGGGCGCAAAGGCCGCCAGGTAGTCGATGTAGCGGTTGCCGTCCACGTCCTCCAGGTAAGCCCCCCGGGCCCGGGCCATGACCACCGGGGGGTCGCCCCCCACCGCCTTGAAACTGCGGGCGGGCGAGCTCACCCCGCCGGCGATCACCGCCTGCGCCCGCTCAAACCAGGCCCGGGATCCTGCCCGCCGTTCTGTTGTCACGCGCCCTGCCACCTCTGCTTCCTTGTCCCTTCAGGCGGCGGCCTGCCGCCCGGCCTCCATCTTAGCCGTCCCCGGCCCCGGCCGCACCCCCGAGCGGTTGTAAGCCGCTCGCGACTGCGTATGATGAAGGGGTGAAGGGGGGCCGGAGGATGACCGGGGCGGCGCAAGGGCAGCCGGCCGCGGGTTCGGGGGCCCGCCGCCGGCGGGCGGCCTGGGCGGGCCTGTTCCTGGCCGGGGCGTTGGCAGCGGCTGCGGGCCTGGCGTGGCGGGCCGGCCGCCGGGCCCCGGTCGTAACCGGGGCCCGGGCCGCTCTGGCGTGGCTGGCGGCCCTGGGGCCGGGCTCGCCGGCCCGCTGGGCGGTTCCGGGCAGCCAGGCGGCCCAGCTGGGGACCTACCTGCAACGGCAGGCCGCCGCCGCGGCGGCGGGACCGCTCACCCTGCGCGGGGGCCGCCTGGAGGCCTTCCGGCTGCAGGGGCTGCAGTTTACCACCGGGGGGGCCAGCCTCGACGCCGCTTTCGTGTGGGTGCGGGAGCTCCGGGTCCGGGGGCGGCCGGACCTGCTGACGGTCCGCATCCGGGGGCAGGCCGACCTGCAGCTGGTACCCGGCCCGGACGGGTGGCGGGTGGTCTCGGCGGGGCTCAGCTTCGGGACGCCTGCCAGCCCGCTGGCACCGGATACGTTCTCCCTGCCCGCCCTGGCCCGTCAGGGGAGTCCTCCCTTGCCCCAGGGCGCACCGGGGTACTAAAAAACCGCAACGGCCCGGCGTCCCGGTCGTTGCGGACTTCCATCCCGGCCTGTTGCCGCAGGCCGGAGCTTGGGGGTATGTTCCGGTCTCTCCTCCAGGGGCGCGGAAAGACTTACTGTTCCATCTGTTTGGCCAGGAAGCCCGCCGCCGTTTCCGCCAGCTTGATCTCCATCTCCCCCATGCGCGCATCCGGCTCCCGGCTGCACAGCACCACCGCCCCGATGGGGTCGCCCTCGGCAATGATAGGGGCGATCACCTCGGCCGTAAACTTGTCCTCCTCCTCGTCCCCCACCAGGGAGCCCTTAGGCCGGTGGTCGTTGCGGTTGTAGGTCAGGGTCTTGCGCTCCTCCATGGCCTTTTCCATCAACGCCCCCACCGGCTTGTTCAGGAACTCCTTTTTGGCCGCCCCGGCCACCGCGATGACCGCATCCCGATCCGCGATGAGGGTGATGTGCCCCACCGCCTCGTAGAGAGAATCCGCGTATTCCTTGGCAAAATCGCCGAGTTCCCCGATGGGGGAGTATTTTTTGAGGATGACCTCCCCGTCGCGGTCGACGAAGATCTCCAGCGGATCCCCTTCGCGGATGCGCAGGGTGCGGCGGATTTCCTTCGGGATGACCACCCGGCCCAGGTCATCGATGCGGCGCACGATCCCGGTTGCCTTCACCTGGCAGACCCTCCCTTCCCTCTTGCCGCCAGTATATTGACGGCCCCGGCGGCCTATGCCCGGCCCTCCGGGCGGGGAGCGGCTCCCCGCCCGCAGAACCCGGGGCCGGAGGGGACGGGTCCCCGGTTACCCCTTGCTCCGGGAGGCGGTGGAGGAGCCCGTGATGGTGACATGGCTCTGCTGACGGATGCGGGCGACAAACGCATTGTAGGCGTTATCGCGGGCCGTTTGCGTGAGCTGCTGCTCCACCTGCGCCTCAACCGCATTCAACGGCATGACCTGCCCCGCCCTGACGGCTTGAACTTCGATGATATGGTAGCCATATCTGGTATGGGCTATACCGTACTGGCCCGGCTGGAGCTGGTCCATCACCTCGTAGAAGTGGGGCACCAGGCCCGACTGCGGGCCCCGCAGCACCCAGCCTAGCTCCCCCCCGTGCACAGCACTGGCCTTGTCCAGGGAGTAGCGCCGGGCCAGCGCCGAAAAGCTGGCCCCGTGCCGGATCTGGTTCAGGAGTTTCTCGGCCTCAGCCTTGGTCTTGACCAGGATGTGGCGGACCTCGATTTCCGGCGGCTGTATGAATTGCCCGGGATGCTGGTGGTAGTAGGCGGCGGCCTGGGCGGCGGTGGCCGCCGGCACCGGGGCCGTGACGCGGTTGTAGACCTCCTGGACGATGATCTGCTGGGTGACGTATTGCCGGAAGGCCGCCGGGCTGAGATGGAAGCGGGCCAGGGAGGCCTTGAGGGCCTTAGCCCCGCCCAGCCCGGGCGCGATATCCTGGTTGAGCACCTGCTCCGCCTGCCGGCTGGCGGCGGCTTCGGTGGTCCAATGATGGGCCAGGGCCCACTGCGTCACCAGGTCGTCCTGCACCAGATCCTGCACCCCCGCCTGCTGGACCTGGGCAGTGACCTGGATAGGGGTTCCCTGCAGCACCTCGGTGGCCGCCAGGAAGGTGTGCCAGTCGGCGGCGGTGACCGGCCGCCCGTTTACCACCGCCAGCGGCCGGGCCGCCGCCGACGGGGCGTGCCCGCACCCGGCCAGAAGACCGGCTCCCGCCGTCAGGGCCGCCAGCCAGCCGACGGCACGCCGTCCCCGCCCGGACCGCCTGCCCGCGCGTTTATCCTTGTGATAGGGCACCCGCCCACACTCCTTTCAGGATATCCAATGCCGTTTCGGCCACGTCCGCCGCTTCCCCGGGGCGCGCCGGCCGGCTGAGCCGGATGGCCAGCTCCGCCTGATCGGCCCGGCCCGGCAGCAGCCGGCCGCTGAAAACCTGACCCAGCTGGCGCAAGGCGTCGGGCTGCAGCGGGGACTGGGGGGTGGCCTTCAGCACCACCCGGTCCGGCCGTTCGCTCACCGCTGCCAGCCGCAACGCCCGCGCCAGCGTGCGGATGCGGGCCACCTGCAGCAGGCGGTGCGCCGGCGGCGGGAGGGGCCCGTAGCGGTCGGCCAGCTCCGCCGCCACCTGATCCACCTCCTCCGGGGTCTGCAGCTGGGCCAGGCGCTTGTACCACCCGATCTTCTGCCCCACCTCCGGGATATACCCTTCGGGCAGGTAGGCCTCCACGGTCAGGTCGAGCTGCGGATCCGGCACCGGGGCGGGGGCCGCCTCCCCCTTGAGCTCCCGCACCGCCTCCGCCAGCAGCTCGGTGTAGAGGTCAAAGCCCACCGCCGCGATATGGCCATGCTGCTCCGCCCCCAAGAGGTTGCCGGCACCCCGGATCTCAAGGTCCCGCAGGGCAATCTGATACCCGGACCCCAGTTCGGTGAACTCGCGGATGGTCTCCAGCCGCCGCTGGGCGGCGGGGGTGAGCACCCGTTCCGGCCGGTAGGTGAAGAAGGCGTACGCCAGCCGCGCCGAACGCCCCACCCGCCCGCGCAGCTGGTAGAGCTGCGCCAGCCCCAGCTGATCAGCGTCCTCCACGATCAAGGTGTTGGCGTTGGGGATGTCCAGGCCGGACTCGATGATGGCGGTAGCCACCAGCACGTCGTATTCGTGGGCCACAAACCGTGCCATCACCTCCTCCATCTGGTCCTCCCCCACCTGGCCGTGCACCACCCCGATGCGCAGGCCGGGCAGCAGGCGCTCCAGGCGCGCCACGATGCGGTCGATGGCATGGATGCGGTTGTGGACGTAGAACACCTGCCCGCCGCGGTCCACCTCCCGCCGGATGGCCTCCCGCACCACCTCGTCCTGGTAGGGCAGCACCACCGTTTCCACCGGCAGACGGTCCTCGGGCGGGGTTTCGATTACGCTCATATCCCGGATGCCGACCAGGGCCATATGCAGGGTGCGGGGGATGGGGGTGGCGCTCAGGGTCAGCACGTCCACGTTAGCCTTCAAGGCCTTGATGCGCTCCTTGTGCGCCACCCCGAAACGGTGCTCCTCGTCCACGATCAACAGCCCCAGGTCCCGGAAGCGCACGTCCTTGGCCAGCAGGCGGTGGGTCCCGATGACCAGGTCCACCCGGCCGGAGGCCAGCCCCTCCAGGATGCGGCGCTGTTCGCGCGGGCTGCGCAGGCGGCTGAGCGCCTCCACCGTCACCGGGTAGCCGGCCAGGCGGCTCTTGGCGGTGGCGTAGTGCTGCTCGGCCAGCAGGGTGGTGGGCACCAGGAAGGCCACCTGCTTCCCCGCCAGCACCGCCTTGAACGCAGCCCGCAGGGCCACTTCGGTCTTGCCGTAGCCTACGTCGCCGCAGAGCAGGCGGTCCATGGGCCGCGGCGCCTCCATGTCGGCCTTGATGGCCCGCAAGGCCGAGAGCTGGTCGGGGGTCTCCTCATAGGGGAAGGCCGCCTCGAAGTCCGCCTGCCAGGGGGTGTCCGGCGGAAAGGCGAAGCCGGCCTCGGTCTGACGGCGGGCGTACAGGCGGATCAGCTCCTCCGCCAGTTCCCGCACCGACCGCCGCACCCGCTCCTTGACCCGGGCCCATTCCCCGCCGCCCATGCGGGAGAGGCGAGGCTCCTGCCCCTCCACCCCCACATACTTCTGGACCAGCCCCACCTGCTCCACCGGCACGTACAGGGTGTCCTGCCCGGCGTAGGCGATGTGCAGATACTCCTTGTGGCGTCCGTCCACCTCCAGGGTGGCCAGGCCCAGGAACCGGCCGATGCCATGGGTGACGTGCACCACGTAGTCCCCGGGCTTGAGGTCGGTCAACTTGACCGCCGGCCCCCCCGGCCGCCGGCGGGCGGCCGGAAGGGGCTGCACCTCCCGGCCGCTGATCTCCCCCTGAGCCAGCACCACCAGCCCCAGTTCCGGCAGCCAGAAGCCCTCGCCCAGGAGCCCCAGCAGGAATCCCACTTCGCCCGGCACCCCCAGTCCCGGGCGCGGGTTGATGCCCCGGTCCAGCAGCTCGCGGCCCAGCACCTGCGCCTGTTCCGGGTCCCGTACCGCCAGCACCACCCGCTGCCGGGCCTTGCGCAGGCGGCCCACCTCGGCTGCAAAGCGGTCGGGCTGCCCATGCACGCGGGGGGCCGGGCGGCCGGCCAGGGCCAGCACCGCCCCGCCCTGGGTGCGGGCATGGGGCAGCAGGGACAGGTACAGGCGCGCCCGCCCGTCCAGGGCCTCCGCCCAGGCCTCGGGGTCCCCCAGGCTGGTCTCCGCCTCCACGGGCAGGATCTCCCCCCGCTCCAGGCGGGCCGCCGCCTCTTCCCGCTCCAGGGCCGCCTGCCCCCGCACCGCCTCCGCGATGCGGGGCCAGTCATCGTAGACGACCAGCGGGGGCTCCCGGAAACGCCGGGAAAGGACCACCCCCGGACCGCAGGCCGCAGCCAGGCGCTGGGCGGCGGCCCCGGCCAGGTTCCCTTCCTCCAGCTCCCGCAGCACCCGGCTGTACCGCTCCTCCAGGGCCTCAGCCTGGCTGCGCCGGCCGGTGGCCAGCAGCGCGGTCCGCGCGGTGTCCAGCTCCCCGGCAATCCGCCGGCGCACCGCCTCCAGGCGCTCCCCCTCCAGCACCGCCTCCCGGGCCGGGGCCACCCGCACCCGGTCCACCCGCTCCACGCTGGTCTGAGTGACCGGATCGAAGCGGCGCAGGGACTCGATCACCACGTCCCACCATTCAATGCGCACCGGATCCGCCCCCGGCGGCCAAACATCGAGGATGCCGCCCCGGCGGCTCATCTGGCCGGGCGCCTCCACTGCCGGCGCCGTCCGGTAGCCGAGCGCATCCAGGCGCGCCGCCACCACCTGCGGCTCCACCTCCTGCCCTGCCGTCAGCTCCAGCGCGGGGGCCCCGGCCGGCAGCAACAGCTCCCGGGCGGCCTGCACGGGTGCCACCAGAATGGCGGACCCGGCCCCTGCCACCGCGTCCAGAGCCGCCAGGCGCATGGCGGCCCATTCCCCGCTCTCGGCGCTGACCTCCCCCCAAGCAGGCGGGCGGGGCGGGAAGAAGAAGCAGGGACGGCCGGGCAGCAGCACCTCCAGCTGGGCTTGCCAGCGGCGGGCCTCCTGGGAACCGGCGGTCACCACCAGGACCGGCAGTGCCAGGTCCCGGGCCAGGGCGGCGGTGAGGAATGCCGGCAGGGACCCGGACAGGCCCGAGGCCTCCCCCCGGCCCCGGGCCAGGAGCTCCTCCCGGAAGGTGCGGTAGGCGGGATATGCTGCCCACAGGTCCAACAAGCCGGCCAGACTCGGGATCTCGGTCATACGCCTCCCCCATCACCGCCGCCCGCCCGGCCGCCCCCGGGCAGGAGGGAGGTGGCGTTGTAGCGGGTGGCAGCCTGGTCCCAGCCCCGGGTCAACACCGTTTCCACCGCTTCGGCCGCGGTGTCCACCGCCGCCTCCAGCCGCGCCCGGTCCTCCCCCCAGGGCACCCCCAGCACCCAGTCGATGACCGGCATGCGTCCCTGAGGGTGCCCGATGCCGATGCGCAGACGGGGGAACTCTTCGGTACCCAGGGCCTCAATCAGGGACTTGAGCCCGTTGTGGCCGCCGGCCGAACCGCCCGCCCGCAGCCGGATCTGCCCGGGCGCCAGGGCCAGGTCGTCCACCACCACCAGCACCGCCGCCGGCGGCCAGCCGTGGCGGCGCACCAGGGGGCCCACCGCCTGGCCGCTCAGGTTCATGAAGGTGTGAGGCTTCAACAGCAGCACCCGCCCGTTGCCGGGCACAGCCCATTCCGCCTCCTCCCCCCGCCGGGTGAGACGGAAGACCAGTCCCTGCCGCTCCGCCAAGCGGTCCAGCACCCGAAAGCCGAGGTTGTGCCGGGTCAAGCGGTACTGGGGACCGGGGTTGCCGAGCCCCACCACCAGGCGGATGGGAGCCGGACCCGGGCCGCTCATTCGAACAGCTTGGAGACCGAGAGGTCCTCATGCACGCGCATGATGGCCTCGGCCAGCAGGGGGGCGACGGAGATGATGCGGGTGCGGGCCGGCGGCGACGGCTGGGGAATGGTGTCGGTCACCAGGATCTCGGACAGGGGGGCCTCGCTCAGCACCTCCCGCGCCCGTCCGGAAAAGACGGGATGGGTGGAGGCGGCATACACCGCCCGCGCCCCCAGGTCCATGATGGCCTGGGCGGCCTTGGCCACCGTGCCGCCGGTGTCGATCATGTCGTCCACGATCACCACCGTTTTATCCCGCACCTTGCCGATGACGTTCACCACCTCGGACACATTGGGTTCCGGCCGCCGCTTGTCGACGAAGCCCAGGGGCACCCCCAGGATCTTGGCCATCTGCCGCGCCCGGAACACCCCCCCGGCATCCGGGGAGAAGATCATGAGGTTCTCCAGCCGCCGTTCGTAGATGGCCTCGGCCAGGATGCGGGCGCCCGACAGGTTGTCGACCGGGATATCGAAGAACCCCTGGATCTGGGGGGCATGCAGGTCCATAGTCAGGAGCCGCCGCGCCCCGGCTACGGTAATGAGGTTGGCCACCAGCTTAGCGGAGATCGGCTCCCGGCCCCGCTCCTTGCGGTCCTGGCGGGCGTACCCGTAAAACGGCACCACCGCGGTCACGCGCCGGGCGGAGGCCCGGCGGGCGGCATCGATAAGCAGCAGGAGTTCCATCAGGTTATCGTTTACCGGCGAGGAGGTCGGCTGCACGATAAAAACGTCGGTGCCGCGGACGTTCTCCTCCAGGCGGGCCCGGATTTCGCCGTTGGAGAAGCGGCCCACGGTCGCCGTCCCCAGCCGCATGCCTAAATGGTCGGCAATCTTTTGCGCCAGCTCGGGGTTGGCGGTGCCGGTGAAGATCTTCAACTCCCCCGCGCGTTCAAAGCTCATGGCTGCAAACGTCGTCTCCTTCCGCCTTTTCCACCCTGGCGCTTCGCACTACCGCCGGCGGGCACTCCAGCCCGGCTTGTTCTCCTGGCGGGCACGCGCGATCCCCAACGCGTCGGCCGGCACGTTTTGGGTAATGGTGGAACCGGCGGCGACATAGGCGCCGGCTCCGATTTCCACCGGCGATACCAGGTTGCTGTTGCAGCCGATGAACGCCTGATCACCGATGAACGTGCGGTGCTTTTCCTTGCCGTCAAAATTGACGATGACGGTACCCGCCCCAATATTAACACGGCTGCCGATGGTCGCATCGCCCAGATAGCTATGATGCCCGGCCTTGCTCCCGATCCCCACCTGGGTGTTCTTGAGCTCCACAAAGTTGCCGATGGCCACATCCCGGTCGAGGCGGGTCCCTGGGCGCAGATGGCTGAAGGGCCCCACCCGGGACTTGGTGCCCAGCACGCTGGATTCCACCACCGACTGCTGCACGGTCACCCCGTCGGCCAGACGGCTGTCCACAATGGTGGTCATGGGGCCGATGCGGCACTCACGTCCGATCCGGGTGCGCCCACGCAGGAAGGTCAGGGGGTAGATAATCGTATCCTGCCCCACCTCCACCGTAGGGTCCACATAGGTGGTAGCCGGATCCACCACCGTCACCCCGGCCGCCAGCAGCCGTTCCAGGGTCAGCTCCCGCAGGCGCGCCTCGGCCTGGGCCAGCTCCCGGCGGGTGTTGATCCCCATCACCAGGCCGGGGTCCTCAGCCTCCACCACCTCGACCTGCCCGCCTTCGGCCAGGATGGCCCCCAGGGCCTCGGTCAGGTAGCGCTCCTCCCCGTGCCAGGGCAGGTGGGGCAGGACCCGCCGCAGGCGCTCCACCCGCCAGACCCCGATGCCGGTGTTGACCTCGTGCACCGCACGTTCCTCGGGCGTGGCCTCCCGCTCCTCCACAATGCCCCGCACCCGGCCGGCGGCGTCGCGCAGGATGCGCCCGTACCCGCGCGGGTCCGGCATCAGGGTGGTAAGCAGGGTGACGTCCGCCCCGCTCTCCCGGTGGCGGGTCACCACCCGCCGCAGGAGGTCGGCAGGGATAAGGGGGCAGTCGGCATACAGCACCAGCACGTCCGTCACCGCCGGCCCCAGGCGCTCCACCGCCTGCATAACGGCGTCCCCGGTGCCGTGCATGGCCGGCTGTTCCACCAGCAGAGCCCGTTCCTCCAGCAGCTCGGCCAGGCGTTCCTTCTGGTAGCCCACCACCACCACCGGCCGCCCCAGTCCGGCCTCCTGCACCGCCCGCAGCACGTGCTCCACCAGCGGTTGGCCCCCCAGCTCATGCAGCGCCTTGGCCAGCCGGGAATTCATGCGGGTGCCCAGCCCCGCGGCCAGGACCACCGGCACCGTCTCCCCGGCCGCCCGCAGCTCCGGGCCCGCGCCCGTTTCCGGTCCCACGATTGCGCGCCTCCTTCGGCGGTCCGGCGGTCTTCTGGCGTCCCCCCGCCGGCCCTCCCTCCATCCTACCGGGGAGACAAAAAGAAAGGCAAGGGCGGACAAGCGCCCCTGCCGCAGGGCCACGCCTCGCTACCGGGGGGAGCCGCCCCGGCGGAAGTCGGATGACTATGAGACCTCGCTGGCGTCCTCCGCCGCCGCGCTGGTGTCCCAGAACACCTTCAGCACGGCTTCCTGAATCCGGTCGCGGGCGGATTGGGTGATGGGATGAGCAATATCCCGAAACACCCCGTCCGGCGTCTTGCGGCTGGGCATGGCCACAAACAGCCCCTTCTGCCCCTCCACCACCTTGACGTCATGGATGACGAACTCGCCGTCCAGGGTGACCGAGGCCACCGCCTTCATCTTGCCCTCGGTCTGCATCCGCCGCAGTCGTACGTCGGTAATTTCCACGCTGATCCTCCTCGCTTGCTGCCGCCTCCCGCCGCCGGGCAAGCATCGGCCGGTCAGGGGGATTACGGCTCCCGGGCCGGTAACGGAACGCGGCCAGGATTCGCTCCCAAGCGGGGAAAACCCTTCGCTTTGTCGAAATTTTGTGTCCGAATGGTTCTTTCGGGTCCCTAGGTTTTGTTCCCGCCGGTGGCCGGACTTAACACCTCTACCGGGTACCCCGCCTGGCGGAGGCTGTCGAGGATGGCGGCCACATGAGCGGCATCGCGGGTTTCCAGCACCAGGTGGACCAGGGCCTCGGTGGGGGAAAGGCCGGGGTACCACCGCTCGTGCTCCACCCGCACCACATTGGCCGCCTGGGCGGCCACCAGCTGCAACAGGCGGGAAAGCTGGCCGGGACGGTCCACCAGCACCGTCTTCAGGTGTACCTGCCGCCCCTCCTCCACCAGGCCCTTTTCGATGATGCGGGCCAGCAGGGTGACATCGATATTGCCGCCGCTGACCACGGCCGCCGCCACCGCCCCGGGGGCGGCCTTGCCCTCCAGCAACGCGGCCAGGGCGGCCGCCCCCGCCCCCTCCACCACCAGCTTGGTGCGCTCCAGCAGGAGCAGGATCGCCCGCGAAATGCTGCGCTCGTCGACGGTCACCACCTCGTCCACGTAGCGCTGCACCAGGGCGAAGGTGAGGTCTCCGGGCCGCTTGACGGCCATGCCGTCCGCCAGGGTGTGCACCGCCGGCAGGGTCACCACCCGGCCGGCCTCCAAAGAGCGCAACATGGCCGGCGCTCCTTCCGCCTGCACCCCAATCACCCGGATCTGGGGATTGACCGCCTTGACGGCCAGGGCCACCCCCGCCGCCAATCCTCCGCCCCCGATCGGCACCCAGAGGCTGTCGAGGGCCGGGCGTTCCTCCAGGATTTCCAAGGCGACCGTGCCCTGGCCGACAATGACCGCCGGATCGTCAAAAGCGGGAATGAACACCCGGCCCTCGGCCGCCGCCAGGCGATGGGCTTCGGCGTCGGATTCATCGAAGCTGTCCCCGGCCAGCGCCACCTCCGCCCCGTAGCGGCGGGTGGCCTCGATCTTGGTGAGGGAGGCGGCCTCGGGCATAACCACCGTGGCCCGGGTGCCCACCAGCTGCGCCGCCAGCGCCACCCCCTGGGCATGATTGCCGGCAGAGGCCGCCACCACGCCCCGCTCCAGTTCAGCCGGGCTCAGCTGACGCAGGCGGTTGTAGGCCCCCCGCAGTTTGAAGGACCCCGTCCGTTGCAGGTTCTCCAGCTTCAGGAAGACCCGCGCCCCTACCTGCTCGTTGATGTGCACGGACTCCTGCAGGGGGGTGCGGTAAGCCACCCCTTCCAGGGCCCGGGCGGCCGCCCGGACCTCCTCGATCCCCGGCCGGCCGGCCGCCCCGAGTCCCGATTCCGCCATGCCCTACGCCTCCGTTCCGCTTCCGGCCTCCAGCCAGCTGCGCACCCAGGGGGTCTCCCGCACCCAGGGCGGTGGCTCCTCGGCCCCTTCCCGCCATTCCAGGCAGGCCCAATACTCCGGAATGAGCTTGCGGGCGGGATCCGGGGTGGCCACCAGCACCCCCACCCCCACCACCCGGGCGTCAAACTCCCCCAGGAGGTCGGCGGCGGCCCGGGCGGTGCCACCCGCCTTCAGAAAGTCGTCCACAAACAGCACCCGTTGCCCCCGCACCGGCGACCGCCGGGCCAGGGACATGGACTGGATGCGGTGTGAGGACCCTGAAAAGTAGTTGAGGGAGAGGGAGGAGCCCTCCGAGAGGCGGTTGTCCCGGCGCAGCAGCAGCGCCGGGCGTCCCAGGGCGCGGGCGGTGGCCAGGGCCAGGGGGATGCCCTTGGTCTCCACCGTGGCCACCAGCCCCACTTCCCGGTCCTGAAAACGCGCCGCCAGCAGCTCCCCCATGGGGTCGACCAGCCGCGGGGTAAAGAGGAGGTCGGTCATGTAAAGGAAGCCTTCCGGGGTCAGCCGGTCGGGGCTGTTAAGGCGTGTGATCCACTCCGCCACCGCCCGCCCGATGCGTTCGCGATCGGGCTCCGGGCGGAAGGTGACGCCGCCTTGCGCTCCCAACTGGGTGGCGACCTGCCCCTGCCCCGCCTCCTCCAGCACCTGCCGGACCAGGAGGAGGTCCTCGCTGAGGGTGGACTTGGCTACCCCCAGCCGGCGGGCGAGGTCCGCCAGCCCCGCCTGCTCGCCGGGATGCGACACCAGGTACTGGGTCAGCAGCACCAGCCGCCGCTGGCGGTCATGCATGCCGTCCCCCCTCCTCCCCTGCCCTCAGCGCCCGCTGCCGGCCTCCGGCCCGGCCGCCGCCACCTCCAGCAGCCGCGCGGCCAGGCTGAGGTCGCCCGGCTTGTCGACATCCACCCCGATGGCCGGCTCCTCCAGGATGACCGCCCGCCCGCGGATGCCCCACCGGGCCGCCACGCGGGCCTCCACCGCGGCGATCCGCAGCCGGCCCGTCACCAGGCCCCACAACAGGCCGGGCCCGAGGTCCCGTGCCAGTTTCCAGGGATCCTTGCGGTGCCCAAGCAGGGCGCGTGCGGTCCCCTCCACCGCCAGTAGCGCCTGCGGCCGCACCAGGAACAGGTTGCCCCCCGTGAAGACCCCGTCCGCCATCCGCACCCAGGTGCGCTGCACCCCGGGATAGGCAGCCTCCACCGCCGCCCGCGGGACAATGGGGTAGACCACGTCCATCCCCACCGGGGCCGCCTCCAGAAAGCGGCTCACCACCGCCGGGGTCAGGAAAGGCAGGTCGGCGGTCGCAATCAACAGGGCCGGGGCACCCGGGTCGTGGGCCAGCACCGCCTCCAGCCCGCGGCGCAGGTTATCCCACAGGTTGTCTGCTGCCGGCAGCACGGTCAGGCCGGGGCGTTCCGGAACCGGCCCTACCGCCCACAGCCGGTCGACGCCGGGGGTAGCGGCCAGGGCATCCACCACATAGTCCACCAGGGGGCGGCCGGCCACGGGGATGAGTGCCTCCCACGCCACAGCCGGAAAGGCCTCCCGCAGCCGGCCCCGGTTGGGTTGGCCGGCCAGAATCAGGGCGTGCACGCCCTCGCCTCCTTTGTCAGGGTGCCGGGTCAGTCAGGCCCCGCAGCGGGTGAGCCGGAACCAGGGGGCCACCGGTGCCATCGCCGCCTCCAGCACCGCCGCCGCCGCGCTTCCGGGCGGGGCTTCGGGCACCAGCGCCACAAAGGTGGGCCCGCTGCCGGACAGGCCCAGCACATAACGGAGGCCGGTGGCGGCCAGGGCGGCATTCAGCCGCTCCCGGAAACCGCTGAGCTCGGGGTGGGCGGCATACAGGGCCGACTCCAGGTCGTTGGGCAACGCCTCCGGCAGCCGGCCGGTGGCCAGGGCCGCCGCTACCGGGTCCACGGACGCCGACGGCCCCAGCCCGGCCGCGTCGTAAGCGGCAAACACCCGCGCGGTGCTGACCGCCAGGGCCGGGCGGGCCAGCAGCACCCCCCACGCGGCCGGCGGCCCGGGCGCCGGTGCCACCCGTTCCCCGAAGCCACCCACCCGGGCCGCCGGCCGGCCGCTCAAAAAAAAGGGGACATCCATGCCCAGGGCCGGCCCCGCCCGTGACCCGTCCAGCCAGGGGGCGTCCGTCCGGCCCCCGGCCAGGCCCCGCAGCAACGCGGCCGCATCGGAGCTGCCCCCGCCCAGGCCAGCCGCCACCGGAATGCGTTTGTGCAGCACCACCCGCAGGCCGGTCGCCGGACCGCCCAGCTCCCGGTACCAGCGCCAGGCCCGTTCCACCAGGTTGGGACCGGGAATGGCCGCGCCCTCCACCACCAGCAGCAGACCTTCCCCCGGCCCCGGCTCCACCGCCAGCTCATCCGCCAGGTCGAGGGCCACCATCAGGCTGTCCAGCGGGTGGTAGGGGGAGCCGGCGGCCCGCCGTCCGACGCGCAGGCCCAGGTTCACCTTGGCCGGGGCTCGCCAGATTTGCCCCGCGCCCGGTTCTGTCATTGCCGGCAGCCTCCCCCGGCGCCCTGCGCCGCTGTATCGCTATCACCATATCCGACCGGATCCGCACGGGTCAACCGCCGCCCGCCGTCCCTTCCCCGGCGGCGTACTCGAGCACCGCCATCAGCAGGCCCAGGTGGGAGAAGGCCTGGGGAAAGTTGCCACGGGGCGCCCCCGTTTCCCGGTCGGTATGCTCCCCCAGCAAGCCCAGGTCGGTGGCCTGGGCCGCCAGGCCGTCGATAACCCGCGCCGCCTCCTCCCGCCGGCCCTGACGCAGGTAGACCCGCGCCAGCCAGGAGGAGGCCAGCAGAAACGGATGCGCCGCGCGGCCCAGCATGTCGGAGCGGTAGCGGTAGACGAGCACCCCCTCCACCAGCTCCCGTTCGATGGCCTCCAGGGTGCGCCGGAAGCGGGGGTGGTCGGCCGGCACATAGCCGTAGAGCGGCATCAGGAGGAGGGCAGCGTCCAGGGTGGCCGTCCCGGGGGCCTGGACGTAGAACCCGCCGGCGGGGTCTACGGCTGTGGCCTCGATCGTGGCCTGCACCGCCTCAGCCTCCGCCCGCCAACGCGCCGCCGCATGGGCATCCCCCATCCACTCCGCCATACGCGCCCCTTGGGTCAGGGCCACCCAGCACATGAGCCGGGAGTGGGTATAGGGGCGGTCCCGGTCCCGGAACTCCCATAAACTGGCGTCACTTTCCCGCCAGTGGCGCCGGACCCATTCCACCATCGCCCGCACCACCGGCCAGTAGAACCGCAGGAAGGCGCGGTCGCGGGCCTGCTCCACATAGCGGGCCAGCACCCACAGGAAGTCGCCTTCCACGTCCAGCTGCTGCTGGTGGCTCGCGGCATTGCCTTCCCGGCAGGGCCGGGAACGGCGGAAACCCGGCAACCACCCCAGCTCCCGCTCCCCGCGGATGAGGGTGCCGTCCACATGGAAGAAGGGGGCCGGGAAGGGCTTGCCCTGGATGTCCACCGAATTCAGCAGGAAGGCCAGAAAGCGGCGGCCGCTGATGACGTCGCCGGCGGCAATCAGGGCTTCGGCCGCATAGGATCCGTCCCGGATCCAGGCGAAACGGTAGTCCCACTGCCGGGTCCCCCCGATCTCCTCCGGCAGGGAGGTGGTCGGGGCGGCGATGATGGCCCCGTTGGTGCGGTAGGTGAGCCCGTACAGGACCAGCAGGGAGCGCGCCCAGGCCTCCCGCCAGCGGCCCTGATAGGGCCGGGCGCAGGCCAGGCGTTCCCGCCAGTAGCAGACGTTTTCGGCCAGCGCCCCGGAAAGACCGGTCGCGGGCGCTGCCGGCGGCCCGGCCGTCTGGGCGGCCAGGGCCGCCACCGCCTCTCGCTGCTCACGCAGGTCATCGGATATGTACCGCAGGATCAGGTGATAGCGGCCGGGGGGTAGGATCCAGCTGCCGTCGCACAACGCGTCCACGCTCAGGGGCGGGGCCGGTCCCGCCACGGCCAGGACCAGGGCCTCCCCGGCCTGGGGATTGCTGAACACGGCCCCCTGTTCCGTCAGCTCCACCGCCGCCGCCACCAGCCCGTACCCGAACACCGGCCGCAGACAGACGCGCATCGGCAGGCGGGTGGTGAGCACCCGCCGCAGCTCCGGCCGGCCTACGGTCAGGAAGTCGTGCAGGATGGCGCGGCGGCCGTCAGCGGCGACGAAGGTGGTGGCCAGCACATTGGAGTCCCGCACATAGGCCTGGCTGACCTGAGCCGGCGCTTCCGGGAAGATCCGGAAACACCCGTGCCGCTCATCCCCCAGGAGACGGGTGAAGACCGACGGACTGTCAAACCGCGGCACCGGCCACCAGTCGACCGAGGCATCCGGGCCGACCAGGGCGGCGGTGGTGCCGTTGGACAGGAAGCCGTAGAATTGCATTGCGACGCACTCCCCGCGACCGGATATGAAAAAGCCGACCGCAAGCGGTCGGCCACCCCCCGGCGGAACCGGGCCATCGACAAATCCCCACACCCGCAACGGAATCCGCCGCCACCCGCAGGCGCGGCACAACCGTTCCCCGTCTCCCGCGTGGGGAACCCGCTATCCACGTTTGCGGAAACCCGAAAAATCCTGGTGCTGCACGCATCCGCCGGCGCCCGGGGAGGCACCCTTACCCGTTGGCCAGCGATTCAGGGAGGATGAGCTCGACGGTTTCGGTCAGGACGTCCGTGTAGGAGAAGGAAATGCGCCGCTCGGCGAGATGGCCCTCTTCAATCCGGACCACAAAGATGTGCGGGTAGGTCCGCTCCAGAATGCCTTCCTTTTCGTCCACCTTCTTGCGGCCCTTGTTGGCCTTGATGCGGATTTTCTCGCCGACGTGAGCCTCGAGTTCCTTCTTAATGTTGTCGAGGACGCTCTTGGCCGCCACTCATATCACATCCTTCCTCAGCCGACCGGCCGTCACGTCCCCTGCACGGTGCGCGACCGCCCCCCGCAACCGGCCGGGCCTGCCGGCCACGCCAGAGGTAGCATATCATGGCGAGGGGTGTTTGTCAAGAAATTCATCAATTCTACCAGGGAGCCATCCCCCGGTCAATAGGGATTTCGCTCCGGCAGCCGTTTTCGGTCCTACCCAGGTGGGCACACCTGATTAAACGCCGGCTGCCCGCGACGGGTTACGGCTAGGTCACTTCGTATAGCGGTCGGCCACCTTGGAAGCGCCAAAGGAATCCGGCTTGATGCTGGCATGGTATCCGCTGCCGGTGACCATGCCGACGATTTCGCGGATAAGGTCCTTGGTCTCCCCCTGCTCGCCCACATCGATGTGGATCTCGATATCCAGGTCGCCCTGGCCGGACGCCTGCAGGAGTTCCGTGAGCCGGGCCGCTACCCCCAGGCTGACCGAGGTCTCGTACAGGATTTTCTGACGCAGGCTGCGCACCGCCCGGTGGGTGGCCTTGTGGAAGAAGAAACGGCCCCCATGGCCGATGCGGTGAATGACCACCGCGGTCACGAACAAGGTTTCCGTCCGCGTGTGCGAATCGGTGCCCACGATGAGCTTGTACCGGGCCTCCGGGTCCTCCGACAGATAGGCCAGGAGTTCGCGGAACATGCCATGGAAGGTCAACCGGCCCCGGGTAGGGTTCTCAAACATCATCTCGCCCGCCATGGTCGCCTCTTCCCGCTCACGGAGACGGGGCCGGCGCGGCCGCCACCAGCCCGATGACCCGCTCCCATTCCCCCAACTCCAGCCGCTCGGCCCGGCGGCCGGGATCGATAGCCAGTGCCTGCAGGCGGGCGGCCCACGTCTCGTGATCCCACCCCGCCACCCGCCGGTCGCCTAAGGCCCGGGCCAGGGTCTTGCGCCGGGCTCCGAAGGCCGCCGCCAGCACCCGGCGGGCAGTCTCCATGGGGACCGGGGGAGGACCGGGCCGGCGGCGGATGCTGAAGATGGCGGAATCCACCGCGGGCGGCGGGTAAAAGAGGCGACGGGAAACCGTCGCCACCTCCCGGGGTATTCCGATGAGGTGCAGCTCCACTGAAAGGGCGGTCGTCTCCCGGCTGCCGGGCGCAGCCGTCAGGCGCGCCGCCGCCTCCCGCTGAACCATCAGCACCGCCTGATCCCAATATAGCGCATCCTCCCAAAGCTTCGCCAACAACGGCGCGGTGGCGTAGTAGGGGAGGTTCCCCGTCACTGCCCAGGGTGCGTCCGGCCCTGCCGCCCCCAGGTCCGCCCAGGAGAGGTGGAGCGCATCCCCCATCACCACCGTCAACGCCCGGGGGAAGCGGCGCTTCAACGCCAGCAGACCCGGCTCCCATAAGGGATCAATCTCCACCGCCCACACCTGGTATCCCGCCTCCAGCAGGCTCACGGTCAGCCCGCCCGGGCCGGCACCCACCTCCAGCACCGGGCCCCGTTCCGGGGGATGGGCGGCGGCCAGGACGCTGACCATGCGCATAAAGATGTTGCGGTCCACCAGGAAATGCTGGCCCCACCGCTTGCGTGGGCGGGCGCCGGCCTGCGCCAGCGCAGCTTTCAGGGCCAGGGGGCTGCGGGGATCAATCCAGTCCATGCTCCGTCGTCCTTCCGGGCCCGGCCGGACCGGCCGGGTTCTGGCTCCATGATACGGCATCCGGCCGCGGACACGCCGGGGGCCCGGCCGTAGCCGGGCCCCCGGGATCCCTGTACCCTCAGGGCGCCAGTTCGAAGACCGGCACCGTCTGCACCCCGAAGTCCTGGGCCTGCCAGGCGGTGTTGTAACAGAGGTCGATGCGATCGCCGACAATGGCGGATCCGGTGTCGGCAGCCACCGCAAACCCGTAGCCGGGGATGTAGAGCCGCGTCCCCAGGGGGATGACCGAAGGGTCCACCGCCGCCACCCCGTAGTGCGCGGGAATCCCGGTCGCGGTGATCCCGTCCGACCAGGCGGGGTTGGGCCAGTATGCCGTGGCTACCATGGTGATCTCGCGGGTATATTGCAGGACCTGGCCACCACGCGCCACCAAAGGGGCAGTGCCATATCGGATGATCTCCGGCTGCGGAGGGCGGATGACCTTCCGGGCCAGAGACCGCGTCTGGACGGGCTTGCCGTCCGCCATAAGGACGTCGCGCACTGTTTGGGCCAGACCGTCCCGGCCGGTCTGCGCGATCTCCTGGTGGCCCTTGTACAAGGCAGGGTCCGGTTGGTACTGCACGCTAAACGGCAGCGTGCTGGTCGTGACTTCCTGCTGCCACCACCGCCGGGTCACGGTGATCACCGCCCCGTTCTGAAGCCGGGCGCCCGGGGCGGGCTGCACGAGGTCCAGCGGATGCAGGCGAACGGCCATGGAAGCCAGCACTGCCCGCACCCGGTAGTCGGTGGTCCAGCGGATCCAGTGATGATGTGGGGTATTCACCGTAACCTGAATTGCCCGGGAGACCGTGATCGGAACGGCACTCAGCCGGGCGCCCAGACCCGGGCGCACCCGATCATGCGCCCCCAGCCGGATTCCCGCCTGCGCCAACGCGCCGCGGACATGGGACCGGAAGCTCCATAAGCGTAAACGCCGCGTGCCTTGCGGCCCTTGAATCTGGATGGTGACCCGATGCAGTTGTGTGCCGACAAGCCCGGTGCCTATGGCAACGACCGCCGCCGTACCGGCCAGGACGCGCCGGCCGGGGACGACGGGCGATTTCCATATCCCCAAAACCTGTCCTCCTTTACGTCTACCTCCCCACAAGGCAGCATCCGATTACGGTTACGGCAGTCCCGTCCGCGCCCCCTGCCGGGCAGACGCAGCCGGGATTAGGGGTTTATTCGCCATCCGCTCCCGATCTCCTGCTTTGATCCCGGCGGGAGATTCACGCCTCCCCCAGGCGGAAGACGGATCGGGTATTGGCCGCGGTCAGAGCCAGCACGGTCTCCGTCTCCTGGCCCCGTACCGCCGCCAGCACTTCCGCCACCCGCAGCACCCGCACCGGCTCGTTGCGCCGGCCGCGCCACGGCACTGGGCTCAGGTAGGGGGCATCCGTCTCGATGAGCAGGCGATCCGCCGGCACCGCGGCCGCCACCTCGCGCAGGGCACCGGCATTTTTGAAGGTCAGGACGCCGGCGAAGGACAGGGCAAACCCCCGGTCCAGGCACAGCCGGGCAAAGCCGGCGCTGCCGGTGAAGCAGTGGATGACCCCGCTGGCAGGAGGGGTGGCCTCGGCCAGGATGGCAGCGGTGTCCTCCTCCGCCTCGCGGGTATGGATGGCCACCGGCCGGCCGAGGCGGGCCGCCAGCGCCAGCTGCCGCCGGAAGACCGTCCGCTGCACCTCGCGCGGGCTGTGGTCGTAATGGTAGTCGAGCCCGATCTCCCCGATCCCGGCCACCCGGGGCTGCCCCGCCAGCGCAGCCAGACGCTCCTCCCAGTCGGGATGTTCCGCCAGGGTCTGCGCGGCCTCGTGGGGATGCACCCCCACGAGGGCCCACACCCCGGCGTGGCCGGCAGCGAAGGCCACCGCAGCCTCTGAGCTTGCCAGGTCGTAGCCCGCCACCACCAGGTTGAGGCCTGCGGCCCGGGCCCTTTGGTATACCTCCTCGCGGTCGGGGTCGAAGGCCGGATCCTGGAGATGGCAGTGGCTGTCAAACGCCTGGACGCTGTGCGCCATCCCCTACTTCACCCGGGCCCCGTCCGGCAGGGGGGACAGGGGCGTCACCACCGCCAGCTGGTCCCCGGCCGATCCGGCCAGCAGCATGCCCTCGGAGAGGATGCCACGGATGCGGGCAGGCTTCAGGTTGGCCACCAGCACCACCTGGCGGCCGACCAGGTCCTCCGGCCGGTAGTGCGCCCGGATGCCCGACACGATGGTCCGGTGGCGCTCCCCGTCATGCACCGTCAGCTTCAGCAGGCGGTCGGCCCCTTCCACCACCTCCGCCGCCTCCACCGTCGCCACCCGCAGGTCCAGCCGGTGGACGTCCTCGATCCCGATCTCGGACGTGGCCGCCGGGTCCGCCATCTGCTTCGCCTCCTTCCCCGGCGTGCCGCCCGCCGGAGCGGCCGCGCGGGTCTCTTCGATCCGCGGGAAGAGCACCTTCCCGCGCCGGGTGCGGGTGCCGGGGGCCAGAAGCCCAAAGCGGGCCTCGGCCAGGCTGCCGGCCGGCTCCGGGATGCCCAGCTGCTCCCGCATGGCCCCCGGGGCCTCCAGCAGGAAGGGGGTAAGCAGCACCGACACCACGCGCAGGCCATCGGCGAGACCGTACAGGACCGTCTCCAGCCGGCCCTGCTCCCCGGCCCGGGCCAGGGTCCAGGGGCTCTCATCCTCAATGGCCTTGTTGAGCACCCGCACCAGCCCCCACACTGCCGCCAGGGCGTCGGACAGGGCCAGCCGTTCCATGGCCTCCTGGTAGCGCGCCACCGTTTCCGCCACCACGCCCGGCAGTCCCAGGCGGTCCGCTTCCGGGTGATAGGGCGGGATCACCCCGCCTGCGAAGCGCTCCAGCATGACCAGGGTGCGGTTGAGCAGGTTGCCGAGGTCGTTGGCCAGGTCGACGTTGATGCGGAGGATGAGGGCCTCCTCGGTATAGCTGCCGTCGCTGCCGAAGGGCACCTCCCGCAGCAGGAAATAACGCACGGCATCCACCCCGTAGCGGTCGAGGAGCGCCAGGGGGTCGACCACGTTCCCGCGCGATTTGGACATCTTGGTGTTGTCGATCAGCAGCCAGCCGTGCCCGAAGACCTGGCGCGGCAAGGGCAGGCCCAGAGCCATCAGCATCACCGGCCAGATGACGGTGTGAAAGCGCACAATCTCCTTGCCTACCAGATGCAGGTCGGCAGGCCAGGTACGGGCGAACCGGGCCGGGTCGTCCAGCCAGCCGGCGGCGGTAATGTAGTTGAGCAGGGCGTCGAACCACACATAAACAGTGTGGCTGGGATCGAACGGCACCGGGATACCCCAGCTCACCCCCGGGCGGGAGATGGACAGGTCCTCCAGCCCGCTCTCGATGAAGCTGAGCATTTCATTGCGGCGGCTGGGGGGCTGGATGAAGTCGGGATGGGCCGTGATGTGCTGATAGATGGCGTCGCGGTAGCGGGTCAGGCGGAAAAAGTAGCTCTCCTCCCGTACCCATTCCACCGGCCGGCCACAGTCCGGGCACTTGCCGTCCACCAGCTTGGACTCCCGCCAGAAGGTCTCATCCGGGACACAATACCAGCCCTCGTAATGCCCCTTGTAGATATCCCCCTGGTCGTACAACCGCCGGAAGGCCTCCTGGACCACCCGCACATGGCGTTCCTCGGTGGTGCGGATGAAGTCGTCATAGGAGATCCCCAGCCGCTGCCACAAGGGATCCCGGATGGCGGCTACAATCCGGTCCACAAAGACCTGCGGCGGCACCCCCTCCGCTTCCGCCCGGCGCTGAATCTTCTGCCCGTGCTCATCGGTGCCGGTGACGAAGAGCACCTCCTGCCCCTGCAACCGGTGGTAGCGGGCCAGGGCGTCCGCCGCCACCGTCGTGTAGGCGTGTCCGATATGCAGCTTGTCACTGGGATAATAGATGGGGGTGGTAATGTACCAGACTTTGCCCCCTGGTGCCCCCTCCGGCTGGCCAGCCATCATCCGCCTCCCGTTCGCGGCCATAAAAATACCCGCCCCCCGGCGGGGTCGTCGTGTCCCGATTGTAGCACGGCACCGGTCGGGGCCCAAGGCGCCTATTCCGCGCCGCGGGAACCCCGCTCCCCCCGCCAGTGCTCCCCCCAGTCGCGGATGACATCCACCACCCGGGACAGGGTCTCACCTTCCCGGGTCAGGGCATACTCCACCCGCAGCGGCACCTCCGGATAGACGGTCCGCGTCAGGATCCCGTCCTGCTCCAGCTCCCGCAGCCGCTGGGCCAGGGTTTTAGGGCTCACGCCCCCCAGGGAGCGCCGCAGCTCCCCGAACCGTTTGGGCCCGGTCAGCAGATCCCGCAGGATCAACAGGGTCCACTTGCCCCCGATAACCTGCAGGGCCAGCTCCACCGGGCACTCGCTCGCGGATCCGGCCGCTTCCGGACCGGCGTCGCGCGGCTTACGCATCCTATTCCCCTGCCTTCCCTTTTTCGGCCGCGCCAGGTACCGCCCCCGCAAACCGCGGCAACCCTCCGGGACTCCGGAGGGCATCGGCGGATACCCTTGGTGTCTTTCATTATAACGCACCCGCCGGCCGCGCAGCCGTCCGGGCCGTGGGACCGCCGCTGCAGGGATTTCGACACGGAACAACAAAATGTTGCTAGGAAGTTGACTTTAATGGGAAGTTCTGGTACGGTAAGGATGCTGGATTGTCGAATCTCAGAGGAGGGACCATTGTGAAATCCACCGGTATCGTCCGTCGGGTTGATGAACTGGGGCGGGTGGTGCTGCCGATTGAGCTGCGGCGGACCCTGAGCATCAGCGACAAAGATTCGTTGGAGATTTATGTAGACGGGGAAAAGATTATCCTGAAGAAATACGAACCGGCCTGTATCTTCTGCGGCAACGCCAACGACGTCGAGATCTTCCACGGCAAGAACGTCTGCCGCGACTGCCTGCGTGAACTGGCGGCCGAGGCCGAGACCGAAGCGTCCTAATCCGCCGCGTCGTCCGGGCGGCCGGTCTGGACCCGCCGGTATAATTCCCTGCGTGAGACCCCGGCCCGGTCCGCCACCGCCCGGATGCTATCCCTGCGGGAGCGGCCCCCGGCCTCCTCCGCCCGGACCGCTGCCAGCAGGGCCGCCCAGTCGGGCCGGCCGGGGCCGGCGGCAGCCGGGGCCGGACGCGGGCCCACGACCACCACCACTTCGCCGCGCCAGTCCTCCCGGCGCACCAGCTCCCCCAAGGTGCCGTACCAGTGCTCCTCATGGCGCTTGGTCAGCTCCCGGCCGACATAGACCGGCACCGCTTCCCCCAGCACCGCCGCCAGGTCCCGGGCGGTGCGGGCCACCCGGTGGGGGGCCTCGTACAGGATTTCCGTCTCCGTGCCGGCCGCCAGGCGTTCCAGGGCCCGGCGCCGTTCCGGGCCCTTCGCGGGCAGAAAGCCCCAGAAGCGGTAGGGGTGGGGAAAGCCGGAGGCGGCAAACGCCGCGCTCTCCGCAGTCGGCCCCGGCACCACCGTCAGGGGGATCCCCCGGCCGGCCGCCGCTTCCACCAGCTCCCGGCCCGGGTCGGAGACGGCCGGCATCCCGGCGTCGGTGACCAACCCCACGCTGGCCCCGGCCTGCAGGCGCTCCAGTACGTCCGGCAGGCGCCGGTGCCAGTTATGGGCATGGAACGACCACACCGGTCCCCGTCCGATACCCCAGGCAGCCAGCAGGCGGGCGGTCACCCGCGTATCCTCCGCCAGCAGCAGGTCCACCTGCTCCAGGGCGGCGCGGGCACGGGCGGAGAGGTCCCAACGGTTGCCGAGGGGGGTACCAATCAGGTAGAGGCGGCCCCCCTCAACCCCCGGCGGGCCCGCCTCCCCGGTCCCCGGTGTCCTGCCCATAGCCGTCCCCCCCTTCCGCCACCAGCCGCAGCTTGGCCGCCCGCGGCCAGCGCTTGATGATGGCCTCCTGCCGCGCCGCCTCCGCGTGCCTCAGCGGGGGCGAGACCCAGACCAGCACCAGGGGGCCGCGCCCCCGGGTATAGCGGGCCCCCCGGCCGCGGCGGTGGGCCGCCAGCCTGCGGCGGACGTCGGTGGTGATCCCGGTGTAGAGGCTGCCGTCCCCGCAGGCCAGCAGGTAAACATACCAGGCGGATGGGCTCACGGCAGCGGCCGCCCCCCGGTCAGGCCCAGCTCCTCCAGCAGCCGGGTCAGGCGATAGGCCACCAGCTCCCGGTTGGCGTTGGCCGCCAGGCGCGCCTCCGCTTCGACGCAGGCCTCCCACAGCTGCAGCCAGGCCGGCCCCCCGCCGGCCAGGTAGCGGGCGCGGGCGGCCCGGGCGCCCACCACCAGCCGTTCCTCCCATCCGGGAGCCGGATCCGTCAGTCCGGCCCAGTCCGCCGCCACCCCCTCCTCCGGCCCGCCGCCGGCCGGAAGGGTCCGCACCCACCGGCACCGGCTGCGGATGGTCGGCAGCAGACGGTCGGGCCGGGCGGTCTCCAGGAGGAACACCTGGTAGGGGGGCGGTTCCTCCAGGACCTTAAGCAGGTGGGCTCCGGCGTCCGGGGTGAGGGTATCCGCCTGCCGGATGCGGACCACCCGGTAAGGGGACCACAGCGGACGCGCCAGCAGGCCGTCCAGAACCCGCCCCACGGCCTCCCGGCCGATGCTGCGGGGCTCGGCTGCGAGCTCGCGGTAGTCCGGGTGCCGGGAGCGGGGGGTGCGGCAGGAGCGGCAGCGGCACGGGCCGGGCTCCCCGTCCCCTTCACAGAGCCAGGCCGCGGCCAGGGCGTCGGTGAGGGCGGCGGTGTCCTCGCCGGTGACCAGCAGGGTGCGTCCGAGGCCGCCCCGCGCCCAGGCCCGGGCCCACACCGGCCAGCGTTCGAGGTCAGAATTTCGCATACCGGACCACATCCAGCACAAACACCGTCGCCCCGCCCACCAGCACTTCGGCGGGCCGGGCCTCCTCCCCGCTGCCGCCTTCCGCCGGGGGCACCGGCTCGCGGCGGACCGAGCCGGTCGAGCGCAGGATATCCAGCACGCGATCGACCGCGTCCTCCTCCACCCCGACCAGCACGGTGGTGTTGCCTTCCCGGAGGAAGCCGCCGGTGCTGGCCAGCTTGGTGGCCCGCAGGCCTTGGCGGGCCAGGGCGTTCAACACCGCAAGCGCATCCTGATCCTGAACGATGGCCACCACCAGTTTCATGCCTCGGCCCCCTTTCCCGCCAGCAGGCGTTCCACCAGCCCCTGTACCTGTGCCGTCACCTGCTCCAGGGGGCGGTCGGCCTCCACCCGCCGCCAGCGGCGCGGATCAGCAGCGGCCAGGGCGGCATACCCGGCCCGGACCCGCTCCCGGAAGTCCTCCCCCCGCTGCTCAATGCGGTCCCCGGAAAGCGGGCCCAGCGGGGGGCCGTCCAGCCAGATGGTGAGGTGGGGTTCCAGGCCCCCTGTGGCCCAGGCGTTGATGGCAGCGGTCACCCGGGGGCCCAGGCCGAGGCCGTAGCCCTGATACGCCACGGTGGAATCGGCAAAGCGATCGGCGACCACCACCGCCCCCCGCGCCAGCGCGGGGCGCACCACCCGTTCCACCAGTTCGGCTCGCGCGGCCGCGAACAGGAGGGCTTCCGCCCGCACGCTGGCGGGAGCGGCGCCGCCGGCATCCAGCAACAGGCGCCGCACCGCCTCCCCCAGCGGGGTGCCGCCGGGCTCGCGGACCATAACCACTTCCCGGCCCCAACGCCAGCCGAGCCAGGCGGCCAGCGCCGCGGCCTGGGTGCTTTTCCCCACCCCGTCCAGGCCCTCAAAGCTGATGAAGAGGCCCCGGCCCCCTACCGCAGCACCCACACCCGTCCCTCCTCCAGGCCTTCGGCGGTCCCGGCCTCCCGCACCGCCGCCACCACCTCCGCATCCCAGCGTTCCCCCGGCAGGATGAGCGGAATGCCGGGCGGGTAGGGGATCACCCACCCCCGGGACACCCGGCCCGGCGCAGCCGCCAGCTCCACCCATTCACCGCCCCGGGTCAGGGCCTCCCGCATGGGCAACGCCGCCGCCGGCAGCGGCCAGGGCCGCTCCTCCAGCGGTGGCGGCTCGGGCACCGGCAGCGCCAGCAGCCGTTGCGCCACCCATTCCAGGCGCAGATGCGGAGTCAGGATCAGGGTCACGCTGGCCGGGGTCTCCTTCTCCGGCTCCAGCCCGGCTGCCCGCACCAGCGCCGCCGCCCCCCGACCCAGCAACGTCAGACGGGCGGGGTCGCTGAGGCCGCCCCGCTCCTCCCACCAGCGCTGCAGTACCACCCAGCCGCGGGCGGCCAGCCGGTCCCGCAGCTCGCGGGCCCCTGCAGCCAGTGCCGCCCAGGCCGCCGCCGCCGGCGGCCGGAAGCGGGCGGCCACCATCGCCTCCAGGCCGGCCAGCAGCGGATAGGAGGGACTGGAACTGGCCAGCGTCTCCCACCAGAAGCGCACCGCCGCCGGCTCCACCCGCCCGCCGGCCAGGTGCAGGAGGGCGGTGCCGGTAGGGGCCGCTTCGGTCTTGTGACTGCCGTGGATGACCAAATCCGCGCCCAGCTCCAGGGCCGAGGCCGGGTAGCCCGGCCGGCAGTACCAATGGGCCCCGTGGGCCTCATCCGCCACCACCGGCCCCCCGTCCGGCAGGTCCTGGGCCGTGAGCAGCCCGTCATAGGTGGGCCGGGTGAGCACCGCCCCCGCCACCCCGGGCGGCGGGGGATCGGCCGCCGGCAACGGCACCCCGCCCGGGCCCAGCCGCGGCTGCCGCCAGCGGACCGGGATCCCGCCCAGCAGTAAAGCGGCTGCCACCGCCCGGTGGGAGGCCCGATCCACCCACACCGGCCGGGCACTGCCGGCAAAGGCGCCCAGCACCGCCGCCTGCACCGGCAGGGTTGCCCCCTGGGCCGAGAACCAGGTGGCCCGCGTCCCGTAGGCTGTGGCCGCCGCTGCCTGGCTGGCCTCCAACGCGGCCGGGACCGGCCCTACCTCGGTCAGATCCCAATAGGGGTCGGGCCACGGCCCCCGGGGCCCGTGGCCGGCATGGCCCGGGGTATGCAGCCGCAGCCGGCCGCCGGCCGCCACCGTCTCCAGCGCCTCCCGCAACGGGGTCCGCCCCTGTCCGCTCCCCGCCTTCACCGTGGCCCGCCCGACCCCCTGCCGGATCCTGCTGGTCCCATGATACCAGACCGCGGTGCCACCGCCCGGGCGTAGACCACGGCGCGGGGGGAGGCGTAGACCAGGCGCCAGGCTGGACTGTCGGCCAGGTAGCGCGCCAGGGCGGTCCCCGGCGTCCACAGCACATAGCGGACCCGCCAGGCGTTGAAGACCGCCTGCGGGCTGGTGGTCAGGTGTTTGACGCCCAGGTAGGCATCCAGCACCGCCGCATGGCGGGCCAGGTAGAAGTCGGTGCGGCCGTCAATGAACACGGGGATGCCGGCGTGGATCAGGTAGCCGCCCAGATGGTAGGGGTTGAACACCCGCCCCGGAGGGGCGTGGCGGAGGAAACGCACCGCCCCCACCGGGATGTCCGCGGCGGGCCGCCCGAAGCGGGCCGGCGGCGCCAGCGCCGCCGCGGCGGCCGCCCCCGCCAGCAGGACGGCGGCCACCACACCCGGGCGCACCCGCCGCGGTGTCAGCCAAGGTCCCACGCCTTCCAGCAGCACCGGCCAGCTCAGGGCCCAATAAGGCAGGAAGCGCACCGCATGCAAGGTGGCCACCAGCCAGGCGGCCGCGATCACGCTGTCCCGCCACGGCACCGGCCGGGCCCGGGCCAGGACCACCACGACGGTCAGCAGGAGCGGGGCGGCAACGGCGGCCAGGATCCAGGCCACATGGAAATCGGGCGACTGCCACTCCACGATGGTGTCCGTGATCTTGGGGGAGAGGGAAACCCGCCAGGCGTAGGCCCATAGGCCGGGACCGTGCGGGTTGAGGAAGGTGGCCAGCGCTGCCCCGGCTCCCGCAGCCAGATAAGCCCAGGCCGGGGCGCCCCCGGCCTGGGGATCCCAGAGTCCTGCCCGCACCGGCACCGCTGCCCACAGCGCCTCCAGCCCCACCAGCACGAACAGGGCCAGGAAGCTCCCGTGCACATTGGCCCAGAACCAGGCCAGGGGCAGCAGCCACCACAGGGCCCGCGTCCGGCCGGCGCGGGCGGCGTCCAGCAGCACATATAACAGGGCCATAAGGGCGTAACTGAGGACCTGGGGCCGGTCTTTGACAAACGGCAGCCACGAGAAGGTGCTCCCCAGCGCCAGAACCAGGGATGGCAGGGGACCCAGGCCGCGCCGGCCCAGGCGCAGGTACACCAGGCCGGCGGCGGCCATGCCCGGCACCGCCCCCATGACCCAGAAGCCCCAACGGCCCAGCTGCTGAACCAGCCACGCCAGCAGCACCTCGAATCCCCATTCCTCCGTCACCCAGGGATAGCCATGCAGGGTGTAGGAAAAGGGATCGGTGCGCAGGACCGCATGGCGGGCCAGCATCAGGCTGCCGGCTGTCCACTGCCAGTAGACATCCCCTTCCAGCGGGGTGCCCCAGCTGTGGACCGCTACCAGGGCCGCCAGCAGCACCAGCCCGGCGCCCCACATCGACCGCTGACCGCTCACGGTTCCGCCTCCCGTCGGAAGTCAGTTTCCCGCCCGGAGGGCAAATTCCTGCCCCGGGCGGGCTCCCGGTAGGGATCCGGCCCCCCGCCGTCGAATCTGTGCCTCATACCGCCCGCGGGCGGCCGCAAAGGAGGCCGTAGAGGCATGAAGGATCCTTCCCGGGAGCCGTTCAACTTCGGACGTGATGTCTTCGATCGCTGGGCCCGGGTGGCGCCTGCCCGCCCTGCCCTCTATCTGATCCGGGACGCCGCGCACGCCGACATCGTCGGGTACGGGGAACTGGCCCGGGCCTCCGATGGCCTGGCCGCCCGCCTGGCGGCGGCGGGCATCACCCCCGGAACCCGGGTGCTGGTGGTGCTGGGCAAGGCCCCGGAGTTCTGGGTGACCCTGTTGGCGCTCAATAAATTGGGAGCGGTCCCCATGCCGGGCACCACCCAGCTGCGGCCGGCCGACATCCGCTACCGGCTGGAGGCGGCTGCCTGCCGGGCGGCCATCGTCCTGCCCGGCATCGCCCGCACCCTCACCGACCCCTTCTTCGACCAGCAGCTGACCTTCCGCTTCGTCACCGGGGGGGACGAGCCGGCCCCGGCCGGGTGGACGCCGCTCGACGCCTGGGCGCCCGCCTCCGGTCCTCCGGACGGCCCGGTGACCTCCGCCGGCGACCCCGCCCTCATCTACTTCACCAGCGGGACCACCGGACACCCCAAGATGGTGGTGCACACCCAGGCCTACACCCGGGCGCACCGCCTTACCGCCAGCTACTGGTTGGGACTCCAGGAAGGCATGCTGCACTGGAACTTTTCCGACACCGGCTGGGCCAAGGCGGCCTGGAGCTCGGTTTTCGCCCCCTGGAACGTTGGGGCCACGGTGGTGGTGGACCCCTTGACCGGCAAGTTTCAGCCCCGCGCCTTCCTGGAACTCCTGGCAGGTCATCCGGTGGAAAGCCTCTGCGCCGCCCCCACCGTGTACCGCTTTCTGGTGCAGGAGGACCTCGGGCGATACCGGTTCCCGGCCCTGCGCTCCGCGGTCAGCGCCGGGGAACCCCTCAACCCGGAGGTGATTGAGACCTTCCGGCGCCATACCGGCCTCACGGTCCGCGACGGCTACGGTCAGACCGAGACCGTGGTGCTGGTGGCTAACCCGCCCGGTGCGCCCGTGAAGCCCGGCTCCATGGGCAAACCTGCCCCGGGCTGGACCGTGGCGGTCATCGACGAGGACGGCCGCGAACTCCCTCCCGGAGAGGAAGGGGAGGTGGCGGTCCGGGTGGACCACGGGCGGCCGGAGGGGCTGTTCGCGGAGTATGCAGCCGACCCCGAGGGCACCCGCCGGCGCTTCCGCGGTCCCTGGTACCTGACCGGCGACCGGGCACAGGTGGATGAGGACGGATACTTCTGGTTCGTGGGCCGGGCCGATGACGTCATCATCTCGGCCGGCTACCGCATCGGGCCCTTTGAGGTGGAGTCGGCGCTGCTGGAGCACCCCGCGGTGGCGGAATCGGCAGTGGTGGCACACCCGGATCCCCTGCGGGGATCGGTGGTGAAGGCCTTCGTGGTCCTGGCCCCCGGCTGGCGCCCGGGCGCGGAGCTGGCAGCGGAGCTGCAGACCCATGTGCGGGCCATCACCGCCCCCTATAAGTATCCGCGCCTCATTGAGTTCGTGGAGGAGCTGCCCAAGACCATCTCCGGCAAGATCCGCCGAGTGGAGCTGCGGGAGCGGGGGCCGCAGGGCTAGCCGCCTCCCGGCTGCGCCCGTACGGTCACCCCTTGGGCGATGTTGAGCCAGTTGACCTGCTGGGCCAGGTTGTTGGCCCAGGTCTGGTGGACCTGGGCAAAATCCGATTGGGGATCATTGAGGACCGCCACCACATAGAAGCGATGGGGCGGCCAATGATGGAGGGTGGTGGGCGGCGCCGGGAGCAGGCGGGCCGGTTCCAGAAACACCGTGCGGTTGAGATGGCCGGAGACCGGTGCCGGCACCGCATAAATGAAGCCGGCATGAATCCAGTGCGCCAGCCGGAGGAGGGAGGGGTTGCGCACCGTCACCAGCCGGCCGCCGCCCCCGGCCGCCGCCAGGCCCGGGAGCGCCGGCAGGGCGGGGGGCGGGGTGCCGCACCCCGCGGCCGCCAGCCCTGCTGCTGCCATCAATGCCGCCCATGCTGCCCGCTGCATAGCCGCCCCCCCACCGGTCCCGGCCGCGTGCCCGGGCTTTCTCCCGGTGTCACACCGCTGCCAGGCCCACCGCATCATGCCGGGCTCCATTGTAGCAGACGGCGGCCGGTCCTCAGCGGCTGCCGGATCGGTGTTCCGGCGGCGGGCCTGCCAGGGCATCCCGGAAGGCCCGCAGGGCGCGGCCCGCGTCCCTGCCCCATTCCGGCAGCCGCTGGGGTCCCCACACCGCTACGACCACCAACAGCAGTATCAACAGATGTTCGGGCGCCAAGAGGTCGTCAAGCATGCCGTCCTTCCTTTCGCGGCTTTTCACGAGCGGGCCGGATCCGCGGTTTCCGGCAGGCCCACCACATAACCGGGCGGGCGCGGCGCCGCCAGCAGGACGGCACAAGGCATACGCGCAGCCAGGCGCTGCGCCAGGCCCGGCCACCAGGGCGGCCGGCGCCGCCCGGGCGGGCTCCCGATTACGGCCACATCCGCGCGGATGCGCCGGGCATAGGCCGTCACCGCCGGCAGCACCGCGCCGGGAAGCAGGGCAGCCTCCACCCGGAACCCGCGCCGCACAAAGCGCAGCCGGTAGCGTTCGAGGAGGGCACCCGCAGCGCGCACCTGCGCCCGGTAGAGGCCGTCCCAGTCGAGCGGGATGCGGTCGGCCTGGCCCAGCAGCGGACACAGGCCCAGGGCATGGACCAGATAGACGGTGCACCCGGAGGCGGGCAGGACGCGCAGGGCCGGCCACCGCTGCCTCGGTGGCCGGCCCGGGGTCCACGGGCAGGAGCACCCGCCGGAACATGCGCCCACCCCTTCTGCTCCTACAGCCTGTGGGACGGTTGTTAACTGGACTATACCGCCCCGGCCGGCGACTGAGCGCCCGCTTTGGGCACGCGGGTGTCCGGCAATGACACATCCCCGGTTGCGTTCCCCTAGGGGATCCGGATTAGTCCGGATGAGGGGGGCGGTGGCCGGAGCACCGGGCCGCGGCACGGCAGTGGCGGAACGGGGGGCGGTATGCTACATTCCTGCTAGACGAAGGGTGGGTCCTTCCCACCAGCGGGTCGGATAGCAGCCGCCGGCCCTCCGCGGGCAAGGCGGGGGATCCGCTCCGGGAGGCCGGCGGGCAATGCGGGACGGGAGGCTTGAATGACCGGCAACGGGAGCGCGACGCCGCGGCGGATCATGCTCTATGACACCACCCTGCGGGATGGCACCCAAGGGGCCAACATCTCTTTGACCGTGGATGACAAGGTACAGATTGCGCTCCTGCTGGATGATATCGGGGTGGATTACATCGAGGGCGGTTGGCCGCTGTCGAACCCCAAGGACCTGGCCTTCTTTCAGGCGGTGCGCGGGCGTCTGCGCCATGCCCGGCTGGCGGCCTTCGGCAGCACCGCCCGCCGCGGCCGCCCGGCCGAGGCGGATGCCAACCTGCGCGCCATCCTGGAGACCGGTGCCCCGGTGGCCTGCATCTTCGGTAAGGCCTCGCGTTTCCAGGCCGAGCGCATCCTCGGTCAGGATCCGGAAGCGTATCTGGGCGTGGTGGAAAGCTCGGTACGCTTCCTGAAGCGGGCCGGCCTGGAAGTGGTGTTCGACGCCGAGCACTACTTTGACGGGTTTAAAGCGGATCCGGGGTATGCCCTGGACGTGGTGCGTGCCGCGGAGGCGGGCGGGGCGGACTGGGTCGCCCTGTGCGACACCAACGGCGGCTCCTTGCCAGAGGAGGTGGAGGCGGCGACCCGGGCCGCCGCCGCAGCGGTTCAGGTGCGGCTGGGCATCCACGCGCATAACGACGGCGGATTGGCGGTGGCCAACTCCCTGGCGGCACTGCGGGCCGGCGCCGACATGGTGCAGGGCACCGTCAACGGCTACGGGGAGCGCTGCGGGAACGCCAATTGGGTCACCATCTGGCCGACCGTGGTGGCCAAGCTGGGACTGGCTATGGGCCGGCCGGAGGCCCTGAGCCGCCTCACCACCTTTTCCCGCACCGTGGCCGAAATCGCTAACATGGCCCCCAACCCCTCGGATCCCTACGTGGGCGAGAACGCCTTCACCCACAAGGCCGGGGTGCACGCGTCGGCCGTACGCAAGCAGCCGGAGGCCTACGAGCACATTGACCCCGGCCTGGTCGGCAACGACCGCCGCATCCTGGTCTCCGAACTGGCCGGACGCTCCAACCTGCTGGCCCGTTTCCCGGAGCTGGCGGAACGGGCCGACGAGACCGCCCGGCTGGTGGAGGCCATTAAGGAGCGTGAACACCGCGGCTTTCAGTTCGACGCAGCGGAGGCCTCGGTGGCCCTGCTGGTGCGGGAGGTGCTGGGGGAGCGGCTGGAGTACTACCGGCCCCTCCATTACCACGTCTGGGTCAGCGGGGTGCAGGCGCCGGGGGTCGAGGCGACCGTCCGGGTTCAGGTGGGGGACCAGGAGGTGCTGGAGGCCGCCCTGGGGGACGGGCCGGTGCACGCCCTGGACGGAGCCCTGCGCAAGGCCCTGGGCCGCTTCTATCCGGCCCTGCATGAGCTGCGGCTGACCGACTACAAGGTCCGGGTGCTAGACGGACGGGAAGGCACCGCGGCCACGGTGCGGGTCCTGGTCAGTTCGCGCCTCCGCGACCGCACCATCCGCACCGTGGGGGTGTCACCCAACATCCTGGAGGCCTCCTGGCAGGCCCTGCGCGACGCGGTGGATTATGCCTTGCACGTGACCGGGACCCCCGTCCTGGGGAAGGCTCCAGCGGAGGCGGCCCGCTCCTAGCGCACGCCGCCCCGCTGCCAATGGGCCCGGAAAAAGTTCTCGCTGCCATGGCTGGCCATGGAGGCCGAGGCCGAGATCTCCAGCGCCAGGACCGCTGCCCCCACCAGCTGCGCCAGCCGGTAGGCGGAGCCTGGGCCCTCGCAGCCCATCAGGCGCAGGTAGGACCGGGCATGCGGGAGACCGGTGCCACCCCCTACGGTCCCCACCTCGACGCCCCCGAGTTCAATGCTGAAGGCGATGCCGCCGTCGGGGGTGCGGTTCAAGGTGCCATGCGCCATGCTGGAGGTACCGACCATCCCCAAATCCTGGCCGGTGGCGGCGAAGATGGCGGCCACCGCCGAGGCGGGCGTAAACCCGAACGATTGCATCCCGCTGGCATGGGCGCCGTGGATGCCGGTCCACTCCAGACGTTCCAGGTCCTCCGGGCCCACGTGCAACTGGCGGGCGATCACCTCCACCGGCAGTACCGTCTCCGCCACCACCGTCTTGCCGTGGCCGCCGGCGTAGTAGGCATAGCTGGGCTTCTTGTCCCCGCCCAGGTTCGCCTCCAGGAAGATGTGGCGCGGCTCCAGGCCCAGCGGCGCAATGCGCGCCGCAATCTCGCGGTTGAGGACATAGCTGTTGCGGGTGATCATGTTCGGCCCGCAGGCATCCCCGGTGGTGAAGCGGTACAGCAAGTGACAGACCGGCCCCACCACCCGGCTTTCAATCTCATGCAGCCGGGCGTGGGCCGAAAGCAGCCGCCGGCCGCCGGCGTCCCGTTCCTGCCGCAGGGGATTGTCCGGGTCGTTGATCCAGGCGATGAGGTCGGGGGCTGTAGCCTTGGCCCAGGCGGCCAACGCCACCGCCTGCCGCGGCTCCGCAAAAACAAATGCGGAGTCGCGGGTCATGCGATCCCCCAGCACGTAGGTGCGGATGCCGCCTGCCGCGGAAGCCGCCCGCATGCCCCGCAGCATGGACGCCGAAAGACCGCCTTCAGTGTGCGCCAGCGGGATGAACACGCTTTCCCGGGTGCGCCCCTCCTCCACCAGACGGCCGTCCGGTTCCATGTGGTACCGGCCCAGCTCGACTTCCAGCGGGCCCACCACACCCACCGGCAGCACCATTTCCCCCGTCAGACATTCCTGAAATGGGGCCAGCCCCTCCGTGGGCACGGACCACCGGAAGATGCGCTCGTCCTCCTCCTGCCATCCCGTCCGCGCCCGCAGCACCTCCTGGCGCCGCGCGATGGCGGCAGGGTGGTTCCGGTGCGGCCATTGCTGTTCTTTCATCGCACGCTCCTTCGGTCGTCCAGGCCTGGTGGGGACATCGGGTCCGGCGTCTCAAAAAGTAAGGCGCCGTCACCAGGACGGCGCCTTTGGAGCTATCGGGCGGCACCCGCCCGTCGCCTCAGTCCCCGGCGGGACCAGCCGACGGGCGCGCGGGCGCCGGCACGACCGTGTGCGGCATGGGGACGGGTGGACTCCGCCCGCCGTCGCACCGCCCGACCCTCCACAACTTCAGCGGCAGAAGCAGCTTCCCGCCGACCTGCCGGGCGTGCTCGCTGCGCCGGTTACCCGGTGTCCACGGCACGTCGGCCTCCGGTCGTCTCCCGGTGGTCGGGGGCGCCGGGTTCCCCCAGCACCCCCGGATCCGTCCTCTTGGGGCCGGCTTCGCGCTTAGATGCGGTCAGCGCTTCGCCGTGCCGGACCTAGCTTCCCAGCGCTGCCCCGGGCGGGGCAACTGGGCACACCAGCGGTCCGTCCTCCGCGGTCCTCTCGTACTAGCGGACGCCCCCCGCACGGATCCTGCGTCGACGATGGAGAGGGACCGAACTGTCTCACGACGTTCTGAACCCAGCTCACGTACCGCTTTAATGGGCGAACAGCCCAACCCTTGGGACCGACTCCAGCCCCAGGATGCGATGAGCCGACATCGAGGTGCCAAACCGTCCCGTCGATGCGGACTCTCGGGAACGATCAGCCTGTTATCCCCGGGGTAGCTTTTGTCCGATGCGCGATGGCCGTCCCACGCCGGGCCATCGGATCACTAAGCCCGCCTTTCGGCCCTGCTCGCCCCGTCGGGCTCGCAGTCAAGCACCCTTCTGCCTTTGCACGTCCCGCACGGTGTCCAACCGTGCCAAGGGTACCATGGGGCGCCTCCGTTACCTTTTAGGAGGCGACCGCCCCAGTCAAACTGCCCCCCTGCCACGGTCCCGCGGCGGGTCTCGCCGTCGGTGAGAGCCCCGGCCGCGCGAGGGTGGTATCCCACCGGCCGCTCCCCCCGCCCTGGCGGGCGGGCTTCGCCGCGTCCCACCTATCCTGTACACGCGCCGCCGACGCTCCATGGCAGGCTACAGTCAAGCTCCACGGGGTCTTTCTGTCCCGTCGTCGATCCCCGGCATCTTCACCGGGCTTGCAATTTCGCCGAGCCTCCCGTTGAGACAGTGCCCAAGTCGTTCCGCCTTTCGTGCGGGTCGGAACTTACCCGACAAGGAATTTCGCTACCTTAGGACCGTTATAGTTACGGCCGCCGTTGACTGGGGCTTCGGTTCGGCGCGCCCACGCCTCCCCTTCACCGTCCAGCACCGGGCAGGCGTCAGCCCCTATACGGCGTCTTGCGACTTCGCAGGGACCGGTGTTTGTGGTAAACAGTCGCTTGGGCCTGCTTTGTGCCCCCGGCGGCGTCCGCCGCCGGGCCCCCTTCTCCCGAAGTTACGGGGGCAATTGGCCGAGTTCCTTAACGGGAGATCACTCGCACACCTCGGGCTCCTCGCCCGGCCGACCTGGGTTGGTTTGCAGTACGGACGGGACCGGGCTCCGGTCCGGGCTTTTCGCGGCCCGCGGCACCGCCCGGGTCCGATGACCAACACGGACCCGCCTGGTACCGCCGGCGTCCCCCGGCCTTCGCCGCCCGGCCCCGGGGCCGGAATCGCCACCGGCTGTCCGGTCGCCTACGCGGCACCCGCCGCCTCGGCTTAGGCCCGCCTCCCCCGCAGCGGACGATCCTGCCTGCGGAACCCTGCGGCTTTCGGTGGGCGAGATTCTCACTCGCCTTCGCTGCTACTCATACCGGCATTCGCACTCCAGCGCGGTCCACGGGCGCTTGCCGCGCCCGCTTCGCCCGCGCCGGACGCTCCCCTACCCCGGTCCGCCTACGCGGACCAGCCGCCGCATCGGCACCCCCCTTAGCCCGTCCATTGGCGGCGCCGGGCGCCTCCGGCCAGTGAGCTGTTACGCACTCGTTCGAGGGTGGCTGCTTCTAAGCCAACCTCCTGGCTGTCTGCGGCGCCCGACGACCTTTCCCACTCAGCGGGCACTTGGGGCCCTTAGCGGACGGTCTGGGCGGTTGCCCTCTCGTCGATGGAGCTTATCCCCCACCGACTGACGCGTGGAGCCGGCCGGCGACTTCGCCGTTTGCGACCGGGCAGTAGGCCTCGCGACCCCCTTCCAGTCACAGTGCGCTACCCCGCCGGCAAGGATCCCCACGGCTCGCCCTCCAGCGATTTCGGGGAGAACCAGCTAGCCCCGCGTTCGCTTGGCATTTCACCCCTAGCCCCCGCTCCTCCCAGCCCTTTGCAACGAACATGGGTGCGGCCCTCCAGCGCGTCTTACCGCGCCTTCAGCCTGGCGGGGGCTAGATCACGCGGCTTCGGGTCGGCCCGGACCCACTGACGCCCCCTGCGGACTCGCTTGCGCTCCGGCTCCGCGCCCCCGGCGCTTAACCTCGCGAGCCCGGACCACTCGCCGGTTCATTCTTCCAGAAGCACGCCATGAGCCGGCCCCGGCTCCCCGGGGCCCGCCGCTGACGGCCTGCCCGCCCACGGTTTCAGGTCTCTTGCACGCGCCCCCCGGGGGCTTTTCACCGTTCCCTCACGGTACTCTGCGCTATCGGTGCAACGACGACGCCCGGCCTTGGAAGGTGGTCCTCCCCGCTTCCCGCGCCCGTGCCGGCGCGGTACTCGGGCCGGATCCGGGCCCGGCGGCAGCGGCGTACGGGATTGTCACCCTCTCGGATGGCGCGTTCCAGCGCGCTTCCGTCGCCCCCGCCGGGTCCCGGAGGCCGGGGCAGGCGGCCCCCGCCGCGATCCGGCCGCACCCGGCCGGGCCGCCCCGCCTGGCGGTAGTTCCCGGCCGTTTGGGCCTGACCCCGTTTCGCTCGCCACTACTCCGGGGCTCGCTGCTTGCTTCGGCGTCCCGGGTACGTACGATGGTTCGCTTCCCCGGTTTGAGCCCGGCCGGCCCCTGGCCGGCCGTCCGGTCCCATGACGGACCGGCGGTTCCCCGATTCAGGCACCCCGGATCGCAGCCTGCGCCGCGGCTCCCGGGGCCTTCTGTGGCGGGCCACACCCTTCGTCGCTCCCCGTTGCCCGAGGCATCCCCGTGGGCGGGATTCCTGAAGCTCCTATCTTCTGCCGCTGAAGTTGTCAAGGGTCGTGCTGGTGGGCCGAGGTGGATTTGAACCACCGGCCTCCCGCTTATCAGGCGGGTGCGCTCACCCCTGCGCCATCGGCCCCCGGGGCCCCGGCCCCTGAAACCCGCATCGCGCAAGCCCCACTCCCTAGAAAGGAGGTGATCCAGCCGCACCTTCCGATACGGCTACCTTGTTACGACTTCACCCCAATCAGGCGCCTCACCGTCGACGGCCGTCGCCCGGCCGGCTTCGGGTGCGACCCCCTTTCGTGGTGTGACGGGCGGTGTGTACAAGGCCCGGGAACGGATTCACCGCGGCATGCTGATCCGCGATTACTAGCAATTCCGGCTTCATGCAGGCGGGTTGCAGCCTGCAATCCGAACTAGGCGCGCGTTTGGGGATTCGCTCCCGGTCGCCCGGTCGCCGCCCATTGCCGCGCGCATTGTAGCACGTGTGTAGCCCAGGGCATGCAGGCCATGCGGATTTGACGTCATCCCCACCTTCCTCCGGGTTGTTCCCGGCTGTCTCGGCGGAGCGCCCGACCGCCCGAAGCGATCGTAGCAACCACCGACGGGGGTTGCGCTCGTTGCGGGACTGAACCCAACATCTCACGACACGAGCTGACGACAACCATGCAGCACCGCGACCCGCCTCGCCCGGTTGCCCGGACGCCCGGCGGTTTCCCGCCGCTCAGCGGGCCGGGGAGCCCTGGTAAGGTTCTGCGCGTTGCGTCGAATTAAACCACATGCTCCACTGCTTGTGCGGGCCCCCGTCAATTCCTTTGAGTTTCAGCCTTGCGGCCGTACTCCCCAGGCGGGGTACTTAGTGCGTAAGCTCCGGCACCGCCCGGCAAACCCGCGCGACACCTAGTACCCATCGTTTACGGCGTGGACTACCGGGGTATCTAATCCCGTTCGCTCCCCACGCTGTCGCGCCTCAGCGTCAGGGCCAGGCCAGGACCCCGCCTTCGCCACGGGTGTTCTGCCCGATCTCTACGCATTTCACCGCTCCACCGGGCATTCCAGGTCCCTCTCCTGCCCTCGAGCCCGGCCGTTTCGGCCCGCTCCGCGGGTGAGCCGCGGGCTGCCCGCGCCGACGTACCCGGCCGCCTACACGCCCTTTACGCCCAGTCATTCCGGACAACGCTTGCCCCCTACGTCTTACCGCGGCTGCTGGCACGTAGTTAGCAGGGGCTTGCTCGATCGGTACCGGCCCCCCGGCGGCCCCCCGCCGGTCCTCGTCCCGATCCACAGGGCTTTACAACCCGCAGGCCGTCTTCACCCACGCGGCGTTGCTCCATCAGGCTTGCGCCCATTGTGGAAGATTCCCTACTGCTGCCTCCCGTAGGAGTCTGGGCCGTCTCTCAGTCCCAGTGTGGCCGGTCACCCTCTCAGGCCGGCTACCCATCGTCGCCTTGGGAGGCCGTGACCCCCAACTAGCTAATGGGCCGCGAGCCCCGCCCGGGGCGCCGTCGCCGGCTTTCCCCCCGCCGCCTGGCGCGCCGGGGGCGTATGCCGGGATTACCGGGCCTTTCGGCCCGCTATCCCCCACCCCGGGGTAGGTTGCTCACGTGTTACGCACCCGTCCGCCGCTCGACCGGCGGTTGCCCGCCGGCTCCGCCCGACTTGCATGTATGAGGCACGCCGCCAGCGTTCGTCCTGAGCCAGGATCAAACTCGCGTGTGCGGCCTCCCCGGCCTGGCGCCGGAGAGGCGACGTTGTGACTGCGCGATGCGGTTTTCAAGGACCGGTGCCCCCCGGACGGTCCCCCGCCCGGGCTGCCCTCCCGGACAGCAAGACGCAGTATAGCGCGGCTATCCCCGGTTGTAAAGGGGGGGGAAGCGCCGCTCAGAGCGCTTCCCCCACCGCCTTCATCTGCAGAAACCAGAGGAGGTAGTCGGGGCTGCCGGTCTTCGAATCCGTCCCGGAGAGGTTGAAACCCCCGAAAGGATGGGCCCCCACCACCGCCCCGGTACACTTCCGGTTGATGTACAGATTGCCGACATGAAAGACCTGCCGCGCCTCCTGGATGCGGTCCCGCCGGCGCGTATACACCGATCCGGTCAGGCCGTAGACGGTATCATTGGCGATGGCGAGGGCTTCCGCCCAATCCCGGGCCCGGATAAAGGCCACTACCGGCCCGAACACTTCCTCCTGCTCCAGTTTGGAGCCGGGCACCACGTCCGCGAAGATCGTGGGGGCGATAAAATACCCCGGCCCCGGCAGCCGTTCCCCGCCGGTGATCAGGCGGGCATGGGCCTTGCCCCATTCGATGTAGCCCAGGATCTTGTTCACGGCCTGTTCGTCGATCACCGGCCCCATGAAATAGGCCGGGTCCTCGGCGGGGCCGATGGTCAGCGCCTCGGTCATTTCCCGGACCCGGGCCAGGAGGTCGTCATATACCGCGTCCACCGCAATCACCCGCGAACAGGCGGAACATTTCTGGCCCTGGAATCCGAAGGCGGAAACGACGATCCCCCGCGCCGCCGCCTCCAGGTCCCCCGTTTCGTCCACCACAATAGCATCCTTACCGCCCAGCTCCGCCACCACCCGCTTGATCCAGCGCTGCCCGGGCGGGGTCTCTGCCGCCAGGCGGTTGATGCGGAGGCCCACCTCCCGCGAGCCGGTGAAGCTGATGAAGCGGGTCCGCGGATGACCTACCAGGTAGTCGCCCACGACGGCCCCTTCACCCGGGACGAAATTCAGGACGCCGGGGGGGAGTCCCGCCTCCTCCATCACCGCGGCGAACTGGGCGCCCAGGACCGGGGTGGCCGAGGCCGGTTTGAGCAGGATGGTATTGCCGGCCACGATCGCGGCGGCACTCATGCCGGTGAGGATAGCCAGCGGGAAGTTCCAGGGCGGAATAATAGCCCCCACCCCGAGCGGAATATAAAAGGCCTCATCGTCCTCCCCCGGCAGGGGGGTGAGCACGACCGGCTCTGCCAGGCGGATCATCTGGCGGCCGTAATATTCCAGAAAATCGATGGCCTCGGCCACGTCCGCGTCGGCCTCCACCCACGACTTACCGGCCTCCAGCACTTCCCAGGCGTCGAGTTCCAGGCGCCGGGCCCGCATAATCGCAGCCGCCTTAAACAACACCCGCGCCCGCTCGGCGGCGGGGGTGCGGCTCCAGTCCGCGAAGGCGGACCAGGCGGCGTCCAGCGCCTCGTCGATCAAGCCCGGGGCCGCCCGCGCCACCGTCCCGATGACCTCCTCGGGCCGAGAGGGGTTGACGGAGACGATGCTCTCCCCGCTGTCCCGCGGCTGTCCCCCGATGATAAGCGGATACCGGCGCCCGAGGCGGGTGCGCACCCGGGCCAGGGCATCCCGCATCGCGGCCTGCTCCTCCACACGGGAAAAGGTCAGCACCGGTTCATGCCGGTAGGGTTCCACTGCCATGCTCGGCCACCTCCTGCCATCCAGCATGCCTCGCCCTGCCGCCATTTTCGCACAGGGGCAGCCGGCGGGAGCCGGGAGGCGGCCCATAAAAAAACGACCCCGGCCGTTACCGGCCGGGCCGTAACACCCACTAACAATGGTAGCCCCAAGCGGATTCGAACCGCTGTTTCCGGAATGAGGGTCCGGCGTCCTAGGCCTCTAGACTATGGGGCCAAATGGCTGGGGGACCAGGATTCGAACCTGGGCGAGATGATCCAGAGTCACCTATGCTACCGCTACATCATCCCCCAGCAGCAGGCCCTATTATAGGGCCCGGATCGCGGCTTGACAAGAGGGCGGCCAGGACGGTGACCCCGAGCAACGGGTCGCCGTTCTAGTCTGCGGCAGCCGCAGCCCGGCCGGCGGCGCTATTGAGAGACCCCGTTTAAGGGCATACACTGTAGTCGAAGCGTAGGGCAGCGGTCCGTGTCTGTCGGGAGGGATCCCTATGGCGGCAAAGCGGGACTGGTACGGGCGGGACGCAGGACTGGCCGCCCGCATGTTCGTGGTGATGCTGCTCCTGGCCGCGCTCTACCTGGGCTTCGTGGTGGTCCTGGTTGACCTCCGGGTGCCCTTGGGTTTCCTCATCCTGATCGTGGGCGCCCTGGCGCTGAGTCAGTACTACTTTTCCGATCAGCTGGTGCTGCTGGCCAGCGGGGCCCGGATCCTTACCCCCAGCCAGGCCCCCGAGCTGTACGCGGTGCTGGAACGGTTGGCACAATTGGCGGATGTGCCCCGGCCGCGGTTGGGGCTGATTCCCACCGCCATGCCTAATGCCTTTGCCACGGGCCGCAATCCGCAACATGCGGTCATCGTGGTGACGCAGGGCCTGCTCAACCGCCTGGATCCGGAAGAAGTCGAGGCGGTCCTGGCTCACGAAATGACCCATGTCAAAAACCATGACGTGGCGGTTATCACCCTGGCCAGCTTTTTTGCCATGGTCGCTGCCTTCCTGGCCCAACAGTTCCTCTGGCTGGGCTTCGGCTTCGAGGATGAACGGGACCGGGGCGGGATTAATGCCGGCATCCTGATCTGGGTGGCCTCGGTCGTGGTATGGGCCATCAGCTATGTGCTGATTCAGACGCTATCCCGGTACCGGGAATACGCCGCCGACCGTGGCTCCGCCATCCTGATCGGGCATCCAGCCCACCTGGCCAGCGCCCTGACCAAGATCGAACGCGGCGTGGCCCACACGCCTGACCGCGATCTGCGCCAGGCCGAAGCCTTCAACGCGTTCTTCATCTTCCCGGCTCTGCGCCGCAACAGCCTGATGGAGCTCTTTGCCACCCACCCGTCCATCGAACATCGGCTCCGCTACTTGGAGAAGCTGCAGCAGGAGATGGAGAAGCGGCGCTAGACCGGCGGCAGCCGGTCGGGAGGAAGGGACGGGCAGTCGATGGGCTTCTTTGATGCCCTGTTCGGACGGACCCGGGTTTCCCAGGGCAAGACCGACCAGCTCTTCCAGCTCAGCACCGCGGCCGCCGATATCGAAACCCGACTGGATAGCCGGTTCGCAGGGGCGGCGGCCGTGATAGTGCGCACGGTGGACAATTCGGCCTTCGAACAGGTTGGTCGGGACCTCGAACAGATACTCCACCTGGGCGGTAAGGATCTGCGGATTGTGCCCCGCATTACCGATGACCAGTATGGTTTCCGCTGGTTTGTGCTACAGGCCCCCCTGGAGGACGTCATCACCGGCCTGCACATGACGGCCGACCTCCTGAAGGAGGCCGGTTTCGGAGACGGATTGATTGCAGCGGCCTTCCCTTTTGACAGCGGGGCCGGCCGCTGGTACCTCATCTACAGCTACCGGCGGGCCACCTTCTATCCGTTTGCGCCGCTGCCCGGGCACCGGCGCGACGAGGCCCGGGAATTCCGGCTGGGGGCCACCCTCAAATTGTCCCTGAACGTGGAGAAGGATCCCGAGCGCTGGTATGCACTCTGGGATCCTCCCCTGTAGCCGGGCGGCTAGTGACCGGAGCCGTCCGTGGCCGGCGTCTCCAGGTACCGGCGGGCTTCCTCCAGCGTGGTGTCAGCCGGCGGCAGGATGAGGTCGGACTGTACGGGCAGGGTATCGCCCAGCCGTTCCCCCTGCCGCACCAGGTCGATCACCGCCTCAAACAACCGCCGGAACGCCCCCTCGTCATTGCGCTCCACCGCTGTGAGCAGGTCCTCGTCGTAGCGGTCAAGGCGGGCTGCCTGGGCATCATCGACCCGGTACTGCCCCTCCGAGAGGATGCGCACAATCATTGTCCTGACTCCGGCTCACCGCCGGCAGGCGGCAGCTGTCCCTTGCCCATCTCCGCCTTGAGGCGGGCCAGTTCCTCACTGACGCTGTTGCCGCTCTTCATGCGGTTGAGCTCGTCTCGGATATCGTCGCCGGTGGAGGGGGCTTCCAGCGCGGCAGCAGTCTTGACCGTCGACAGCTCCTCAATCGCGGAAGCCCGGGCCCGCAGCGCCTCGGTCCGTTCCTGAGCCCGCTCCAGGGCCAGGTTAACGTCCTCCATCTCCTCCCCCAGCCCGGTGGTGGCCTCTCCGATGCGGACCTGCGCCTGGGCCGCCGCATATTGGGCCTTGACGACCTCCTTCTTGGTGCGGAAGGTCTCCACCTGGACCCGCAACTTCTCCTGCAGGTCGAGCAGACGCGCCTCCTCCTTCTCGAGGTCCGCCACCTGGCTCTTGAGGCTCTCGATTTGGGCCGTCACCCCCTGCTTGCGGGTGAGGGCGGCCGTTGCCAGGTCGTCCCGGCCTGCAGCCACCGCATCGCGGGCATCATCGTCATACTGCTTTGCCAGCGCCTCCAGCTTAGCCAGCTCCAGCTCCACCCGCTTCTTGGAGGTGACCACTTCGGCCACGCCCCGGCGGACATTCTGCAGCTGCTCCACCTGGCGCTGATAGGAATACTCCAGGGTTTCACGGGGGTCTTCAGCCCGATCCAGGACCGAATTCACCTTGGACTTAAAAATGGTGGAAACCCGGGAAAGCAGTCCCATCGGTCGGCCTCCTCTCACTCGCCTGCCGCCGTTGTCGGCGGGCGGTCCGGTCCGGCGGCCGGACCGCCATCAGCCCCGCTCCTCCATAATATACTGAACTGCCTGGCTGCCGCGGCGCTGGGCCAGGGCCGCCCCCACAAATCCCGTAAAGAGAGGATGGGGCCGGTTGGGCCGGGACTGGAACTCGGGGTGGAATTGGGTACCCACGAACCAGGGGTGATCCCGCCGTTCCATGATTTCCACCAGCCGGCCGTCCGGCGAGAGCCCGGAAGCTTCCAGGCCCACCTGGGCCAGGCGGTCGCGGTAACGGTTGTTGACCTCAAACCGGTGGCGGTGCCGCTCAAACACCAGCGGCCGCCGGTAAATCTCCCCCGCCACACTCCCCGGGCGGATCTCGCACGGATAGCTGCCGAGCCGCATGGTTCCGCCCAGGTTATCGATGTCCTTCTGGTCGGCCATGAGGTCGATAACCGGGTCCGGCGTGTCAGGTACGAACTCGGTGGAATTGGCCTCGGTCAAGCCCAGCTGATGGCGGGCCGCCTCAATCACCGCTGCCTGCATCCCCATGCAGATCCCAAAAAACGGCACCCGTTCCTCCCGCGCCCAGCGGATGGCTTCCACCTTACCTTCCACCCCGCGGTAGCCGAAACCGCCCGGGACGAGGACACCATCCACGCCGTCAAGCCGGGCAGCGGCCCCCTCCGCCTCGATGTCCTCGGAGTTCACCCAGCGGATGTTCACCCGGGCCCGATGGGCAATGGCCCCATGGCTTAGGGCCTCGGCCACGCTGAGGTAAGCGTCGTGCAGGGCGACATACTTGCCGACCACGGCGATGGTGGTTTCCGCCTCGGGATGGGCCAGCTCCTCAGCAATCCTGCTCCAGCTGTCCAGGTCGGCCTCCCCTGCGCTCAGGCCCAGGCGGTTGAGGACAATTTCATCGAGCCCGTCCTCATGCAGCATCAGGGGGACCCGGTAGATGGAGTCCGAATCCACATTCTGGATGACTGCCCGCCGGTCCACATCGCACAGCAAGGCAATCTTATCCCGCATGTCGCGCGACAGGGGCCGTTGAGTCCGGCAGACGATGGCGTCGGGCTGGATCCCGATGGACCGCAGCTCCTTCACCGAATGCTGGGTCGGCTTGGTCTTGGCTTCCCCCACTGCGCTCAGGTAGGGCACCAGCGTGACGTGCACGTACATGACCGAATCGCGGCCCACATCGGTGCGCATCTGGCGGATGGCCTCCAAGAACGGCAGGCTTTCGATGTCGCCCACCGTGCCGCCGATCTCCACCAGCACCACATCAGCCCCACTGGCATCCGCCACGCGATAGATCCGTTCCTTTATTTCGTTGGTGATATGCGGAATTACCTGAATGGTGCCTCCGAGGAAATCCCCCCGCCGTTCCTTGGCAATAGTAGCCCAGTAGATACGGCCGGTGGTGACGTTGTTAACCTGGCTCAGGTTGACGTCCATGAACCGCTCGTAATGCCCGAGGTCCAGATCGGTCTCGGCGCCGTCCTGGGTGACAAACACCTCGCCGTGCTGCAAGGGGGACATGGTGCCGGGGTCCACGTTAATGTACGGGTCCAGCTTCATGGCCGTCACCTTGAGACCGCGGGCTTTCAACAGACGGCCCAGCGACGCAGCGGTGATGCCCTTGCCGAGGGAGGACACGACGCCGCCCGTCACAAAAACAAACTTTGCCATAAAATCCCCCAGCTTCTGATCCCGTTTCCCCCGTGCCTGTACTTACTTACGTCCAGCTTTCGTCCTCGTCGATCTCCTCCGCCGCCTCCGGCTCCACCGCCCGCTCCCGGCCGGCCGGCCCCCGGCCCACCGCCTGAGCCCGCGGTTGCCAGTCGCGCAGCTCCCACAGGTTCCCACCGCGATAGTGAAAGCGGGGATCCAGGTTGATCTCGGTGTAGATCTGAGCCGCCTTGCGGGGTTCGCGGTCGAGCCCCATCCGCTCCAGGGTCAAATCGAGAAGCTCCTGCACGTCGAGGGCCTGCCCATGCGCCTTCAGCACCTCATAGGCGATATCTACGGCGCGCACCGCACGTACCTCCATCTCCGGGTTCCCCGGCCGGGTTCCCGGCGCGGCGGCACCGGGCGCGGGCCCGGCAGGTGTCCGGATCTTGGTCTTCACGGACCTCGGCGGTATTATACCATCTCCTCCCCCAGCGGCCTCCTGCCGGGCGGCCGGCCCTCCTGGACCGGCCGGGCCCGACCCGACAGGGAAAGGCCGCCAATGCGTCAGGCAAACGGCAGAGGGAGGTTTGGGGTTACCATTCCAGGACCAACATATTGACAAAGTTCGCCGGGGGGACCTAGACTCGTGATGGTTCCGGCCGAATCTTCCTGCAAAGGAAGTACGGGGGATAAGCCCGCAAGGGCTGGTGAATCCGGGCTCCGGGCCCGGTAGGGGGCTCCTTCTCCCCCGAACCGTCGGGCACCCCCAGGGTGTCGCGATACTAACCTCGGAGGCAAAAACAGAAGGAAGGAAGAGCGCCCGTTGGTGAACACCCGCTCACGACGGCGGATGCGGACTGTTGCTGCGGGGTTGTCGGTGGTTGCCCTTCCCTTGGCGTCTTCAGTAGTCTTCGCCGAATCGGGCCCAATCCTGTCCTACGGGTCAGAAGGACAAACCGTCAAAAACGCAGAATCAGACCTCAAAACGCTGGGATATTATAACGGCCCGATCGATGGGATCTTCGGGCCGGAGATGCTAAGAGCCGTAAAGGCATTTCAATTTGCAAGCCGGATCGAGGCAGACGGCATCATCGGGCCCGTGACGTGGTCCTCCTTGAACCGGGCCCTGGCTCAAGACGGCAGTAGTGCCTCCCCGGCCTATGAAGCCCCGGCTGGCATTTACCGGGAAGGGGATACGGGGGCCGAGGTACGGGTTATTCAGACCCTCCTGAACGAGCATGGCGCCCACCTGGCGGTGGACGGGGACTTCGGCCCCCTTACGCGGGCCGCCGTGGAGGCGTTTCAGGCCGCGCAACATATCACCGTAGATGGCATCGTCGGGCCGGTGACCATGGCCCGGCTGCAGGATGCGCCGACCAGCAACGCTGCCGCGCTGCCGGTGCAGGCATCCCCGCCGGCCTACCCGAGTGGGTACCTGCATGAAGGGGATCAGGGACCGCAAGTGGCACAGATTCAGAGCGACTTGGCCCGCCTGGGCTACTATCACGGTGCCATCGACGGCGTCTTCGGGCCGGAGACCGACGCAGCGGTGGTAGCCTTTCAGCAAGCGGTCGGTCTGCCGGCGCATGGGCTGGTGGGCAGCCTGACCGAGAACGCCCTGGCCCGGGCCCTGGGGCAAGGACAGGCGGCGGCCGCCGCCAGCTCCACGGTGAGCCGGGGGGTAACGGGCAGCGCGGAAGGGGAAGCCATCGCCGGCTATGCCCTCCAGTTCGTCGGCTACCGGTACCTCTGGGGCGGCGCCTCCCCGGCCACCGGATTTGACTGTTCCGGGCTGGTGCAGTACGTCTTCGGACACTTCGGCATCTACCTCCCGCATAGCTCCTATGCTCAGTTCAACATCGGCACCCATGTAACCATGTCGGAACTGCAGCCGGGGGACCTGGTGTTCTTCGATGCGGACGGCCCCGGTGCCAGTCACGTGGCCATCTACGTCGGTAACGGGGAAATCGTGTCGGCGGACACCCCGGCGCAGGGAGTTCAGGTGCATAACATCAATGACCCGTTCTGGGTCTCGCATTTCCTGGGCGGCACCCAAATCGTGCCCTGACCCTTTATGAAGGGCCTGGCCACGGCTTACACTGTAGACGCGATGCGACGGGCACCTGATCCGGTGGATCGGGTGCCTTCGTCTATCAGCCGGGGGGTGGACAGATGACGCCGGCAGACGTGGGCCAGCTGCTCCTCATCGGGTTTACGGGCACCGAAGCACCCCCGGCCCTGCTGCAGGCGCTGCAGCAGGGCCGGGCAGGCGGGGTCGTGCTGTTCGGCCGGAACATCCGCTCCCCGGCCCAACTCCGCTCGCTGACCCTCAGTTTGGAACAGGCAGCCCGGGCCGGCGGGCAGCCGGCCCCCTTGATTGCCGTGGACCAGGAAGGCGGCCCTGTGCGGCGCCTGCGCAACGGTTTTGTCCCCCTCCCGAGCCCCCTGGCCATGGCTGCGGCCGGCCTGGCAGCCGAAGCCTCCGAATTGTGGGAACTGGCCGCGCGGGAAATGCGCCAACTGGGCATCACCCTGGACCTGGCGCCGGTACTGGACGTCTGCAGCGGCGACGACCGGCCCCACCCGGGGGTGCGGGGCTTCGGCCACGATCCCGAAGGCGTAGGGCGTTGGGGGCAACGCATGATTGATGCCCTCCACCGGGGCGGGGTGGCGGCTACCGCCAAGCACTTTCCGGGGTTGGGCCAGGCCGGGATCGACACCCACCTGGGCCTGCCCTGGGTCCACGCCTCCCGCAGCGAACTGGAGCACCGCGACCTTATCCCTTTCCGGGCTGCCGTCGCCGGCGGGGTGGACGTCCTGCTGGCCGGCCATGCGGTCTATCCTGGCCTGGGTGCGGGCCGCTGGCCGGCCAGCCTGGCCCCTGCCGTGCTAGGCGACCTGGCGCGGCGTGAACTGGCCTTTCCGGGCGTGCTGATGACGGACTGCCTGGAGATGGGTGCCATCCGGGCCAGCGTAGGCCCGGTGGCGGCTGCGGAACAGGCAGTGCTGGCCGGTGCGGACCTGGTGCTTTTCTCCCACACCCCGGCCTGGCAGGAGGCCGCCTACACCACCCTGCAGCGGGCAGCCGCCCGCGGGGACCTGCCCCGGCGCCGGCTGGCCTCGGCCTTGGCCCATGTGGCGACCCTCAAGGAAGCGGTGCGCAATCTGCCGGTCCGGCCCGCCTTTTCCGCCCGGGAGGCCACGCGCGCCCGCCTGCTGGCGCGGCGCATTTGGGAGGCGGCGGTCGCCGTGACCGGCGACACCAGCCTGCTGCCCTTGCCCCGGCCGGCCCGCCTCATCGCGTGTGTCGAGCCTGTGTCGGGTCCTCTGGAGGAAGGGCCGGGGCTCCTGGCGGTAGAGGCCCTGGCCCGGGAGCTCAAGGGGCGGCTGGAAGGGCTCACCCTGCTGCCCGCCGACCCGCCGGTACCGGCTTGGCCGGCACCGGCCGTCCCGGTGGTACTGGTCGTGGACAGCGCCCGCCGGCATCCTGGCCAGCGGGCGCTAGCGGGTCGTGCCCTGGATCGCGGCCACCCGCTCTATGTCATCGCCCTCTCCCGTCCGGCCGACCTGGAGGACCTCCCGGCCGGGGCCGTGGGCCTGACGGCTTTCGACCCCAGTCCTGAAGCCGCCGCTGCCCTCGCCCGGGTCCTTACCGGGTCGCTCACGCCACTGGGCCATTGGCCGTTTCCCTTGGCCCACCGCCGCAACCCGTGAAGCGCACAAGGCCCCGGGAAGCGCGCGCCGTCTTGGCCTTGCTGGCGGCCGCGCTCTGGGTAGCGGTGCTGCTGGATGCCCCCTGGCCCGCGCGCCTGACGGTGGCGGTTCTGCCGCTGGGAACCGTCCTCCGCTCCCGGGCACGTGCGCGCCGCCGGCTGCCAGCCCCGCCGGCCGAGGTTTGCCTGGTTACCCGTTCGCGGAACCCCAACCGCACCCCTGTCGGTGACTAGGCCACTCGTCGTCTTGTTCTAAACTTGCGATATTGGTTTTTTCAGCGTGGCGTGGTATTCTTGGCCCATGCCAGTGTAGGCTATCCATGCACGCACTTGAGGGAGGTGACCCGGTGATTACGCTGACGCCCAGCGCCACCGAAAAGGTCAAGGAATACCTGGCCGAGCAGGGACGGGATGACCTGGCCCTGCGCATTTATGTCAGCCGGGGCGGCTGCAGCGGGTTCAGTTACGGAATGGGATTGGACCTGGCCCGCGAAGAGGACACCCTTTACGAGTTTGACGGGATCCGGGTGGTGATCGACCCCGACAGCGCTCCGTATCTGGAAGGGATCGAGGTCGATTACGTCAACTCCCTCATGGGAGGCGGCTTTTCCATCTACAACCCCAATGCCGTCAGCACCTGCGGGTGCGGCCACTCGTTCCGCACCCAGGACGACAACGGGGCCCCGCAGGCCTGCGGGCACTAACCCGCGGCTCCAGTTCCCTGTGCCCGGCCGCCAGCCCCGGCCGGGCTTTTCAGTCCACGGCCAGGATGGCGCACTTGAGATAACGGGTCTCGGGCAGGGCAGGCAGGTACGGATGGTCGGGCCCCTGACCGCGCCACTCCAGCACCCGCACCCGGCGCCGGGCATCATGAGCGGCGGAGGCCAGCACACCCAGAAACGCATCCGGGGACAGGTGGTAGGAACAGCTGGAGGTCACCAGGACGCCGCCCGGGCGCAGGAGCTTCAGCGCCCGCAGGTTGATTTCCTTATACCCGCGGACCGCCCGCTCCACGGTATCGGGCGACTTGGTGAAGGCCGGCGGGTCCAGGATCCCGAGGTCGTAATGCGGCCCCTGGTCACTTTCGTGCCGTAGCCAGTCGAAGGCGTTGGCGGCCTCAAATCGCCAGCGGCTAGGGTCCAACCGGTTGCGGCGGGCGTTGGCGGCAGCCAGGTTGACCGCATCGGCATCGATATCCACCCCCACCAGGCTGTCCGCCCCGCGGGCCAAGGCGAGGAGCCCGAAGCTGCCGCTGTGACAGAAGACATCGAACACCGCCCGGCCCGGAGCATAGGCCGCCGCCGCGAGGCGGTTGGCATACTGATCAAGGTAGTGGCCGGTCTTCTGGCCTCCGCGCACGTTGACCGTCCATTCCAGCTCATATTCGTGGATAAGAACCTGCTCCGGCACCTCTCCGTAGCGGACCCCGCTCTGGAGGGGCAGACCTTCCTTGGCCCGTACCGCCGATTCGCCCCGCTCGTAGATCCCGGCGGGGGCAAAATGCTCTACCAGGCTTTCCAGCACTACCGGCAGAAAGGCGGCCATGCCCAGGCTCAGAACCTCGACCACCAGCCAACGGCCGTAGCGGTCGACAATCAGGCCGGGCAGCCCGTCAGACTCGGCATTCACCACCCGGTAAGCCTCGCGGCCTGCGGCGGCGATACGGCGCCAGTGCGCCGCCTCCGCCAGCCGCCGACGGATAAGGCCAGCGTCCACCGCCTCCTCCCGGGCGCGGGTCAGCAGCCGCACCGCAATCACCGAGGCCGGGTTGAAGAAGCCGCGGCCGATGAAGCGGCCATGGACATCCTCCACCTCGACCACGGACCCCGGTTCGGCCGCGGTCAGAGCAGCATGCGGCAGTTCTCCCCGGTAAACCCAGGGGGAACCCGCCAGCACGCGATGTTCCCCCGGCTTCAAGCGCAGGCGTGGAATCACGCAGGTCCTCCTTCGGCCGCGGCTACGGCCTGGCTCCGGATGGCGTCCAGGTTGCCGGCCGTCCGGCGCAGGCGATCGACCGTCGCCACCCGTCCCAACACCTCCAGCAGCTCAAACAGACCCGGCCCCACCGTGCGGCCGGTAACAGCCAAGCGGGCGGGGTGAATCAGGGCTGCCCGCGCTAGCCCCCGTTCCGCTGCCTCGGCGTCCACCGCCGCCTCAATCCCGGCGCGGGTCCAGGGCTCCACCGCTTCCAGGCGGCGGGCCAGCCCCTCGAGCCGCGCGGCGGTTTCCGGGTCAGCGAAATGCTTGCGGACCCCCTTGGGGTCATAGGTGGCCGGCGCCTGATAAAAATACGCCACCTGTTCCGCCAGTTCCGGCAGGGTGCGGGCGCGTTCCCGCAGCAGTTCCACCACCGCGGCCAGCGGCGGCTGCGGTTCTACGGTCACGCCCGCTCGCGCCAGAAAGGGGGCCAACGCCTCCTCCAGACGCGCGACGGACACCCGGCGCAGGTACTGGCCGTTCATCCATTCCAGTTTCTTATAGTCGTAGACGGCAGCCGTCTTCTGCACCCGATCCAGGCTGAAGGCGGCCGCCGCTTCCCCCAGGTCCCAGATCTCCCGTTCCTCCACCGGGGACCAGCCCAACAGCAGCAGGTAATTGACCAGCGCCTCGGGCAGGATGCCCTGCTCCAGGTATTCCTCCACCGCTGTGGCCCCGTGCCGCTTGGACAGCTTGCTACGGTCCGGGGCCAGGATCATGGGCACGTGGGCGTATTGCGGCAGGGCGAAGCCCAACGCCCGGGCCACCAGGATCTGCTTGGGGGTGTTGCTGAGGTGCTCCTCACCCCGGATGACATGGGTGATGGCCATGTCGTGATCGTCCAGCACCACGGCAAAGTTGTAGAGGGGGCTGCCGTCAGCTTTCTGGATGACGAAGTCGTCGAGAACCGCGTTCTCGAACACCACCCGGCCCCGGATGAGGTCGTCCACCACTGTCTGCCCTTCCCCGGGCACCTTTAGACGCAGGACATAGGGCTGGCCGCGGCGCCGTTCCCAATCTTCCGGCGTCAGGGCCCGGCAGGTGCCGGGATAGCGGGGCGGAAGCCCCTGGGCTTGACGGGCACGGCGTTGCTCCTCCAGCTCCTCGGGAGTGCAGTAGCAACGGTAGGCGGCGCCGGCCGCCACCAGTGCTGCGGCCGCCTCCCGATAGCGCTCCAGGCGTTCGGACTGGCGGTAGGGCCCGTAGGGACCTCCCACATCCGGCCCCTCGTCCCATTCCAGGCCCAGCTGCCGCAGGCCGGCCATCATCCGCTCCTCGGAACCCGGCACCAGGCGGGCCCGGTCGGTATCCTCCACCCGCAAGATGAACGCGCCCTGGGTATGGCGCGCGAAAAGGTAATTAAAAAGCGCCGTCCGGGCCCCTCCGATGTGGAGGGTACCGGTCGGGCTGGGCGCATACCGTACCCTGACCAACACCCTGCCTCCCCTGCCGATTTCGGGTCCCTGCCTCGGGACCTCCCCTTACTATACCATCCGGGAGGCCGGGCCGCCCGCGACGGGGTCAGGCTGCCGGCCGGGCTCATAGACTGGACCGGGGGGAGATACCATGGTTACCGTCCCGATCCCGGCCGCTGCCACCGCTGCCCTCCTGCTCCTGGCCCTCGCCCGGTGGCCGCGGCGGCTGATCACGGCGGCGCGCCGCCTGGCGGCAGGCCTGGCGGTGCTGAGCCTTTGGAACCTGGCCATGAGCGGCCACGGCTGGGAAGTGGGCATCACGCCGGCTACGGCGGCGGTGGCGGGGATACTGGGCACGCCGGGGGTGCTGCTCCTGCTGGCATTGGGCATCCTCCGCGCCCCCTGAGGGCGGCAGCCGCCATTCCCGGGCCCGCTGCCGGAAATCCTCCGGCCGCCAGCCCGGGGGGACCCACCAGCGCCGCGTCCCCATCCTGCTCACCCCTGATCCCATTTTATGGGACCTTCAGGGCATGCGCTCCCCTTGCCGACCGGCGGGCAGGGCAGCTTCCGTCCGCCGCCACGGGGGCCGCCGAGTATGGGCTACAAAGGCGGCAAAGTCCTGCACTACCCGGGCGGGGGCCTCGGCCACCACCGAGTGCCAGGCCTGGGTGTATACCACCGTATGCACCCGGGCCGGCACCCGGGCCAGGACCTCCCGCGCCCCACCCACATCGGTGATGCGATCCTGGCCTGCCAGTACCGCCAGCACGGGCAGCTGCACCCGGCTGGCCATGCGGCCGGCCTCACACTGGGCCCGCAGTAGTTCGGCGAAAAACCCCAGGGTGTAGCGGCGGTTCAAGAGGGGATCCGTGCGCACCAGCCGGTTGAGCAGCCGGTCGCGGCTGGCTTCCCCTAGCCCCATGGCCCGCGGCGGCCGCAGGCGGGGCAGGACCCGGGACCCGGCCATCACGGTGTGCTGCAGGACGGGTGACAACGGCATGGTAAGACGGAAGGCCGGCGAGCACAGGGCCAGGCCCTGCAGGTCCCCACCTGCCGGCCCCCCCGCGGTCAGGAAGGCCAACAGGGCTCCGAAGCTCTCCCCGCCCAGATAAAGGGGCACACCGGGCATGGTCTCCCGGACCCGCCCTAAGGCGCGGCGGATGTCGTCCAGATACTCGCGGTAGGATCCCACATGACCCCGTGGCCCCCCGGAACGGCCGTGCCCCCGCAGGTCCAGCAGCCAGACGGCCGTCCCTCGTTCCGCCAGTGCCAGGGCCCAGGGCATGTAATATTCGGAGTGCACCATGGAGGCGTGAATAAAGACCATCGCCGCCTCCGGGACCTCAGGCCGGAAGGTGCGCACAAACAGCGCCGGCGAGCGGTCCTCCCACAGCTCCGCTTCCAGCTGCATGTCTCGCCCCCCTTTCCTCTTCTTCCCTTCAGCGGTAGGCTGGACCCTCACGGCCAGTCCTATGCAGCCCTGCAAGAATCTACTTAGCCGGCCAGCCACGCCTCGAGCAGATGCAGCAGCGCCGCCGGGGTCTCTGCCATCCCGTCCGGGACCACCTCGGGAGGCAGGCGATCATGCAGGCGGCCGTACGCCACCCAGAAGGCCACTACCCCCGCGGCCCGCGCGGCCAGGACGTCACCCGGCGAGTCGCCCACGAAGGCCACCTCGCGGCGGCTGCCGGTGAAGCCCCGGCGGGCCGCCAGCGCGATGGCCTGTTCCAGGCCGTCGGGGTCCGGCTTCGGTGCCCGCATATCATCGCCCGTTACAATCGCATCCAGCGCCGGCCCCAGTCCCTTGTGGCGCAGCGAGATGGTGGCGCTGACCCGGCCCTTATTGGTTACCACCGCATGGTGCACCCCCTGCCGGCGGCTCTCCCGGATGAAGGCCAGCAGTTCGGGCACCACCTCCGTCGCAGGCTCCAGGCGGCGGTAGGTCTCGTAAAACTCCCGCACCGCCTCCGGATAGCGGGCCCGCGGGACTAGGCCGGCAATGACCCCCTCGTCGGGGGGCCCGAACCGGGCGGTGATGGCCTCGGGCTCCAAGGCATGGCCGAGCGCCCGGACCACCGCGGCATTAAAGGCCGCCAGCTGCTGCGGCAGGGACCAGGCCAGGGTCCCGTCATAATCCCAGATAATGAGGCGCGATATGGCCGTACCCTCCCTGCTAGAGTTCCTGGCGGCCTTCAAAGGCCTTCAGCAAGGTCGCTTCGTCGGTGTAGTCGAGGTCCCCGCCCATCGGGATGCCGCGGGCGATACGGGTCACCTTCACGCCCAGCGGCTTAAAAAGGCGGGCCAGATAGAGGGCAGTGGCCTCCCCCTCCAGGCTGGAACCGGTCGCCAGCACCAGTTCCCGCACGGTGCCGGTTTGCAGGCGGTCCATCAGTTCCCGGATCTTGAGGTCGTCCGGCCCGATGCCTTCCATAGGGGAGATGGTCCCGTGCAGCACATGATAACGGCCCCGGAACTCCCGCGTCTTCTCCATCGCGACGACGTCCTTAGGCTGCTCGACCACCATAATGAGGCCGGGATCCCGCCCCGGGTTGCGGCAGATGGTACAGGGGTCGGTATCGGTGAAGTTATAGCAGACCGAACAATAGCGGATGCGCCGCCGGGCCTTGACGATGGCGTCCGCCAGGGCCTCCGCCTCCCCTTCCGGCCGGTTCAGCAGGTGAAACGCCAGACGTTGGGCGGTCTTCGGCCCCACGCCGGGCAGTTTGGCCAGCTCGTTCACCAGGCCCTGGATGGGCTCGGGGTACAACATGGGCCTCGGGCCTCCCGCCTGGCCGCCTAGAACAGGCCCGGCATCCCGGGCAGGTTAAGCTTGCCGGTGACGGCCTCCATGCGCGCCTGGGCCAACTGCTCCGCCCGGGCCTGGCCCTCCCGGACCGCGGCCAGAACCAGGTCCTGCAGCATTTCCACGTCGTTAGGGTCGACCGCCGCCGGGTCGATAGTGATGGACTGAATCTGGCCGTGGCCGTTGAAAACCACCTTCACCACGCCCCCGGCCTCGGCCTCCACCGTCTCGTGCCGCAGTTCCTCCTGCACCCGGGCCATGTCCTGCTGCAGCTTCTGCACCTGCTTCATCATCTTCTGCATGTTGCCGGGGTTCATCCCCATGGCGGCACCCCTTTCCCTGCCCTATCCGGCGTCCCCGCCGGGGCCGAAACCCTCTACCCGGACCTCAGGCCCGAACACCTCGCGAACCCGCCGCAGCAGCTCGTCGTCCCCCGGACGCGGGTTGCCCGCCTCCATAGTCGGGGATTCCCCTCCCGGGGGCTGAAACCGTACCTGCCACTCCGGTCCATAAGCGGCCCGCAGTGCCTCTTGAAAGGCAGCCAGCTTCGACCCCGTCATCTGCTCCACCCAGGTCGGATAGGCCAAGGTCACCACCAGGGTGCCCGCCTCCTCCGAGACACGGGCTTCCGCAAGCAAGCTCACCACCGGCAGCTTGCGCTTCCGATGCAGATAGGCGACCAGGCGCTCCCAGCGGTCACCCTCCGGGGGGCCCGGAGCGGCTGCCGGCACTGCGGCCGTTGCCCCGGAAGGGCCCTCGGCTGCCACGCGGGGCCGTTCCGTCCGTCCGGCTTCCTGCACGGGCCGGCCCGTTGTTGCTGTCCCCGACGCCGGCGGTTCCCCGCTCAACATTTCCATGGCCTGAAACAAGGCCAGCTCCAGCACTAGAGGCGCCGGAAACGAACCCCGCAGCCGATCCTCCGCCGCCGCCAGACGTTCCAGGGCGCCAAACCAGCGCCCGGGCTCCCGCGGGTGCCGCCAGCCAGCTGCCGCCAGACCTGCCGCCCGTTCCCGCCGATGGGCCGGCAGCGCTGCTTCCCCAACTTGATGATACACGATTACATCCCGTAGCTGGCGCGCCACATCCCGCAGGATTTGGCGGGGGTCGCGGCCCTGAGCGTAGGCGGCCTCCAGCGCAGCCATCAGGCCGGGGGCATCTGCGGCCGCCATCGCCCGCAGCACCTGTTCGAGGGTTGTGCCGTCGAGGCTGCCCACCAGCTCCCGGGTGGTGGCCAGACGGGCCTCGCCGGCGGGGTCCATGGCCAGCACCTGATCCAGCAGGCTGAGGGCATCCCGCAGTCCACCATCGGCTGCTTCCGCCACGGTCTCCAGGGCCTCCCGGTCGAACGCCACTCCTTCCCGCTCCAGCACTCCCTCCAGCCGGCTGACGATCAAGGACACCGGCAGCCGCCGGAAAGCGAAGCGTTGACAGCGGGAGAGCACCGTAGCCGGCAGCTTCTGGGGATCGGTGGTGGCCAGCACAAAGAGGATATGGGGCGGCGGCTCCTCCAAGGTCTTCAAGAGGGCATTGGCTGCCTCCTGGGAGAGCATGTGCACTTCGTCGATAATGTACACCTTACGGCTGCCCATCACCGGGGCATGCTGCAGTCGCTCCTTGATGTCCCGCACCTCGTCGATACCGCGGTTGGAGGCAGCGTCAACCTCAATCACATCCAGATGGCTGCCCTGTTCCACGGCACGGCAGGAGGCACAGGCCAGACACGGTTCCCCGTCCCGGGGCGCCTCGCAGTTGACGGCCTTGGCCAGAATCCGGGCCACTGAGGTCTTACCCGTGCCTCGAGGTCCTGAAAACAGGTAGGCATGGGTAAGACGGCCATGCAGCACCGCCTGGCGCAGGGTTTCCACTACCGGATCCTGCCCGACGACGTCCCCGAAGGTCCGGGGACGATAGGTGCGGTATAGGGCTTCGCGAGCCATGGCCCTCCCTCAGGTCCCAAAAACAGACGGCTAGGCCGTAGGGCCGCACCGATCAGGCTGCTCCGCGGCACCACGACGGGCCCGCTTACCGCTGCTCCCTCCCGGGCCTGACGGGGTTCACGGGTGTCGTCCGCGCGGGACCCAATCGATGCGACTCCACGGCCTAGACCACAAATGGCGGAGGAGGAGGGATTCGAACCCTCGAGGCAGGTTTAGGCCCGCCAACACGCTTTCCAGGCGTGCGCCTTAATCCGCTCGGCCACCCCTCCGTATACCCGGGGCCATCCGGATCGCAATTAACTGGCGGAGAGGGTGGGATTCGAACCCACGAGGCAGCTTTTGGACCGCCTACCCGATTTCGAGTCGGGCTCCTTCAACCAGCTCAGACACCTCTCCGCGCTGGCGCCACGGCGCGAGTCTTATATTATCACGAACGCCGGGCCTGAAAAAAGCCCCTGAGCAATGCGGCCGCTTCCTCCTGGAAAGGACCGTCCTCCCATACCACGGTATGGTTAAGCTGCCCATCCAGACCTATGTGGTACCGGCTTACCATGCCACCCGCCTTGGGATCGCGCGTCGCGGCTACCACGCGTGCTACCCGGGCCCAAACCAGCGCCCCGGCACACATGGCACAGGGCTCCAGGGTCACATACAACGTCGCGTCTGTCAGACGCCAGCCACCCAATCGTGCAGCAGCAGCCCGCAATACCAGCATCTCCGCATGCGCGGTAGGGTCCTTCGTCTCCTCCCGCCGATTATGGTCGCTAGCCAGAACCACCCCGTCCCGCACCAGCACCGCCCCAACCGGCACGTCCCCTTCCTCCGCAGCCGCACGGGCCTCTGCTAACGCCAGGGCCATAAACTCCTCGTCCACAGCTGTAACTCCAACGCTTTGGATTGTCGCTTCTCCTAGTATCCGGACGCTTCCAGCGTAACACGCCGCCGCGCTCCGTGCACCCCTTTCCTTTGCTTGCCTAAATAGATCGACGATCGGCCCCTAAACCCCCAAAGCGGCTTTGGCACCAGCCTCTCCGGTCTCGACCCATGTACCATTTATTGGTACCATTGACATTGGCTTCCTGGCTCGGTAATATGGGTTCGTAGCCTACCTATGAGGAATGAAACGCACTGGGCGCATCGTATGACTTGCGCGGGCGTCTTCATGTTCGTGGCCTCCCTATGAGGAATTGAAATGGGCGATTTCGCCTCGTCGGTCGCGGCCCAGCGGCGTTTGTAGCCCGCCTATGAGGAATTAAAACTACACCCTTGTGCCAGGGTGTTTCGGCAGCATGGTCAGTCGTATCCTACCACCGTTCCGCTGCTGCCGGAGTCGCAACCCTTGAGGTGGCTACATTGACCATCCCCTCTCTCTTGCCTCGCTACGATGGGAGTAGGCTTATCCGGCGGCCCCTCTAGGAATGGTATGGGCCATCCTGATGGTGGGGTGGCGTTGACCAACCTACTTTGGGCAGTTGTTGCCGGCTTGGTACTGCTAGGCGACAGCAGCGTCTGGCGGTGCCTGTACATGCAAGATGGCCCGGAATATATGCCGGTTGGGCGGCCGCTGGTACTCTGGGGCAGCACCCTCTGGATTGGTCTCCTGGGCAACAGCCAGACCCCACGGCCCCCGTCCCCCGGTTTTTGCTCCTCCATGTGCTAGCGGGAGCCGGGTATGGTGGCCTTCTCTGCGCTCCTTCGGCCGCTGGCTGGAGCGGCACGGCAGGTAATGTCGCGCGGTATTACGGAGCGGATTGGTCCGCAGCCGGGCGGGGAAAGGTCAGGGTCATATCATGCGTAAGGGTAAAGCGGCGTGTCACTGACCCCACCGTGATCTGCCACTGCTGCGGCTTGATGCCGGGTTGCTCCTGGATAATAAAACGACGGGGGTCGATGCCCTTAGGCAACAGATAGGTCACCGTCATCGATTGCCGGGCGGGTGGATCGTAATAGGAAGGACGGTCCGGCATGTCGATATGGCCGCCGAATACGCTCTTGTTCAACACCGGATTTGTATGGTTCTGCAAAAAGCCATCGATGCCGTAAATCCCCATCAGCACGGAGCCCTTGGGCACATATAGGCGGATGAGAGCCCGATAGGGCACCACCATCCATCCGTTGTATACTGCCGGATTGACCCAGGTGACCCGGGTCGTCTCCAAATAGCGGCCGTCTGGTTCCCGCACCACCAGGCTGGAGACCGATTCATTGAGATAATAGTTGTCCTTGTGCCCCATCAGGTTCTCGTCCACTATTTGCAGGTAGTCCGCCCGCCCGGTGTGACGGTCAACGATGCCGCCCCAGTTGTAACGCGCCACAAGGGCCTCTGCCTGCGGGTTGTTGAAATAGACCATGACCCACTTGCGGTGGAGCGCCTCGCCCAGGGTCCGCGCCACCGCCAGCAGGCGAGACCCCCGCGCACTGAAGACCTTGTGCAGCAGCTCATGGAACATCTCCCCGATAAACGCCTTCCGGGTATTGGCGGTAATGCCGGGAATGTGGGCCTTTTCCGCCAGGTATTCCATTTCATAGTTGGCATTGGCGGCCGTCAGGCGGATGTTATAGGGCGGGGGCAAGGTCACGCCGCCCACATCCTTGAGGAGGGCGTCCACAAGCCACACGTCGGTGAAGATCACCCCGGAGACCGGCTGCACATGGGGAATAGAGTCATAAAAACGATAAATGTTGGCAACCGTGGTCGGCACGTCGGGCGAGGTGTTGGCATCCCGGATGTGCCAATGCAGGATGCCGAAGGCATGGGTGAAGACAGCCGGGGCGGGGGGCCGGTACTGCACCGCTCCGATAAGGGAATAAATGTCATGCGCCTGCAGGCGGCCCATCGCCCCATGGTCGAAGGTCAGGATGCCGTACGCGGTCATGAATCCGCCGGTGGGCCGCATCTCCCCGCTGTTCTGGAAGAAGACCAGATACCGCTGCGGGGTGGGGTACCCCAAAATCTCCTGCACAACCGGAGCCGCCTGCATCAGAGTGGGAAGATTTTGCACCGCCAGGTTCAGGTAGCGCCGGGCGGGGGCCAGCACCTTCGCTTCCCGCGCGGCCAGGAAGCGGGGGATTCCCTGGGTCGGAACCGCATTGAGCTGGGCCTGCGCCGCCTGCAGGTCGGGGTAGGCGGCCCGCAACGCCCCTGCGATAGCCGGCAGGTCAGCAGCAGCCACCGCCAGTTTCTGCCGGGCATCCGGTAAGGCGGCCTGTGCGGAAAAGGCGGTGCGGTAACCGAACGCAGCCGCCACCGGTGCCAGGCTCGGCAGCACCGTGTGAGCGGCCCGGGTGCCATCCGCCCCCGCTGTCGCCAGGGGCAGCAGGTTGCGGTAGACAGGGGCCACACCGGGGATCCATTTAAGGTAGAAGAGAAGACGCAGGTTGCCCTGGACCGAATCCAGGGCGCCGCTGGCGGTCGCCACCGCCTGTTCCAGGGCAAAGAAGTTCTTGTCCGCTTTGGCCGCCTTGGCGGCCCGCTCGGCGTGCCACAACAGCACCGCGTCCCAACCCAGCCGCACCGCAGGCACCACGGTCACCAGCGCCAGCGGCACCGCCGCCAGTGCCAGCAGGCGTCCGGGCCGCCAGACATAACGGGGTTGCCGTCGGGCCGACCGGCTGGGCACAGCGCCCGGGCCCGCGGCCGGATACGTGGGTTTCAAGAATCCGATGCCCCTTTCCGCAAACAGATGGCCGATCCTTGCCGGAACCCTTCCTTCCACCATAGCACGCCGCCCTGCGCCCCGCGAGCCCGGAGGCGGCTTGCGGTCCTCCCACCCCGCCGGAGAGCTTTTTCTTCGACACAACCCGGCCGTGAAAAGGGATTTCGCGACCGGGGTCGAATGGGTAGGACGTCGGGGCCCCGCCCCTGTAGGCGGGGCCCGCTGGTTGGTTTTTCCCCGCCGGCTAACGCCGGCGCACGCACCTTGTCCGTCACCGGGCGGTCGTACCGTGTCGAAACCTACTTCGACAGACAAGGGGTTTTAGCCATGGCGTTTCACCGTTTCCGCCGGCATGTCCTCACCCTGGCCGGCGCCGGCCTGCTGGCGGCCGGGCTCAGCCCGCTGGCCGAGGCCCAGTCCCCGCCCCCCGTCATCACCGGCCTCAGCAACCCGGTGGCCCTGCCGGGTTCCCTGCTGACCATTTACGGCCAGCATTTCGACTGGAGCATCAGCCCCCCTGACATCCAGGACCTGGTGACCATCAACGGGGAGCCGGTCCCCATCCAATCATGGAGTTCCACCGCCATCACGGTGATGATCCCGCAGGATGCGACCTCCGGTCCGGTGGTGGTAACGGCCGACCAGGGTAGCTCCAATGGGGTACCGGTCACCATCGCCCCTCGCGGTCTCGCGGTGCTGGACGCATCCGGCCGCATACATACCCTGCTGGGGGCCGCCCATTATTTGGGGCCCGCGCCGACGGGCGATGCGGTGGCGGTGGTCAGTACCCCGGACGGACTCGGTTACTGGGTGCTCAACCGGGACGGCAGCCTGCTCACCTACGGCGACGCCCTGCCGCTGCAACCGCGAGGGGCGGTTCCGGCCCCGGCGGTCGGGCTGGCCATCACCCCTTCCGGCAAGGGCGGCTGGATCCTATCCGCCGACGGCAGCGTAACCCCGGTGGGCAACGCCCCGGCTCTGAATCCCGGCCTGCCGGGCGGGGTAGCAGCCGTCGCCATCGCCACCAGCCGCAACCATGGCGTAGCCGTGCTGGCCGCCAACGGCACCATCTACGGGGCCGGCACCCTGGCCGGCACCTGGTCCACCGGCATCAGCCGCCCCGTAGGCTTAGCCGCCGACCCCAACGGCGGCTTCTGGGTGCTGGGCCAGGACGGGACGGTGGCCGCGGTGGCGGGGGCCCCCCAACTGGGCGGGCTCCAAGCGGTGGTGAACGCAACCGGGCAAACCCCGGCCGCCATCGCCCCTACCCCCGACGGCGGCGGCTACTACGTCCTCACCGCCGACGGCCGGGTGTATCCCTTCGGGGACGCCTACTACCCGGCCCAGGTGCCCCGGGGAATCCCTGCCCGGACGGCCGCCGTCTCCCTCGCGGTGGTAGGCCCCTACCACCCCTACGGCCTCATCAACTTCGCCTATTGGTACCCCTCCGGCACCACGCTGAACGACTTCCTGAGCTACGAAACCGCCATCGGCCAGAATCTCAACCTCATCTCCCCTCACTGGTTCGGTGTGGGAGGCAACGGGCAGGTCTACGGCCCCACGGACATCGGGCCGGTCGTGGCCCAGATGCAGGCGCAAGGACTGCAGGTAGTACCCATGTTCGGGCGCAGCTTCGGCGACGCCCTGGGCCCGCTGGCCTCCCCGGGCAGCCAGGAGACCCTGGTGGCCAATATCGTCCAGGCGGTGGACACCTACCACCTGAACGGGGTCAACCTGGATTTCGAGGGGCTGCCGTCCGGCAGCGCCGGCTACCTTGACACCTTCGTGCAGAAACTGAAGGCCGCCCTGGGTCCGCAGCGCCTGCTGGTGGTCGATGTGTATCCCGACTGGGTGGCCTACCGCAACCTGAGCGGTCAGCTGGTACCCGGTTACCAGGACAGCGTGTACGATTACGGCTACCTGTCGGCGTTTGCCGACTACCTGGTGGTCATGGCGTACCCCATGTGGTGGAACCCCGGGCCGCTGTCCTCCCTCACCCATGACCGCGGCATCATCAACTACATCCTGGCCGGCGGGCCCAACGGCACCCCGGCCGCCGATCCCAACAAGGTACTGTTTGGCATCCCTGGCTACGCCCGCATCTGGGCGGGCATCAGCGGGGCGGGCCACGAGCCCAGCACCACGGTGCCCCAAATCGAGAACGTGTTGAGTCAGGCGGGAGTCACACCGGCCTATGACGCCCAGGCGGGGGAGTACTACGCCCATTACACCGTGCCGTTTTCGGTGCCCCCGACCCTCAACCCCGGGGATGCCTCGCCGGCGGTGGTAGCCCTGCAGTACGCCCTGAACCAGCTGCTGGCCTCCCCTGCCCAATACGGGGCCGCCTCCGCCTCCGCCCCTCTGCCGGCGGAGTTCCCGCTGCCGCTGGACGGGCAGTACGGGCCGGAAACCACCCAGGCGGTCTACGCCTTCCAGCAGGACTGGCAGGTTACGGGGGACACCCCGGGGGTCTTTGGTTCAGCCACCCGCCAGACCCTGGCTTCGATCGCATCGGCCTACCCCCAAGCCTTTGCCTCCGGCATTCCCATGACCACCTGGTTTGAAAACGCGGCCGCCAATGCGGCCCATGCCCAGCTGGTCCAGCAGAGCGGCCTGCCGGGGGTGGCCTTGTGGTCGCTGGGGGAGGCCAGCAACCGGTACTTCAGCACCCTGGCCTCCAGCGTCGACCTCGCGGCCAATCCCCAGCTGACGGTCCGCCTCTCCCGGCCGACCCTCTACAGCGGCACCGCCCAGACGGAGACGGTCACCGTCACCCAGGGCAGCGGCTTCCCGGTAGCGGGGCTGACGGTTAGCCTGGGCACCGCCTCCGGCGTCACCGACGGCCAGGGCCAGGTCAGCCTCATGGTCACCCCTGCCGCCCAGGGTCCTCTGCCGGTGACGGTCAACGACCCGGCGGGCCAGACCGTCGCCACCGCCACTGCCCTGGTGGTAGATCCCAGCGTCAACACCACCGCCTTTGCGGGCGTGGACCGGTTTGCGACCGCCGCCGATCTGGCCCTGCACCTGTACCGCCAGGCCTCTACCGTCGTGCTGGCCCGCGGGGACCAGTTCCCCGATGCCCTGGCGGGCGCCGTCCTGGCCCACCATCTGGGAGCCCCGATCCTCCTCACCCTGCCTGACAGCCTGCCTTCGGAGACACTGGCGGCGCTCTACCGCCTGGGGGCCCGGCAGGTGGTGCTGCTGGGCGGACCGGACGCCATCAGCCAGGCCGTGGCCGGCACCCTGCAGAACAACGGCTTCACCGTCACCCGTTACGCAGGGGCTACCCGCTACGGCACGGCTGATGCCATCGCGATGGCAGTAGGGGCGCCGGCCGACCACACCGCCGTCATCGCCACCGGCAGCGACTTCCCCGACGCCCTCTCCATCGCCCCCATCGCTGCTGCCCGGGGCTGGCCGCTGCTGCTGGCCACCCAGTCCACCACCCAGCCGCTCACCACCAACACCCTCGACACCCTGCAGGCCCTAGGTATCACCCGGGTATACATCATCGGCTCCCCCGACTCGGTACCGTCAGCCCTCGAGGGGGTGCTGGCCAATCTCGGCATCCAAAGCACCCGCATCAGCGGCCAGAACGGCTTCTACAGCACCAACCTGGCCGTACTGCAGACCTTTGCCCCCGGCCTCAACCTCACGCACCTCTTCGCCGCTACCGGCAACAACTTTTCCGACGCCCTCTCCGCCTCCCCGGTAGCGGCAGCCCTCGGGACCGGCATCCTGCTGGTCCCCGGAACCAGCGGCCTGCAGAGCACCCAGAGCAGCTGGCTCGCGGCCCAGAAGGGCCGCATCGGGGTGATTGACATTGCGGGCGGGCCGGATGCGGTACATCCGCAAGTGGCGCTCCAGCTGAGCCAAGCGCTTAATTGACCGGACCGGGCCGCACTCCGGGGCCGCATCCGCGGCCCCGGCCCGCGTTCAGGCGGGTAGGGCTCGCAGCAGGTCCCGGTACCAGAAGAAGCTGGCCTTGGGGATGCGGCGCAGGCTGACGGGATCTACATACACGAGGCCGTAACGCAGGCGGTACCCCCATTGCCACTCAAACCCGTCCAGCAACGACCGGACGTAATAGCCCTCCACCCTCGCCCCGGCCGCCACCGCCCGCCCCAGCGCGGCCAGGTGCTCGGCCAGGTAGGCGATCCGGCCCGGATCCTCCACCCGTTCAGCATGGAGCCGGTCGGGGAATGCGGCCCCGTTGCCGGTTATCCGCAACCGTAGATCGGGGGCCAGGTCCTTCAGCCGCAGCAGCAGCCTCTCCAGACCCTCGGGCACCACCGGCCATCCGGCTTCCGTCCGGGGCCGGGCAGCCGGCGGGATTTCCCGGACCCCGCGGGGTGCACCGGGGTCGGCGGCCACCACCGCCGCGGTGTAGTACTCCACCCCCAGGAAGTCCAGGGATCCCGGCAGGACGGCCAACTCCTCCTCCCGCACGGACGGGGGGACCGGCTCCCCGAAGAGCTGGTCCCACCCCTCCGGATACCGGCCCCGCAGCAGCGGTTCGAGGAACCACAGGTTGCGGTACCGGTCCTCCTGCGCCGCCGCCAGGCGGTCGGCTTCGTCCGGCCCGGCCGGTGACACCGGCTGCAGGCGGAGGGCGATGCCCGCCGGACGGCTGCATTCGGCCCGGAGGGCCTCCCGGGCCCAGGCATGGGCAAGCAGCTGGTGATGCCCCACCGCCCGTGCCAGACGGCCATCGCGGTGCCCGGGGGCGTGCTCCCCCGTCCAGTGCCCGAGCACCGCCGTACTCCAGGGGTCATGCAGGGTCAGGAAGGCCTCCGCCCGGTCGCCCAGGCGGCGGGCCACCAGTCCGGCGTATTCGGCAAACCGCCAGGCGGTATCCCGCTCCCCCCAGCCGCCTGCCTCCTCCAGCGCCCAGGGCAGATCCCGGTGATACAGGGTGACCAGGGGCCGGATCCCGGCTGCCAGCAGGGCATCCACGAGCCGGTCGTAAAATGCCAGCCCCCGCGGCTCCAGCGGCGGACGGCCCTGCGGCTGGATGCGAGGCCAGGCGACTGAAAAGCGGTAATCCCGTACCCCCAGACGGGCCAGCCAGGCAACGTCCTCCTGGAAACGATGGTAGTGGTCGCAAGCCCGGTCCGCGGTTGCCCCCTCCGCCACCGCGCCGGGGCGGCGGCTGAAGACATCCCAAATGGAGGGACCGCGTCCGTCCTCCGCCACCGCCCCCTCGATCTGATAAGCGGCCGACGACATCCCCCAATGAAACCCCGCCCCCAGCCGGTCCAGGCCGGGCGGCAACCCTGCTGCGGCCATGGTTTCCCGCCCCCTTCCTTGCCGTCCCGGAGTGCGTATCACGCCCAGCATAGCCTGCCGGCAGCCGTCCGGTAACCGTTTCGTCACCATTCCGTAGTACCATGAAGGGGGAACAAGCCCGGGCATCGGGGGAAAAGGGGAGCCTGCCATGCGAGGGAAGTGGCTGATGGGAGCCGGCCTGGTGGTCCTGAGCTTGGGCATCGGGGCCGCGCTCGGCAACGCCGCCGCCCGCTGGGTGGAAAGCCGGGCGCAGACCGTCCTGCCCCCGGCTCCGCCCCCCTCCCTGCCCTTACGGGCGCTCAGCCCGCTGGCGGGCGCCGAGGCCAGCCGCAACTGGTCGGGCTACGTGGCACATGGACAGAATGTGGAGGCGGTTCAGGCCCGCTGGCGGGTGCCGGTGGCCTCCACCCCCGGCAGTGTGGCAGTCTGGGTGGGGATCGGCGGGGTCACCACCCGGCGGCTGCTGCAGGCGGGCACCCTTACGCAGTACGGGCCCGTCGGATCGTCCACCATGCTCTGGATTGAAGGGCTGCCCCGTGGTATGGAGCCGGTCCTCGACGGCCTCAGTCCCGGGGAGACCGTCAGGGTCGTCATCCGGCGCACCGCGCCCGGGCAGTGGGCGGTCGCCCTCGCCGCCGGCGGCCAGCATCACACCTACACCATCCGCTACCACCTCCCGCCGGGACCGGATACCGCGGAGTGGGTGGTGGAGGATCCGTACCGGCCCCATCAGGGGTTCGTGCGCCTGACCGACTTCTCCCCTGTCCAGCTCAGCGGCGCATCAGCCGTCGCCGCCCCCGCCCCCGGTGCGCCGGAAGAGACGGTCGTGCCCCCGGGCCCGGGCACGGTGCCCATCCTGATGAACCGCAACGCCACCATCCTGGCTTCGCCCCACCCCACCGGGACCGGCAGCTTCACCGTTTATCGCACCGACGGCAGCGCCCTGGCCGGGATGCCGGCGGTGCCCACCACCCCGCTGACCCCGGTCCCGCCCGCGCCCTCCTGGACCGGCGGCGGCTGGCGCAGCCGGCTCAGCGGCGGCGCCCCGGCCTTCTGGGACCGGCTCTACGCCGCCTGGCAGCAGGCGGTGGCCAACCTGCTCGCCCGCGTCCTCGCCTGGTGGCAGCGTCTGGGTTAGGGGGTTCCTGTGGCCACCAGCCGTCCAAGCCGGGCCGCTGCACCGGCCGGGATCGAGGCGGTGCCGCCCAGCACCCAGACCCGGTCCACGTCCAAGGCGACCCCGGCCAGGTAACGCCGGCTGGAGGCCGGCAGAACCCCGCCGTCCAGCAGCACCAGCGGGGCAGCCCGTCCGGCCGCCAGCGGGCCTGCCGCCAGGGCGTCCACCAGATGCGCCGGCTGGCCGTTGCCGGCCACCACCACCCGGGGATGCGGGAAGAAGGCGCGGTCCACCGCCGCCGCGGTCCCGAACCGGGTGGCGCCGGCCAGCACCTCCACCCCCGGCAGACCCGCCACGGCCGGGTAGGCGGCGGCGGCGCCCACCACCACGGTCCGGCTGAAGCGGGCGGCGATAGCGGCTTCCGACGCCGGCAGGGGTCCGGCGGGCGGCAGGAGCAGGATGGGGGCGCCGGCGGCGCCCGCGGCCGGGCCCGCAGCCAGGGCATCCACCAGATGACCGTCCGCGGCCGAGGCGGCCAGCACCAAGGCCGGTGCGCGGCCGGCCGCCGCATCCGCCTGCAGCACCGCCGCCGCCACCCGGGCTGCGGTCCCGTACCGGGTGCGGCCCGCCAGCACCGCCCCCACCCGGACCCCCTCCGGCAGTCCGGCCGCGATTGCAGAGGCATCCAGGGCCCCCACCAGCACCACCTGCTGCACCCCCAACCGCCGCAGCGTAGCGGCGGTGGCGGTCCCCAACCGCTGCCGCCCGGCCGTCAGCAGAATGGGGGCACCCAGCACTGAGGCCAACGGGGTGGCGGTCAGGGCATCCACCAGATGCCCGTCGGCCCCTGAGACCAGGACCGCAGTGGGAAAGACGGGCCCTTCCGCCGCCGCCACCATGCCCGCCGTCTCAAAACGGGTGGCGCCGGCCAGGCGCACCACCCGCACCGGCCCCGTGACCCCCTCCACCGCCAAGGGGCGGCCGGCAGGGGTGGCACGACCCCAGTACACGCGGGCGGTCAGCCCGAAGGGGGTCCCGGGCGGGGTCCCGGGCGGAACTGTGACCGTAAAGGCTGCCGTCCCGGAGGGGCCGGTCGTAGCCGTGACCGGGCTGTCCGTCACCCCGTCCACCGCGGCCCCGCTGCCGCTCAGCGACACCGTCAGCCCCGGGGCTGCCAACGGCTGCCCCAGACCGTTCGCCACCGCCACCCGCACCAGGACCGCCTGCCCCGCCGCCGGGCGGCCCGCCGGCAGCACCACCGGCTGCGCCGGGCCCAGCACCGCGAACAGGGCGTCCACCCGGGCCGATCCCCACCCCGTCACCGGGTTCCAGCCCGGGCCAGCCTGCCACACAGGGTTACCGCCGTGCACCACCGGCCGGAAGACGCCGGGGTCCTGCCGGGCAGCGGCGTAGAGGTCGGGGTTCATCAGGCCCTGCCGTCCGCCCAGCACCGCCATGTCGGCCACCCATCCTGCCCAGGTGGGGGCCGCCGCGCTGGTTCCGCCGGCCCCGGTGGTCTGCCCGTCGTCGACAAACTGATAGTACGGGGTGGTGGCGGGGAAGGCCAGGTCCGGCACGCCCCGGCCGGAGGCTCCTGCCGGCACCACGCCGGCCTGCCAGGCGGGGACCGGCACGCGCCGGCTGAAACCGCCCCCGGAGCCGTCCACCTGCCCCTGCCAAAGGCCGTCCGGCCCCCAGGCCCATTCGCTGGCGATGCGGCCGGTGGCCGCGTCCAGGCCCAGCTGGGTCCCCCCCACCGCCGTCACCTCCGCAGCCGCCGCCGGCCAGTCCACATCCGGGCGGGTGGACCCCGGCAGGGCAAAGGCCCCGGCATCCCCGGAGCCGGCGACCACCGTCATGCCTTCGGCTGCCGCCTCCTCCAGGAGGGTCTGCCAGGTGTCAAGAGCACTCGCCGGCTCGGCGGCAGCCGGCTCCACCGCGCTGATGGAGAACACCTGGTCCTTATCCGCCTGCACGGCGGCCGCCAGGGCCTGGGCCAGATGGCCGTCCTGGGGGTCGATCTGCCAGATGTCGAGGCGGGCACCGGGCGCAGAGGACACCACCCGCTCCAGGTCCAGCATCAGTTCGGCATGCCAGCCGGAGACCACGCCGGGGTCGCCCTGGGGCGGGGCATGCACCACCAGGGGGGAAGCGGGGAGATGATGCAGGGCCTCAAAGGCGCTGAGGTCGGCGGGGGTGGGATCGGACCCGGCCAGCACGCCGACGGCCATCCCCCCGGCCGCCTGCGCCGCTGCCACCAGGCGGGTGGCATGAAAAGCGGTATTGACCTGGGCCGGGGTGAGCGGGGTGGTCACCACCGGAGGGCCCTGCCAGCTTAAGGGACCCACGCTGGTGCTGTAGGTCACGGTTCCGTTGGTGATGCTCACCGTCCAGGGGCCCTCGTAGGGGGCCGCCATCGAAAGCACCAGACGGTCACGGCCGTCACCGTCGAGCCGGTTCCCGCCCGCCAGGTCCACGGCGAACAACGGCCCGTCATAGGGGGCGGCGGGGCCGGCCTCCACCTGCCAGCCGGCCAGGGGGGCCCCGGTTGCCGGGTCGACGGCTGCCACCTCCAGGGCGATATCCTGACCGGTGGGCACCGATGCGGGTCCCGCCATCGTCACCGTCAGGTTCGGGGACGGGACCGCGGGCGGCAGCACCCCGCCCCCGCTGTAAACGTGCCAGCGGGGGATGGCCGGCTGCGGGCCGCGCACCAGGGCGGGACCCAGGCCGCTGACGTAGGTGACCGCTCCCGCTTCCGGACCCTGCAGGCGGAGCGGGGCCAGGGCCAGCAGCGCACGGCCCCAGCGCCCCAGGCGGGTCGCCCACGCCCGCTCCACCACCGCCGCCGGGGCCGCCACCTCCAGACCCAGGCCGGCAGCAGTCCGTCCCTCCACCCGGAATCCCTGCCGGCACAACTGGGCCCGCACCGCCGCCACCACCGCCGGGTCCGGCCCGAAGCGGGCCGCCAGCATGCGAGGGGTAAGGAAACGGCGGGTGCGGGCCGCCTGGGCCGCATAGGCCGCCAGTGCCCGGGGATGGCGCGGGGCCAGGTAGACCACGCCCCGCCAGAGGGTGTCCGGCGCCGGGAACACGGCCCGCCCTACCGCCGGCGCCACCACCAGCCGCACCACCGGGCCCCGGCCCGCCGCCCCAGCAACCGGTCCCGCCAGCACCAGGGCCAGGGCTGCGCCCATCATCCGTCCTGTGGACCGCATCCGCGCCGCCCCCGTTCCGCCGCAATGCCTGCGGTTACGGGGGTTAGACGCCGGTCGGCAAACTCCTGCCCGGGCCCAGCTGCTGGGACGCAAAAAAGGCGCGGCCGGAACCGCGCCTTTTCCCGTGGGATCCCTACCCCCGCGGCCGGGCGAGCAGCACCACCACCAAAAGGTCGTGGCCGCCGTGGCGGGCCAGCACCGCCACCCGCGTGCCGGCGGGGATGCCGCTCAGGGTGGCGCCCTGGTGTCCGTGCCAGCGGACGGTGACCGTACGCCCGCTGGTGTTCACCACCTGTGTTCCCAGCAGGTTCCGCACCTGAAAGCTGCCGTCGCCGGTGCTCTCCAGGGTGCCGACCGTGGCGGTGCCAGGCCGCGCCCGCCAGCCATGGCGGCGGCCTGCCGGCAGTACCGCCAGCGCCCGGCTGGTGCCCGGTGCCAGGGCCACCCGCACCCGGCGTCCGGGCTTGAGGTGCCCGGCCCGGCGGGCGTCGAGGGCCGTCGAGATGTCCACCGCGCGGTTGCCCTGGACAGTCTTCACCACCAGGGTTCCGCCCTGATCGGAGACTACGGCGCCCCGGATCCAGGCGGGCGGGGCCGCCACGGCACTGACGGCGAGGGAACTGCCGGAGGCGGTGCCGAACACCTGCGCCCGGCTCCCGGCCGTGAGGGCGCTCATGCCCAGCAGCACCGGCTGAGCGGGCAGGGCGAGCGTCCAGGTCCGCTCGCGGCCCTGGAGGCTCCAGACCCCGTTGCTGTTCTCCAGGGTGCCGCCGGCTTCCGGCAGCACCACCAGCGCCTGGGGATGGGCGGGCCCGCCCTCCAGGCGGATGTGCTCCCCGACCGCCAGCACGCTGCCGGCGGCGGGATACAGACCCGCGTACACCGCCAGCCCCGACCGGGCCAGGGTGGCGGTGCGGTGGGCCTTCCCCGGCCAGGTCACCGTGACCTGGGAGGCGGTCAGAGCCGTAATCCGGGCCGCAGGCCGATGCCGCCGGTGGTGGGCCTGGCGGGGCCCGTGGCCGCCCGGCCTCCCTGCCGGCTGCTCAGCCCCTGCCACCGGCGGCTGCGCGAACACCGGCAGGGCGGTGGAGAAGGCCACCAGCGCGCCCGCCGCCAGTCCCGCTGCTGCATACCAACGCTTGTTCCCCATGGGACACCTCCTGACCCCGCCTGCAGGCGGGGGATGGGAAGCGCCGTGCGCTTCCGGGCCTAGGATGGGCCACAAGTGTTGCCAAGCTGTTACCGGCGGCCCGCGCCGGCAAGCGGGGACGAAACCGCCGCGGTGACAACCGCCGCCGGTTGGGGGAGAATGGGAACCGAACCCTGGCGAGGAGGGACCGGGTATGAAGAAGCTCATCAACCAGGTCGACCGCCTGGTCGACGAGGCTCTGGAGGGCCTGGAAGCCGCCTTCCGCCCCTATCTCCGCCGCCTGCCGGACACTCATGTGCTGGTGCGGGCCCGGCCCAAGGCCGCCGGCCGCGTGGCGCTGGTCTCCGGCGGCGGCTCCGGCCATGAGCCGGCGCACGCCGGCTATGTCGGGTATGGCATGCTGGACGCGGCTGTGGCGGGCGAGGTCTTCACCTCCCCCACCCCCGACCAGATCCTGGCCGCCATCCGGGCGGTGGACACCGGGGCGGGCGTGCTGCTGGTGGTCAAGAACTACACCGGCGACGTCATGAACTTCGACCTGGCGCAGGAGATGGCGGCCGCGGAGGGCCACCAGGTGGCCAGCGTGCTGGTCAATGACGATGTGGCCGTGGAGAACTCGCTTTACACCGCCGGGCGGCGCGGCATTGCCGGCACCGTGCTGGTGCACAAGATCGCGGGCGCCAAGGCGGAGAGCGGCGCCCCCTTGGAGGAGGTCCGGCGGGTGGCAGCGGACACGGTGGCCGAAACCCGCTCCATGGGCTTAGCCCTCTCCCCCTGCACGGTGCCGGCCCGCGGGCAGCCCACCTTCACCCTGGACGAGGACGAGATTGAAATGGGCATCGGCATCCACGGCGAACCCGGGGTGCGGCGGGAGCCGCTGCGCCCGGCCGATGCCCTGGCCGGGGAGCTCCTGGAGCGCATCGCCACCGACCTCGGCCTGCAGACCGGGGAGCGGGTGTGGGCCCTGGTGAACGGCCTGGGGGCGACGCCGCTCATCGAGCTGGCGGTCTGGGCCCGCTACCTCGACCGCTGGAGCCGGGCGCGGGGCCTGGGGCTGGCCGGCATGTGGCTGGGGGAGTACATGACTTCGCTGGACATGGGCGGCGCCTCGCTGACCCTGAGCCGGCTGGACGCCGAACGGGAGGCGCTGCTGACCGCACCCTGCGACACCCCCGCCCTCCGGCAGGGGGTCAACCATGAATGAGACCCGCTTCACGCGCCTGTGGCTGGCCTTTGCCGACCGGGTGACCGCCGACCGGGATCACCTGACGGCGCTGGATGCCGCCATCGGCGACGCCGACCACGGCACCAACCTCTCCCGGGGGCTGGAGGCGGTCCGCCAGGCCCTGACCGCGCCCGACGTCCCCGGGGACCTGGCGGCCCGCAGCCGGCTGGTGGCCATGACCCTCATGTCCACGGTCGGCGGTGCCTCCGGTGCACTCTGGGCCAGCTTCATGCTGGCCGCGGCCGGACAGCTGCCGGCGGCGCCCGCCGCTGACGCCGCGGCCGCCCTGGCGGCCCTGCGGGCCGGGGTGGAAGCCATCCGCCGGCGGGGCGGGGCCGCCCCCGGCGACAAGACCATGGTCGATGTCTGGGTGCCGGCCCTGGCCGCTCTGGAGACGGCCCTGGCGGCCGGCCGGTCCCCGGCCGCCGCCTTGGCCGATGCGGCGCGGGCTGCGCGCGAAGGGGCAGCGGCTACCGTCCCCCTGGAAGCCCGCAAGGGACGGGCCGCGTACCTGGGGCCCCGCAGCCGCGGACATCTTGACCCGGGCGCGCTGTCCTGCTCGTACTTCTGGGAAAGCGCGGCGGCTGTCTGGGCGGAAGAAAGGGGGGACCCGGCGTGACCGCCCTGCTGCTGGTATCCCATAGCCGCAAGCTGGCGGAGGGCCTGGCCGACCTCCTGGCCCAGCTGGCGCCGGAGGTGCCGGTGGGGGTCGCCGGCGGCAGCCGGGAGGAGCTGGGGGTGAGTGCCGCGCAGGTGCTGGACGCCCTCCGCACCCTGGCCGCCTCGCACCCGGAGGGCATCGTGGCGCTCTTCGACCTCGGCGGCGCCCTCTTCAGCCTCGAGAATGCGCAGGACGTGCTGGCGGGGGAGGCGGGCCTGCCCCCTCTCCTCATCGCCGATGCCCCCCTGGTGGAAGGGGCGGTGGCTGCGGCCCTGGCGGCCCTGCAGGGCGACCCGGAGGCGGTACGCGACGCGGCCGAGGCCGCCTGCAACACCCGCAAGCGCGGGGAGGGCTAGGGGTCATCTGGGCCCCCAATGGCCCCTGGTTGACCAATTTGGACTATTTCCAGGGGAATATGGACCCCGGGCTTCAAATTATCCCCCGAAGCGGCCCCGGACGGGTTGACACCCCTCGGGGCTCCTTCGTACACTGTAACGGGTACAGGAAGAGTCCTCGTTAGGCCAGGCGTCTACGCAAACATACGCCGCTGCCCCGAAACGTCGAAAGACGCCAAGGGGTCACAAGGTTTGGCCCGCTTAAGGCTTTACCTAATGCGGCTGAAACGCAGGTTTCTACGTTGCGCAGTGCCAAAGCTCGACTAGGAGGATGCGCACTTTTCCATGCGCATGTTCCGGGGTCGGGCGCCGGCGGGGCTCCCGGCCCCGGTTTTTGTCGGGCGGCTCACGGAAAGGGGGGAGATGCGGATGGATCCGTCTGTGGGTGATCATAGGCGCGGCGCAGTGCCAAGCCGGCCCGGCCAGCGGGTGGCGCACCGACGGATGACATCCGGATTTCCTCCGTCTGTGGCCGGCCTTCTCTCCTGCTGAGCGCGGTCCGACCGGTCCGCCTGCTCCCGCCATCCCGCCCCCAACGGCCGTCCGCCCGGACGGCCGGGGGTTCCCTGTGCGCGGCATAGGGTGGAATGCGGGGCCAAATTCTACTGCTGGCGCCGAGCGGCCGCCGCGGCCGCGGAGCCGAACGGAGGTGAACACGTCATGGCCCGTCACGTGTGGCCCGCCGCCACCAAGGCGGAGGACGAGATCGAGCTGCGCGCCCAGGATGTGGCCCGGGTGTATGCCCTGCGGGCCCAGCGGTCGCCGTGGACGCGGCTGCTGCTGTTCCTGGTCCTGCTGGGCCCCGGCCTCCTGGTCATGATCGCCGACAACGACGCCGGCGGGGTCATCACCTACGCCCAGACCGGGGCGACCTACGGCATCGGCTTTTTCATCCCGGCCCTTATCCTGTCCGGTTTCATCGCCTACGCGGTGCAGGAGATGACCGTCCGCCTGGGCGCCGTCACCCATCGCGGCCATGCCGAGATGATCTGGGGCCGTTACGGGGCCTTCTGGGGCTGGTTCTCGCTGGTCGACCTGGTGATCGCCAACGTGCTCACCCTCATCACCGAGTTCATCGGTATCACCGTGGGCATGCGCGCCTTCGGGGTGCCGGCGGTGCTGAGCGCCGCGGGCGCCCTGGCGGTGGTGGCAGGAGCGCTGCTCTTCCTGCGCTACTACACCTGGGAGCGGTTTGCCCTCAGCATCGCGGTCTTCAACCTGGTGTTCGTGCCCCTCGCCTTCTGGGCCCACCCCGACTGGGGGGCGGTGGTGCGCGCGCTGGGCACCTGGTCCATCCCCGGTGGTTTCACCCCGGTCTTCCTGTTTGTGGTCCTGGCCAACTTCGGCACCACCATCGCCCCCTGGATGCTCTTCTTCCAGCAGTCCTCAGTGGTTGACAAGGGCATGACGGTGCATGACATCCGCCACGGCCAGATCGACACCGCCCTGGGATCGGCGGCCATGGTGGTGGTGGCCCTGGCCCTGGTCATCCTGACCGGAACCCTGCTGCACGGGCGCCCGGGGGCCAGCTCCTTCAACATCCAGCAGATCCTGGCCGCCATCGGCCAGCGGTTGGGCCCCGCCGGCCGCGACCTCTTCGCAGTCGGCCTGGTGGAGGCAGGGCTGCTGGCCGCGGTGGCCCTGACCGCCAGCACCTCCTGGGCCATGGGAGAGGCCTTCCATTGGCCCAAGAGCATCAACCTGCCCCCGCGGGTGGCCTGGCGCTTTTACCTTCCGGGCATCGGCAGCGCAGCGGTAGCGGCGGCGGTGGTGCTCATCCCCCACGCTCCGCTCGGCTTCCTCAACCTGACCGTGCAGGTGGTGGCCTCCATCTTCATGCCGGCGGCCCTGCTGTTCCTGCTGTTGCTGTTGAACGACCGCGGCATCATGGGCCGCTATGCTAACAGCGTCCGGCAGAACGTGGTCGGCGTGGGCATCATCGGCCTCCTCATCGTGCTCAATGCCATCTACGGCCTGTCGGTGGTGTGGCCCGGGCTCTTCTGACCCGGATGGTTCCGGAGGGAGGGAGCATCATGCGCAAGCACGCCAGCCAGCGGGAGGACTTCCTGCCCGTTGACGACCTCACGCCCATTCCCCTCACCCGGGCCGAGGTGCGGGGTTGGGTCCGGTGGGCATTCTGGGGCTTGCGGGTCTACATCGCCATCATGCTGGTGCTGGTGGCGGTGGGGTTTGTCCACGGGCTTTAGGCGCCGGATTACTCCATCGGGCGGGGCGGCGGCACGGCCGCCCCGCCCGCCGTTTGCGGGCCGGGCGCGCGCAGGGCCGTCAGCAGGCGCCGCTTCATGCCCAGAAACGTCTGGTCGGTGAGCAGCTGCTCCGCCTGGCGCTCCCGCCCCCAGGGCAGGCGCTCGACCAGGCGCACCCGGCCCGGCCGGGGGGTCAGCACCACCACCCGGTCGCCCAACAGCAGCGCCTCGTCCACATCGTGGGTGATAAACAAGACCGTGGGCCGCAGGTAGCGCCAGAGGTCCAGGAGCAACTGCTGCATGGTGAGCCGGGTCTGGGCATCCAGCGCGCCCAGCGGCTCATCCATCAGCAGGATGGCCGGCTCGGTGATGAGGGCGCGGGCGATGGCAGCCCGCTGCTGCATGCCACCGGACAGCTGGTAGGGACGGTGACGGCCGAAGCCCGCCAAGCCGACCAGGTCCAGCCACTTTGCCACCCGGGCGGGATCGGGCCGGCCCTGCAGGCGCAGCCCGAAGCCGACGTTCCCGGCCACCGTCAGCCACGGATACAACGCCGGCTGCTGGAAGACGACCGCCCGGTCCCGGCCCGGCCCGGTCACCGGCCGCCCGCCCACCAGCACCCGGCCCCGGCTGGGAAACTCGAACCCCGCGATGAGGTGCAGGAGGGTGGTCTTGCCGCAACCGCTGGGGCCGACTACGGTCACCACCTCCCCCTCCGGCACCTCCAGGTCGACCTCCAGAAGGGCGGTCAGCGGCCGGCCGCCGCGGGCGGCCGGGGGATAGACCTTGCTGACCTGTTCCAGCCGGATCATCCCCCGTGGCCCCCCTGCCGCCCCAGCACCGCTTCCACATAAGCCGGGTTGACGTAGCGGGCGAGGTCCGGGGGGCGGCGGGCAATGGTGCCGGTGGCGGCCAACCAGGCGGCGGCTGCGGTCAGGGAGCGGGTGACCAGCGAACGGCCCACGGTGGCGGTGGTCCCCAGGCGGCGCAGCGAGAGCTGCCCGGCCAGGGAGGTGAAGGCCAGGCCCCGGGCCTGGTTGCGGGCCTCGGCCGGGGTAATGCCGTTTACCCGGGCCATGTCGGCGTAAGCCTGCCGGGGGTGGGCCCGGTAGAAGCGGTAGCCGGCGGCTTCGGCCCGGATGAAGTCCTCCACCAGCCCAGGATGAGCCCGGGCGAAACCGGTGTTGACCACCGCCAGGTTGAAGATGGGGGCGGCCTGCGCCACGTCCTGGTCGTACAGCAACACGCGCCCGCTGTCCCGCTGCATGGCGGTGAAAAAGGGCACCCAGACATAGGCCGCATCGATGCGGCCGGTGCGCCAGGCGTTGACCATGTCCTGCGGGCTCATATTTATGAGGTGCACCCTGCCCGGGTTGAGATGGTGTAGGCGCAGGGCCGTGGCCAGCTCAAAGGGGGAGGTTGAGCCCTGGACCAGGGCCACACTCCGGCCTTCCAGCCCCGCCAGACTGGTGATGCCGGACCCGTTGCGCACCACCAGGCCTTCAGCGGTGGTGTAGCGCTCCATGGCCCAGATGACCTCCAAGGGCACCCCGTCCGCGATGGCAGATACCGTCGGCGGGTTGCCCAGGGTGGTCATAAACTGCAACCGGCCCGAGGCGAGGGCGGAGAGCGCTGCCGGTCCCGAAGCGAAGTACTTGAGAACGACATGGGCCCCCCGCAGGTCACGCTGGAAGTATCCGCGGGCGATGGCCACCGCCTCGGGATCCGGCGCGTTTTCATACCCGATGGTGACGGTCGGGCCGGCGGCCACGCGGCCGCATCCCGCCAGCAGGGAGCCGGCCAGGAGCGCCGCCACCGCCGCCGCCCGGCCGGTCTGCGGTCTGCGCGCCATGCTCATTCCCTCCCCTTCCACGGCACCAACACCCGTTCCAGCAGCCGCAAGCCGAGGTCCATGGCATAGCCGGCCGCCCCGATGGCCACAATGCCCACGAAGACGAGGCCGGTCCGGATTTCATGCCCGGCATACTGAATCAGCCAGCCCAGGCCCCGGCTGGCGCCGAACATCTCCGCCGCCACCAGGCACGTCCAGGCCACCCCGATCCCGACCCGCATCCCGGTCAGGACCTCCGGCAACGCCGAGGGCAGCACCACCAGGCGGAAGACCTGCCCGGGCCGGCCGCCCAGGCATTGCGCCACCTGCAGCCGCCGCTGGGGGGTGGCCCGCACCCCGGACACGGTGGCCAGCACGACCACCGGCAAGGTACCCAGCATGATCAGCAGCACCTTGGGCAGCTCGCCGAAACCGAACCACAGGATGAGCAGGGGGATGTAGGCCAGCGGGGGCACCGGTCGCGCCAGTTGCAGGAGGGGATCTGCCAGCCGGTGGACCGGCGGGCTCACCGCCATCAGCAGCCCGGCCGGCACCCCGGCCAGCACCGCGGCGCCGAAGCCCAGCAGGATGCGCAGGACGCTGGCTCCCAGGTCGCCCCATAGGGTGCTGCCGCTCCAGCCGGCGGTCGCCAGCTGGAGAAAGTCCCGGAGGACGCGGGCCGGTCCCGGCAGGACATACGTCGGGAACCAGCCCGCCGCCGCCACCACCTGCCAGGCACCCACTAGGACCAGGACCGCCCCCAGGGAGGGGAGCCGGGCCCGCCAGGCCGTCCCCGGCTGCCCTGCCGGGGACGCCGCCGCGCCCGCTGTCCCGCCTTCCGCCGGTACCGCCATGCCCTGCCTCCGTTCCCGCCGGCGCGGGCGGCTGCCGCCGCCATCCGGCTATCCGAGGATATGCAGCAAAGGCGGGGCGGTGTGCCTGACCCCCGGGCGCAAAACGGCAACACCCAGACCGCCCGCAGGGCGCCTGGGTGTCGCAGGAACGGCAGCCGGACGGCGGACCCGGGGACCGCTAGCCGAACAGTTTGCCCATCATGGCCGCCATGAAACGGAGCCCGGCCTGCACGTCCCGGTCCATTGTCATGCGCATCAGGCCCCGCATGCCGCCCAGCTTGGGCTTCTGCTTGACGGTATCCGCCACCACCTGCTTGACGGCCGCGGTGATCTTGGCCACGTCCACGCTGTTGGCCAATTTGAGGCCATCCAGGGCCCACTGGTCGAAGGGCAAGCTTGCAAGAGTCTGCTGCATAACAATCGCGTTTTTTGCCACCTTGAGGAGACCACTGCGGTGAACCAGTAGCGCAAGTTCGAGTACGTCTGGCACCATGTCTAACAGTTCCTGCGGCGGAACCAACCAAGCAAGGCGATGGCCAACATCCAGGAGGTCGTTCACCAAGCCCGAGTTGTTCAAGAGCTTGAACACCCGCAGTCCAGCCACCAGAACTGCCGCCACGTCCTTGTCAGACGCCTCGGCCGCCATCATGGTCAGCACCACCGGGTCGATGCGCTTGGCGTATTCGACCAGCTGGGTGGTGTTGAGGTTGCTCAGGAGGCTGGCAATCAGCTTGTCCGCTTCCAGCTGGGGCAGGATGGCGGTCAGGTACTTCGACCCTTCCACCGCCAGGTCGAGCAGACCCGCGTGGTAGAAGTCGTTCAGGAGGCCGACCGCCTTGGGTAGCATCTCCATGACCGGCACGTCGGCCAGCAGGGTGCCGATCTCCACCGCCTTCTGGGTCAGGCCGGCGACCACCTCAGCGTCCAGCTGGAAGTCGGGCAGCGCCTGCAGGACCTGCAGCAGCCCCTTGTCCGCCAGCACCTTGATGGCGCGCAGCCCGGCCTGGGCTACGGCAGCCAGGTCGCGGTCGGACAGTTCCGCCGCCATCATGGTCAGGACTTCGGGATCAATGCGCTTGGCATATTCCAGCATCTGGTTATTGTTGAGGTAGCCCAGAAGGGTCGCCAATACCTTGCTGGTGTCCAGCTGGGAGAGCGCTGAGCCCATGTACGAGGTGGCGTCGATGACCAAGTCGAGCAATCCGCTGTTGTAAACATCGGTCAGCAGCCGAATCATGCGCGGCAGGATTTCCATGACCGGCACGTCGGCCATCATGGTGCTCAGCTCGACGACCAGCCCCGTGGCCTGGCTCAGGACCTCGGGGTCAATCTCTACGCTCAGGTGCTGCAAGGCGTCCAGGAACTTGAACAACAGGTCATTGTTCAAGGTGGCCTTCAGAAGTTCGGGCGCCCGGTCGAGGCGGATGTCCCCAATCTGTTCACCCAGCTTCCGGATCTCCTCCGGAAGCACCTCGGACCAGAATTCCGGCACTGCGCCCGCAAGCTGGATGGCCGTGTTCAGTAGACGCAAGGCCCCGCTGCGCTGCAGGCTCACCAGGGTCTCCATGGTTTGCGGCAGGGCCTCCCGAAGCTCGGGGGGAACGAGCTTCGAGAGGTACCCCACCGCGACGTCACTGAGCGGGCCTTGCAAGGACTCATCCAGCTGCTGCGCTGACTCGGACAGAACCTTCGCCGCCAGGTCCCCCAACGGCCCCTTGATGAGCTCGTCGAGGTTCCGGACCAACTCCCCCAGTCGGGCCAAGCCCTCCCACTGCTCGGTGGTCAGGGCGACCGGCGGCATCTGCTTGATTTCACCGACGCTCATGGCAGCCTCTCCTTGCGTGCGTCATCTCCTGCCTCAGCGGGCCGCGAGGGATCCGACTAGCCGAAGAGCTTCTCGGCCAGAAATTCCGACACCTGCCAGCCCCATTCAGGCGTCTTGCCTTTTGTTCGGAAGAACAGCTCCTTGTACTGCATCTTCAGCAGGAAGGGAATGTGGCCCATCTTGAGCACCTGCTTGCTGCCGCCGAACCAGGCGTCGGAGTTGATGTAGAAGGCCTGGTTGTCGCCCATGCTGCCGATGCAGTTAATGACCGGCTTCAGGGGCAGGTTGGCCTGTTCCGCGCTCATGCGGCCCACGTCCTTGGCCAGCTGCCGGCCGACCACCTCGTCACCCAGGTGGGCGATCATGCCCAGCTTGGGCACGGTGACCGCAGCCGCGTCGCCGACTGCGAACACGTTGGGGTACTTGGGGTTCCGCATGTACAGGTCGGTCAGCACGAAGCCCACATCGTCGCTGATGGGCAGGCCCTTCAGGAAGTCGTGGGGGACCCAGTCAGGCAGGACGATCTTGAGCTCGGCCTCGACGCTGGCGCCGCTCTCGAACTCGATGCCGTCGGCAGTGATGCGCTTAATGTCGTGGGTCTTATTCAGGTAGTGGTAGCCCATCGCGGCGGCGGCGTTCAGTAGCTCGCTCACCACCCGCGGGCCCGCGTCCTCCGCGATGACCTCGGCCGGGGTGAACACGGTCACCTTGTCCGGACCGCCCATGCCGTGCTGCTTGAGCCAGGTGCCCATGGAGAGGGTGAGCTCCACCGGCGGGCCTTCGCAGGCGGCCTCCGCCATCGGCACCAGGTCCTTGGTCATGGTGCCCTGGTGGAAGCGGGCGGAGCCGATCGCCACCGGGCCGCCCTTATATTCGTTCCAGAGGTAGCGGCGCAGACGGTTGGCGTAGTAGGTGTCGGAAACGGCGTGGCCGTACTCGGCGAAGCCTTCGATCTTGTCGTATGCCAACCGCGCCCCCACCGCCACCACCACGTAGTCGTAGTGGATGCGCTCGGGAGCCGCGCCCGGCCGCTCCGTGGGCACGTACTCGACGGTCTGCGTCTCCACGTCGAGGCTCTTGACCTCAGCCTGAATAAAGGTGATGTTGTCCTCCACCAGGGCCGGGGCCAGGGGCATGTGCAGCGAAAGCGTGGGGTCGTGGTTCTCGAAAACCTCTTCCGGAAGGTTGGGGACGAACAACAGATAGGGCTTGCGGTCGATCACCGTAATGTCGACGGCGTCTTGCGCATACTGGCGGATCTTCTGGGCTGCGCCGAGTCCGGCGAAGTTCCCGCCCAGAACCAGCACATGCGGCTTGGACATCTGGCAGCTGCCTCCCTTGGGGATCCCGCCCCGGCCGGCCGCTCCGCCCCCGCCGTCCGCCGGCGGATCGCCGGCGGACAACAGACGTGGCCGCCGCCTGCATGCGCGGTAAGCGGCGCCGGTCCGGCCTGCCCGGGTATGCCCCCGAACTGCCCTTCGCGCCGCCAAGGAGTTCTGCCCTACCGGTCGGGCACAACCGGCAGGGGAACATACCTCCCCACACCCTGCCCGCTTGATCCGCCTTTCCGAATTGCCGGACAAGCTCCACACGATGCGGGCGGCGCGTTAACCCGATTATAGCGCCTGACCATGGTATGGGCAATCCGGACTGATTCCTATGATATTCGCATCCCCAACTTAAATCTTTCCGGGATTTTCTCCGCGTTCCTCATTGAGGTGACTGCACGTATAAACGGAGGCCGGCGACTGATGGCACCGGTTCATGAACCGAATGGTCTAGTTCCCGCACCTTGGGTTTTGTATACACGCCAGGGGTTGTCGTTATTTTTTCATCTGCCGTGCAGACTACCGGTCCGGACGGCCAGGTACCCGACACGGTATCCGGAGGAGCGGCGCAGGCCCGGCGCCGGCTGGTGTACGGGGGGGCGACACACAGCCGGCAGCCGGGCCCGATACAGGGTATACGCCGGTCGGCCGCTGCTATGCGCCGGACACCTCGGTCAGCGGCACCGGGCGGCCCTGCCGCGCGGCCCGCGTCACCGCCTGAATCAGGGCCACCCCTTCCAGGGTGGTGTCCGCCCCTAGTACCGGCGGCCGACCCTCCTGCACCGCCTCCACAAAGTCCGCCAGCGCATCCCACTGGCCCTGCCACCCGCTGCGGGCGGGCAGGCCCGCCATCTCCTGGCGCACCGTCTCCTCGTCGTCGCCCGGCACCCGCCAGGCCTCCAGTTCCTGCAGGTTGGGTCCCACCACCGCCGCCCCTTCGCTCCCGATGACGGTCAGCCGTTCCCCGGCCGCCACGCGGGCGGCCGCGGTGGTAAAGGCCAGGGTGGCCAGGGCCCCCGAGCGGAAACGTACGGCCGCGGTCAGACTGTCCGGAACCGGCAGCGCATGCGCCAGGGTGGCACCGAGGGCCGTAACCTGTGCGGCCGGGCCGAACAACCCGATGAGGAGGTCGAAGAAGTGCACAGCCTGCGTGAGGTGCACCCCGCCGCCGGCCTCGACACTGGCCCGCCAGGGCGCCTCCTGGTAATAGGAAAGCGGCCGCGGCCAGACCCCCACCGCCTCCCCCAGCAGCAGCCGGCCCAGCCGGCCTTCCCCTGCTGCCTGCAGCAGCCGCTGGACGGGGGGGAGCAGGCGGGGATGGTGGCTGACGGCCAAGGCCAGGCCCCGCCGTGCGGCCAGTTCCACTAGGCGGGCGGCCTCCCCGTAATCGAGGGCCAGGGGCGGCTCCACCAGGACCGGCCGGCCGGCTTCGAGCGCTGCCGCCGCCAAAGGGGCGTGGGTACCGGTGGGGGTGGCTACCACCACCGCCTGCACCGCCGGGTCCGCCAGGAGCCCCTCCAGGGAAGCGTAGGCCGGCACCTCAAACGCCAACGCCGCGGCGCGGGCCCGCTCGGGATCCGCATCCGCTGCCCCGGCCAGCCGGGCCTGCGGCAGGTGCACCAGGGCCTGCAGGTACCGCTGCCCTTCCTTGCCGCACCCTACCAGGCCCAATCCTAACCGTTCCATCAGGTTCGCCTCGCTTCGCCGCCCCTGCGCGCGGAGGCCGGATGCGACCCCCACAAGTGCCGCCAGGGGGCAGACGACCCGGCCGACGAGCGCCGTCAGGCGCGGCGGGTTGATTATAGCACGGGCGCCGGTCCCGCCGCGGCCCCGCCAATGCGTGGACTCTGACACGGACTTGACATAAGCTAGGAAAGGGGAGGCGCCGGCCGCCGCCGGCAGCCAAATCGTGGTATAACAGTGAACGCGCCGGCTCCGGGTCCCGCCTGCGTCACCTGGCGCAGGCCCACGATGTTCCCGCATAGGGTTTCCGGAACCGCTGCGCGGGAAGCGACGCAAGACAGGGGGATATCTTCCCATGGCGATTCGCATCGACCAGCATTCAGACCGCAGCTGGGTCTATCTTCGCCTCACCGCCGAGGACGAACCGGCCCCGGTCTGGGACCCGGCGGCCCCGCAGGCCGCGGGACCGGATCCAGCGGCCGTGATCGCCGTCCAGCGGGAAGCGATGGAACGGATTGCCGCTGAAGACCCGCGCCCGCCGGAAGTGCTCTGGCCGCTGCTCGCCCGACGGGCGGTGCGCCGCATGCCCGTCCCCAACGGGGACAACGGGGTCCGGGTCATTACCACCCACAACCTCTCCCTGGTCTGGCCCTGAATCCCTGCTGCCGGAAAGGAGGCCTCGCGTGGAGCCTCGAACCCGGCTGCCCGGCCCGCTACGCCTGGCAGCCATCCCCGGCCTGCCGGCTGCTATCCTGCGGCGTGCCGGCGTGCTGTGGGCGGCCCTGGTCAGCGTAGCCGCGCTGGAGTCGGCTTTCTTCGGTCTGGGCGCTGCCTTGAGCCCGGCGGCGGGCGCGGGCGGGACCCCCACCCTCCGCTTAGCCGTCGGGGCGGTGTGGCTGGTGCTGGCGGTGCCGCCGGCGTTGGGGAGCACCGCCTATGCCTTCATCCGCCTGCTCGCCCCCGGCACCCCATCCCCGGCCCTGCGCGGGCAGGCCGCCTTGGGGCTATTCTATGGCCTGCTCCTGTTCACGGTGACGCGAGCGGCCCTGCTTGTCGGCCAGGGGCTTATCGCCCTGCTGAGCGTCCTGCTCGGCCCCGGCGGCGCCGTCCTCATCCTGGCCGGGGATGCCATCCTGCTGGGCATGGCCTGGGCAGCCGCCGCCTTCGCCGCCGGTTCCGCCGCCGGCTTCTGGCGTCCCGGCCCGGGCGGGCTGGGTCTGGTGGTGCACGGGCTCACCGGCCTCGCCCGCAGCGGCAACTGGATGCGCTCCCTGCCGGCGCTGCTGTTCACCGGGCTGGCATTGGCCCTCTGGCCGGGGCCCGGGCGGCCGGGGGGCTTCCTGCTCTGGCTGGTGATACCGGCCGCCGCGGCCGCCTTCGAGCTGGCCTGCTGGCTGGAAGCCGCCCGCCCCAACTAGGCCGGCCGGCAGCAAGGCAAGGCGGGCGGCCCCCGCCGGGACCGCCCGCTCCAGGGGCCGGCTGCCCGCCCCTTCAGGCCTGGACCAGGGCCGCCAGCTCCTCCTTTTCCAGGGTCTCCTTCTCCAGCAGGGCCATCGCCAGCCGGTTCAGCGCGCTGCGATGCTCGAGCAGGATGCTTTTGGCCCGCTCATACTGCTGGAAGACGATGCGCCGGATGGCCTTGTCGATGGCCGAGGCCACCTCCTCGCTGTAGTTGCGCTCCCGCATCAGGTCCCGACCCAGGAACACCTGCTCCTGGCGGGTGCCGTAGGTGAGGGGCCCCAGCTCGTCCGACATGCCGTATTCGGTGATCATCTGCCGCACCATGCGGGTGGACTTCTCGAGGTCATCCTGGGCGCCGGTCGAAATCTCCCCGAAGACAATCTGTTCCGCCGCGCGGCCCCCCAGCGCCATGGCCACCTTGTCCAGGATCTGGTCCTTGGTTACCAGGTAGCGGTCCTCGGTCGGGATCGGCATGGTATAGCCCATAGCCATGCCGCGGGGGATAATCGTAACCTTGTCGATGGGGTCGCCGTGCGGCACCATCATCCCCACCAGGGCATGGCCGGATTCGTGGAACGCTACCACCCGCTTCTCGCGGTCCGTGATCACCCGGCTCTTCTTTTGGGGACCGGCCATGACCCGTTCGGCCGCCTCCAGGAAATTCGCGGTGGTAATCATCTTCTGGCGGGCCCGCGCCGCCAGCAGGGCTGCCTCGTTGGTCAAGTTCTCCAGATCGGCGCCCGTAAAGCCGGGGGTCCGGCGGGCAATCAGCTCCAGGTCCACATCCGGGGCCAGGGGCTTATTGCGGGTATGCACCTTGAGGATGGCCAGACGGCCCTTGAGGTCAGGCCGGTTGACCACAATCTGGCGGTCGAAGCGCCCCGGCCGCAGCAGGGCGGGGTCGAGCACATCGGGCCGGTTGGTGGCCGCCATCACGATGATGCCCTCGTTGACCCCGAACCCGTCCATCTCGACCAGCAGCTGGTTCAGGGTCTGTTCCCGCTCGTCGTTGCCGCCGCCGTAGCCGGCGCCGCGCATGCGGCCCACCGCATCCAGCTCATCGATGAACACAATGCAGGGGGCGTTCTTCTTGGCCTGCTCGAACAGGTCCCGCACCCGCGAAGCGCCCACCCCCACAAACATCTCCACAAAGCTGGACCCGACCTCGCTGAAGAAGGGCACCCCGGCCTCCCCTGCCACCGCCTTGGCCAGCAGGGTCTTGCCGGTCCCGGGGGGGCCGAACAGGATGACCCCCTTGGGGATGCGGGCGCCCAGCTCAAGGTAGCGCTTGGGATTCTTGAGGAAGTCGACGATCTCCTCCAGCTCCTGCTTCTCTTCATCGAGACCGGCCACGTCGTTAAAGGTCACCCGGCGCTGCGGGTCCAGCTGCACCCGCGCCTGCGACTTGCCGAACGCCAGCATGCGGTTGCCGCCCTGGCCCTGCCGGAAGAGGAGGTAGAACAGGCCGATGATGAGCAACGCCGGGAGGAAGTTGCTGATCACACTCAGCCAGACCGAAGGCGTCGGGGGCCGGGTGGCCGAGACGCTCACCCCGTCCGCGTCCAGCAGGGTCGCCAGCTGGGCGCTGCCGCCCTCCGGATAGACGGTGGCAAACCGCTTTCCCTGAGTGGTGGTCCAGGTCACGGTGTGGGTGGAGGAGTCCAGCAACGCCGTGCGGACCTGCCGGGCCTGGGCGGCGGCGAGGAGGGTGCTGTAGGGCTGTTGGGCGACCGACCGTTGGGGCGTTCTTAAAAACTGCATCAAAAGGGAAATAAACAGCACCACAAAGACAATGGTGATCACCCCGCGTAGCCAGCGGTTCTGCATCGGCGGACTCCTTTCTGCCCCTGCACCTGGTCACGATTTGAGTGTACCGTATTCGGCCCCAGGGACAAAACCACTCCCGTGCCGGGCTCCTTTCCACGGGATACGCCGGCACCGGCCCGCCGGATGCATGCCCGGGTGCCGCCGCTTAATAGCTGGACGCTTAATAGCTGGAATAGATGCGGTAGAGCGCCAGGACGTTGGCCACGTACTGCTGCGTCTGCGGATAGGGGGGAATCTGATCCCCGTAGGCCTCCACCGCCCCCGGGCCCGCGTTGTAGGCGGCCAGCGCCAGGGCCAGATTGCCGTGGAACAGCTGCAGCATGTCATGGAGATACGTACAGCCGCCGACCACATTCTGATAGGGGTCATAGGGGTTCACCCCGATCTGGGCGGCGGTGGCCGGTTCCAGCTGCATCAGCCCGATGGCCCCGGCGGAGCTGACCGCCGACTGGTTGCCGCCCGATTCCTGGGTGATAACTGCGATCACCAGGGCCGGGGAGAGGCCGAAGCGGGCGGCAATGGGGGCCACCAGCGGATACAGCTTGTCATACAGCTGACGGCGGCTGATACCGCCCGCGTTGAACTGGCCCAGGATCTGCTCAATCTGAGCGGTCACGGCCGCAATCTGGGCCCGCAGGGCGCTCATGGCCGCCAGCATCGAGGCCTCCTGCTGCCGCAGCTGGTCCATCAGCTGCTGGCGCTGGGAAATGCCGGCGGACAGGCTCAAGGCCTGGGCCTGCTCCTGGGCCTTGAGGGCGGCGGCGGCAGCCGCCTGGCGGGCCAGCAGGCTTTGCGCTGCGGCCAGGGCGGCCCGCCGCCTGGCCAACAGGCTCAGGTCGTCGGCCAGGACCGTCTTCTCATAGGTCTCCTGCTGCTCCTCCACCCGGATGGTGGCCACCTCGTCGGCCGCCTGGCCGGCCACCTGACCCAGCAGGTACATCCGGCTGACAAACTGTTGAAAGGTCCGGGCACCCACCAGTACATCGAGGTAACCCACGGAGCCGTGCTCCTCAATCAGCCGCAGCTGGCCAGTCAGCAGGCCCTTCTCATAGGCCAGCTGCTTTTCGGTGGCCGCCAGCTTGGCCTGCATGACGGTGTACTGGGTGAGGGTCGCTTGGTAGGCGGCCTGCGTGCGGTCGTACAGGGCCCGGGTACGGGCCATCTGCGCCTCCACTGCCGCCAGCTGCTGGGCCGTGGAGGCCATCCGGGCCTGGGTAGCGTTCAACTGCCGGCTCAAGTCCTGGATCTGGCCCATCAGCTGGGCGGCGGTGGCCTGCGCCTGATTGTAGGCGGCCCGTTCGGCGTGGATCTGCTGCTCCAGGGCCTGCTGCTGCGCCTCCAGGCTGCTGAGGGAGGCTGCCCGCGCCGGCCCGCCCCGGCCGAACCACGGCACCGCCAGCCCCGTCCCCAGGATCAGTCCCAGTGTCACCGCCCGCATCCGCCGACGCATCCTGTAACCCCCTGCCGGCCGGGCTGGGCGCTCCCGGCCTTCATTCTGAAGCGGTAGATTCGCGCCCGGAGTCAAAAATCCTGCCGCCGGCCCCGGCCGGGTCCGATGGCATATCCCGGCAGCCAGCCGCATGGGATGAAGGGGAACACAGCCAATGCGGGGAGGGAAGGGCAATGCCGCTCGGGGAGTGGTGGCGGCGGTACCGTCCGGTCCACCTGTCCTGGCACCCGCGGCGCTGGGGCGCGCCGCGGGTGCACCGCTGGGGAGGCCGGGCCGGGCCCGCCTCCGGCCCCTGGCCGGTAGCCATCAACGGGGCCGCCGCCACCCTGATCTTCCGGGCCGTCCTCGCCACCGCCGCCTGGGCCGGGGCCCCACCCCTGAATCCCGAACTCTGGCTGGGGACCTTTTTCACAGCCGACCTCCCGGCGGCGGCCGTGGTGGGAACGGTGGTGATGCTGGCAGCCGGGGCGGGGACGGCCGCCCTTTACCATGCCCTGCGCCCGTATCTGCCGGAGGCGCCGCTGGCAGCCGGGATGCGGTTCGGACTGGGCCTGTGGCTGGTAACGGGTCTCATTGGGTTCCCGGTTTTTGCCTGGCTCAGTCCGATGGTCAACAACGGCCTCCTCCTCGACCCTGGAGCCTTCGGTCTGGGGTTCGGCGTGCTCGACGCCGTCATCCTGCTGCTGGCCTACCTGGTGCTGGGAACGGCCCTGGCGCTGGGGCAGGCCCTATGGATGGGGGCCGGACGCTAGGCCGGGCGGTTGCCCGTACCGGAAGCGGGTGCCGGGCCGGGGGAGCCCTGGTTGAGGGCGGTCAGCCACGCGTTGGCCAGCGCCGGCACCTCCCCGCTGGTGCCTTCCAGCCACACCCGGGTGCCATGCCAGGTAAAACCGATATAAGCCTGCCCGGTCGCCAGGGTGGCGGTGTCGGCGGGGAGGCCGGCGATGGTGATGGGGGTGGCCCCGCTGCCGGCGGGGTCGGCCGGACCGGTGGCGGCGGCGAATTCCGTGACCAGCAGGGGACGCCCATCGGGGCCGGCATAGGCCAGCATCAGCACCGGCGGGCTGCCGCCACTGGTAATGATGGTATTCAGGGTCAGCCCCGACCCGGCTGGCGGCACCACCACCCCTTGCGTCACCCGTACAAAGCTGCCGTCCGGGGCCTGGGCCTCCACCGCCGGCTGGACCCCGGCCGGCGGGGTGAATTCGAAGGTGCCGGCCGGCAGGCCGGACCCGGCGCTAAAGCTCTCCACCCGTTCATGGAGGGTCTCCGGCGTCCGGCTCCCGGCCGGGGTCCAGGTGGCGCTCCAGGCCAAGGGCCGCCCGCTGCCGGGATCAAAGACCAGGGAGGCGATGCCTGGCCCGCCCGGGAGTGCGGCCTGGCAACGCAACGTGACGGTATGGCCGGCGAAGGCCGCCGAAAGGGGGCGGGCCCCGTTCAGGAACGGCACCAGCCCGGTGCCCACCAGCCAACGGGGATCCCCTTCGGTAGACCCCGCCGGCTCCACCGTATAGTGGCCAGCTCCGGCGGTATAGCGCACCACCTGATGGTCATCCGCCACCAGCAGATGCGTGCGGCCGTGCGGGCCGGTCCATTGGGCTCGGATAGCGCCGCCGCCGGCTGTATCGAGCCGTACCACCATCGTCCCCGGCTCGGGACCGCCCGTGGCCGTTTCCTCCACCACCGCCTGGGTGGCTCCCCAGCGCTGCATAATCCGGAGCAGGCGGGCTTTGACCGCGGCCGGCGACGCGGTCCGGGAGATGGTCACCGGGCGGCTGCCGCACCCGCCGGCCGCGAGCAGGCCCGCCAGCAGTACCGGCACCGCCGCCCTACCGCTCCAGCCGTGCACCCTCTCGCCTCCCCCTCCGGATTCCGCCTGCATTCTACTACATCCCTGCCGCCCGGTCCCGAGCAGCACCTGAACCCGGGTACCGGCGCCGGCGACCGCCCTTGCCGCGCCAGCGGTCGTTGTGATAAGCTTTTACCGATATTGGACTAACCTCTTATCAAGAGCGGCGGAGGGAACGGCCCGATGAAGCCCGGCAACCGGGGCGCTTCGCCCGGCAGGTGCCAACTCCGGAAGGACAGCCGTCCTTCGAGATGAGAGGGTGAGAGTCGGCGTGATGGCGCAGCGAGACGACCTCCCCTCGGGGGGTATTTTTTGTGGCCCTGACCCGGCTCCCCCTTCGCCATCCGCCCGCCGCAGGCCGGCGCGCGGATTTGCAGCCAGGACGCCGTCCGCCGCGGGGCGGGACGGGACTTCAATCGGGGAGGCTAACTGAGTGAAGACCTGCGTCATCGGCTCCTATCCCAAAATTCCGGCCCAGGAGGGCCAGCCCAGCGTCCGCGCTGCCCTGCACCGGTTCGAGCGCCGGCAGATCGGGCCGCGGCAGCTGGAGGATACCTTCCGGGCGGTGACCGGCCGCACCCTGGAACTTTTCACCCGCGAGGGGTTGGACCTCATCACCGACGGGCAGATCCGGTGGAACGACCTACTGGACCCCGTCGCCCGCGACATCGATAACCTCGACGCCGCCGGCCTGGAGCGGTACTTCGACAACAACTTCTACTACCGGCAGCCCGTCATCACCGGCCGGCTGAGCTGGGCGGGGGGAACGCTGGCGGAATGGACCCGGCTGGCGTTAGACCAGGCCGAGCGCCCGCTCAAGGTGGCTCTGCCCGGCCCGTTCACCGTGCTGTTGCTATCGCGTAACACCAGTTACGCCGACGAGCAGGACCTCCTGAACGACCTGATTGAGGTCCTGCGCCTGGAGGCGGAATCAGTGGCCGCGCTGGGCGTAGCCGAGATCCAGTGGGACGAGCCTGCCCTGGTCCAGCCGCCCCGCACCAGCAGCCTGTTGACGCCGGACACCGTCACCCGCGCCTTGACCGCCCTGTGTGCCGATGCCGCCTACCCCCAAGGCCTGGCGCTCTACTACGGGGACAGCGAGCCCCTGTGGGACCTCCTGAGCCGCGTTCCGGTACAGCGGGTGTACCTGGATCTGGTCTCCGCCCCCCGCATGCGCGAACGCCTGAGCCGGGAAACCTTCCTAAGCCCGGACCAGGAGGTGGGACTGGGGCTGGTTGATGCCCGCTCCGCGCGCCTGGAGACGCCGGGCGACGTTGCCTGGGCCGGGCCCATCCTGACCCGCCAGGGGACCGACCGGGTCTGGATCCACCCCAACTCCGGTCTGGAGCTCCTGCCGCCGGATCGCGCGGCCGCCAAGGTGGGTCTGCTGCGTCCGCTGGCCGCCGCCCTCGGCTCCGCTGTCCGTTGACCGACCATCCTCCCCGGGAAGAAAGTGAGGAGACCGTGAGCAACCAGTCACACCACCCCCTGCTCCTGACCACCACTGTGGGCAGCTTTCCCAAGCCGCCCGAGCTGCTGGCGGCGCGCGCCCGGTTCCGCCGCGGGGAGATCGATGCCGGGGCCCTGGCAGCGGCCGAACGGGCAGCCACCGAAAAGGTCATCCGCCTGCAGGAGGAGCTGGGTCTGGACATCCTGGTGCATGGCGAGATGGAGCGCGGCGACATGGTCGCCTACTTCGCCGAGCACTGGCGCGGGTTTGAGGAATCGCTGCCCGTCCGCTCCTACGGCAACCGCTATTACCGCAAGCCGATCGTCACCGGCCGCGTGGAGCGGGGTCCCGAGGCGCTGGGGGAAAAGGCGTACCGGGAGGCCCAGGCCCTGACCGCCAAGCCGGTGAAGGGGATGCTGACCGGACCCTACACCATCATGGACTGGTCCTTCAACGTCCACTACCCCGACCGCCGCTCGCTGGTCCTGGACCTGGCCCAACTGGTGCATGAGGAGGTTCTGGCGCTTGACCGGGCCGGGGCGGAATATATCCAGATTGACGAACCGGCCCTCTCTACCCGTCCCGACGAGGTGGACCTGGCCATCGAGGCCATGGCCATCGTCACCCAGGGGGTCAAGGCCAAGACCGTGAGCCACATCTGTTACGGCAACTATGACCGCCTGTACCCGGCGGTGCTAGATCTGCCCGTAGACCAGCTGGATCTGGAAGCGGCCAACCGCGACTATGAGCTGCTGGATGTCATCGCCCGCCACCGCAAGGATCACCCCTGGCCCAAGGGCAAGGAGCTGGCGTTGGGCGTGCTGGACGTCCACCGCCATCAGGTGGAGTCGCGGGACCAGGTGGAGGCCGGCATCCGGCGGGCACTGGAACTGGTCGGGCCCGATCAGCTGCTCGTCGACCCCGACTGCGGGCTGAAGACCCGGACCTGGGAGGAAGCCGAAGCCAAACTGCGGGTGATGATGGAGGCCGTACACGCCGTACGCCGGGAGCTGGGCGTGGAATAAGCATCCGGCGCAGGGGGCCGGGGGAGGACGTCATGGAACCACAGGCGACCGAGCTGGAAGCATTGCTAGCCGATCCCCGCCGCACCCTTATCGGGGACGGGGCCCTCGGCACCTGGCTGGCGGCCGCCGGCGTGGCCCCCGAGGACCAGCCCTGGCTGGTGCTGCGGGATCCGGACCGCATCCTGGACCTGCATCTGGCCTATCTCCAGGCCGGGGCCCGGCTGCTGGAAACCGCCACCTTCCTGGCCAACCGCGTCAAGCTGGCGGCTTTGGGCCGGGAGGACATCGACGTCTACACCGTCAACCGCAGGGCCGCCCAGCTGGCCCGGCACGCGCGGGACACGTTCGGGGAGCCTGCCTGGGTGCTAGGCTCGTTAGGCCCCCTGGGGCCTCGCGTGGTCCTGCCGGGAGAGGAGGCGGGCCCGGCCGACCTGCCCTACGAGACGGCCTATGCGGCGTACCGGGAGGCGGTTTCCGGGCTGGTGGCGGGAGGCGTGGACGGCTTTATCGTGGAGACCCTCTCCGACCTCGGCACCGCCCGCGCGGCGGTGGCCGCCATCCGTGCTGAAAGCGCCCTGCCGGTGGTGGTGACCTTTGCCTTCTCCCTGGAAGGCACCACCCTTTATGGGCTGACCCCGGAAGCCGCGGCCGAAGGGGTGCTGGACCTGCCCGGCGGCCCGCCGGCCGTGGTCGGGGCCAACTGCGGTACCGGCCCCAGCCCCTTGTTGGATGCCGTCTTGCGCATGGCCCCCATCCTGCGCGGGCACGGCATCCGCTTGGCCGCCATCCCTAACGCCGGCCAGCCCCATCTGCACGGCCAGGCCCTGGAGTACCCCGCCAGCCCGGATTACATGGCCACCCTGGTACCGGCGTTGAAGGCGGCCGGCTGCGCGGTCATCGGCGGCTGCTGCGGCACCACCCCGGCCCACATCGCCGCCATGGCTGCTGCCGACCGCCGGGAAGCGGAACCGGTCAGCGGCCGGCTGGAGCTGGCGGGCGGAGAGGAGCGGCCCGCGGACGGCGGCGGCCCCCAGCCGTCCCCGCTTGAAAGCCGCCTCCAGGCCGGCCGTTTTGTTATCAGTGTGGAGCTGGACCCGCCGCGGGGGGCCAACCCCGCCCGCCTGCTGGCCGCTGCGCGCACCCTGGCGGCGGCGGGGGTGGACGCCGTCAACGTGGCCGACTCCCCCATGGCCCGGGTGCGGATGAGCGCCATGGCCACCGGCCGACTGATACGGGAGGCGGCGGGGCTGGACATCATCCTGCATTTCACCACCCGCGACCGCAACCTGATGGGTCTGGAGAGCGACCTGCTGGGGGCTTATGCCCTGGGGATGCAGAACATCCTCTGCCTGACCGGTGACCCGCCCGCCTTGGGGGACTACGCCGCCTCCACCGCCGTGTATGACCTCGACTCGGTCGGCCTGGTGCAGGTGTTGCAGCGGTTCAAGGCAGGCGAGGACAGTTTCGGCCATAGCATCGGGCAGCCGCTACGCTTCCTGGCCGGGGTCGGGGCCAATCCCAACCACCCCGACCTTAAGGAGGAGGCGGTCCGGGTCCGGCGCAAGCTGGAGGCCGGGGCCGATTTCATCATGACTCAGCCCCTGTATGATGCCGGCCGCTACCTGGCCTGGCTTGACGCGGTCGGGCCTCTGCCGGTGCCGGTGCTGGTGGGGGTGATGCCGCTGGTCTCCTACCGGCAGGCGGAATACCTGCACCACGAAGTACCGGGCATCGACATCCCGGAGGCCGTGCGGGAGGCCATGCGCCAGGCCGGCCAGGACGGGGCGCGGGTGGGCATGGAATTGGCCCTCGCCTTTCTGGAGGCCCTGCCCGGCAACTTGGCCGGCATTTACCTGGTCCCTTCCTTCAATAAGGTGGAACCCCTGCTCCCCCTCATCGAAGCCGCCCGGCGGCGCTATTCCCGCGCCGGGTGATCCCCGGCCCGGCCCGGGGCCGGGCCGGGATTTTTTTGGTAGAGTAGGATAGGCTAAGGGGGAGTCCGGGACAGCGCCCCTCCCCGTTTGGCATAAAATCGGGAAACACGTCCGCGAATCGGAAACCGGAGTAGGGGGATCTTTGTGGACCGATCCAACGAGCGCGTAGCCATCTTTGTCGACGGGGCCAACATGTTTTATGCCCAGCGCCTGCTCGGGTGGCACCTGGACTTTGCCCGCGTCATCGAGTACTTCACCCGGGGGCGGGAAATGTACAACGCGTTCTACTACACCGGGGTGCAGGTTCCCCCCGACAACAGTCAGCGCGACTTCCTGACCGCGCTGCGCCATCTCGGGTTCACCATCCGGGAGAAGTCGATCAAGGAGACGGTGGACCAGAACACCAATGCCGTCATCCGGCGCGCCAATCTTGACATTGAAATCGTCATCGATATGTTCAACACCGCGGGCCGTTATGATATCGCCGTGCTCATGAGCGGGGACGGGGACTTCGAGCGGGCGGTGGAGCTCATCCGTTCCAAGGGCAAGGAGATCGTGGGGGTCGGCACCCGCGGGATGATTTCCGCCGAGCTGGAGAATGCCTGCGACCGCTACGTCAAGCTGGAGGACATCCGCCACGAGGTCGAAAAGATCCGCTAGACACCGCCGGGTCCGGAAGCGCAGCCTGCGGCTGCCGGCCCTGGCGGCCGCCTTGGCGCTGGTCGGGGAGCTAGGGCTCCGTCCGCATGCCGCCCCTGCGCCCGGGCGCCGGCCGGTACCGCAGCCGGTCGCGGTGCAGGACCCGTATGCCCGGGTGGCGGATCCGGCCTATTACCGGGTGACCAAGACCGTCACCCTCACCAACACCGGGCAGGGCACCGCTTACGGGGTCGAGGCGCGGATCAAGCTGCTGCCGCCGCCTACCCCCTATGCCCGCCTGGTGCTGACCGGCGCCTCCCGCGCCCCGCAGGCGGTGGTGCGCGACCGGGAAGGCAATGAAGTGGCCATATATCAGGCGGGCAGGCTGGGCCCTGGCCGATCCTTCACGGTCGTGCTGCACTACCAGGCCGAGAGCGCCGAGGTTTTCTACCATCTGCCGGTCGCCCTGCCGGCCTACACCACCACGGCCGCCGTGTACCGGACCTTCACCGCTCCCGCCCTGGAGGCTGCGGCCGGGGTCAACACCGGCGCCCCGGCCATTGCCGCCCTGGACCGGGCGCTCACAGCCGGCGTGGACGACCCCGCCCGGCGGGCCTGGCTGCTGTTTCACTGGATTACCGAACACATCGCCTACAACTATCATCTGGTGCCCGCCGGGGGGGCCCTGGCCGTGCTGCGCACCCGCAGCGGCATCTGCAGCGACTTTGCCGATCTTTATACCGCCATGCTGCGCACCGATGGCATTCCCGCCCGTCTGGTCAGCGGCTACGTGACCAGCAACGGTGACGGGGAAGGCGGTTTCCATCAATGGGTGGAGTTCTATCTGCCCAGGGTAGGCTGGGTGGCCAGTGATCCCACCTGGGGAGCCTACGGGTATTTTGCGGCCCTCAACGACAACTGGCACATTCCCCTTTACGACGGGGTCGGTGCCGATGTAGCGGTTCACTGGCATTATGCGGCCGGGCCCCGGCCTTACGTGGCCATCCGCTATCATTACCACTTCGCCGCCGAGCCCCGGCCGGCCCGCACCGTGGCAACGCATCCCCTCTATACCCGCCCGCTCCCGGCCGGCGCGCGGCAGGCCCTGCCCGGGTGGCTGGCCCGACTGTGGGCGGCAGTGCAGCACTGGTGGGCCCGCCTGACCACCGCCTTGGTCCACCTCCTGGCAGGCACTTCCTAACATGTTTCCGGGCCCGCGGATGACGCTACTCCCGCCGGCACCTTTCAGGAAGGAGGAACCGTCGTGACCGCTGGCCCCTCCCGCTTGCCCTTCCGCCGTCAACCCGCCCTGTTGGTCTGGGGCTGGATTGACCACCGGCAGACCGATTGGGCGCGCCTGCTGCGTCCCTGGGCCACCGATGCCCGCTTCCGGCCCGGGAGCCTGTCCCTCCTCTATCCGCTGGCCCCGGCACGGCGGGCGGCCACAGCGGCCATCTGGTGCCGGGGACCGGTGGCGCATCGCCTGGCGGTGTACCCGTTCCTGGACCTCTACCGCCTCTTCCGGCTGCTGGGTCTGGCGCCGGTCCATGCCGCCGCCCTGACCGCAGTGCTGCGGGAAGGGGCTCCGGTCTTCGGGGTGGCCGCCGTCCCGGAGGCCCTGGGCTGGATCCTGCGTCATCAGCGGACCCTGCACCCCCTGGCCTGGATTCCCGCGGAACCGCCGCCGGCCTAGAACAGGGGATGATGCAGCACCGGCCGCCGGGCCAGCAGATCTGCCGCCCAGATGATGTACACCCCGCCCAGGATGACGATGAGGCTGATGGCCTGCACGAACCCCCGCCCGTAACGGCTCGGGTACCGCCAGAGCCAGATCCCGGCCGCAATCGCGGCCAGGCCCAGGATCCATCCCGCAATCCCCACGCGTGTCCTCCTCTTTACCGGCTCCTATCGCATGCCTTCCCCCGGCCGCCAGGACAGGGCCGGCCAGCCCCCGGGCCGGTCCGGAGCCACCAGGGGCGCCACCGCCTCCGGCCGCCCGAACACCGCCGCCGCCAGCCCCTCCGCCAATCCGCCCGGCATCCCCTGCGGCGGGGCCAGGTCCCGGGCGGTCAGGCGCACGGGCGGAGGGACATCCACATAATTAGGATTCGGGATCGCCCCGCCCGGTCCGAGGTAGTACCCTGCTCCCCGGTAGCGTGCCATCCCCTCGTAATCCACCCGGCAGCTGCGGGCGCGGGCGTGCAGCAGGACGGCCGCCTCCAGCCCCGGGTTCACGGCCAGATGCGCATAGCCGGGAGGGATCCAGAGCAGGTCGCCGGTCTCGGCCGTCACCAGCAGGACTTCCGCCAGCCGCCCCTGCCCCCGCATGCGTTGCAGCAGCACCAGCACCCGGCCGTGGACCACCTCCATCAGCTCAGGGTAACCCGGATGGCGGCCGGCCCCAACGTGGTCATGGCCGGCGGTCTTGACCCATTCCTCCCCGACCAGGCCGGGGTTAAGCCAGGTCAGGTGCACCTCCACCGCTCCCGCCGCCCGTCCGACCGGGCGCAGGTCGTGGTAGAGGAAATAGAGCACCGGGGGACCGTCCGCGTCGGGATCGGCCAAAAAGGGGCGCATCTCCTCCAGGCTGCGGGCCCGGAACCCCTCCGCCCGCCAGACAGGACCGTTGAGGAACAAGGGGCCCTCGCTGGCGGTCACCGGGACTCCCAGCGGCGCCCGCAGGTCCAGCGGAATTCCCGCCCGCGCCGGCAGGACCGCTCCCGCCGGCAGCAACGGCGGCCGCCGGGGCCCGTTCCACCCCGCTGCCGGCCAGGCGGCCGGGCCTTTAGGACGAAAACGCAAGGGCCACATCGCGAGCGCCTCCCTCCCACCGTCCCCCTTGGATTTCAAACACCACCTTCAGCGAGCGGTACCGGCGGTGGCGGACCGCGGCCCGCACCGCTTTGCGCCACGCCGGCAACGGAAACCGGTGCGTCACCAGCCGCTCGAACGGGAGCGCCTGCTCCCCCAAGGCCTCCAAGGCACCGGTAAAGTCCCCCGGTCCGTAGCCGTATGTGCCCACCACCGCCACCTCCCGCGCCCAGAGGGGGGTAAGGTCGGCGCGCACCGGACCCGTGGCCCCCACCGCCAGGACGGTTCCGCCCGGCCGGGCGGCAGCCAGGGCGGTTTCCAGGGTCGCGGCCGAGCCGACAGCGTCAATGACCAGGTCGTACCCGTCGGTAAAAAAAGGGGGCGGTTCCGGAATGCCCGGCACCCGCAGTTGGGGCACCCGCCGTCCCCCGGTCAGCTCGTGGATGCGGCTTTCCAGCGCGCCCGGCTCGCCGGGCAGCACGGCAGAGGCCCCCAAGGCCCGGGCCAGCTCCGCCTGGTGGGCGTGGCGGACCCGGATGTCGGCAGTGATGCCGGTCCAGCGCTCCAGCGCGAGACCCAGCGCCAAGAGGCCGATGGTACCCCCGCCGATGACCAGCAGGCGCTCCGGGCGCGCGGGCACCAGGCCCAGGCCATGATGCACAATGGCAGCGGGTTCCGTCAGCACCGCCCGGCGCTCCCCGAGACCGCTTGGCACCGGATGCACCTGGCCCACCGGCGCCCACATGGCCGTGGCCCACCCGCCGGGCAGGTCCGGATGATAGCCGAGCAGCATGCCGGGGCCGAGCGACCCCTCATCGCGCCGGGCACAGCGTTCGGGATGTCCAGCCGCGCAGAACCGGCAGAGGGGCAGCCCCCGGGCCGCGCAGGCCAGGCTGGGATCCACCACCACCCAGGTCCCCCGCGGCCAGGGGGCATTTGGGCTATCCACCAGCGCCAGCACCTCGTGGCCCAGCACCGCCGGAAACCCGGTCAGACCGGAAAGGAAAGGGGAGGACTTGCCCAACAGCAGGGCGGTGTCCGAGCCGCAGATGCCGGCCAGGCGCGGACGCAGCCGGATCCACCCCCCACCCGAAAACCGCGGCTCGGGCAACGGGCCCGGACGCAGCCGCGCCCAGCGCAGGGCCTCGCGGGGCCACAGGCGCTGGGCGGCGACACGTGGCAGGGACAGGTCGTACCAGAGGCCGTATTCGGCCATGATGCCGTCGCCTCCGTAGCCGTCCGCGCCGGTCTCAGCTCATCGGTACCTGACGCAGGATGCGGCCGTCGATACGATTGAGGATGTCCTCCACACTGCGCCCCGTAATGGTCAGCCCGTGATTCTTCAGGCCGACCACGGCCCGGCTAGGATCCGGGGCTTGGCGCACCTGTTCCGCCACCCGTTGGGCCAGCTCCACCGTCCCGCAGGGGAAGTTGATGTCGGTGGCGGGTACATCCGGCATCCAGGCGTGGATGTGGATAATGGCCCCCACCGAGGGGTGTTCGCGGTAGATCATCCAGTGTTCAATGGCGTCCACGGAGACCCGGCGCGGCCGGACCCCTTCCGGCACGGTGAGGATCATGCCAGGGTCCTCGGCGTTGTAGTCCGACACCATCAGGATGTCCCGCCCCACCTCGCGCAGCGAGGATTTGTCCACCCCGCTGGCGCTCATCCAGAAGCGGGTCTCGTCATGACGGGCGCTCAGGTTGCCGTAACTGAGCCCTCCGATACCGAACAACCGCTGCAGGTGGCGGAAATCATCCGGCGAGAGCAGATCCTGAATCGGGAAGGGAGCGGGAAGCAGGTCCCAGCTGTCAAGCACCCGCCCCGCCTCCCCGATGGCGCGGGTAGCCTCCGTGCCGCCCCACAATGCAGGCGGCAGGTCAGGAATGAAGGTGTTCTTCACGATCAGGTGCGACCGGGCCAGGGGCGCGATGCGCTCCACCAGGTAGCTCATCCCCCCGGGTGCCGGCAGCACCCGGTAGGCGCCCCGTTCCAGGGTGACGGCCCATACTTCGGGATCATCATAGGGGCGCGCCACCACCAGCAGGAGGTTGGACAGCGACCGGATGAGGCTGGGGTAGTAGGTGACCAGCGCATCCGCCGCCTCCACCCGGTCGACAAACAGCACGCCGATCACGTATACGGCCTGGCTGCGCCGCCGGTAAGGGCGGTATTCCGGCCCCACCCGCTGAAACACCAGCCGCGGCTCCCGTTCCGTGGCCGGTACGAACACCGGCTGGTCGGCTCCGTCCACCCGGTACTCGGCCAGGGCCCGGTCCATCACCGCCACAAACGGCCGCAGCTCCGGGGATTCCTCAAAGCCGGCCGCCCATTGATACGGCGTTACGTCCACAGTCATGTCCCCTCCCAATCCCCATCATAAACTCCATTATAATACCCGGCGCGCCGGCGGCCGCCAAAGGCCCATCCGCCCTGGACCGCAGGCCGGATCGACCATCGCGCTTATACCCGCCGGGGGCCGGGGCTTAAGCCCGCCCGTCAGCCTCCGCCCGCAACCACCGGCCCAGGTGGTAAGCCGCCTCCTCCAGCAGGGCCGCCGCCCCGTCCATGGCGACCCGCAGCGGCAGCGGCCCGGGGACCAGGGGATAGATGCCGGTGAGGCCCAGATCATAAAGGGCCTCCGCCCCCGGCCCCCGGCTGCCGCACAGGGCCCAGGCCCGCCGGCCGGCCGCCCGCGCCCGCCGCGCCACCAGCCCCACCACCTTGCCATGAGCACTCTGCCCATCGAGGCGACCTTCGCCGGTGATCACGCCATCAGCGGCCGCCAGCCGCCGGTCCAGGTCCACCCATCCGGCCACCGCCTCAGCTCCCGGGACCAGCCGGCCTCCTAAGGCCAGCACAGCAAACCCCATGCCCCCGGCCGCCCCCGCTCCAGGTGCTGCGGGATCCGCCCCGGTCACCGCCGTCAGCCGGAAGGCATACGCTACCATGGCCCGGTCCAGGACCTGCGCCTGTTCCGGGGGGATTCCCTTCTGGGGCCCGAACAGCTGCAGCGCCCCTTCCGGGCCCGTCAACGGGCAGTCCACATCCACGAGCCCGAGGAGGGGCTTCGGGAACCGTCGCGGACGGACCACCTCGACCTGACCCAGGCCCTGGGCCCCCGGGGGCAGGGGCCTGCCCCCCCGGCCGATAAACTCCCAGCCCAGGGCCTCCAGCAGACCCAGGCCGCCATCGCTGGAGCCGGTGCCGCCCAACGCCAGCAGGACCTGCCGCACCCGCCGGTCGGCCAGGGCCGCCGCCAGTAGGCGACCAGTGCCACGACTGGAGGCGTACTCCCCGCCGGCCGGGCGCGCGGCCTCGGGCAGAAAGCCCGAGCCTACAGCCGCCTCCACCAGGGCGGTATCGCCCCGCAGCAGGTAGTAGCCGGCCTGCGGCCGGCCGAAAACATCTTCAACCGCTACAGGCACCCGTCGCGCCCCCAAGCCTTCCCAGACCGCGCCGGTACCCTCCCCGCCATCCGCCAGGGGCTGCCCGTCCACCACCAGGCCAGGCCAAGCGCGCTGCAGCCCGGCCGTGATGGCCGCCACCGCCGCCCCCGCCGGCAGGCTGCCCTTGAAGCTGTCCGGCGCCACCAGCAGCCGGGTCATCGCCCCTAGCCTCCGGCGGGCACCGGTCCGGGCAGCACGCCGGCCGGATCATACAACGCCTTCAACCGCCGCCAGACCGCTTCCGCCGGCCCGGACCGCCCCCACCCCGGTCCGGCCGGGGAGCGGGCGGCACCGCCCCGTTCCCGGATCCAGGCGGCCATGCGGCGGCGGGCTTCCGGGTCCGGCAACCGTCCCCAATACCATCCGCTCTGCCATTCCACCCACAGGCCCTGCCCGCACGGCCAGGCGCCTAGCAAGGCCGGCAAATGCCGCCGGGGCACCAGCCCGGTGAGGCCGGAACGGACGGGGGCCAGGGAAGGCGGATCGGCCGCCGGCGTGCTCCGCCCCAGCCGGGCGGTGAGGCTGCTGACCTCCTCCGGACTGCCGTGCCATTCCGCCCACACCAGCGGCCGGGCCGCGCCCAGGGTTAACAGCCGCGCCCATGGCCGGCCCAGTTCCTCCAAGGCCGCCATGATTTCAGCGGCCGCCCACGGCCCTCCCGCCTCGAGCAGCCAGGCCGCCCGCGTCGGGGCCAGCCAGCTGACCGTCAAGGTGGCATCTAGGATTATGCCCAGGGCCCCGCCCGTACCCAGGAACAACCGCAACGGGTTGGGGCCGGGCACATGCCGGGCGGCGGAGGCCCTCAACCGCAATTCCCCGAAACCGGGGGTCAGCACCGTGAGGGCGTTCACCCGTTCCAGCAGGGGCCCGTAGCCGCCCCGCCAGGGACCCTCCAGTCCAGCAGCCAGCACCCCGCCGACCGTATCCCGGCCGGCCCCGTCCGGTAGGCTGAGCGGCAGCCACTGGCCCGCTTCCGCCAGGACGCGGTTGAGGGCCGCGATGCTCATACCGGCCTCGACGCGCACGCGCTGCTCCGGAACCCGGTGCGCCAACACCCGCGCCAGGGCCGTCATCTCCAATGGGCTGGCGCCCGGCTCCGCCGGTGCCCGTCGCCCAGCGCCCCGCGGCCACAACCGCTCCCGGCAGACCTCCGCATGCGCCAGCCGCGCCCGCACCGCCGCCCGGGCGGCGCTCCCCCGGTCCTCCTCCACGCGGGTTCCCCCATTCGGCCTGGTTCGTGCTCCTCACCCCGAAGGCCCCGGGGCCGGTTATGGTTATAATTCGCGACCGGCACGACGATTCCTGCCCCCCGGGCAGCACCCCTTAACGGCGGTGGCGGGCCGCGACCAGGCCGCCGGCCAACGCCCCGGCCGCCAGCAGGGCCAGCACCCCGCCGGCACTCAGCACCCCGAATCCCAGCCCGTCCACGGTCACAGCGGGTACCCCTGCCGCTGTCAACCAGTCCCGGGCCAGAGCGGCCGGCAGGCCGGTGGCGCCCAGTTCCCCCCCTGCCAACGGCAGGAACACTACGGTCAGGCCGGCGGCATACAGGGCGTGCAGCACCCGGGCCACGAAGTACGGCTTCAGGGAAATGTCCGTGCCCGCCAGCACAGACGCCACCTGGGCGTGCACCGAAAACCCCGACCAGGCGATGATGGCGGACACCACCACCAGCCGCTGCAGCAGGGGGGCAGCCGCATGGGCGGTGGCGGCCGCCCCTAGGTCGATTTCAAACAGGCCCTGCACCGCCCCATCCACCAGGTGGGGGGAAAGGCCCAGCAGGGGAAACAGGCCGGCCAGCGGCCGGATCAGGGCCGGCAACAGGCCGGTGGCCTCCAGCACCCGCAACAGCACCGCCACCAGAACCATGTAGCTCATGATCATGAACAGGGTCCCCATCGCCTCTTCGATGGCCTGGTTGAGCACCTTGGTGAGGGGACGGCCGTCCTCCTTACGGGCCGCCACCAGGGCGGCCGTGGCCCGTTGCAGAATTCCGCCCGGCCGGGGGGAACCGGGGTCCTGGCCCGCCAGCGGATTGCCGGAGCCCTGGCGGCCATAGAAGCGGTAGGTGAGACCTACCAGCAGACCGCCGGCATAATGGGCCGCGGCCAGCACCACGCCCAGTTCAGGATGCCCGAACAGTCCTACGGCCACCGCCCCGAAGATAAAGAGGGGATCGGCCGAATTGGTGAACGCCAGCAGGCGTTCCGCCTCCACCTTCGTACACAGCCCCTGGCGCCGGAACTTGGCCGTCAGCACCGCATCCATGGGGTAACCTGCCGCCAGCCCCATCGAGAACACGAACGAGCCCACCCCCGGCACATTGAAGAGCGGCCGCATGAGGGGCTCGAAGAACACCCCCAGGAAGTGCACCATCCCCGTCGCCAGCAGCACATCGGACAGGATGAAAAACGGCAGCAGGGATGGCAGCACCACCTCGAAGAAGAGCTTCAACGCCCCCACCGTCGCCCGGTAGCCGTGCTCGGAAAACACAATCAGGGCCAGGGTCAGGAGCAGCACCGCAAAGCCGGTGACCAGCACCCGCTCCGGCCGCCCGTCATGATCCACTGCCTCACCTCCGCCCCTCCCGCCCCCTCCCGGGGGACAGGCGGTGCTGTCCCAGGTGTATGCCCGGGACCGGCGGAAGAGACCGGGCCCCCGGCGGCCAAGGTGCCGGCCGGGGGCCGGGATCGGTAGCGGCTTGCGCAGGGGCCGGGCACCGGCCGGCGGGGGGAGGCGAGCCCACCCGGGCGGGACTGCCCTCCCCTGGAGGTGGGCCCGCCGGGGGGAATGCACAAACGGGCATCCGGGCCGGAGAAGCCTTCCCGGAGCGGGCAAAGGACATCCGGAAAACCCGGAGGTGCCCACGGGCCCGCCGGATCCCGGCCCGCCATCCTCCGGGAGCGGTTCCCCCCGCGCACCCGGACCCGCTCCCGCGGCCGTCAGCAACCGGGCCGGCATCGCCGTCGGCAAGGGCGCCCGCAGACGGCGCCGCCTATTGAACCGATCATCGGATTGAGCGGGTTGTCTAACCGGTTCCGTACGGGCCGGTCTATCGAAGGTGCCGGTAACCGCGCGCGACGGGGAAAAAATGGGGGGAATGCTGGCTGCAGCGGCTCCTTCTCCCCCAGGCCGGCGCCCGTACGAAGCGAAGGGAAAAACCGTCCGACCGGGGTTCCTGCACCGGAAAGGTCTGGGTGTACGTTCAGATCTCCACCAGATCCCAGCCGGGCGGCTGATGAATTGATCCGGCACCGCCTGGGCCACCGGGGCGGGGATCCATTCCCCTAACTTTCCGTCTGCCGTAACCGGGGGTACGGGCCCCACGACATCCGGGAGGGGCATGTACAGCTCATCCCACCGGGGGAGGGGAGTGTGAGATACCCGCGGCCCCGGCGGGCAAAATCGGCTGGGGCCTCCTCCCGGCTGCGGGCTTCACCCTCCTGGCGCCGGTTGCCTCGGCCCACCGGCAACAGCACCCCGTTCCGGCCGCCCGGCCCTGGCGGCCACCTGGCCCGCCCCCACAAGCGGCGTACCGGCTCCCCCCGGCACGCCGGCGAAGTCAGGTGATAACTCCTTCAAGCGGAGTCCGACGGCCCAAAGCCCAGCCAAGCCACCTTACCGCCCGCCTTACCCCCGGCCCCGCTTCCGGCTGCCCCGCCGGCTTGGCTCGCGGCCACTGCTCCGGCGGTACCACCAACGCCAGCCAGAACCGCAGGTCCTTCTCCTGCCGCCCCAGCCACTTCAGCGCATAGCCCACCGGAAACGCCACCGGAAAGTACCCCGGCATGGGCCCAATAGCCACCGCCCCCACCTCCGGGTGCCACCCCCAGCGGGGCCCATCCCCGGCTCCAGCCGCCGGATCCTGCACCCCCGCCAGCTGCAAGGCGCTGTCCCCCAGAAAGGCCCCGAGCACCCAACCCGCCCATTCCCGCCGCACCCGGGCCCGTTCCCGTGGCGCCATGCCCGCCAGCAGCTGGGCCGGCACCGGCAACTCCACCAGCTGCTGCCGCACGGCCGCTGGGCCCGCCGTGTTCAGCGCCCAGACCTGCCGCGGCTGCGTCCAACCCAGTGCCCGATAGGCCGCCCGCGCCGCCGCCAGTAAGTCCCCCTGCGCCGCCGGTAAGGGCGCCAGGGGCGGCGGGGCCGGCCGCTCCGCCGGCGTGAGAGCGTTCGCCGTCTCCGACAACAGCTTATGATAACGATCCGGTCCCCAATAGGCCCGCACCGCCTCCGCCACCGCCCCGCCGGGCTGGCCGGCCGGATCCGCGGGGTCCGCCGTCAGCTGCACCCACCAGCCCCCGGCCCGCGGCGCCACAATGGCGGCCGGAATCCTGGCCACCCGCTCCGGCCCCAGCTGCGCCACCAGCGCCGGCCCGTACCAGCTCCCCCAGGCCGGCACCCTGCCAAAGCGGAGGGGAAAGCCGTCCGGCCAGGGTTCCAATACGGAAAAGGTGCCGGTGTAGGTGCAGACCTCCACCAGATCCCAGCCGGGCCGGCCGATGAATTGATCCGCCACCGCCTGAGCCTCCGGGGCCGGAACCCATTCCCCCAACCTGCCGTCGACCGTCGCCACGGGGGGGTCCGGCGTGCCCCACGGCGTCTTCGAGGCCATGTATAGTTTCTCCCACGGGGGAAGTAGTCTCATATACGCGCGACCCCGGTGGGCAAAATCCGCTGCGGCCTCCTCCCAGCTGCGGGCATCCCCCCGCTGGCGCCGGTTGCCCCGGCCCAGCAGCAGCAGCCGCGCCAGGTCCGCCCGGAGGGCGGCCCAGGCCGCCTCCGGCAACGGCTCGAAGGCGCGGGCGTTGATCATGGTCTTCGGCTGCGGCGGCCGCGCCGGCAATACGGTGGTTGTCACGTCCATGCGCCCTGCTCCTCTCCTTACCCCACCGGAGACGGGGTACACCAGGCCGGCAGGCGGAAGTCCTCCCGGGGCACCAGAAGCCAGCCGAGAGGGTCCACGTCCGGCACCCAGTCCACCTCGCGTTCGAGAACCTCGATGTTATCGGCGCGGGCGGCATCCAGCGCCGCCTCGAGCGCCTTAGACAGGCGGGCGCCGCGGTTGCGGTAGAGCACAAAGGTGTTCTTTTTGTCCTTTGCAATCTTCAGGAAGTCCTCCATCTGCCGGGTCATCCGGATCCCGCCGGACTCCCCCAGCGAACGCCTGCGTCGGCGCCCAGCGGCCATTGCGCGGAAGTCCCTGCGTACCAGGCGGACCGGTCCGTGCCGGGCAGCCGGACGGCCCGCACCCGGCAAGCGGCGTACCGGCTCCACCCGGCACGCCGGCGAAGTCAGGTGATAACTCCTTCAAGCGGAGTCCGACGGCCCAAAGCCCAGCCAAGCCACCTTACCGCCCGCCTTACCCCCGGCCCCGCTTCCGGCTGCCCCGCCGGCTTGGCCCGCGGCCACTGCTCCGGCGGCACCACCAGCGCCAGCCAGAACCGCAGGTCCTTCTCCTGCCGCCCCAGCCACTTCAGCGCATAGCCCACCGGAAACGCCACCGGAAAGTACCCCGGCATGGGCCCAATCGCCACCGCCCCTCCCTCGGGGTGCCACCCCCAGCGGGGCCCATCCCCGGCTCCAGCCGCCGGATCCTGCACCCCCGCCAGCTGCAAGGCGCTGTCCCCCAAAAAGGCCCCGAGCATCCAGCCCGCCCAGAACCGCCGGACCTGCACCCGGGACCGGGCGGGCCCCGCCCTCGGAGCCCGAAGCGCCGCCTCCACCCCCTCCGGCACCGGCAGCGCCGCCAGCTGCTGCCGCACGGCCGCCGGGCCCGCCGCGTTCAGCGCCCAGACCTGCCGCGGCTGCGTCCAACCCAGTGCCCGATAGGCCGCCCGCGCCGCCGCCAGCAGCGCCGCCAGCTCCGCGGGTAGAGGCGCCAGGGGGGGCGGCGCCGGCCGCTCCGCCGGCGGGGCGAACCGATCCACCGGCTCCGGCGGGGGTTTCGGGGTGAGCGCATCGTGCCGCTCCGGCCCCAATAGGCCCGCACCGCCTCCGCCACCGCCCCGCCGGGCTGCCCGGCCGGGTCCGCGGGGTCCGCCGTCAGCTGCACCCACCAGCCCCCGGCCCGCGGTGCCACAATGGCGGCCGGAATCCCGGCCACCCGCTCCGGCCCCAGCTGCGCCACCAGCGCCGGCCCGTACCAGGTCCCCCAGGCCGGCGCCACCCCGAAGCGGACGGGAAAGCCGTCCGGCCAGGGTTCCAATAGGGAAAAGGTCCGGGTGTAGGTGCAAACCTCCACCAGATCCCAGCCGGGCCGGCCGATGAATTGATCCGCCACCGCCTGAGCCGCCGGGGCCGGAACCCATTCCCCCAACCTGCCCCATACCGTCACCAAGGGAGGGTCCGGTGTGCCCCACGGCAGCCGGGAGGCCAGGTGCAGCTCCTCCCACGGAGGCAGGAGTTTCAGATACGCGCGACCCCGGCGGGTGAAATCGGCCGCGGCCTCCTCCCAGCTGCGGGCTTCGCCCCGCTGGCGCCGGTTGCCCCGGCCCAGCGGCAGCAGCGGCGCCAGGTCCGCCCGGAGGGCGGCCCAGGCCGCCTCGGGCAGCGGCTCGAAGGCGCGGGCGTTGATCATGGTCTTCGGCCGCGGCGGCAGCGGCGGCCGAACAATGGTTTCGACGCGCATGCTCCACTCCTCTCCTTACCCCACCGGAGACGGGGTACACCAGGCCGGCAGGCGGAAGTCCTCCCGGGGCACCAGAAGCCAGCCGAGAGGGTCCACGTCCGGCACCCAGTCCACCTCGCGTTCGAGAACCTCGATGTCATCGGCACGGGCGGCATCCAGCGCCGCCTCGAGCGCCCTCGACAGGCGGGCGCCGCGGTTGCGGTAGAGCACGAACGCTTTCCTATTCTTCTCTGCGTATTCCAGGAAGTCCTCGATCTGCGGCGTCATCCGGATCCCGGCCGGGCTCAGGCTCCACTTGATCTCGTGCAGGGCCGTCTCCGTCAGGGCGTCAATCACCCGGTAGCCGGTCTCCGTGGCGATACGCACCCCCGGCCCGAGGCCAAACCGCATTTTCACATACGCCTCAAACGCCCGCCCCATCGCGAGGGCCCACGGGCTTTCCCCGGACGGGTCGGTGTACCGCAAGGGGTTGTCCCAGGCGTAGGCGTAGGCGTTGAGACTCTGCGGGGCGTCCGCCTCGGCCGGCAAGGGGTCGGGGGAGAGAAAGCGCCCCGTGGCCGGATCGTACCATCGCGCCCCCATGAGGTCGAGGCCGCTCGCCCCGTCCGTCTCCACCCCTCGGCCCCCAAACTGCCGCTCCCCGCCGCTCCCGCTGCTGCCGAGCAGGTTCCCGAAGGCGTCGTAGCTGTACGTGCTCTGCCGGGTGCCGCTCCCGTCCTCGGTCAGGACCACGTCCCCCCGGCCGTCCACCCCTTAGAACGTGCCCGTCCCGCCCGTGTCCTGGTCCACCAGCCCGTCGGGCCCCGTGGTCCAGAGCGTGGTCGTGGTCCCCAGCAGTCCGGGGGTGAGGGTCGCGATCACGGCCCCGCGGTTCCACACGAACTGTTCCGACCCGGTGGGGGTGACCGCCCCCACCCGCTGCCCGTCCCCGTTGTAGGTGAACGTCTCCTGGCTGCCGTCCGGCCGCGTGATCCCCGTCAAGTCCCCCGCCCCGTCCCAGGTGAAGGTCGTGGTCCCGTTGGGCCCGGCCGCGCTGGTCCGCTCGCCCTCCCCGTTGTACTGGTCGGTGGTGGTCCCGCTGCCGGTGGTGGCGGTGGTCAGTTCATTGGCGGCATCATACTGTTCGGTGGTGGTGCTCTGGCTGGTGGTCAGGCCCAAGCCCAACCATCCTGCCGCATAGGTGGTGGTCACCTGCTGCGTCCGGTTCCCGGCCGCATCATACTGGTACTGCTGCACCACCGTGCCCGCGGTGGGGTCCCCGGCGCTGTCCAGACCGTCGGCTTCCTGGGTGAGGCGGTCCAGGGCATCGTACGTGTACTGGTTCTCGGTCCCGGAGCTCCAGGCCTCCTGGGTCGGGTTCCCCGCCGCGTCATAGGTGTAGGCGGCCTGCGCAAGCACCAGGCCCCCGGCGCCCGTGTCCGTCACCTGGGTGAGCCGGCCCGCCGCGTCATACTGGTAGCTCCGCCCGCCCCCGTTCGGGAACTGGACCCCGGTCACGCGCCCGTCCCGGTCGTAGGCGATCTGGGTGGTGCCGAGGCCGTCGGTGATGGCGGTGACCCGGTCCAGGCCATCGTACTGGTACCCGATCTGCCCGACCGGGGTGCCGCCGGCGGCGAGGGTCACCTGGGTCACGTTCCCGTCCGCATCCCGCGTGTAGGTCAGCGTGGTGCCGGTTCCGCCCGCCGTGGTGCCGCTGAGGTGCCCGTCGGCATCGTACTGCCAGGTGGTGGTGCCGGTGGGATCGGTCATCTGGGTACGCTGCCCGTCGGCGTGCCAGGTGAGCGTCACCTGACTTCCGTCCGGCCGCGTGATCCGGGTGAGGTGGCCATCCGCATCGTAGGCATAGGTGGTCTGCTGGCCGTCGGGATCGGTGACGCTGGCGAGAAGCCCCTGGCGGTTGTAGGTGTACCGCGTCTGCCGCCCGAGGGGGTCGGTAACCGTCACCAGCTGGCCGGCAGTGTTGTACCCCGCGGTCGTGGTGTGCCCGTCCGGGTCGGTGACGCCGGTCCGCTGCCCCTCCGCGTTGTAGGCATAGGTGGTGACCCCTTGCAGGGCATCCGTCACCGTGAGGAGCCGGCCCAGGGCGTCATAGGTGGAGGTCGTCTGGTGGCCGTTGGGGTCGGTCACGCCGGTCCGGTCTCCGTCCGCATCATAGGTATCCGTGGTCTGGTGCCCGTCGGGGTCGGTGACGCCGGTCCGGTCCCCGTCCGCGTCATAGGTGTAGGTGGTCTGGTCCCCCCTGGGATCGGTGCGGCTGGTCAGCTCCCCATAGCCGTCGTACCCGAGGGTCGTCACCTCGGTGGTGTAGGCGTCCGTGATTTGGGTGACGTTCCCGTGGCTGTCATGTTGATAGACCGTGTTGAAGCCCCGGGGGTCCGTCACCCCGTTCAGCCAGTTGTCCCCGAGGTCCCAGATATACGTGGTGGTGGCCCCGCCGGGATCCGTCCGCGCGGTGACGTGGCCGAACCCGTCCGCGTCCAGCGTCCAGGTGGTGGTCTCCCCGCCCGGCTGCGTCACCCGGACCGGCTGGTCGGCGGCGGCGGCGTACGCATAGGTGGTGCGGTGCCCCAGGGGATCCGTCACCGCCACCAGCCGGCCCTCCGGATCGAACTGGCGGAGGGTCTGGTCCCCCAGGTTGTCGGTAGCGGTCACGGTCCCGGCTGCGTCGTCATACTGGAGGGTGTCGCTGGTGCCGTCGGCCCGGGTGACCTGCGTTACCCGCCCCAGGCCGTCGTAGCTCCGGGTCCAGAGCGTGGCGCCGTCCGGATCCGTTTCGCTGGCCCACCGGCCCCCGTTGTCGTATCCGTAGGTCCAGACGTGGCCGTCGGCATCCGTGACGGTCGCCAGCTCCCCCTGGCTGTTGTAGGCGTATTGGGTCTCATGGCCCAAGGGGTCGGTGACGGCGGCCAGCTGCCCGGCCCCATTGTAGCTCAGGCTGATCTGCCGGCCCGCCGGGTCGGTGATCGTAGCCAGGCGCCCGGCGCTGTCATACTGGTAGGTGACGGCGTTCCCGTTGCGGTCGGTGACGGCGGTCGGGTCCCCGCTGGCGTTGAAGGTCACGGTATAGAGCGGAGCGGCAAGGTAGACGGCGCTGCCGGTCTCGCCCACCGCGTCCTCCTCCAGGGTGTAGGTGCCGTCCGGATTCACCGCCAGCAGGGCATGGACGGCGGGGTCCGCGGCGACATAGGCCGGCTGCCCGTCCGGGAGGGTCAGCAGCGTGTTCAGCACCGCCGTCCGCCCGGCCGCCGGGTCCACCAGGTCCACCTGCCGGTATATGGTCTGGGTGGTGCCGCCGTTGGAGACCACCGTGGTATCGTCCGGGGCCGGGAAGGTCAGCACCCACGGCAGGTCGCCCCAGCCCGGCCCCAGGGGCCCGGGCGCCGCCCCCGTGGCCGCCGTCACGGTCGCATCCGTGGAGCCGTAGTACCGGGTGAAGGCCAGCGGAAAGGCCCCCCGGGTCGGGATGGCCACATCCGTGCGGAGGGCGGTGTAGCCGCCCGGCAGCGGCGTGGGGCCCAGGTTGAGGGCGACCGCGTCGTAGGCGGTGCCGTTCGCCGTGAACGACCAGGCAGGGGTGGCCGCCGACGGCTGGGCGGCCTGGGCGGCCTGGCCCAGGCTGGCCGTGGTGCCGTTGGGGTCGCTCTGATACCGGTTGGCTTGGGACAGGTCGATCCCGCCCTGCAGGGTGAGGGTATAGGTGGTGCCGTTCTGGGCAAAGGTCCCGCTGACGGTCTCCACCGGGGTTTCGGTGGGCGTGCTCACGACGGGAATCGGATCGCGGTGCCACCAGCTCAGGTCGAGCGGAATGTTGGCATCGTGGATCCACTTCACCACGGCCGTGATCTTGGCCAGTTCCTGCAACTGCGCCCAGACCGGATACTGCTGGGCGTACCGGGCATAGTTGGGCACCCCGTTGGTGCTCCCGTTCAATTGGGCGACAAAGGCCTGGGCGGCCTGGGCAAAATCCGGGTCGACCGCACTCGACAGATCCTGCCAGGATACCTGCATGGCCGCCTGGCTGAAGGTGATGGCATGGCTGTCTGCGGATTCGGTCAGCACCATGGATCCCGGCGTGATCCAGAACCGGGAGACCGTACTGCCGGGGCTGGTGTCTCCCGTGGCCAGCCACCGGCTCAGGACGGAGGCGTAGTCGGGCACGTTGGGGGTCATGGCCTGACCGGTCTCATTGTCCTGGCCCAGGACCAGATTCTTCAGCAACCGGTCCGACTCGAACAGCACGTCCCCGAAATGGGTGTTCTGGGTATCGCCATAATAGGTGGCGGCATCCTCGCCGTTCGTGAAGGGCGGGGGCGCCAGCGTGAAGCCCGGGTTCTCCCCGCTCAATACCGCCCGGATGGCCACGGCCACATCCGCCGGGTTCATGGCCGGCAGGCTGGTGTCCTGCTGGCCGATCCGACGGGTTGGAGCGCACCGCCGCCCGGAAGGCCGGGCTGCCGGACCCGGCCAGGGCAGCCGCCAGCGCCCAATCTCTGCCGGACCATGAAACGCGCTGCTAAACGCCCTCGTCCCTCCGGATCCCTCTGCACCGCTCCTGGCCACCGACCTTCCCATCAGGGAACCCGACCGCCATGTGCTGGCCGCCGTCCTGATCAGTCGGGCGGACACGCTGGTAGCGTCAAGGTGTGACACTTCCCGTCCGCATGGGGATCCGCTTCGGGAGGACGGTCAGGACCCCAATACGTTTCTGCTGCACCGGTTCCAACGGGCTCCCGACCCCGTCCTGGCGCGCCGGCGCAGCTCGCGCACGAGCGCCGGCCGCCCCTGGATTCCTACGGCATATGCTTCGCTGGCTGCAGCCGGTCGTCCCGCCCTTTGCAGCCAGCGCGTTGGGAAAGGCCAAGCCTCCCCCACGCCTTTAAGGAGCGTAACCCCCCTTCAAATACCATCCCCCGGGGCGGTACCCGGGCCGGACTGCGGGCGCCCGAACCGCCCGGCCCGCCGGAACCCGAGGCAGCGCCTACCTCAAGGCGGCGTTAGGATCAGGATCCGGGCGTGAGGACAGAGGCGCGGCCCACCGGCAGGGTCCGGCCCGGTCGGGCTTCCCCGCCGGGGGAATCGGGCCCAGTCCCCTCGGACCGGTAGGGCGGTGCAGGATGGTAGACGACACAGCAGCGGAGAAGTGGTCCGTACGCCAGGAGCCGGGGTAAAGGGAGGACCGGACGACCGTTGGCATGTTGATCCTGCTGGATAAAATTATTAAATTTCTGTGAAATGTTCACGTGATACTGTTCACAATGGCATCGCTATGGTACCATCATGCTGGCGCCCGGCTCCGCTTTCCCCTCACAGCCGAAACGAGGTGACCCCATTGAAGCGTACAGCCGATGCCGAACCGGTAGGGTACTGCCAAACCTGCCATGAGCCCCTGACCCGGGTTGACGTGCTGGCCACCGGTCAGGCCCGCGAATGCCGCCGCTGCCATCAGCATACCCGCCAGGGCCGGCGGCTGGCCCTTGACAGCATCAGCGAAAGCGAACGGCGGGTCGGTTAACCGCCTGGCAACACGCCGGATCGGCGGACCGCGGGGGCGCGGCGGAGGATCCGGCGTTTCGTTTTACCTACTGCCGATCAACCCCGGCCTTGCCAGCCGGCCTGCGGGCGACCCCACCAGAAGCCCTGCCCGTAGCCGATCCCTAACCGGGCCACCAAGGCCGCCATCTCCGCGCTTTCCACCCCTTCCGCCACCAGCCGTACGCCGTGGGCGTCCGCCCAGGCCGCGAGGTGGCGAAGGCCATCCTGCCCGAAGGCGTCCTCCAGCGCCCGCCACAGCACCAGCCGGTCCACCTTGACCCAGGCGGGACGCAGCGCCAGCCACCGCAACAGGTCACTGTCCCCGTTCCCGAAGTCGTCGAGGGCCCAGATCACGCCCGGCAAGCCGGCCCAGAACTCGGTCGGCAGCGGTTCCGGCATATGCTCGCCCACTTCCAGCACTAGGCGGCCGCCCGTCCGCGCCTGAAGGCAGGCGGCCAGCGCCACCGCCTGGTCGGGGGCTTCCCGCAGGGTGAGAGCCTGGACGTTGGCGAACAGCCATCCGCCATCCCAGGCAGGACCCGCATCCAGCGTACGGCACAACGCCTCGAGACAGCGGAGGTCGGCCGCCGTCGCCATGCCGGCGGCAGTCGCGCGGTGGAACCAGACCGCGGGCGGCAGGGGCCGGCCCCCGGCCTGCGGCCGCACCAGGGCCTCGTATCCGACCACCCTCCCGTCGGGCAGTGCTACCAGGGGTTGAAAGACCATGGTCAGTACCGCCTCGTCGGGCCGCGGGCCTGCCGGGTCTGCCCCCCCGGCCCGCCGGGGGGGCGTGGGCCAGTACCACCAGCTGCCCACCACCTGTCCGCCGACCCGGACCGGTACCTCGGCACCGGCGGCCCGGGCCGCCGGCGGCAGCCCGGCGTTGTTTCCCGGCTCCCAATGTTCCCGCCACCGGTGCCAGGCCAGGTTGGCGACCACCACGCTGCCAGCCGCGTCCAGCAGGGCCGACGGAACCAGCCAGGCCTCCCAGAGCGCCCCTGCGGCGGCCGCCATCCACGCCGGCAGCCCGGAGCCCGCGGCGGCCATCTGCCCCACCACCCGCCCCTTACCCGCCCGCTTGGCCGCCAAAAGGGCCCCATCCGCCTCTTCCGCGACCACCGCCCCCAAAGGGCCGGCTGCCCAGCCCATGGACACCCCAGCCGCAAGGGACCGGCCCGGGTAGCAAACGGGGTTCCCACCGCGGTCTCATGCAGACGGGCCACCAGCTCCGGCGCAGCGGCGGGCGACACCCCCGGACACCAGCAGGTGAACTCATCCCCGCCGGGCCGCACCACGGCGTCGCCCTCCCGCAACGCACCGCGCAGGCGGGCGGCAAACTCCCGCAGGATCTCGTCCCCCACCACATGCCCGTAGGTGTCGTTGACCGTCTTGAAGTCATCCAGGTCGGCAGCCACCACTACCCCGGGCGGCGGTTCCGCCCACTGCGCCAGCCAGCGCTCCAGGCCCCGCCGGGTGCGCGCCCCGGTCAAGGCATCAGCCTCCGCTGCCGTCTCCGCCTCACGCAGCAGCGCCAGCCGCTGTTCATGGCTGAGGATGTAGCCGGCCACCGCCAGCCCGGCCAGCGCTTCCACCGGCAGGGCAGCCCGCACCGGCAGCCTCCCGCCCGCAGCCGGCCAGCCGCCGGCGGCCGCCGCCGCCCAGGCGGCCAGGACCACCCCCGCCAGCAGCAGGGCACGGTGGCGCACCCCGGGCCAGGCCCCAGCCACCGCTACCGCCGCCACCATCGCGGCCACCGCCGGCCGCGCCCCCGGGGTGAGCGCAGCGGCCAGCCCCGCCGCCAGCAAGGCAGAACCGGCGTAACAGGGCCGCGGCAGCCAGAAGCTTTGGGCCACCACCAGGACCGGCCACACCCCCGCCGGCACCGGTTCGCGGCCCCACACCGCCAGCAGCGCCAAGCCCACGGGCGGGGCCGCCATCCCCGCCAGGCACGCCAGCCAGTTCGGCAGCCAGCGCTGTCCGCGGGCAAAGATACCGAACTCAAAGGTCGCCACCAGAACGGCCGCCAGGACCAGCCCGTGCACCAGCAGCACGCTTCCGGCCATCCCCGCCCCTCTCCCCGCCACCGGCATCCATCGACCAGACCCGACAGGATTGGACAGCGGGCAAGGGTTTTCCTCTCACCATCCGGTCCTCACCCGCCCGGCCGGATCGCCCGCCGGCGCCGGTCTTCCCGGCAATCCGCCGCCACACCAGCGTTCAAGGCGGGCGACAGCGGAGGACCGGCTTAGCCCTGCGCCAGGGCCTCGAGCCAGCGGCGTCCCTGGCGTTCCAGGGCCGAATAGGCCCAGAGGTCGGTAATACCGGCGGCCCGGGCCCGGTCCATGGCCTCCCGGGCCACATGGGGGCCGAATCCCGCCACCCGCGGGACCGTCCCCAGCAGGGCCGTGATCTCAGGGCTCAAGCGGGTGACATCCACCAGCGCGGCCGGAACCCCGCCGGCGGTCAGCCAGGCTGAAAAGGTGGCCACATTATCGGTACAGCGCAGGTGCGTACCCGCCTGCCCGGCCAGGGTCCGGAGCCGCTCCGCAAACCACAGGTCACTGACTAGGGCCACCGCCGCCCCGGCTCCGCCGGCCGGAGTGGCGGCCGCCGTCTCCCGCGCTGCGGTCGGGGCGGAGGGGCACCAGGCGGCAACCGGGCAGCGATCGCAGAGGGGCCGGCGGGCATGGCAAATCTCGCGGCCGTGCCGGATCATCCAGTGATGGGCCCGGGACCAGTAGACCCGCGGCAGGACACGCCGCAGGTCCTCCTCGGTGGCTTCCGGGGTCCGTGCCTCCGACCAGCCGAGGCGGTGGGACACCCGGAAGACATGGGTGTCCACCGCCAGGGTATCCTGGCCGAAGGCGTTGGCCAGCACCACGTTGGCGGTCTTGCGGCCCACCCCGGGGAGCGTCACCAGGTCCTCAAACCGGGGCGGCACCTGCCCCCCGTAGGCCTCCACCAGGCGGGCCGCCGCAGCGACCAGATGACGGGCCTTGGCGTGGTACAGGCCGCAGTCCCGGATCAGCGCCTCCACGTCCGCCACCGGGGCCGCGGCCAGGGCGGCCGCGTCCGGATAGCGGGCAAACAAGCGGGGGGTTATCAGGTTGACCCGCACGTCCGTGCACTGGGCCGACAGCACTGTCGCCACCAGCAGTTCGAAGGGGGTCCGCCAGTTGAGGGCACTGCGCGGGTTGGGATAGAGCCGCTCCCATACCGCCAGCACGGCTGTGATGTTAGACGGCGTCTCCGTTGGCAATCCGCTCCACCGCCTCCGCCACCGCCCGCACGTGACCGGGCACCTTCACCTTGCGCCAGGCGGCGCGGATGACACCCTCCGGTCCAATGACAAAGGTAGAGCGTTCAATGCCCCAGGTCTTTTTGCCGCAGGAGTTCTTCTCCTTCCACACCCCGTACAGGCGGGCCACCTCCGCATCGGGGTCGGACAGCAGCGGGAAGGGGAGCTGATGTTTAGCCGTGAACTTGGCGTGGCTGGCCAGCGAGTCCGGGCTCACCCCCAACACCAGGGCCTTGACCCGGGTGAAGTCGGCCAGGGCATCCCGGAAGTCACAGGCTTCGGTGGTACAGCCGGGCGTGTTGTCCCGGGGATAGAAGTACAGCACCACCACCTGCCCCCGCAGGTCGGCCAGGTGTACGGTGCCGGTGGTCCCCGGCAGGGTGAAATCGGGTGCTTCATCCCCGACCCCTACCGGACGCGGCAGGGTGGGATCCTCCAACGGCGGCAGCTCGCTCCGCCCGGTACGGGTCTCGCTCGGCATCTGTGATTTACCCCTTTCGTGAACCCGGCTGCATGTCAGCAACCGGACCTGCTTCACACCGCAACCACGTGCAGGGAACGGCTGAGGCGGGACAGGAGACGGGGCCCGGCGTCCTCCAGCACTACCACCTCCTCCAGGCGCACCCCGAAGCGGCCGGGGAGGTAGATGCCGGGCTCCACGCTGAAGACCGTGCCAGCCGGCAGGGGTAGAAGTTCCCCGGGCGCCAGGGAGGGGGGTTCATGCACCTGCACCCCGATGCCGTGCCCGGTCCGATGGGTGAAATACGGGCCGTAGCCCCGGCCGCTGATAACAGCGCGCACTGCCGCGTCCGCCTCCCCGGCCAGGAGGCCGGGCCGAAGCCGCGCGAGCCCCGCCACCAGCGCCGCCTCCACCGCCTCCGCCACCGCCCGGAAGTCCGCCGGAACCTCACCGACCGGCGCCAGGTAGGCCATACGGGTCATGTCGGAGGCATACCCGTCCTTCCAGCAGCCGATGTCCAGCAGCACCGGTCCCGACCCCAACGGGGTATCCTCCGGCTCATGGTGCGGCAGGGCACTGTGGGCGCCCGCCGCCACCAGGATGAACGCCTCCCCGTCCGCCCCTCCGGCCCGGTAGGCCTCGCGGATGAGGGCGGCCAGCTCCCGTTCGGTGCGGTCCGGCGCCAGCTGCGCGAAGGCTGCGGCCATGGCCGCATCGTTAATGGTCTGTGCCTGTTGCAGGGCAGCCAGTTCCGCCGCATCCTTCACCAGCCGCAAGGGGCCGAGGACTGCCGAGGCCGGACCGGCTTCGAATCCCCCCGGCAAGGCGTCTTCCAGCAGCCGCAGCTGCAGCCAGCCGCAACCCTCATCCAGCGCCACCCGTTGCGGCCGGCCCACGGCTTCCCAAGCAGCCTGGACGGCCGGGGCCGGACTGGCGCCATCGGCGTAGGAAAAGACGGTCATCCCCGGCCAAGCGGCCTCCGCCGCCTCCCGGGCCAGGGCCGGCAGCGCCGCCGCCCGCCCTTCCCCGCTCAGCCAGAGGAAGGCCGGGCGCTCATCGGGCAGGGGGCTCCAACCGGCGACATAGCGCCAAGCGGGACCCGGCACCAGTACCAGGGCCTGCCCGGGTGCCAGGGCTGCCGTCACCCGCTCCCATCTGCCGGCGGCCACCGGCCTCCCCTCCTCCTCCGCGCTGACCGTCCCTACCCTTATACTTGTATCATACCTTGGACCGGCCCCGCTGAGCGCCGGTGGGCGGGTCCTTCCGCAACCCGGCCGCAAGCCAACGAAGGGGGTGGGTATGATGCCGCTGAGGGAGGGCACCGGCCCCTGGCAGGTGGTTCCTCTGCCGACCGCCTGGGGCCTCTTCCAGGCCCGGCTGGACGCCCGCGGACGCCTGGGCGCGCTCTATTTCCCCGGCGAAGCTCCGCCCGCCGGCCCCGGGACGCGCTACGGGCCCGCCCCGCCCGCCCTGGCGGAAGGGCTCCGCCATTATCTGAACGGGGATGGCCCCCTGCCGACCTGGGAGCTCGCTCCCGGTGGCAGCGTCTTCGAGCGGCAGGTGTGGGCGGCGTTGCTGACTGTGCCTTACGGCAGTTGGATTTCCTATGGCGAGCTGGCGGTACGAGCCGGCCGTCCCGGCGCTGCCCGGGCGGTCGGCGGGGCTATGGCCCGCAATCCCGTTCCCCTCTTCATTGCCTGCCACCGGGTCCTGGGAAGTCGGGGCGAACTCACCGGTTACGGACCCGGCCTCGACCTGAAGGCCCGCCTGCTGGCGCTGGAGGGAATCCGGCCCCGCAGGAAACCGGCTGCGGGCCGAAAGCGCTGCCCCCCACCGCCCGGCGCGACCCGGGAAGCAGGAGCGCCGGCGGGAGACGGGCAGATGAGGCTGGGCCCGCGCACCCTCCGCTCCGCTTCACGGTACCGCCGGCTGGCGGCCAGCCCCCAGCGGATCAGGAAACCTCCCCACCGCTAGGGAGGGCCCGGAAACGGTCACGCAGGGTCCGGCTGTAACGGCGGATGCCGGGATGAGGCGACTCCCGCACCAGCGCCACCCCCAACAGGCTGACCGCCTCCGACCCGGATCCGGCCGCCAAGAGGGCCAGGGCCAGAAAGGCGGTGACCACCGGGTCACCCGGGTAGTCCCGCCCGGCCCGGCGCAGGATGTCCACCGCCGGTCCCAGCTCGCCGGCCAGGGTGAGGGCATTGCCCAGGCCCACCAGCGCATCCCGACGGTCGTTGCCCTCCAGGCCCAGGTCCAGGGCCCGGCGGTAGAGGGCTGCTGCCCGCGGCGGCTGCGCACGGGCCTCAAAGAAGCCGGCCGCCTCCAGGTGCAGGGCCGCGTCCTGGGGAAACCGGGCCAGCAGGCCTTCCCAGCCGGCCGCCGCTTCCGCATAGGCGTGACCCGCTTCCAGGTCGCGGATCCGCCGCAGGCTGCTTTCGCGATCCTCCGGCTCCATGGCGCACCTGCCCCTTTCTAATAGACGATCCGGGACACCTCATGGCCGGCATGGTCCCGCCGGCGGCAGTCATCACACAGCGGTACCAGCATGCCCTGCTCGCGGCCGCAGGTATCGCAGAACCAGGTGGCCGGGGTTACCCCGCAGGCACAGGTGCGGTATTCGGGGGCGTTCTGGCGCACCACCGCCGGATAGGTGCGGGTCCGCTCGGGCAGGTGGACAGCGGTCAGCATAAGTCGATGGTGCTCGGGGTGTTCGAGGTCGAAAACCCAGGCCAGGCGGTCGGGCGGATCCCGGAACAGATCGGCGACCGTGGCCGCCGGTTCCGGCCCGGCGGGATCAAGGGTATACAGGGCCGCCTCCTCCCGGAGGAAGGCGCTCCGCCGGCCGGGCCGCTCATAGAGGAACACCGTCCGCAGATAGCGGTCAAAGGCGGCTACGCTCATGTCGCCCCGCACCTCCATCACCCGCCAGGGCAGACGCCGCCCCTGATAGCGGGCCCGGATGCGGTAGATGCGGACCCGCGCCGCCGCTGCCACCGGTGCCATCACACTCCCCCCGCTTCCGGCCCGCCAAGGGGCCTTGGTTCCATTATAGCCCCGCCGGGGAGGGGCTCTCAGCCGCCGGCGCCGCCACCACCTCCGCTAGGCGGCGGAACAGATGCAGCCGCAGGCCGTAAGGCACCGTGGAACGCCGGCTGGGGTTGGGCAGCACCCAGGCCCCCACGCCCGGTGCCGCCGGCACGGGCTGAAGCCCCCATTCCACCGGCCGGGAGGCGGACCAACCGGCATAGGCGCGATAGAGGTCCTTGCCCAGGAAGGCCACCGCCCGCGGCCGCCAGCGGCGGAGCAAGGACCGCAGGCGATCGGCCCCCGCCGCCAGCTCGGCCACCGTGAGGTCCGCACTGCCGGGCGTAACCCGCGCCACCAGATTGGTCACCCCCAGGTGCCACAGCAGCAGCTCGTGATCCCGTTCCGGGCTTAACCGCTGCCCGGTGAGACCGCTCTCATACAGGAGGGCCCAGAAGAGGTTGCCGGGACCGGCGAAGTGGTGACCCCCTGCGCCCGAATAGCGCCCGGGATTGTACCCTACGAACAGCACCGCCAGGCCGGGGCCCAGGATGTCCGGTACCGCCCCGCCCGCCGCCATGGTCTCCTCCATGCTTGTCCCCCTCCTTCCGGGCCTACTCTATGCCAGAGGCGGCGCGTCAGACCCCCCGGGCGGGGGCCAGGTCCGGGCCCACTCCTTGACGGCCGCCGCCGCCGACCCTTGCGCGATCACCACCGCCCATAGATGGGACGGCAAGGCCACATCCCCGACCAGCTGCAAGCGGGGATCCCCGGGCGGGACCGCCAGCTGGGGCAGGGCCGGCTCCATCCCTACCCGCACCAGCACCACATCAGCCGCCACCATCCGTTCCGGCCCGTCGGCCGGCGCCAGGACCGTCTCCACCTCGCGGCCGGGCCGGACCCGGAAGGCCGCCACCACCGCCGGCCGGTAGACCTGCACCCGGCTGTCCGCCAGGGCGCGCACGAGGTCGGGCCGGGCGCGGAAACCGGCGCGCCGGTGCACCAGCGTCACCTGCCAGCCAGCCCGGTCCAGGCGCAGGGACGCCTCCAGGGCCCGGTCCCCGCCGCCGACCACCAGCGCCCGTCCTGCGGGCCCGGCTACCAGCCGGCTGACCGATACCGGCGGCAATTCATCCTCCCCCGGCACCCCGAGACGCCGTACCCGCAAGCCGGTGGCCACCGCCACCCGCTGCGCCCGTATCCGCCCTGCCGGCCCGAAATCAGCCACCAGACACGGGCCGTCGGCCTCCACCGTAGCCAGGCGCCAGCCCGTGCGCCAGGGGATATCCTGAGCCCGCAGGTGCGCCACCAGCGCCTCGAGGTAGGCGGTCGCTTCCTGCCCGGCAAAGCCGGGCACGTCTAGCAGCGGACGCTCAATGGCGCGCAGCTGGCCGCCCAACGTAGCCTCCGCCTCCGCCAGCAGCACGCTCCGGCCCAGGCGCTGCGCCCAAATAGCCGCAGTGATTCCGGCCGGCCCTCCCCCGGCCACCAGTACGTCCCAGCAGCCCTGCTCCACCATGGCGGTCCCCCCGTCCCCGCTGTGGGCTTAGTCTAGTCCGGCAGCCCGCCGGGGACAAGCAGGCCGGGCCGGCTGCCGCCGGCCCGGCCCGGACTGCGCCGTGCAGCGCTAGCTGGTAAACCCGGTCGGGACTTCCGCCGTCCGCGTCTCGGCGATGGCCTCCAGTGCTTCCTGGGTGTCCTTGGTCTCGATGCCGCTGGCCACGCCCCAGTAGTAGAAGATAAGGCTCATGACCGCGACCACCACCAGGTCCAGGGGGTAGTGGATGAGGCCCTTGCCGCCGTTGTAGGCAGCCCCGAACCGCCCGGCCCCAAAGTAGGAGATGGCCAGCAGGTAGACCACCAGCCAGATACCGGCCCGGATGGTCTGCGGGGTCGGCCGGTCAATGGCCCGGGGGGCCACCGCGGCGGCGAGGGCGTACAGCACGATCCCGATCAGGACGGCAATCAGCAGCTTGGAGTCCACCGCCCACGTCGACCAGTAGATGATGAGGGACCCGATAATAAAGGCCACCGGGGCCCAGAAGCCCAACGCCCCCAGCCGGAAGGGCCGGTGGGCGTCCGGGGCGGTGCGCCGGAGCACCGAGGCGGCTACCGGTCCGATGATGTAGGTGAGCACCGTCGCCGCCGAGACCACCCCCACCAGCGACTGCCAGGAGGGGAAGGGCAGCAGATAGAGCAGGCTCATGATGAGGGCCAGCACCAGTGCCCCCACCGGGATCCCCGTCCGGGGGTCCACCTTGGCCAGCCCGCGGGGGAAGTAGCCATTGTTGGCCAGGGCATAGATGACCCGGGTGGTGGAGGCGATGTAAATGTTACCGGTGCCGCCCGGGGACACCACCGCATCCGCATACAGCAGCACCGCCAGCCAGCCGAGGCCCAGGGTGCTGGCCAGCTGGGCGAAGGGGGCCTGGAAGATCTTCGGCAGGTAGTCCCAACCCTTGCTAAGGTCGTGCTGGGGCACGGCACCGGTGAAGACCACCTGCAGCATCACATAAAGGATAATGCCGAGGATGATGGACAGGATGACGGCCCGGGGCACATCCCGCTGGGGATTGCGGGCCTCCCCAGCCAAGTCCACCGCCTGGCGGAAGCCGAGGTAGGCAAAGACAATCCCCGACGTAGCCACCGCCTCCATCACCCCTGCCGACCCCTTGGCCATAAATCCTCCATCGGCGTGGAAGTTGCTCCCGTGCAGGCCGACGAACAGGAAGACCAGGATGGTCAGGGTCGGCATGATGAACTTGATGAGGGTCAGGGGTGTGTTGACATTGGCGAAGGTGCGGACCCCGAAGTAGTTGATGAGGAAGAACGCCACCAGCAGCAGGGCCGCCAGTACCAGCCCGAAGCCGGTCAGCAGACTGGCGTGGCTGTTCCACAAGCCCGGCACGTAGCGCGAAGCATACTGCATCACCGCCTCCGCCTCCACCGCCGGTACGGAGGCGTAGGCAATCCAGGCCGCCCACCCCATGATGAATCCCGTCAGGTGGCCGTGGCTGAACTGAGGATAGCGGGCAATCCCGCCCGATTCGGGCAGCATCCCCCCAAGTTCCGCGTAGACGAGCCCGATCAGCATCACCGCCACCCCGCCGATGACCCAGGACAGGATAGCAGCTGGACCCGCCACGCTGGCAGCAGTGGGGGCCGACAACAACCAGCCGGATCCGATAATGGCGCCCATCGACGCCATAGTCAGGTCCAGTAGGCCCAGCTCATGTTTGAGGTACTTGCTGGCCACGTATAAAACCTCCCATCTTGCAATAGTGGTCAAAGAACCTTCCCGGAGCCCGCCCTATTGTACGATATAAGTGCCACCAGTCTAACACATAAGGCCGGGTGAACCGTTTCCACCCCTCCCGGGCCGGTCCGCGCCTATTGTAGCCTCTCGGCCCGCCGCGCGCGAGGGCTAGTGTCCCTGCCGCAAGCGGTATTGCAGGGTCTGCCGCGGCACCCCCAGGAGGCGGGCGGCCTCGGAGATGTTCCCGCCGGTGCGAGCCAGGGCCTGGGAAATGAGTTCCAGCTCGTGCTGGCGCAACCGCCGGCGCAGATTCCACTCCCCGCCATCCGCCCGGGGTACGCGTCCCAGCCAGGTGGGCAGGTCCCCTTCCTCCACCCGCCCCCCTAGACTGGTGGCGACCGCCTGGGCGAGCACCCGGAACAGCTCCCGCAGGTTGCCAGGCCAGGCGTAGGCCGCCATCCGGTCCAGGGCCGCAGGGCTGAGGCTCAAGGTGCGGCCGTAATGCCGGCTCCAGCGCCCGAGCGCCCAGGCGGTAAGGGCCGGCAGGTCCTGCAGCCGGTGACGGAGCGACGGCAGGTGAATCTCCACCGCCGCCAGCCGGTCATAAAGGTCCTGCCGCAAGGTTCCGGCCCGGGCCCCGCCGGGCGCAGCAGTGGTGGCCATCAGCCGCACCGTGATCGCCTCCGCCGCCCCGCCTGTCCGCCACACCTGCGAGCGGGCCAGGGCCGCGGCCAACAGACCCTGAATGCGGGGAGCCGCCTCCTCCACCTGCTTCAGCAGCACGCTGCCCCCGGCGGGACGCACCAGCAGACCCTGGCCGGGCCCATCGCCCAGGAGGGCTGAATGCGCCTCGGTTTCGGAGAGAGAGGCGGGCAGCACGGTGAAGGGGGCTGCGGCCCGGGGCCCGGCGGCATGGATGAGGGCGGCCAGGGTTTCCTTGCCTGTCCCCGGTTCGCCGGCCAGCAGCACGGGGGCGTCGCCTGCGGCCGCCTGACGGGCCAGGTGCACTGCCTCCTGATAGGCGGCGTCCTCCCCTACCACCAGGTCCTCCCAGCTACGCGGGCGCAGCAGGTCCAGGTCGGGCCAGAACCGCGCCTCCGCTGGCGCTGCCGCCCGTTCCCGGGCGGGCTCCGGCTGGCCGCCCGCCGCCAGCTGCCGGCTTAAGGTCAGCACCTCGGTGATGTCGCGCGAGATTTCCATCGCCCCGGCTAGCGTACCCCCGTCAAAGATCGGATAGGTGGAGTTGACAGTGGTGATGGTGCGGCCCTTATAGTTCGTAAAGCTCTGCCGTTGGTTGAGGAAGGCGCGCCGGGTGCGCAGCACCTTGAGGAGGGTGGAGGTCTCCTCGGTCAGCGAGGGGTACACCTCCAGCACATGGCGGCCGATGACCTCGGACGCCAGCAGCCCCTCCCGCTCCGCCGCCACCCGGTTGAACAGCACCGTGCGGCCATGGCGGTCGATTACATGCACCCCTTCGCTGGTGTTGTCGAGCAGGGTCTCCAGCACCCGCCGGTTGGAGATGGCCATCCCCCGCTGCCTCCCCATGGGCTGTCATCCCTCTCATTCTAGCGCGGCAGGACAGGCAGACGCGGGGCTGCAGGGCGGGTGGTTTTTTCTGCCATCCCGCTTGTGGAGGGCGGCAGGCCCGGGTATGCTAACAGTAATCCGGCATAAGGGAGGACGCCATGAACGGGGAGGATCCTTGGGCGGAACTGGGCCTGCGGCCCGGCGCGGACGCCGCCACCGTACGGGCGGCCTATCTGCGTGCTGTGAAGGCCCATCATCCCGACCGCTTCCGCACCGACCCCGCCCGGTTCCGGGCGGAAGAGGAGCGCATGAAGCGCATCAACGCCGCCTACCGCCGCATCCTCGAAGGGGCGGCCGCACCCTCCACCCGACCCGACCCGCCCCCGCCCCGCCCCGGACCGGTCTGTTCCCGCCACGGGGGACCGGCGGTGACCACCTGCCAGGTGTGCGGGACGCCCCTCTGCCCTGCCTGCGAAGGCTGGCGGGAACGGCGCTGCTACCGGCACCGGCGGGCGGCGGCCGCCACGCGCACCCCTGCCGGCGGGCCGGCCGCGGCCGCGGCCGTCTGGGTTCCGCTGCTGGCCGGGGTCGCCGTGAGCCGCATGCTGGGGTTCCCCCTGGTGGCAATCCTGCTCGCAGTCGGGCTCTACCTCACGGTGCTGGGGGCCCGGCGCCTATGGCGCTGGCGCTGGCTGGGCATCGCCCTCATGGTGTTCTTCCCCTACAGCATGCCCCTAGCCGGCGTCTACACCCTGTTTACGGCCCTGGGCCCCGGACGGCGCCGGGCCTGGTCCTGATTGCGGCCGCAGACTGAGCACATAGCGGGTCACCGCATCCAGCTCTTTCGGGTCCAGCACCGCCGCCCATCCCGGCATGGGCGGGCGGCCCCTGGCGATGACCGCCCGCACCCGCTGCGGGGGCCATTGCTCCGGGTCGAGCCGGTCCAGGGGAGGCGCGGTGCGCCCGTCCGGCAGCGGCCACAGGGCGCGGCCGTCCCCCCGCGGACCATGACAGGAGAGACAGGCGGCGGTGTAGATGCGGGCCCCCGTTGCCAGCGGGTCGGCCGGCGGGGCCGGGGGCGGGCGGTGCCGGCCGCGGCCAGGGCCACAAGCCGGCCACGGTCACAGCCCCGATGGCCAGGAGGCGGTGGAGGCCGGTCATGCGCCCCGCCCCTCCCCGGTGGCCACTCCGGCCAGAGCCTGATCCATCACCCGGAACGCGCCCTCCGCGGTCACATCCACCACCCGCCAGCCGAGCCCCATCCAGGGATCCGACTGGGACTGCGGCCAGGTGAAGAGGCGGGTGAGGGCGCGGGGCTCGGGATAGGGCCAGGCCAGCGGCAGGGCGGTCTGTTCCCTGCCGCCCGGGCGCAGCACCTGATGGACATGGCCGCTCAGGATGAGGACGTGCCGGAAAGGGCGGAGCAGGGTCAGGGCGGCGGCACCGTCATAGGTGTACCAGTTCCAGGGCGGGAAGACGGGATGCAGCGGGGCGTGGGCGAGCACCACGACGGGAGTACCGGGGTCCAGCCGCTCCAGTTCCCGGCCCAGCCAGGCCAGCTGGGCCCGGCCCAAGAAGAATCCGTGCGACACGTTGTCGAGGGCCAGGAAGCGGACACCGGCCGCGGAAAAGGCATAATAGGGCTCGCCCAACACCTGCCGGTACACCGCCCCGCCGTCGGGCAGGGCATCATGCTCCCCCGGCAGGGTGTAGACCGCCCGCCCGGCGGCTGCCAGGGTCTGCCGCGCCAGGGCCAGACGTTCCCGACGGCGGGCGTCCTCGTCCACGGCCTGGGTAAGATCGCCTGTCACCACCACCAGCGCGGGGGGAGGCTGCAGCCGGGCAATGGCGGTCATGGCCCGCGCCAGGGCGTTGGGGATGTCGCGGTTGGCTTCCCCACGGTAGCCGAGATGGATGTCGCTCAACTGCACGAACCGTAAACGCGGGGCCGCCTCCGCCCGGACCGCGCCCGGAAGCCACCAGCCGGTCGCCGCCCCCAGCCCCAGGCCCAGCAGCCGGCGCCGTGTCAGGCCCTTGGCCTCCGCCATGCCGGTCCCCCTTCCCGGGCGCCCACCGCCCGGAATGAGGGTGCCCGCTCTGGGTCCGCTTATACATCGGCCCGCGGGGGTTCCCCCGGCCGGGAGGCGGCTGTGAACAGCGCCGGGCCCAGGACAGCCAGGAAGTCGAGCACGAGGGCGGAGAGGGCGATGGCCAGGAAGCCGCCCAGCACGGGAATGAGGGCTAGGATGGCCGTCACGATCCAGGCCCCGATGGCCAGGGTCAGGAACAGGACCGCCGTCTGCCAGGCCGGTCCCACATGGCGCAACGTCCAGCTCCAGGCGGCCCCGAAGGCCTTGAGCGGGGCCTCCAGGCCGTAGAACACCGCCCCGAGCGCATAGAGCGTAGCCGCGAACCAGAGCGCGAGGACCGCGATGACCACAATCATAGCCAGGATCTCGAACACCGCCAGCAGGCCCGCCGCCTGACCCGCCACCCCGAAGAGGGCCGATATCCCCGCCAGCAGCCCGCTCACCACGGCCAGGGTCAGGACGAGCAGGACCTCAAAGCCCAGGCCCCGCCAGAACTCACGCACGGCGTACCGCCAGAAGGTCCAGATCCCGGTCCCGGGCTCGTTCTTCAGCACCGCCGCGGCTCCCCCGTATAGCCCGGCGGTGGAGAAGGGCAACAGGATGAGCAGGAAGCTCAGGAACACCAGCACCAGCTTCACCGCCAGCCCTGGCGGCAGTGCCGGCAGAGGGTGCTGGAACAGGGCCGGGGAGGGATGCCGCAGCCAGGCGGGCAGCTGCGGCGCCAGGCGGTCAGCCACCAGCAGCTGTACCCCGCTGTTCACGAATAGATACCAGAAGGCCAGCATCCACAACTGCGGCCGCCGGCGGAGCTCTTCCCAGGCGGAACGGAATAGCATCGGAACCGACACCGATGGAACCCCCTCCCGGCCCCGCCTGCGGCAGGGGCCTTGACATCCCCTTGATTGTGCCACAAACCGGTGCAGGGGGCCGCCCCCGCCGGAGGGATGCTGATGACCGCCATCGACCTGTTTGCGCTGCAACCCTACATGACAGCTGCCGATTACCGCTCGGAAGCGGCGTTCCTCGCCAAGCTGGACCGCTTATTCGCCCGCGCCGCCGCCCTGCGGCGGGCGCCGGTGGCGGTGGCGGTGCTGCCCGAGGACGTGGCTTCCTTCCTGGCCCTAGCCCTGCCCGCTGCCGGGGGACTGGCCGGGGACCCGGACGTGCGCACCCTGGACGCCGCTTTCGCCCGCCTGGGCCGGCGGATGGCGGGCCGCCTTGCGGCCACCGCCCTGGCTGCCCGCGCCCTTTCCCTGCGCCGCGCCTTCTTCCTGGCCGCCGCCCCCACCGTGTGGACCATCTGGAGCCGGAGCGTGCGCACCCTGGCCCGTCGCTACGCGATGACCGTGGTGGGCGGCTCCGCATTGCTGCCCGACGACGCCGGCGGGTACCGCGGGGACACCCTGCTGCCGCGCGGCAACCGCATCTACAACCTGTCCTTGACAGTAGGCCCAGACGGGCGGACCCGGGCGGTGACCCGCAAGGTCAACCTCGTCCCCACCCAGGAGGACCGGCTGGGGCTCAGTCCCGGCCGCGCGGAGGCGGTGCCGGTACTGGACCTGGATCCGGCCCTGCCGGGTATCGGCCTGGCCACCGCCATCTGCTACGACGCCTTCCGGGTACCGCACACCGACCGGGAACCCCGCTTTCACCCCCTGCTGCCCGATCTAGGCCGGCGGGGGGCAAGCCTGGTGGCGCAGCCGTCCGCCAATCCCTGGCCCTGGGCCGGTCCCTGGGTGTTGGGCCGGCCCGGGGACAGCCGCACCCGCAGCCGGCAATGGGATGAGGAAGGGGCGCTGGCCGCACTGCGCGATGCCCCCGAGGTGGCGGTGGTGGTCAACGCGCTCCTGCTGCTGGACCTGTGGGACGTCCATTTCGACGGCCGCTCGGCCATCTTCGGGCGGGATGCAGCCGGGCAGCCGGTCATCCTGGCGGCCGCTGCCGGCTACCACGCAGGGCCCGACGCGGAGACAGTGGTCCATTACCGCTGGGAGCCGGAGCAGTGACGGCCGCTTGCGGGAGTCGCAGCCAGGGTCTAGTATTTCCAGTGAATGGATCGGAGCCCGGCCCAGGAGGCGGGGGAGGGGGCAATACACGTGAGCCTGCCGCGTATCGCCGTCAGCCAGGCACCCTATACCCGGGATCCGGCGCAGGCCTGGGAAAGGATTGAAGGCCACCTGCGGGAGGCGGCGCGCCGCAACCTGGACCTGGTGGTGTTTCCGGAGTGGTTTCTGGGCCTCAATCCGGTGGAGGTACTGCCCAACCGGCACAGCGAACGGTTGGGCGCCCTGGCCCGTGAGCTGGGGCTGACGGTGGTTACCGGCAGCGTCCGGGCCCTAGACCCGATTACCGGGCGCAAGCAGCAACGCGGGATGGTGATCGAGGCCGACGGCACCCTGGCCGGCACCCAGGCCAAGCTGAACTTTCTACCCACCGAACGGCCCTGGTTCGACAGCGGCGGCGGGCTTACCCCCATCCCCTCCCGCTGGGGCCGTATCCTGCTGCTGTTAGGGCCGGACGCCCAGGAGGAGGAGCTCTGGCGGCAGGCCGAAGCCTTCCGCCCGGACCTGCTCTGCATCCTCCCCGGCCTGCGCACCCAACGGGAGCGGGAGGCGGTCCAGGACCAGGCCCTGGCGGTCAGCGCCCGGGCCGGCTGTACCGTAGTCCTGGCCCCCCTGACCGGTCGCTTCAGCGGCACTGCCTACCTGGGCGGCGCCCTGGTGGCCCACCGGGGCCGTATCCTGGCCGCCGGGGACGAGAGCGTCCCCCTGCTGGTGGCAGGGGATCCGGAAGCCCCCTTGATCCAGCTCGGCACCACCGACGTATCGGCGGTGGTGCCTGTCGGCCCCCTGCGCCCGGGGGCGGCGGCCGAACTGCGGCGGGCGGTGGGGCTGGAGGCGGAGCGCCGGCTCATCCTGGACTGGGACGTCCTGACCGCGCCGGATCCGCCCGCCCTCACCCGGGAACTGCTGGAAGCGGCCCGCGAGAATCCCCGCTGGAAGGCGCTGGCCCCGGCGGTGCCCGGCCGGCCGGAATGGCTGCGGGGGGCGCTGGAAGCGGGGGCGGCCGGCGCTTTTGCCTATCCCGGCGTGAGCCGCCTGGCCCCGTTTGCCGACGAAGTCCTGGCGCTGGGGGAAGTGCTGACCGGGTACCGGCGGCCGCTGGTGGTGCATGCCGGCCCGGGGCCGGCGCCGTTGCGCCTGGATGCGCCGGAGCTGTGGGATGACTTCGCCCTGCGCTTTCCGGACGTCCCCCTAGTGGTCCTCCACCTGGGCGGACCTTCCCCGTACCGGGAGCAGGCCTTCTGCCTGGCCGCCCGCCATCCGCAGGTCTTCCTGGAGACTTCGGGCGCCCCCTTGCCGGCAGTACGGGCAGCGGCGGAGGAATTAGGCCCCGGGCGTCTACTGTTCGGGTCGGGGGGCGGGGCGCGCGACTTTGAACGGGAGTGGGCCCGGCTGCAGGAGCTGGCGCCGGTACTGGGGGAGCGGGCCTTTCAGGCTATCGTCAACGATAACGGCCGGCGGCTGTTCTTCACCGAACCCTCCGCCGGCGGCCTCAGCGCAATGCCGGCCCTGCGGGCCTTCCGGCAGCCCGGCTGAGGCGGTAGGCCGGGCCCGGCCGTGGTATCATAAAGGCAGTAAACGCAGGCGTCGGGCCCGCAGATCCCAAAGTGAAAGGAGCGGATGGGTTGGTCGGTTTGCCCGAGAGCCTGTTGGCCGCCTTGCCGTCCGGGGAGGCCCTGGTTCCGGTAGTGGATCCCCGCGGCAGGCCCTTGACCCCCTGCACGGTGGAGCGTGCGCGGCAGAATCTGGAGGACGGCCTCGCCACGTGGGAGGCGGGGGTGCTGCGGCTCAATTACCATCCCCTGGCCTACCGGCGGGTGTACCGCAAGGTTCTGAAACGGGATGGTTACGTCTGCGCTTGGTGCGGCGGGGTGGGCTCCACCCTGGACCACGTCATTCCCCTCTCCTGGGGCGGGCAGACGGAACCCGATAACTGCGTCGTGGCCTGCCGCGCCTGCAACCACAGCCGCAACAACGCGCTCCCCTCCCGTTTCGCCGCCATGCGCGGGCTGCGCATCCGGCATCCCGTCATCCTGCGGGTGCTGGCCCGGGAGGAGGAGCTGGTGGCGGAAGCCGAGCGCTCGCTCCTGAGCCGCCCCATCTCCACCTGTGTCAGCCGTGAGGAGGCCCAGGTCTGGCTGGCCTACCATCAAGGCCATCCCGAGCGGGTACATCCCGAGCCGCCGGGCGAGGCGCCGGCCACCCGCCTGAAGCGGGGCAGCCGCCCCTTCCTGACGGCCTTCCTGCCTTAGGCGGCTACATGGTGTCCGGCAGGCTGATGCCCAGCGCCCCGGCTCCCTGTTCCAGCACCGCCAGCACCGCGCGGGCCAGGTCCAGCCGGGCCCGGCGCAGGGTAGGTTCGGCCTCCAGGATGCGGTGAAACTTGTAGAAGGCGTGAAAGTCCCCGGCCAGGCCATGCAGATAGCGGGCCAGGTGCTGCGGGGCCCGCGCCTGGGCCGCAAAGGCCAGCACGTCCGGAAACCGGGCCAGCGTCAGGCACAGCGCCCGCTCCAAGGGCTCCTGCAAACGGGCGGGGTCGAAGGGGGCCGGCGGGACGCTTTCCGCTTCCGCCTGGCGGAGGACGCTTTTAATCCGGGTGCCGGCGTACTGGATGTAGTACACCGGGTTCTCATTACCGCGCAGGGCCGCCAGATCGAGGTCGAAATCCAGGGGGGTGTCGGGCGCCCGTTCCACAAAGAAGTAGCGGGCGGCATCCACCCCCACCTCATCCAGCAGGTCATCGAGGGTCACAAACTGCCCCTGCCGCTTGGACATCCGCACCGGGCGACCGCCGCGGACCAGATGCACCACCTGTACAATCAGAACCTCCAGGCGGTCGGCCGGGTAGCCGAGTGCCGCCACCACCGCCTTTAAGCGGGCCACGTAGCCGTGGTGGTCGGGGCCGAGCAGGTCGATGACGGCGTCATAGCCGCGCTCAAATTTGTCGAGGTGATAGGCGGCATCCGGCACAAAGTAGGTATAGCTGCCGTCCGACTTGACCATCACCCGGTCCTTGTCATCCCCAAACAGGGTGGACCGGAACCAGAGGGCCCCGTCGCGTTCCTCCAGGTAGCCCCCTGCCCGCAGCCGATCGAGCACCCGCTCCGGGCCTCCGGCCTCCCGCAGTCCGCGTTCCGAGTACCAGCGCTCGAAGGTCACCCCGAAACGGCGTAAGGCCTCCTCGTGACTGTGGCGGAGCAGGCCGGCCGCATAGGCGCCCAGGGCCGGATACCACTCCGGAGCCTGAGGGTCATCAGGGGCCGGGACCCGCTGATCGGGATGTTCCGCACGATAGCGGGCCGCCAGCTCACGGACGTATTCCCCAGGGTACACCCCTTCAGGCCAGGGATCCACCGCCTGCCCGCTGTCCAGCTCCCATAAGCGCAGCGCCATGGCCTGGCCCAGGACCGTCACCTGGTTGCCGGCGTCGTTGACGTAAAATTCGCGATCGACGGCGTAGCCCGCCAGACGGAGGATACGGGCCAGGCTGTCCCCCAGCGCCGCCGCCCGGCCGTTGACCAGCACCAGCGGCCCGGTGGGATTGGCGGAGACGAACTCGATCAGCACCCGCTGTCCGGCCCCCAGGTTGCTCCGCCCATAGGCGGCCGGGTCGGCAGTGATATCCGCCACCACCCCCGCCAGCCAGCGGGTGTCCAATGTAAAGTTGAGGAAGCCGGGCCCGGCTACCTCCACCGCGGCCAAGCCCGGCACCGGCTCCAGCCGGTCGCGCAACGCGGCGGCCAGGTCTGCCGGACGGCGGCGGGCCACCCGGGCCCCCTTGAGGGCAATATTGGAGGTAAGGTCCCCGTGACCTGCCTCCGTCGGCGGCTCCACCACCACCTCCGCCGCCAGCCCCTCCAGGCCCATGCCGGCCAGCGCCCGCTCGAGGGCCGCGGCCAGCGCGGCCCGGAAGGCCGGCAGGCGCGCCTCCTTCATGCCTGTCCCTCCTTTCCCCCGGTGCCGGCCGCAGCGGCCGAAACCGCAATCAAGGCCTCCCGGACCATCTTCGCCGCCAGCACGGCGGTGCGTTGTGACGTGTCGGCCAAGGGGGCCGCCTCCACCAGGTCCATACCCACCACCTCCAGGCCCTGCAGCAGGGTGAGGGCCTCCAGCGCTTCCCGGGCCGGGATACCGCCTGGTTCCGGGGTGCCCGTCCCCGGCAGGTAGGCCGGGTCGATGACGTCGAGGTCCACCGTCAGGTAGACCGGCCGTCCCGCCAGCTGCTCCCGCACCGCAGCCAGGGGACGATACACCTCGTCCGGAAAGGAGTGCACCGGGCGGGCGGCAATGTAGGCGGCTTCCTCGGCGGTGCCCGACCGGATGCCGAACTGGTAGAGGTGCCCCGGGCGAAGCCGGTCCGCCACCCGCCGCAGGGCGGTAGCGTGAGAGAACCGCTCGTCCAGATAAGTATCCCGGAGGTCGGCATGGGCGTCCCAGTGCACCACCACCAGGTCGGGATACTGCTCCAGCAGCACCTCGACCAGTGGCACCGTGACCAGGTGCTCGCCCCCCACCGCGCACCAGCGCCGGCCCTCGGCCAACACCGCGCGCGCCTGGCGGCGGATGCGCTCCAACGCCTCCGGCACGTTGCCGAAGGGCAGCTCCAAATCCCCGGCGTCGTAAGCCCCGGTCTCACTCAAGTCCCGCTGCTGACGCCAGGAATAGGTCTCCAGGGCGTAGGACGCCCGCCGCACGGCATCGGGCCCGAAGCGGGAGCCGGGAACGTAGGAGGCGGTAAAATCCATAGGGATGCCGAAAAACACCCACCGCGCCTCCCCCGGCGCGGCGTCCATGCCCAAAAAGCGATCCGGACGGAAGAGCGGAGGGTGCCCGTTCACGGCTGTGCCGGCTCCTCCGCCCGCACCAGTTCCTGGACAAAGACCGGCAGCCGGAAGGCGGCGGCCTGCACCTCCGGGCTCCAATAGCGGGTGGCCATCCCGGCCGGTCCCGGCCGGGCGGCACCCGGGTCGGGCCCTTTCGACCCCAGGGTGAAGGACCACAGGCCGCTGGGATAGGTGGGAACGTTGGCGAGGTACAGGTAGACCCCCGCAAAGCTGGCCCGCATGCCGGTGTGGATGCGGCGGATGAGGTCGGCCTGCAGGAAGGGCGACTCCGACTGCACGGTGGCGATACCGTCCGGGCCTAGTGCGGCCGCCAGCGAGGCGTAAAAAGCCGGGGTGAAAAGCCCCTCCGCCGGGCCGACCGGGTCAGTGGAGTCAACCAGGATGACGTCAAAGTTACGGGCATCGCGAACCCAGGCAATGCCATCGGTAAAATGCAGATGCACCCGCGGGTCGTCCAGCTTTTCCGCGATGCGGGGGAAGAAGCGGCGGGACGCCTCCACCACCCGCTCGTCGATCTCCACCAGGTGGACCTCCTCCACCTCGGGGTGCTTCAGGATTTCGCGGATAGTTCCCCCGTCGCCGCCGCCGATCACGGCCACCCGCCGGGGATGGGGATGCACCGTCAACGGCACGTGGGTAATCATTTCATGATAGACATACTCGTCCCGGTCGGTGGTCTGGATGGCCCCATCCAGCAGCAGCACCCGCCCGTAAGCCTCAGTGTCGACTACGGCCAGTTCCTGGTAAGGGGTGCGTTCCTGCCAGAGGACCGCCTTCACCTTGAGGCTGAGCCCCACGTCCGGGGTCTGCCATTCGGTCACCCACACGTTCACGCCCGCTGCTCCCTCCGCGCGGTCAGTACCACAGAGCCACGGCCGCAAACGCGCAGCCGACCTCCCGCACCCGATGTTCGGTGGCGGCCACAATCACGCGGTCCAGCGCCCGCCCCCGGGCCTCAAAGGCCGCCGCACACATGCGGCGCACCTCCGCCTCCGCCTCCTCCCGGGAGCAACGGCCGGAGAACTCCATGATGACCCCATAGTCGCCGTCAGCCCCGATGCCGACACCGACCGCGGCTGCGATGCGTTCATTAGGAACCTCGGACACGATCGCCCCGTAGGCGGTAGGCACCAGGGCACCGGGCGGGATGTCAAGCTGCGGCACTTCCACCGCCCCCGGGGGCAGGATGGAGCTCACCTTCAACAGGTTCAGGTTGCCGATGCCGGCGGCTAATAGGGCATTATCAAACGCATTCAAGCGGGATGGTCCCTCGGCCGATCCCGACACGACCGTAAACTTTCTGGGCGTCTCCAGCAACGGCGTCCTCCTTGCCCCCGGCCCCATCGGGTCGCTGCCTGAATTCCTGCCCAATTATAATCGCGTGCTCCCCCCGGGACAAGCCGCTCACGCGGGGGGGATCAAGCCCCGGTCCACCCCCTCGGGCACCCAGATGGCCATCACGCGGGTGAGGCCGGCCGCCGCGAGCTGCGCCCCTGCCAGCCCCAGCAGCAGGGCCCGGGCCGCATGACCGGCGAAGGCCATACCGGTCAGGACGGGCCCGATCACCGGGCCGACCTGCCAGGCCAGGTTGAAGACCGCATTGTAACGGCCGCGCAGGGCCTCGGGGGCCACGTCGTTGATGAGGGCAGGCAGGCTGGGGGCCATAAACGTCTCCCCGAACCCGAAAAGGGCCAGGGCACCGATCAACCAGGCGGCCGCCCCGCCGGGCGGACGGCTCCCGGCCACCAGCACGCCCACCCAGGAGACAGCAAACACGACCGCCGCCAGGGCGGTGGCCCCGGTGCGCCGGCGGCCGCGCAGCCAGCGGGCCACGAACAGCTGACTGGCCACAATGGCGAAACAGTTGGCAGCGAACGCCAGCCCCACCACGCGCGGGCCGGTGTGGGCGGGACCGGTGGCCCAGGCCGGGAAGGCCACGGACAGCTGCGCGATGCCCCCAGTGACCAGCAGGCTGTTTACGGCGGTGGCAGCCAGCAGTACCCGGTCGCGCAGGACGGCCAGGTAGTTCCAGGTTCCCGTCCAGGCGCTGCCGGGGGCTCCGCCTCCGGGTTCATACCGGCGGGTTTCGCCCGCTGCCAGCAGCAGGCCGGCAAACAGCAGGCTGGTGGCCGCATCCCCGTAAAAGATCACGGCAAAACTCCCGGGCCGGGCCAGGTTGACCACCAGGCCCGCCAGCAGGGAACCGATGCCCAGGCCGAGGTTGCCGAGCGCATAATTGACCGCGAAGGCTCCACTGCGGTCCCCTCCGGCAGCACTGCGGGCCAGGGCGGTGTTGAGGGCGCTCCACATCGCCGAGCTGCCGGCCCCGTCCGCAGCGGCCGTCACCAGGGCCTGCCACGGGGTGCGCACCCAGATGAAGCCGGCAGTCCCCAGGGCGGACACCCACAGGGACAGCACCAGCGCCGGACCGGCGCCGGCCGCATCAATCAGCGAACCGGCCGCAGGTAGGGTGAACAGCCCGGCCAGGCTCATCACCCCCAGGATGCCGCCCGCGGCCGCCAGGCTGAATCCCCGCACCTGGTGCAGGTAGACGATGAGGAAGGGGTAGGTCATGCCCAGCCCGAGCTGGCGGATGCCGTTGCCGGCCACAATCCACCAGGCCCGGGCACCCAGCGACGGCACCAGCGACCCGGCTGCCATGCTCCCGTCCCCCTTCCCCGTCCGGCTAATCCATGCTGGCGCCCCCGCTCACGGGGACGTAACTGCCGGTAATGAACCCGCAATCGTCCCCCACATACAGCCGGACCGCCCGGGCCACGTCCTCCGGCGTGGCTATGCGGCCAAGCGGGGTCGCTGCGGCGATCCGCGCGCGGCTTTCGGGGGTTTGCACCGCAGCCGACGCCTCGGTCTCCACCAGGCCGGGGGAGATGATGTTGGCGGTGATGCCGAAACGGCCGTATTCCACCGCCACATAGCGGGCGAACTGGACCAGAGCCGCCTTGGCGGTGCCGTGGGCGGCCATGCCCGGCTGGGCGCGCCGGGCCAGGCCGCTGGCGATGTATACCACCCGGCCCCACCCGCGGGCGGCCATGGCGGGCAATACCGCGCGGCTGACCGTGTACGCCGCCTTGAGTTCATCGTGCACCTTGTGCCAGAGGTCGTCCCAGCTCAATTCCGCCAGCGGTTTCACGGGAAACGACATGCCGGCATTGGCCACCAGGATGTCCGGATCCGCCCCGAAGGCATCCCGCGCCCGGGCCAGCAGGCCCGCAACCGCCGCCTCGTCCCGAACGTCGGCGGCGACTGCCACCGCTTCGCCCCCCGCTGTGCGGATCGCCTGCACCACCGCCTCCGCCGCGTCCGCACGCTGGAGGTAATTGACCACCACCCGGGCCCCGTCGGCAGCCAGCAGGCGCGCGGTAGCCGCGCCGATACCCCGGCTGGCGCCCGTGACCAGCGCAACCCGTCCCTTCAGGCTCATCGATCCTCCTCCTTCGCCGACCCGTCCGGCGCCCGGCGGCCAGCCGCCAAAAAGGCGGCCAGGGCCAGTCCCACCACCGCGCTGGTGAGGGTGAACCCGACGGGATAGCTGCTGTGGGCAATCACGGCCCCGATCCCGGCATACGCCACCGCCATTCCCCCGTCAAAGGCAGTGTAGTAGGTGCCGATGGCCTGTCCGCGCACGGCAGACGGCACCCGCTCCACCGTCCAGGCCAGGGTCGCCGGCTGCGCCGCCCCGAAGCCCAGGCCGAACAGGACTGCAAACAGCAGCAGGCCGGGCAGGCGGTGTACTGCGGGCAGCCAGAGCATGGAGCCGGCCACCAGCACCAAGCCCGGCACCAGAGCCCAGGCCCGCCCGCGGGCATCGTAGAGGCGCCCCCATAATCCCCGCGTCAGCAACAGGACCGCGGCGTAGGCCACGTAGAAGTCGGCGTATCCCGGCCCGAGCCCGCGGCCGCGCAGGAACGGCGGCAGATACCCCAGGACCGCGGCGTAGGCGAAGGTGACCGCGAACAGCACCCCGGCCGGCCACAAGGCCCGCGGCTCCAGCCGGAACCGGATCCGCCACCGCCCGCCACCGGGCCGCCGGCGCTCGCGCAGGCCCGCTGCCAGCAGCAGGGCAGCCAACGGCCAGGCGCCACCGGCCCAGAACAGGGGGGCAAACCGGTCACCGCGGCTCAGGTAGACCCCCAGGAACGGGCCCACCGCCATGGCCAGGTCGGTAAAGTTGCTGTAGAAGCCCATCGCCTCCCCCTGCCGGGAGGGGGGCACGACATCGGCAATGAAGGTGGAGGCGGCCGTGGTACTCATGCTCCAGCCCACCCCTTGCAGCATCCGGATCAGCACCACCTGCCATAACGGTCCGCTGACCAGGTAGAGGAGGCTGGCAGCGGCCATGGCAGCCAGACCCGTCAGCAGTACCGGGCGGCGTCCGGCCGCGTCCAGCAACGGCCCTATCAGCGGCCGCACCCCCACCGCGGTCAAGGTGAGGACCGCCAGCACCAGCCCCAGGTCGGCCACGTCCGCCCCGCGGTCGAGGACGAAGAACTGGAAGGTCGAGGTATAAAGATAGAAGCCGGTGAAGAAGGCGAAGCTCACCAGGTCGAGGCGCACGTAGGCTGCGGTCCACAGCCGGGGCCGCTCCCCTGCCCTCCCTGCTGCCACGGTACCGCCTCCTGCGTAGGGGGTGTTTCGCCGGAAGCCGCGGGTCATTATGCCCACCTTGAGGGACGCCCGTCAACCCCGGCGGCATGAACGGCCCCCCTAGCCGGAAGACTAACCCCTGAGGCCGGGAGGGAGGGGGTTGCATGGTCAGCCGGACCGAGCGGCACCGGCAGCAGCGGCGGCGGGGCTGGCAGCGGGCGGCCGACCGCGCCGGGCGCTGGAGTCTGCCGCTGCTGGCCCTGTTCCTGGCCCTGCTGGCGGCACCCCTCCCTGCCCTGGCCCCGCTGCCCGCCCTTCCTGCCGACACCATCCTGACCGACCGCTTCGGGCGGACCGTGGCGCTGCTCTACCAGACCCGGAACCGGATTCCCGTTCCCGCCTCGCAACAGCCGGCGGTGCTCCGCAACGCCGTGGTGGCCATTGAGGATGACACCTTCTGGGTGGAACCGAGTGTGGACCCGGTCGGGATCGTCCGCGCCGCCCTCGCCGACCTGCGGGCGCACCGGATCGTGGAGGGCGGCAGCACCCTAACCCAGCAGCTGGTCAAGAACCTGTACCTGACCCCCGCCCGCACCTTCCGGCGCAAGCTGGCGGAGCTGTTCCTGGCCCTGAAGCTGTCCGCCTCCTACGATAAGCGCACCATCCTCACCCTGTACCTCAACGATGTCTATTTCGGCGAAGGGGCATGGGGCGCCGAGGCGGCCAGCCGCACCTATTTCGGGCACGGGGCGGCCTCCCTCACCCTGCCGGAGGCGGCCCTGCTGGCCGGCGTCATCAACGCCCCCAGCTACTACGACCCCTTTATCCGTCCCGCAGCGGCACGGGCCCGGCGGAACCTGGTGCTGGCCCGGATGGCCACCTTGGGCTATCTAAGCCCGGCGGCGGCCCGCCGGGCGGAGCAGGCCCCCCTCCGGCTGGTCCGGCGGGGCACCACGGTCAACCGCGCCCCCTTTTACACCCAGTTTGTGGCGGCCGACCTGCAGGCCCATGCTCCCGCGCTGGCCCGGAACCTGGCCACCGGCGGCTACCGCATCACCACCGCCATGGATTGGGTGATGCAGCGGGCCGCGCAGACGGTCTTCGCCAACGACCTGCCCGGCCCCTTCCAGGTCCGCCCGCAGCCCGAACCGGAGGCCGCCCTGGTGGCGGTGGATCCCCGCACCGGCTACGTGGACGCCCTGGTGGGCGGCCGTGACTGGGCGCGATCCACCTTCAACCGGGCCCTCTACGCGCACCGGCAGCCGGGGTCGACCATGAAGTACTTCCTGTACACCACGGTGATTAAGGCCGGCTATCCCACCTCCACGGTGCGCCAATCGGCCCCGGTCCGTTTCCAGGCCGGTCACGGACGCTGGTATGTCCCGCACAATTTCGGGCACGTGTACAACGGCCCCCTGACCATCCGGCGCGCGATCGCCCTCTCCGACAATATTGTGGCGGTCAAATGGATGGACACGGTGGGGCCGCCGGCCATGATCGCCACCGCCCACGCCATGGGCATTACCAGTCCGCTGGCGGACAACCTGACCACCGCCCTGGGCTCTTCGGCGGTGACCCCGCTGGAAATGGCCCGGGCGGTGGCGCCGCTGGCCAACGGCGGCTACCGGGTCCGGCCGCTGGGCGTTCTACGGGTCACGGACGGATCCGGGCACGTGCTCTACCAGGCCCGGCCGCAGCGGACACGGGTGCTGTCGCCGGCGGTGGCCTATGTGGTGACCAGCCTGTTCGGGGCGCCCCTCAACAACCCTCAAGGCACCGCCCATGACCTGCGGGCCGTGTTCACCCGGCCGGCCGCCGCCAAGACCGGGACCTCCTCCGGCCAGCGGGACGGATGGCTGGTGGGCTATACGCCGCAGCTGACCTGCGCCGTCTGGGTCGGCAACGACAACAACCGGCCGTTGGACCTGACCGGCGACCGGGCGGCCGGACCGGCCTGGGCGGATTTCATGGCCACGGCGCTGGCGGGCCACCCGGTGCGCCGGTTCCCCCGCCCGCCGGGGGTGGTGACACGGGAGGTTTGCATCCGCACCGGGCTGCTGGCCAACGGCTGCTGTACCAGCTACCGGGAGGTCTTCTTAGCCGGTCACACCCCCACCCGGGTCAGCCCCGGGTGCGGCGGATCCGGCGGGGGTTCGGGCGGCAGCGGCGGCGGCCCGGCCCCCGCCCCGCCCCCCTTGCCGGGTGGGCTGCCGGGCTGGCTGCACCGGCTGCTGCCGTCGCTGTTCTAACCTGCTTCATCGCCCAGCCCGACGCCCGCCAGATAGGCGGCCGCGCCCGGCGCCAGCGGCACCGGGCGGTCGGGATGCCGGCGCAACCAGACGGCCGCTTCCGGGCCGAACAACGGCAGGCCGGCCTCCAGCTCCCGCCGGGCCAGTTCGTAGAGGCTTTCCTCGTACAGGGCTTCGGCATCCACCACGGCTACCCCTCTCCGTCCGGCAGGTCCTCCGGGGTGCCCCAGTGCCACGCCAGGTCCCAGACCCGGGCCAGGGCCTCTGCCACCACGGGGCGGACCGCGACCAGATCCGGGGCCGCGGCCCCCAGCAGCCGGGCCAGGGAGGTGACCCCCTTGTCGCGGATGCCGCAGGGGATGATGCCGGTAAAGTGGCCGAGGTCAGGGGCCACATTCAGGGCAAACCCGTGGGAGGTAATCCAGCGGCTGGCTTTCACGCCGATGGCCGCAATCTTGGCCGGGCCCTGCGGCTCGTCCACCCAGACGCCGGTATGGGGCGGCAGCCGGTAGGCCGTGACCCCCCAGGTCGCCAAGGCCCGGATGAGACCCTCCTCCAGGCTCCGCAGGTAGGCATGCAGGTCGCGCCCGTGACGGGTCAGGTCCAGAATGGGATAGCCCACCAGCTGGCCTGGCCCGTGATAGGTGATGTCCCCGCCGCGGTCCACCTCATAAAGGGCGATGCCGCGGCGCTGCAGGGTGGGCAGGTCCCAGAGCAGATTGTCCCGGCTGCCGCGGGCAGCCCGGCCGATGGTGTAGACCGGATCATGCTCCACCAGCAGCAGCGTGTCCGGCAGGTGGCCGCGGCGCACCGCCTCGCCCACGCGGCGTTGCAGGTCCCAGGCCGGACCGTAGGGCATGCGGCCCAGCCAGACCGCCAGGGCCGGGCGGGTCATCGGTGCAGCCGGTCCGCCGGCACCTGCTCGGCGGCATGGTAGGAGCTGCGGACCAGCGGGCCGGATTCCACATGCAGGAACCCCATGGCCAGGGCTTCCTCCCGCATCTCGGCGAACTCCTCCGGAGGGTAGAAACGCTCCACCGCTATATGCTTGGGATCCGGCCGCAGGTACTGCCCCACGGTCAGGACCTCCACCCCATGCCGGCGGAGGTCGGCAAACACCGCCCGGAGTTCCTCCCGGGTCTCGCCCAGGCCTACCATCAGCCCCGACTTGGTCACGATCCTGGGGTCCAGCTCCCGCACCCGGCGCAGGAGGTCCAGGCTGCGCTGGTAATCGGCCTTAGGCCGGACCCGCCGGTAGAGGCGGGGGACAGTCTCGATGTTGTGGTTGAAGATCTCGGGCCGGGCCGCTGCCACCGTGCGGATGGCCGCGGGGTCGCCCTGGAAGTCCGGGGTCAGCACCTCAATCGAGCAGCCCGGACGGCGGGCACGGATGGCGGCAATCGTCTCGGCAAAGATGCCCGCGCCCCCGTCCGGCAGGTCGTCGCGGTCCACCGAGGTGATCACCACGTGAGCCAGCTCCATGGCGGCCACGGTTTCCGCCACCCGGACCGGCTCCGCCCGGTCCACCCCCTGAGGCCGGCCGCTTTTCACGGCGCAGAAGGCACAGTTGCGGGTGCAGATGTCGCCCAGAATCAGAAAGGTGGCCGTCCGCCGCTCCCAGCAGTCGTAGATGTTGGGGCAGCGGGCCTCCTCGCAGACGGTGTGCAACGCCTGGCTGCGCATGAGGCCCTTGATGTCGCTGTAGTTGCGCCCCTGGGTGAGGCGGATGCGGAGCCAGGGCGGCAGGTGCTTGGAGGCAGGCCGGCCGGCGGCCGGTGCCTCCCGGGGCTCCTCCGCGGGTGCCATGGGGCCTCCTTCCTCCCGCCGCACAGGCAGGCATCAATCAATAGATGGACGTCTCCGGGCCGATGGATTCCAGGTGCTGCTTGACCGCGGTCAGGAAGCGGCCCGCTTCGGCCCCGTCCACGACGCGATGGTCGAAGGAGAGGCAGATGTTGACCATGGACCGGATGGCGATGCTGTCGCCAATCACCACCGGGCGCTTGACGATGCGCTCCAGGGTCACAATGCCTACCTCCGGGGCATTGATCACCGGATAGGTGAGCACGGTGCCGACGGCGCCGGTGTTGTCCAGGGTGAAGGTGCCGCCGGTGATGTCGTCCATGGTGAGCCGGCCCTGCCGGGCCCGCTGGGTCAGGTCCGCCACCTGGTGGGCCAGTCCCACCACATTCTGGCGGTCGGCATCCTTGATTACCGGCACCACCAGGCCGCGATCGGTAGCTGTAGCCATGCCCAGGTTGATGCGCTTCTTGTAGACGATGCTGTCGCCGTTCCACTGGGCGTTCATTTCCGGCACCTGGCGCAAGCCTTCCACTACCGCCCGGATCATGAACGGCACGAAGGTGAGCGGTACGCCCTCCCGTTCCTTGAAGCTGGTCTTGAGCCGCTCACGCAAGGTGGCCAGCCCGGTCACATCCACCTCGACCATCAGCCAAGCGTGGGGCACGGTCATCTTGGACCGTACCATGCGGTCCGCAATGACCCGCCGGATCTGGCTGAGGGGAACCACCTCATCTCCCGGCTCCACCACCGCCGGGGCCGGGGCTATGGCCGGGACCGGCGCCGGGGCCGCCGGAGGCGCCGCCGGGGTGGGGGCCGCAGCCGGGGCAGCCGGGGCGGAGGGCGTGGGGGCCGCCGCGGCCGCAGCCACTGCCTGGAGGATGTCGCGCCGGGTCACCCGCCCCCCGGCGCCGGTTCCCGAGACGGTTGCCGGGTCAATGCCGTGTTCGGCCGCGAGCCGCCGCACAGCAGGGGAGTAGCGGCCACGGGGCGGCGCACCCGCGGGGGCGGGGGCGGCAGGGGCGGCCGCGGAAGGTTCTGCTGCGGCTGGGGTCGCGGGAGCCGCCGGCGGCGAGGCGGCGGCAGGAGCGGCCTCGGCCGGTGCGGCGGTGGTAGCGGCTCCGCCTGCGACCTCCAGTTCGCACAGGGGTTCGCCCACGGCCACCGTGGCGCCCTCCTCCACCAGAATGCGGGTGATCACGCCCTCCGCGGGTGACGGCACCTCGGCATTGACCTTGTCGGTCATCACCTCCACCAGGGATTCATACTGGTCGACGTGGTCGCCTGCCTTCTTCAACCATTGTCCGATGGTGCCTTCGGTGACCGATTCGCCCAGCTGGGGCATGCGTACGATTTCCGGCATCTTGTCCTCTCCTCTTCGGGCCTGGTCTGCGGGGCGGCCTAGAACCGCGCCAGTTCGCGTGCCGCCGCGGCGATTTTCTCCGGGGTGACCAGAAAGGCGTGCTCGAGGGGAGGGCTGAAGGGCATCGCCGGGACGTCGGGTCCGGTCAGGCGCCGGATGGGCGCATCCAGGTCAAACAGGGCGTGCTCGGCAATCAGCGCGGCCACTTCCCCGCCGATGCCGCCGGTCAGGTTGTCCTCATGCACAATCAGCACCTTGCCGGTCTTGCGGGCGGTCGCGAGGATGGCCTCCACATCCAACGGGCGGACCGTGCGGAGGTCCAGCACTTCGACCGAAATCCCATCCTCCTTGGCCAGCTGTTCGGCAGCCTTGAGGGCATGCTGCACCACCAGCCCGTAGCCGATGATACTGACGTCGGTGCCTTCGCGCTTGAGGTCGGCCTTGCCGAGGGGAATCAGGTAGCGCTCCTCGGGCACCTCGCCCTTGACCGACCGGTAGGCCGCCTTGTGTTCAAAGAACAGCACCGGATCCGGGTCGTGAATGGACGCTGCCAGCAAGCCCTTGGCGTCATAGGGGGTGGAAGGGATGACCACCTTCAGGCCGGGCACGTGGGCAAAAAACGCCTCCACACTCTGGGAATGGTAAAGACCGCCGTGTACCCCGCCCCCGAACGGCGCCCGGATGGTGATGGGTACGTGAAAGTCGTTGTTGGAACGGTAGCGCATGCGGGCGGCTTCTTCCACAATCTGGTTAAAAGCCGGGGCGATGAAATCGGCAAACTGGATTTCCGGCACCGGCAGCAGCCCGCCTACAGCAGCCCCGATCGCGGTGCCGACAATCGCGGCCTCCGCGAGCGGGGAGTCAATTACCCGCTCTTCGCCGAACTCCGCCAGCAGGCCGTCGGTCACCCGGAAGACGCCCCCGCGGACCCCGACGTCCTCCCCATAGATGATGATCCGCGGATCGCGCCGCATCTCCTGGCGCAGGGTTTCGCGGATGGCCTCCAAGAACGTCATTTGCGCCATGTTTCCTGTCCCGGGGCCCTGGCGGCCGCCGGGCGACCCTCCCTTGTCCGGATTTGCCGATGCGCAGTCAGTCGCCGTACACGTAGAGCCCCATGGTGGCGGGGTCGGGATAAGGTGCCTTGTCGGCGTATTCGGTGGCATCGTCCACCGCCGCCTTAATCTCGGCACGGTAACGGGCCAATTCCTCGTCGGTGAGGATGCCCTCCTCGCGCAGGCGGCGCTCAAAGGTGATGAGGGGGTCCCGCTTCTTGCGCTCCTGGACCTCTTCCCGTGTCCGGTAGGCGCGGTCGTCGTCGTCGCTGGAATGGGGCACAAAACGGTAGGTCTTGGCCTCAATCAAGGTGGGCCCTCCGCCCGCACGGGCCCGTTCCACCGCTTCGTGCATCACCTCATAGACCTTGACCGGGTCCTCGCCATCCACCACCACGCCCGGCATCCCGTACCCGGCTGCGCGGGCCGCGACGTCGGTGATGGCCATCTGCTTTTTCTGGGGGACGGAAATGGCGTAGCCGTTGTTCTCATTGAAGAAGATCACCGGCAACTGGAGCACAGAGGCAAAATTGAGGGCCTCATGGAACTCGCCCTGGCTGGTGGACCCCTCCCCGAAGTACGCCACAGCCACCCGGCCGTCCTTCAACAGCTTGGAGGCCAGGGCCAGGCCGGTGGCGTGCAGATCCTGGGTGGCCACCACGGCACCGGTGGAGAGGATGTTGAGGCGTTTGTGCCCCCAGTGGGCCGGCATCTGCCGGCCGGCAGAGTTCGGGTCCTCTGCCTTGGCCAGCAGGTGGAGCATGACCTCGCGGGGCGTCATGCCCAGAGCCAGCACCAGGGCCAGGTCCCGGTAGTAGGGCACCACCCAGTCGAAGCCGCGCTTCAAGGCGAACGCCGACCCGACCTGGGTCGCCTCGTGTCCGTTGGAGGAATAGACAATCGCAGCGCGGCCCTGGCGGTTCAGGATCCACATGCGGTCATCCAGCGCCCGGGACAAGGCCATAATACGGTACATTTCCTTCAAGGTTTCAGGGCTCAGGCTTCCTTCCTGGGTCACTTAGTCTTCTCCTTTCCCTTCGTGCAGTGCTGGGTCCCCGGGCGATCGGCCGTCAATCGGCGTAGACATGGTCATAGAGCGTGGCGGGATCGGGCTGGGCGGCCGCCAGGGCGTAGCTGGTGGCATCGTCCACCTCCGCCTGGACCCGCCGGCGCAACTCCTCCTCCTGTTGACCGTCCCACAAACCCTGCCCCTCCATCCACTCGCGGAACCGCGGGATGGGGTCGGCTGCTTTCTCCTGCTCCCGCAGCGCTGCCGACTTGTACACCCGATCATCATCATCGCTCGAATGCGCCGTCAAGCGATGGGTTTTGATCTCAATCAGGGTGGGGCCCTCCCCGGCCAGGGCCCGGCGGCGTGCCTCGGCGGTCGCCTGGTACACCCCCAAGGGGTCGATGCCCTGCACCACCACGCCCGGGATGCCGTAGCCCGCCGCCCGAACCGCGATATCCTCCACCGCCATGGACTTGGACTGCGGCACGGAGATGGCCCACCCGTTGTTTTCCACCACCACCAGCAAGGGCAGGCGGAAAACCGAGGCCCAGTTGAGGGCCTCATGAAACTCGCCCTGGTTGGTGGATCCGTCCCCCAGAAAGGTGGCAACCACGCCCGGCCGGTGTTGCAGCTTGAGGGCCCAGGCCAGGCCGGCCGCATGGGTTACCTGGGTGGTCACCGGAGAGGAGCCGCTGAGGATGCGCCGCCGGCGGCTGCCCCAATGGTTGGGCATCTGGCGGCCGCCGGAGGCGGGGTCCGCGGCCCGGGCCAGGGTGCCCAGCATCACCTCCCGCGGGCTGACCCCCCACATGAGCACGATGACCATGTCCCGGTAATAGGGGGTAATCCAGTCCACCGCCGGGTCCAGGGCAGCTGCCACCCCTGCTTGTCCGCCCTCCTGCCCATGGCCGGTAATCACGAAGGGCGCCACGCCCTGGCGGGCCAGGATCCAGGCGCGGTCGTCAATGGCGCGGCTTAGTACCATGTAATAATACATGGTGCGAATGCGCGTCGCGTCGATGCCGAGGCCGTGCACCGTGAGCGAGGTGCTCATGCCGCCTCTCCTTTCACGCGCCGACGGCGGTCGTGCGTCCGGGATCAGATGTGAATGGCATGCCCGTCAACCGCCAGCCCGACTTCATGCAGCACTTCCGACACGGTCGGATGCGGATGGACGCTCTCCCCCACCTCCCAGGCGGTGGCTTCCAGGAAGCGGGCCAGGGCGGTCTCTGAGATGAGTTCCCCGGCGTGGGGTCCGATTAAGTGGGCGCCCAGCATCTCGCCCGTCTCGGCATCCGCCACCATTTTGACCATGCCATCGGCCTCCCCCAGGATGAGGGACCGGCCGTTAGCCCGCAGGGGGAAGGTGCCCACCTTGACCCGGCGGCCCGCCGCTTCCGCTTCCGCAGCGGTGAGGCCTACCGCCGCCACCTCCGGGCGGGTATAGGTCACGCGGGGTACACGGCTGGGCGATAGCCGTTCCGGATCGCGGCCGGCCATGGCCTCCACCGCAATGATGCCTTCGTGGGCCGCCACATGCGCCAGCAGATAGCCGCCGATGACATCGCCAATGGCCGAGATATGCGGCACATTGGTCCGATAGAGGTCATCCACCCGGATGAAACCGCGCTCATCGACCTCCACCCCGGCGCTCTCCAGCCCGATACCGGTGCTTTGGGGCACCCGCCCGATGGCCACCAGCATCGTCTCGGCCGCGACCTCCACCGGCCCCTCCGCGGTGGTGATGCGGGCCCGCACCCCCTGATCAGGGTCGATCGTCACGTGATCCAGGTCCAGGCGCGCCCCGGTCAGGACGCGGATGCCCCTCCGGCGGAAGAGGCGGGTCAGCACCCCCGCGATCTCCTCATCGTCGGCGGGGAGGATGTGCGGCAGCATCTCCACCAGGGTGACCTCCACCCCGAAGTCGTTGTACATGGAGGCAAATTCGGCCCCGATGGCCCCGCCGCCGATGACGAGGACACTGGCCGGCAGGTCCGGGCGGTCGAGGACGAAGTCCGAGTTCATCACCCGCCGGCTATCAAAGGGAATACCGGGAAGGGCCCGCGGCTGGGACCCGGTGGCGATCAGGATGTCGGTGCTCTCAACCGTGGTCACCTGACCCTCCGCCTCCACCACCACTCGGCCCGGCCCGTCCAGGCGCCCGCGGCCCGCGACGACGGTTATGGCATTCTTCTTCATCAGGTACTGCACGCCCCGGTAGAGCTGCCCCACCACCTGCGCCTTGCGGGCCAGGGCCCGGGGGTAATCCACCGCCACGTTATCGGCCTTCAGGCCGAAGTCCGCACCGTGCCGGATGTCATGCAAGAGTTCCGCGGTGTGCAGCAACGCTTTAGTGGGGATACAACCCCGGTGCAGACAGGTGCCCCCGACCTTTTCCTGTTCCACCAGCGCCACGTGCATGCCTAGCTGGGCAGCGCGGATGGCGGCGACATAGCCGCCGGTGCCGCCCCCTAATACTGTCAGGTCAAAGTGTTCGGCCAATCAAGGACCTCCTCCTGCTGCACCGGGGTTCCCCGGCCACGGGCCTGGCGCCGCCCCGGCCGCCCGCAGCCGGGGGTCCGGCCGGCCCGCAAAAGAGCAGCCGGCGGAGTGCGGTACCCCGTTCCGCCTACGCCATGAGGCCCGTGAGCCAATCGTTATCGACTGTATGAAAATACGGCCCGGATTGCAAGATCCCTGCCGCTGGGCTGGAAAATTAAGGATCCCGCTTAGGGGTCCAGCGGGCGCCGTCCCGGCGGCGGTATTTCTCCATGACGGCCCGGAAGGCGCTCTCGAGGTCGATGCCTAGGCTGTTGGCGAAGGAAACCAGGACAAAGAAGAGGTCGCCCAGTTCCATGGGCACCGAATTCTCCCGCTCGTCCGGTTTTTTGGGCTTCTCCCCGTAGGCATGGTTGACCTCCCGGGCCAGTTCCCCCAGTTCCTCGGTCAGCCGGGCCAGCATCGCCAGGGGGGAAAAGTAGCCTTCCTCGAACCCACTCAGATAGCGATCCACTTCCTGTTGGATTTCCCGCAGCTCCATGTCCCCCTCCTTGGGCCTCTCAATGCAGAAAGGCATGCGGAAACGCCCGATGGTACTGATGCGGCACCTGGACCACGCCGCCTTCGAGCGCACGGGCGGCCGTGTTAGGCCAGTACGGATCCCGCAGAAATCCCCGCCCGATCGCGACCAGGTCGGCGTCGCCGGCAGCGATTACATGTTCGGCCAGGGCGGGATCGTCCAGGAGTCCCACCGCGGCCACCGGCAGGTGCCAGCGGTGCTTCACCGCCCGCGCATAGGGCAACTGATAGCCGGGATACGGTGCCTCCGGACCGGTCGGGCCGTTCCCGCCGCTGGAGACGTCAAAGAGGTCCACGCCCGCCGCCACCAACGGGCCCAGCCGTTCCAGCAGGCCGTCCAGACCGTACCCGCCCGGGTCGTAATCGACGGCGCTGATACGCATGAAGAGGGGCATGGTGGCTGGGAGTTCCGCCTTTACCGCTGTGACTACCTCCGCAGGAAAGCGTGTCGGGTCGCCGTACGCATCGGTGCGCCGGTTGGAGAGGGGGGACAGGAATTCGTGCAGAAGGTAGCCATGAGCACCATGTAGTTCGATGAGGTCCATCCCCGCCGCCACAGCCCGGCGGGCGGCGGCTGCAAATGCCTCCACCAGGCGATGGATGGCATCGACCGACAGGGCCTCCGGTACCCGGTAGCCCGGGGCCGGAAACGCGATCGGGGAAGGGGCGACCGGACGCAGCGATGGAGAGTAGGCCTTGCGGCCGGCATGCGCAATCTGGATGCCGATGCGGGCCCCCTGGGCATGCACCGCCTCCACCAGCCGCGCGTAAGCCGGGATCTGCGCATCCTCCCAAAGGCCCAGGTCGTTGACAGTGATGCGGCCGTCAGGGTCCACGGCAGTCATTTCAACCATGATGAGGCCGGCGCCGCCTACCGCCCGGGAGACATAGTGCACAAAGTGCCAGGTGTTCGGTCGCCCGTCCTCGGCGTCCACCGAGTATTGGCACATGGGGGACATCATGATGCGGTTCTTCAGGGTCAAGCCCCGGAGGTTGAAGGGGGAAAAAAGAGCCGGGGGCATATTGTGCCTCCTTTTCCGCTCATCATCAATGGCCGCCATGATAGGGGTGGTGGTGCAGGATGGTTAACGCCCGGTAGACCTGCTCCGCGACCAGCACCGCCACCAGCTGGTGGGGGAAGGTCAGCGGCGACAAGGACCAGCGCCAGTCGGCCCGGGCGCGGGCGCGGGTATCCCAGCCCGAGGCGCCTGCCACCGCCAGGGTCACCGGTCCCGCCGCCATCCAGGCCTCCAGCCGGCGGGCAAACCCATGGCTATCCGGGCGTTCCCCCTCCACGTCCAGCAGAATCAGCCGTTCAGGGCCCGCCGCCTGCAGGAGGCGGGCAGCGGCACGAGCCGGGTCGGCCCCGGCGGCCGGCAGCTCCTGCCACTCCCACGGCGCCCAGGCGCGGATGCGACGGCCGTACTCCTCCATCAGCGTCCGGAGTCCCGGCTCCCGCATGCGGCCCACGGTCAGCAGACGGATGCGTCCCATTCAGACCGGCCCGGCCAGTACGCGATAGAAGGGGTACGGGTCCCGGAACAGGCGGCGCACCTCAAAGCCGGCGGCCTCCAGCCGGGCAGCCAGCGCCTCCGGCCCGATGCGGATGGCGAGCGGCGGCCCCATCTCGGTGGGAACCGGCAGCCATTCCACCAGGTAGAGCCGGCCGTGGGGCTGGAGGAGCGGGTGAAGGCGCCTTAGGACCGCGTCCGGGTCGTCCAGGTCATGAAAGACGTTGGCCATCAACACGGCGTCAGCCGGCGGGAGCGCCGGGACATCTCCGTCCGCAACCAGGCCCGCCACGTTGGGAAGACCTTCCCGGCGGGCACGCTCGGTGGTGGCGGCCACCATCCGAGGGTCGCGGTCTAGCGCCCAGACCCGACCCCCGGTGAGGTAGCGGGCAGCCGGGATCGTAAAGAAGCCGGCACCGCAGCCGTAATCGATTAGCGTTTCGTCGCGGCGGTACAGGAAGTCGGGCAACAGCGATTCCGGGGGCAGATGCTGCCGGCGGGCAGCCTCTGCCGCCAGCAGGCGCTCAGGGTCGAATCCGCCGTGCGGTGGCATGCCGGACCTCCCTTCATGGTGCGGCAGGCGGTGAGCCGCCTTTCCCCACTCATAACCCAGACGGGCGGGGAAGGCAAGGCCAGGGGTGGTATGGGGTAACACTAGCGGCGAAAGGGGGCGATAGGCAGATGGTGTATGCAGGCGGTTCCGAAGGGGAGCCGGCGGGGCGTTGTCCGGAATGCGGCCACCGGCTGGAGCCCGATTTGGGACACTTGGAGGCCGGCGAGGGCCTCGGCTGGCGGTGCCCAGCCTGCGGCTGGGTGCCGGAACCGGAATAGCGGCGGACAGCAAAAATCCCGGCGCGAGGCCGGGGCAATCTTCTGGAGCTGGCGAAGGGACTCGAACCCCCGACCGGCGGTTTACGAAACCGCTGCTCTACCGACTGAGCTACGCCAGCGCGCCTATCCATTATAGCTGTCCGGCCTGGCGGCCTCAAGGGTTTCCCCGGACGCACCGGGCCCCTCTGCCCGCCGCAACCCGCCCGGGCGGGGGGCCACGCCCGTCCTGGCCGGGAGGTAGCCAGGCCGGCGTCCGGCCTGACCGGTGGCCTGTTGCAGGGCCTCCACAGTGCGGGCATCGGCTACCCCGGTTACCGGCAGGCCCGCTCGCGCCTGAAAGGCGCGGACAGCCTCAGCCGTGCCATTGCGGAACACCCCGGTGAGGCGCCCGTGATAGGTGCCGGCCAGACGGAGGAGCCGCTGGAGCTCGACGACGTCCTCCCCGATATCGCCCGGGTCCACCGGACGGCGGATGGGAGCATAGGGGGTCAGGCCCACAATGTCCACCGGCGTGCCCAGCTTGACCAGCGCGAACACCTGCTCCACATCGTGGTTGTACATGCGCACGCAACCGTGGGAAGCGACGGTCCCCACCGACCAGGGCTTGTTAGTGCCATGGATCCCGTAAATGCCCCACGGGGCTGAAAACCGCATCCAGCGCGTGCCGAACCCATCGCCCCAGATGGCCTTCTGCGTAATCACGAACTCGCCCCGTGGGGTCGGCGTTTCGGGCTTGCCGACCGCGACAGGGTAGCTGTGGAAGAGGCGCCGGCCGACATACAGGTACAGCCGGTGCTCGGGGACGTTGATCACAATCCGGGTGGCGTATCCTTCCCCCTGGGCCCCCGCCCGCCGAATCGGCCAGGCGCTGGCCAGGAGGAAGGCCGCCCAGGCGGCGGCGGCTGCGGCCGCCAGGCGGACCAGCGGCTGTGCGGGCTTCACGGCGTCACCTCCACCGCGGCGCGAAGGGCTAGCGCCAGCCACATGGCCGCCATAACCTTGGCCGTAGGAAAGTCGAGCAGGCTTAGGGCGGTGCCGGCACCGAAGTGGAGGGTAAACCACCCCGCGGGGGCCCCGGCCACCCCCAGCGCCGGCAGCCCGTGCACCAGCAGACGCCACCAGTCCAGGCGCCAGCGGGCGCCGCGGCGCCCGGCCGCAGCCAGACGGGCGCCCTCCATGACAGCCAACGCCAATAGCGGCCATAGCGCCAATTCGAGGACCATCCAGGCCGGGCGTTCATCCAGCGGCAGGTCGCGGAAGCCGGCGGTGACCGCCATGAGGCCGATCAGCATCGCCAGCGCGGACACGACCGTGGCCAGGCGTTGCATCGTCAATGGACGTCCCTCCCCCGGCACCCTATGCAGCCGGGCGCGGGGAGAGACCAGTCCTTAATGTTCCTCGCGGAACATTTGCGCGGGCTGCCCGTAGCCGGCCAACGCCTCCAAGACCGCAGCCCGCTCGCGGCCCCCCAGCACCGCCGGCCGCCCGGCCGCCTTGGCCAGCAGGTAAATCCGGGCCGCCCACTCCACGTCCCGCGCCAGCCGGAAGGCTGCAGCCAGGTCGGACCCGACGGTGACCAGCCCATGATTGGCCATCAACGCGGCCCGCCCGCCCGCCGCCACCAGGGTGTCCGCCACCACCGCCGCCAGCTCCGCCGACCCGAACGTCCGGTATGGGGCGACCGGAACCAGGGGCCCGGCCTCGGCAATCTGATAATGAATCAGCGGCAACGGTTCGCGGGCGACCGCGAGGGCGGTGGCGAAGGGGGAATGGACATGCACGATGCCCCCGATCCCCTCCAGACGCTGGTACAGCGCCTGATGAAGCCGCCACTCCGACGAGGGCCGCCAGGGCCCGGGCCCGGGCTCCCCGGCTAACGGCACCCGGACCAGCTGCTCCCGGGCCACCCGCTCGAACCCCACCCCGGAGGGGGAGATCCAGAAACCCGCCCCCTCCCGAAGGCTCAGATTCCCCGAGGCCGCGTGCCCCATCCCGCTCCCGGCGATGGCCCGCGCCACCCGAACCACCTGCTCCCGCGCGTCGATGGCGCTCCCTCCTATGCAAAAGGTCCCGCCGGGGGGCGGGACCTCAATCCTTTGGAGCGGAAGACGGGATTCGAACCCGCGACTTTCGGCTTGGGAAGCCGACGTTCTACCAACTGAACTACTTCCGCGCCGCACTGCCGATGATATCACCCCTGCCCGGCCGCCGCAAGGGGCTTAAAACAACGGCACCCGTTCAATGGTGTGGGCCCGGTCGCGGCCCACCGAGACCACGCGGACCGGCACCCCGGTCAACGCCTCAATCCGCTCCAGGTACTCCCGGGCCTCGGGAGGCAGATCCTCATACCGCCGGGCTCCCCCGATGCCCGTCCGCCAACCGGGCACCATCTCCACCACTGGCTCACACTCCTCCAGAACCCCCAGGCTCTCCGGGAAATCGGTGACCAGTTGACCCCGGTACCGGTAGGCGGTGACGATCCCGATGCGCTCCAGGTCATCCAGCACATCCAGCCGGGTCACGATCAGGCCGGTCATCCCGTTTACCCGCACCGCATGCCGCAGAACGACGGTATCCAGCCATCCGATGCGTCGCGGCCGGTTGGTGGTGGTGCCGTACTCGGCACCCACCTGCCGGATGTGCTCCCCGATGGCATCCTCCAGTTCGCTGGGGAACGGGCCGTCCCCGACCCGGGTGGTATAGGCCTTCACCACCCCGTAAACCTGGGAAATCCGGGTCGGACCCACCCCGGCGCCGATACAGGCCCCTCCGGCCACCGGGTGCGAGGAGGTCACATAGGGATAGGTGCCGTGGTCGATGTCCAGCATCGTTCCCTGCGCCCCTTCGAAAAGGACGCGCTTGTTCTCGTCCAGGGCCCGGTTGATCACCACCGAGGTGTTGGTCACATAGGGCTTCAACCGTTGGCCGTAGTCCAGGAACTCCTGGTACAACTGATCGAAATCCCAGCCGGGTGCCTCGTAGGCCCGGAACAGCCGGTTTTTTTCCTCGAGAGCCTCCCGCAGCCGTGCCGCGAAGTCAGCCGGATTCAACAGGTCCGCCACCCGCAAGCCGGTCCGGGCCGCCTTATCCATATAGGCCGGCCCGATCCCCCGCCCGGTGGTGCCGAGCTTGGCCGCCCCGCGCGCCCCTTCCTGCAGACGGTCCAGCTGCTTGTGATACGGCATCACCACATGCGCCTGGGCCGAGATGCGCAGCCGGTCCGTGCGCACGCCCCGCTGCTGCAGATAGTCCAGCTCCTCCAAGAGGATGACCGGGTCCACCACCACCCCGTTGGCGATCACACACCAGGTTTCCGGGTAGAGAATCCCGGATGGGATGAGATGCAGCTTGTACTCCTGATCGCCGACAACGACAGTATGCCCGGCATTGCTCCCGCCCTGGTGGCGCACCACCATGTCCGCCTGCCGGCTGATATAATCGACAATTTTGCCCTTACCCTCGTCGCCCCATTGCGCCCCGACCAACACCACTGCCGGCATACCGTGCCTTCCCTTCCTCGCCTAGCCGGGAGCCAGACCCGTCACGCTGACAAAGCGGCCGGTCTCCTTCTGGAAGAGCAGCTGGACGGTACCCGTGGGCCCGTTCCGCTGCTTGGCCACAATGAACTCGGTCAGGTCCGGCCGCTCGGCCTCCTTGTTGTAGTAGTCCTCCCGGTAGAGGAAGGCCACTACGTCAGCATCCTGTTCGATGGCTCCCGACTCGCGCAGGTCGGAGAGCATGGGCCGCTTGTCGTTGCGGCTTTCTACGGCCCGCGACAACTGGGACAGGGCGATCACCGGGATCTGCAGTTCCCGGGCCACCGCCTTTAAGGACCGGGAAATGTCCGAGATCTCCTGTTGGCGGTTTTCCGCCCGCCGGCCCTGCAGCAGCTGTAGATAATCCACCATAATGAGCCCGATGTCGTACTGCGCCTTTAGATGCCGCGCCTTGGCCCGCAGCTCCAGCACCATGAGGCCTGGACTGTCGTCGATATAAATCGGCGCCGACCCCAGCCGCCCGAGGGCCAGGGACAGCCGCTGCCACATCTCGGCGTCCAGCTCCCCGGTGCGCAGCCGGTGCCCCTCCACCTCGGCCTCGGCCGACAACAGCCGCAACGCCAGCTGTTCCCGGGACATCTCCAGGCTGAAGATGACCACGGGAACATTTTCATGGACGGCCAGGTGGCGCGCAACGTTCAGCATAAACTGGGTCTTGCCCATGGACGGGCGGGCGGCCACCACGATGAGTTCGGACCGCTGCAACCCGGCCGTCATGCGGTCCAAATCCGGAAAGCCGGTGGGGAGTCCGACCAGGCGGCCCTTGTTTTCGTAGACCGCCTCCAGCCGGGTGAAGGTGTCCACCAGCACGTCGTGCAACGGGACCACCTCCTGCTGCCCGCGCCGCGCCAACTGAAAGAGGCTTTGCTGCGCCTTATCCAACAACTCCTGCGGGCTCTCTTCAGCCGCGTAGGCCTGGGTGACCAGCCCGGTGGCGGTGGCGATGAGCTTCCGGAGGGTGGCATTGTCCCGCACCAGCCGCGCGTAATACTCCACATGGGCAGCGGTGGGCACCATGCCGGCGACCTCCATCAGATAGGCCAGACCCCCGATGGACTCCAGCTTCCCCCGCCGGCGCAGTTCCTCGCCCACCACCACCACGTCGATCGGCTTGGTCTGATTGAAGAGGTCCACCGCCACCTCAAAAATCAGCCGGTGTGCCTCCTGGTAGAAGTCGTCCGCCTCAACGAATTCCAGCGCCCGGCCTACCGCATCCGGGTCGATAAGGATCGACCCGATCACCGCCAGTTCCGCATCCGGGCTGTGCGGGGGTACCCGGTTCAGTCCCACGCTCATGCCGGGATCACCCCCGCAGCACCGCCAGGACGTCCTCAACCGTCGCCACCGGCCGTACCCGCGGCCGCCCGGTGCCCGGCGGTACATCCCCCGCGTTTTCCGCCGGCACCAGCACCTCCTGGACGCCCTGCATGCGCGCCCCTAGCACCTTTTCCGGCACCCCGCCCACCGGCCGGACCGCGCCCGACAGGGCGATCTCACCGGTGACCGCCACGTCCTGCCGCAACGGAATCCCGGTCAGGGCCGAATAGATGGCCAGAAAGATGGCCAGCCCCGCCGAGGGTCCATCAATATTGGCACCCCCGACGACATTGACATGCACGTCGTACTGGCGCAGGTCCTGCCCGGTCAGCCGCCGCAGCACCGCCGCCGCATTAAACACCGAATCCCGGGCCATGGATCCGGCTGTCTCGTTGAAACGCACCTGGCCGCGCCCCGCCTCCCGGGCCGGAAACACCGCCGCCTCAATCTCGAGCACAATCCCTTGGTATCCGCCCACGGCTAGACCCAGCACCCGGCCCACCGCGGGCTGGGGCCGTACCAGCGGCACCTGCACGCGTTCCAGCCGGGCATGGCCGACGACCTCCTGTACCACCTCCGGACCCAGCCGTTCCGGGGCCTCGCCCCGGTCCAGGAGGGCGGCCGCATAGCTGTCCACCACGAGGGTGGCGGCCCGCCGGCCCTCCAGGGTGTAATCCGCGATGGCCCGGGCCGCCTCCGGGGCCAGGACCACCCCCAACCGGGCTGCGGTATCGACGGCAATTTGGGCCACCGCCTCCGGGGTAAGGGGGTCAAAGAACACCTCCGCACACCGCGAACGTAACGCCGGGCTGATCTCCTCCGGACTGCGCGTGGTGGCCCCAACCAGGATGAAGTCCGCGGGGGCACCCTCCTCGAACAACCGGCGGACGTAGCGGGGCACGTTCGGGTCGTCCGGATCGTAATACGGCGAATCGAACCGGACCCGTTTGTCCTCCAGCACCTTTAGGAGCTTGTTCTGGAGCAGCAGGTCCATCTCCCCGATTTCGTCGATAAACAGGATCCCCCCGTGGGCCTCGGTGACCAGTCCCAGCTTCGGCTCCGGGATGCCGCTGTCGGCAAGATCGCGCCGGGCGCCCTGGTAGATGGGGTCGTGGACCGACCCCAGCAAGGGATTGGTTACCTCCCGCGGATCCCAGCGCAGGGTGGCGCCGTCCGCCTCCACGAACGGCGCATCCGCCGCGAACGCGCTAAAGGGCAACCGACGGACCTGCTCAAACACCAGCCGCGCGACCGTCGTCTTGCCAACCCCTGGAGGCCCGTACAGGATCACATGCTGCGGAAAGGGACTCCCCAGTTTGGCTTGCAGCTGGCGGATGGCTGCCTGCTGACCCCGGACCTCCTCCAGCCGCTGGGGCCGGACCCGGGCCATGGCGGACGCCTTGAGGCCCCGGCGGCTGAGGGCCTCCAGATGCTCCCATTTCTTCTGGGTCTCCGCGGTTTCCGGCCCGCCTTCCTCTTTGAGCACCTGAATCCGGATATCGCGCAGGTACTCCTCGTGGCGCTCCTGCATCTTCTCACTGACCCGCTTTTCGATCTCATCCTCCAAGGTCCGCCGGGCCAGCTGTTCCGCCAGGTGTTCCTCCAGTTCGCGCAGCACCCGGGGGAAATCCTTCACCGCCGGGGGCTCCGTGAGGGAGGGATCCTCGTAGACCAGCTTCTGCAAGGCCAGCAACCGCCGGGCCGGATCCTCGGAACGGAGGTCCTTGATGGCCTGCAGCTTGCCGGCACGCAGGATGAGCCGCTCCGGGCCGAAGATCTGAACCAGCAGTTCATGCAGGGCCGCGATCCGCCGCTCCAGGGTCCGCGTCGAGCGCCGCCCGCTGCTGCCGCGCGGGCCCTGCACCGATTCCTCCGCCATCGCGTCCTCCTTTACCGCCGGGTCACTCCTCCGGCAGAACCCGCACCGCCAGCCGGGCCTCAATGCCGCCGTAAAGATGCACGCGGGCTTCATACTGGCCCAGCAAGTGCACCGGATCCAGGTTGATCTGGCGCCGATCGATGGTGTAGCCCCGTTCCTTCAGCACCGCCGCCACATCCTGACTGGTCACCGCCCCGAACAGCCGTCCGCTTTCGCCGGCGCGGGCCCGGATGATGACCGTCTGCCCATTCAGGGCCTCCGCCAGCGCTGCTGCGGCCTGCCGCTCCTGGGCCGCCTTTGCCGCCTGCCGCCGCCGTTCCGCCTCGGCTTCCGCCTCCGCCTGCCGGGTGGCCGGCTTGGCCAGGCCCCGCGGGATCAGATAATTGCGGGCAAACCCGTCCTTGACCTCGATGACTTGCCCCTTGGAGCCCTGGCCTCTGACATCCGTCAGCAGGATAACCCGCATGGCCTCGCCTCCACGTTCCGCTTTCCTTTAGCCTACCGGAAAGCCTGCCGGCCCGCCAGGCACGACGAAGAAGCACGAGGATACCCCCGTGCTTCCGCCGCCGGGTCCTGGATCACCCTATTCGATGGTAAAGGGCAGCAGGGCCATGATGCGCGCCCGCTTGATGGCGGTGGTCAACTGCCGCTGATGATGCGCGCAGTTGCCGGAGATCCGCCGGGGCAGGATCTTGCCCCGTTCGGTGATGAACCGCCGCAGCCGCGCCGCCTCCTTGTAGTCCACGTGTTCGATCTTTTCTACACAGAAGGTGCAGACCTTCCGCTTGGCCCGGCGTCCCCGTTCGCGCCGCATTCCGTACCCCCTTTCGGTTCGCGGGCTCCCTAAAACGGCAGGTCATCCGGCAGGGTGACGTCGTCCTCGCCGCCCCCGGCGGCAGCCGGCGGCGCCCCTTCCCGGACCGGCCGGTCCAGGAAGCGTACATCATCACAGACTACCTCGGCCACCTTGCGCCGCTGACCGTCCTGGGTTTCATAGCTGCGGATCTGCAACCGGCCCTCCACCGCGGCCAGCCGGCCCTTCGTCAGATGGTTGGCGACATTCTCGCCCAGTTTCCGCCACGCCAGGCAATCGATGAAATCCGTTTCCCGCTGACCCTGACTGTTAGAGAACGGGCGATCGACGGCGAGGGTAAACGACGCTACCGGCACCCCCTGGGGGGTGTAGCGTAATTCGGGATCCCGCGTCAGCCGCCCGATCAGAATCACCCGGTTTAACATCGCGCTCCCTCACCGCCTTGGGGCGGGCTATTCCCCCGCCCGCACCACCATCGACCGCAGGATGACCTCCTGAATACCCATCAGCCGGGTCAGCTCGTTGGCCACCTTGCCGTCCCCGTTAAAGGTGGTGACCACGTAGTAGCCGTCGTTGTATCCGTTGATGGGGTAGGCCAGGCGGCGCTTGCCCCACTTGTCAATCTGGTCCACCGTGCCGCCGGCCTGTCCGATCAGCCCCTGTACCCGTTCGATCGCCTGCGCGAGTTCCTCCTCGCCCAGGTCGGGCTTCAGGATATACATGGCCTCATAGGCAGCCAAATTGTCACCTCCTCCATGGACACCCACCGGGGTGGCCTCACCCGGACCGGATGAGGCAGCGGAGTGTCAAGCTGTCCTTAAACGCACGAATTATAGCAGATGCCCCGGGCCGGCGCCAAACCTATTCCGGAGGGTTTTCGCCCGGGGGCCACGCCTTACGCACGGCCCGTTCGAACTTCTTACGGGGGATCATAATCCGGTGCCCGCAGCCCAGGCATTTGAGCCCGAAGTCAATGCCGGTGCGGGTAATCTCCCACCGGTGCGACCCGCAGGGGTGCGGCTTGCGCAGCTCCACGATCTGCCCGATTTCATACCGTTGCGGTGCCAGCATCCCTCTATCCCCCCGCCAGTTCCAGCCCCGCTGCCGCTGCTGCCCGTACAACCGCCTCCCGGAAGGCCGCTGCCGCCCGCGCACCTTCCGGCCCCGCGGACGGAAGCCGCACGCCCCAGACCTGTTGCGTGCCGGTCAGGTCCACCACCCCTAGCACTTCCGGCGCCTCGCCCAAGGCGGCGCCTGCTTCCTGCAACAGGATCCGCACCTTTTCCGGCGGCAGTGCGACCGGGAAGGCCAGCCGGATCTCCCGAGCCACCGGCGCCCGGCGGGACAGATTGGTCACCTGCAAAATCAGGCGGTTGGGGAGATACACCCGCTCCCCCTCACCGCCCCGCAGGATGGTAGCCCGCAAGCCGAGCTCCTCGACAGTGCCCGCCGTTCCCCCCGGCAGGACGATGTGATCCCCGACCGCAAACGGGTCCTCGTACATCAGAATGAGACCCGATACCACATCCTGCACCAGGCCCTGGGCCCCGAAGCTGACCGCCAGGCCCACCACCCCGGCCCCGGCCAGCAGGGACCCGGTGTGAAACCCGAACAGGTCCAGGGCCATGACCACGGCCACAAAGCCCAGCACGTAACGGACAGCCGAGACCAGCAACCGGTAGAGGGTGCGCTTGCGGGACCAGCTGAGGTCGTTCTCCCCGGCCCGCCGCCGCTCCACGTGCTCCAGCGCCCGACGGGCCACCACCCCGCCCCACCAGGCCAGGACGACAATCAGGATGACGCCGGCCAGGTGGGCGGCCAGCTGACGCTCGGCCGCGGGGTTCAGCAACGGCAGGCGCAAAGCGGTCACAGAGCCCAAACCCCCGGCAGATGGGCCACCCGCCCAAACCAGCGCACGAGGTCGCTAGCGAGGGGAGCCTGACGGATGGTATGGGCTACGACCGTGCCGTGCACCAGCGGCGCGGTCAACACCAGCGTCAGCAGCAGCCCGGCCAGCAGGCCGTGTTCCAGCAGCCCGGCCACCCCGCCGCCCAGACTGTTCAAGGTGCCGGTCAGCCGGGCCTGGTGCAGTACCCGGGTGAGGACCAGACCCACCGCCCGTCCCGCCGCTTCGGCGAAGCCCACCAGCAGCAGGAACACCAGCACCCAGGTCAAGCCCCGGGCCCAGGTCAGGGCTTGTCCCGCCAACGGGCTACCGGCAGGCAGATTCGGGGGCAGCAGGGCCAGGACCCAGTGCCGCACCGGAATCACCGTCAATAGACCCCGGGTTACCGTGCCCCCCCAGCGGGCAGCCACCACCACCCCGGCCAGGTATCCGGCCAGGCTCAGCACCTGCAGCACGAACCCCCGCCGCAAGCCCCCAATCATTCCCCAAAGGATATAGGCGGCAACCGCCAGGTCCAGCCAGCGCGGCGTGGACACCGGGTTCCCCCCCTTTCCGATCCTCACCCTACACCGCCGGCCAAAGATTCACGAGATACACCGCGGCCAGGGCCAGCAACGCCGGGTCTACCGCCCCTCCCCCGGCAGCCACGGCCAGCCGGGTGCCCGCCCAGCCGGCCAGGGCCAGTATCCCGAGCAGGCCGGTGTCCCGGGCCATCTGCCCCAGGCTCCGCCGCCAAAGCCGGGCGAGGCCCAGCCCGGTCTGGGCCACCGCGCCCGCCAACAGGGTCCCGAGACCCAACGCAGCCCAGCCCGGGAGGGCAGCCCACCAGCCCCGTAACCCTATCAGCACCGCCACCGGCCCCAGCCACTGCAGCAACCGCCCGACGGGAACCTGCCAACGGCCCGGCCTGCCCCAACGCCCCTTCATGAGTTGACCCCGCGCACCGCCTGCCGTCCGCTCCCCGCTGCTAACGTCCCCCACCGCCATTTCCTGGTCCGTTCCCTGGCCGGGGGGAGGCGGGCCCTCCCCCCGGCCGGCCCGCGGCCGTGACCCGGCCTCCCTTGGTCAGATTACCCAAAACCTCCCGGCAGCCAGGAACAGGCCGCCGGGGTGCCGTCAACCCCCCCGCAGTATAACGCCGGTTACCCAGGGGAACGTTGCCGGAACCCGGTCGCTCACAAAGAGGGGATCTGCCGCGGATGCCGGATCAGCGGCAACAGGAAGAGAACCGCTAACACACTCATTATAGGATAGAGGGTGACCAGCAGTTCCCGGAACCCCCAGCCGGCCAGCCCGACCGCCAGCAGCAGGCTCCACGCCGCCCGGCGGCCGAAACGGCTGACGAGCGCAAACCCTTCGCCTACACCGGTGGTGAACAGGGCCACCCAAAGGCCGAGTGCGTAAGCGCGGCCCCAGCCGGGACCAATGCGGCGGGCTGCCTCCACCATCGGCAGCTGGCCCGGTTGGGGCAAGGTGGCTACCACCGCCCAGACCGCGAGGGCCAGTGCCCCAAGGCCCAACGCCCCCAGCCCGGCCGCCGCCAGCCGTTCCGGTCGCGCCCGCAGTTGGGGGCCCAACGCGATCAGCACCACCAGGCCCATGAGACCGTTATAGGCCGCGTACAAACCGGCTGAGTGCCACCAGCCCCCGGCCGCCCCCGGCGCCGGCACCCCATGCGGCCGGTGCAGGCCGGCCACCGCCAGCATCAATGCCATCAACAAGGGGGTCAGAAGGTTGTTGACCCGGAGCACGCGCCCGGCACCCCCCAGCACTGTGGCCACCGTCAACAGCATGGTAAGGCCCGCTCCCCATACCCGGGGCCAGCCCGTCAAATCGCCCAGCGTCCAGCCCGCCCCTACCGCCACCAGCGCCATCTGTCCGGCCAGAAAGGCCAACCAGGCACCTTCCAGCACCGGCACCCAACGCGGGGGGTAAAAGCCGGCCAGGAACCGGTCCAGGCGGCCCTGGCTGGCCTGCCCGTGTTCGAGGGCCCGGACCCCGACTACCCAGAAACTGAGAACCACCAGCAGCAGGCCCCACCGGCCGGCCGGCCCGTGGCGCCCGAAGAACTGCCAGATTTCCTGACCACTGGCGAATCCGGCTCCCGCCACCGCGCCGATAAACATCAGGCCGATGGTGGCCACCCGCTTGCCGCGTCCGCCCACGCCCCTCACCCTTCCGGTCCGTGGCCCGGACCGATACATCCCTATGTCACTTGGGGTAAAATGAGGCTGGAGCCGCTCGCAGGCACCCGCCTGCACATCGCCGGATCATTCCGGAGAGGGCAAAGGGAGGAGGGCCCCCCTTGGCCGACAGTCTGCCGCTCTCGCGGGGGGCCGCAATGCCCGCCGAACAACGGGTGCACATGAACGATCCCGATGCGGCCGCCACCTTGGCCGGCCTGCTGCGGCGGTTGTGGGCGGCGTTGCGGCCGCCTACGCTCATCTTATGTATCGGAACCGACCGGTCCACCGGGGATGCGCTGGGGCCGTTGGTGGGGAGTCGTCTGATGCGGGCCCATCTGCCCGGCATCCGCATCGCCGGTACCCTGGACCATCCGGTTCATGCCGCCAACCTGCCGGGCGCCTTGCGCGAGCTGCGGCTCACCGAAGCGACAGTGCTGGCGGTCGATGCCTGTCTGGGCCGTCTGGAAACCATCGGCACCATTTCCCTGGGGCGGGGGGCGATCCGGCCGGGCGCCGGCGTCAACAAGTCACTGCCGGCGGTAGGGGATTACCACATTACCGCCACCGTCAACGTAGGCGGATTTATGGAATACTTCGTGCTGCAGAATACCCGTCTGGCCGTGGTCATGAAGATGGCGGACATCATCGCTGATGCCCTCATCGAAAGCCTCTCCGGTTAGGGTGACGCCTGGCGCCGGTCCCGCATCGCCAGGTCGATGGCCGCCCGCTCCTCCTCACTGAGCGCATAGCGGCTCTGCGCTCCTTCCACCGGCTTCGCGTAAACCCGCACCTCGTCCCGACCCCAGAGGCCGGTCAGGACCAGCCCGTCACCGCCGGCATTCAGGAGCGCCACCGCAAACGACAGGTCCGCCCCGGTGTCCGCAAAGGGGTTGAAGCGTACCATCCCGACCCGCGACAACGCCAGCGCCTGGCGGTTCTCCAGGGTCCCCATCCGGTGCTCCAGGTCCTGGAGCTGCTGCTGCAGCACCCCCAGGGCTTCCGCCACCCCGTCCCCGGCCGGCACCACCGCCCGGGGCGCCCGCCGCCTCCGCCGTCCCGCCGCCGCTGCCACCAGCAACGCCCATACCGCCAGGATGACCGCCAGCAGGGCCAGCACGGCAGCCCCCGCCTCCACCACCACAGCCTGCGCCGCCAACCAGTGCAACGCCTGCGTCAATCCGTCCGCCTCCATGCAATGGATTACCAGGCCCCCGACGCGACCGCGGCCAGCAACCCCGCCACCACCAGGGCCGGCAGCAGGTCCCCCACCGCCAGCCGGGACCGGCCGCTCACCAGGTTCACCCCCACGGCCGCGACCAGGATACCGCCCACCACGGTCACCTCGGTCACCACCGGCCCGTGCACGTGCCCGGCCACCAGCCCGGCTGCCAGCGACAACGCCCCTTCATAGACCAGGGTGACGGGGGCCGCCAGAATCACGCTCCAGCCCGCCGCCGCTGTCAACAGGAAGGCGGTAATCCCGTCCAGAACCGCCTTGGTCTCCAAAATCACGGGGGCCTGGTCGAGCCCGGCCTGCACCGAGCCGACGATAGCCATGGCGCCCACGTTAAACACCAGGCTGGCGGTGATGAAACCCTGGCCGAAACCGCCGCCGGCCCGCAATTCCGCCCACCGGCCCAGGCGGTCGAGGGCCGCCTCAATGCCGGCCGCGGAACCCAACCAGCTGCCCAGCACCAGAGACACGAGGGCCAGCACCGGGTCGGGTAGCGGCCAGGCCATCTTGAGCCCGATGACCACCACCGTCAGCCCGATAATCCGCAGCGCCTGTTCCCGGAACCCGGCCTGCAACCGCGTGCCCCACAGCATCCCCGCCAGCCAGCCGGCGGCAATGCCGGCGGTATTAATCAAGGCTCCGGCCAGGATCATGGTAAGGTGCCTTCCCCGGCTGCACCGGTTTCCATTTTTTGGTTCCTCACAGGATGTTCCCTGGGGAACAATTAAACCACAAACCCGTCCTCTCCGGGGGTGCCGGGCTCCAGAAGACTCAGGATGCGCTCCAGTTCCTCCAAGGTCCGGTAGGGGATCTCGATGCGGCCTTTCTGGGCGTTCCCGCGCAAGGCTACCCGGGTCCCGAACCGCCGCCGCAGCTCGGATTCAATCTGCTTCAGGTGGGCATCCGGCTGAGGACGGGCGGGGGCCGGGATGGCGCGATGCGCCACCGCTGCTTCCAGTTGTTTGACTGTCCAGCCCTGGCGCACAGCCTCGGCCGCCAGGGCCAGTCGTCGCGCGCCGTCGTCGACCGTCAGCAGTACCTTGCCGTGGGCTACCGTCAGGCTGCCCTGGCGGATGTGCTCCTGGATGGCCTCCTCCAGGTGGAGGATGCGGAGGTAGTTGGCCACCTGCGGCCGGGAACGGCCGACCCGGGCTGCGACATCCTCCTGGGTCCAACCGAACTCCTGAATCAGCCGGGCATACGCCTGCGCCTCCTCAATGGGGTTGAGGTCCGCACGCTGCAGGTTCTCGACCAGGGCCATCTCCATGACTTCCCGGTCATCCACGTCGCGCACGTACGCCGGCACCGTGGCCAGGCCCACCGCCCGGGCCGCCCGCAGCCGCCGTTCCCCGGCCACCAGCTCGAAGCCGTTCCCCCGTGGCCGGACCAGCAGCGGTTGCAGGATGCCGTGCCGCCGTACGGATTCCACCAGCTCGGTCATGGCGTCGACGTTGAAATCCTGCCGCGGCTGATAAGGATTGGGCGCGATATCAGCCACCGCCAGGGTGCGGACCTCAGGCGCGCCGGCGACGGGCGGCGTCCGTTCCGGAATCAGCGCCGCCAAACCCTTGCCCAATCCTTTGGGCCTGGACATGGGCCAACACCTCCTCAGCCAGACGTTGATACTGTTCCGCCCCCCGGGAGCGGGGATCGTAGCGCACGATCGGCAGGCCATGGCTCGGCGCCTCGCTAAGCCGGACCGTTCGGGGAATCACGGTACGGTACACCTTATCCCCAAAATGGTTTCGGACCTCCTGCTCAACCTGCTGCGCCAGGTTGGTGCGGCCGTCGAACATGGTCAGGACCACCCCTTCCAAGGTCAGTCCGGGATTCAACCGGTCGCGCACCAGCTCGATGGTGGCCAGCAGCTGGGACAGGCCCTCCAGGGCGAAAAATTCGCATTGGATGGGGATCATCACCCCGTCCGCCGCCGCCAGGGCATTTACGGTCAGCAGGCCGAGGGAGGGGGGACAGTCAATCAGAACCACATCATAGCGGTCCCGGACCGGGGCCAGGACTTCCGCCAGCCGCCGTTCCCGCCGCGGCCAGCCAACCATCTCCACCTCGGCCCCGGCCAGGTCCATGGTGGCCGGCACGACGTGCAGACTGGGGAAGTCGGTCGGCACCAGGGCCTCCATTAACGGGCGGCCTTCCACCAGTACCTCATAGGCGGAGACCTCCAACGTCTGTTTGTCGATCCCGAGGCCGGTGGTGGTGTTGCCCTGTGGATCGGCGTCCACCGCAAGCACCCGCTGTCCGGACTCGGCCAGATAGGCCGCCAGATTGATGACGGTCGTGCTCTTGCCGACGCCGCCTTTCTGGTTGGCCACCGCGATCGTGCGACCCATGTCCTCGCGACCCTTCTCCCGCACCCGCCTGGTTCCGCTGCTGCTCATTCAAGGTTCGCCGGCCACGCGGAGGGTTCCTGCCTCTGCCGCAGATTTTACCGTCCCAGGGCGCCCCCCCGGCGCGGGTACCGGTCGGGCGTCTCCGCCACCTTGTGGAGCGCCACCAGCACCCGGTGCCCGCGCCCGGCCGGCAACGCATACGACCACAGCCGTTCCGGACGGGCACCCAGCCGGGCCAGCCAAGCTGCGGCCGCCTCCACCTCCCGGCCGGCTTCCGGCCCCCGCCAGAGCAGAATCCGGCCCCCGGGCCGGGCCGCCGGCACCGTGAGTTCGGCGGTGACCGCCAGGGGCCCGAGGGCCCGCGCCACCACCGTAGCCGCCCCGGCCGGCCGGTGCCGCAGCCACTCCTCGGCCCGCTCCGGTACCACCTCCACCCGGGCTGCCAAGCCCAGCTCCCTGACCACCGCCGCCAAAAAGGCGGCGCGCTTCGTGCGCGCCTCGACCAGCACCCAGCTCGCCTCCGGCCGGGCAATGGCCAGCACCAGGCCCGGCTGGCCGTTGCCGCTGCCGATGTCCGCGGCCGGCCCGGCTCCGTTCCACACTGCCAAGCCGGCCAGGCTGTCCGCTACCCCTTTAAACCACAGGTCCGTTTCCTCCCAGGCCGTCAGGTTGAAGGGGGCCGCCCGCACCGCGGCCACGTAAGCCGTCAGTTGCTCCCATACCTGCGGCTCCAGGCGCAAGCCGTGCTCCGCCTGCAGCCACGCCTCCACTACCCCTTGCGGGCCCGTCACGCCGCCGCCCCCCTATAGGCCGGCGGCGGCCGCTCCCCGAGCAGCCGCCGCCAGGTGGTCCTGCCGGCCGCAGCCTAGCCGCGGCCGCTTTTCCGCCGGGACCGCTTGCCCTTGTGGCCGGAACCCTTACGGGTCCCGGATGCGGGCCGCCCCCCCGCTTCCGGAACGGCCGCCGGCCCGCCCCCTTCGGGGACCGGGGCAGCGGCCACCGGCGCCGGGGCCGCCGGCTCCTCCGGGGCGGCCTCCGGGGCAGGCGCGGGCGGGGACTGCAGGGCCGGCCCGCCCGGAGCCCGCACCACCGGACGGGTGGCCAGCGGCACGGCGGCCGCGGGCTTGGCCGCCGCCGGCCGCATAAAGAGGGCCGTCTGCCCGATCTGGAAGATATTAGAAAACACATAATACAGCGACAGCCCTGACCCGAAGCGGGCGGCCGCATAGCCCAGCACCACCGGCATCATCCAGAGCATCATCTTCTGGCTGCCTTCGGTCCCGGGTTGGGGTGGGGTAATGGCGAAGGCCTGTTTCTGAACCAGAAAGGTGGTCACCGCCACCAGCACCGGCAGCACATAGTAGGGGTCTGGCTGGTTCAAGTTCTGCAGCCACAGCAAGCCGTGCCCGACGTGATAGGGATAGGTGCGCAGGACTTCAAACAGCCCGTACATGACCGGCAACTGCAGGAGCAGGGGCAGGCAGCCGGAGGCGGGATTGACCCCTTCCTCCCGATAAAGGGCCATCAACTCCATTTGAAATTTTTGCGGGTCATCCTTGTGCTTGATCCGCAGCTCCTGCTGGCGGGGGGCAAGCCGTGCCATCTTCTGCATGGACCGGATCTGGGTCAAGCCCAACGGCAACAGCACCAGCCGCACCGCGACCGTGAGGAGGATAACCCCCACCACGTAGTTTCCGCCCCCGAGCTGGGTAAAGGTCGTGAGGCCGGCACGCAGGATATCCAAAAACCCGGACCAGATTGCCATTCAGGCCCCTCCTTGACTCAGGGGACGGGATCGTACCCGCCTTCATGAAAGGGATGACACCGCAGCACCCGCGCAGTGGCCAGCCAGGTGCCCTTGACGGCGCCGTATTTGGTCAAGGCCTCCACCGCATACTGGGAACAGGTCGGCTGATACCGGCAGGACGGCGGTGTTAACGGGGAGATGAACCGCTGATAGAACCGCACCAACGCGATGAGCAGACGCTTGACCGCTTCGCCCATGTCGCTTTAGCCTCCTCGGTTGCGGGCCAAACGGCTCGCCCGCGCCAGGAGCGTCCGGCCGGACCGCACCAGTTCCGGCCAAGGCGCCTCCAGCACCCGGGCTTTGCCCAGCACCACCAGTTGCAGGGGCACCTCCGGCGGGCCGATTTCCTGCAACAACGCCCGAAGGCGCCGACGAATCCGGTTACGCTTCACAGCGGACCCGGCCGACCGCGCCGCGGCAACACCAACCCTCGTCACTCCCGCCGGCGGCGCATCCGCCCCCTCCGGAGGGACTGACCCCAAGGGTAGCACGAACAGGATAAGATTCCGGTCTCCAACGGTACGCCCCAGCCGGAACACCCGGCTGAACTCCTGGCGGCGCCGCAGGCGCTCAAATGACGTGCGCGTCATCCCGCCAGCCGCTTACGCCCCTTGCGCCGCCGCCGGCTCAATACCCGACGCCCGGCCGCCGTCGACATCCGCTTCCGGAACCCGTGCACCTTGGCCCGATGGCGACGGTTGGGCTGGTAAGTCCGCTTCAACCCCCTCACCTCCCCCGTCCCGCGCAAAGTTAGCGCTATTATATCATCGCCACCGGGACCACGGCAAGGCGGCGACGGGCGGCCCGTCCGTCACCGTCCGCCATCCCCGACCTGGTCTGATCCGTTAGGACGCGAAACATGGCAAAGGGACGCGCCCGGAAGCCGACAAGCCCCTGCCGGGGCG